>CAJUSE010000062.1 GCA_910588975.1 uncultured Oscillospiraceae bacterium | reverse complement strand
ATGTACGAGATATTGATCCATCAACATTAGTGGATATTAAGGATGTCCATATTGACACCTCACTATCTGTAGAACAACGATTAACCAGCGTGCTTCAACAAATGAACGGAAATCCATATTTCTTCCGCAGTAACGGTTTAGTCGTCAAATGCGCTTTTAAAGGAGATGCAACACTGCAAGCATTATTGGAAGATATATTGGAGCATTGCTGATCTTTTTCATAAATGAATGATTTGACCTATGCCGAGACATTCCGGGTGGAAATCAACGAAAGGATGGTGCGGGATGAAATTTGAAATTCCTGTTGGAGCGCAGAAAATCCTCCAGACTCTTACCGACGCCGGCTATGAGGCATATCTAGTAGGCGGCTGCGTCCGGGACCTGCTTCGGGGCGTCGAACCCCACGACTGGGATATCTGCACTTCCGCCCGCCCCGAGGAGACGGAGGCCTGCTTCACTGGGCAGCGGATCATCGAGACCGGGCTGAAGCACGGTACCGTCACCGTATTGGAGGAGAGTGAGCCCTACGAGATCACCACCTACCGCACTGAGGGCCTCTACTCCGACAGCCGCCGCCCGGATTTTGTAGAGTTTGTCTCCAGCCTGGAGGCAGACCTGGCCCGGCGGGATTTTACCATGAACGCCATCGCCATGGGGCTGGACGGCAGCCTGCGGGACCCTTTCGGCGGGTCGGCTGACATTCAGGCCGGCCTGATCCGCTACGTAGGGGAGCCCGCCCACCGATTCCAGGAGGACGGCCTGCGGGTCATGCGGGCGCTTCGGTTTGCCGCTGTGCTTGGTTATGAGATTGAGGAAATGACCGCCCAGGCGATCTATGAAAACCGCCACATGCTGGAGCATGTGGCGGCGGAGCGGATCAATGTGGAGCTGTGTAAGTTGCTGACCGGGCCGAATGTGGGGGAAATCCTGCGGCAGTACCCGGATGTGTTCTGCCAGTTCTGGCCTCAGTTGGGGACGTTGGTTACCCTGGAGCAAAATAACCCCTGGCACTGCTGGGGCGGCTGGGAGCACACCATCCATACGGTGGAGGCGTCGCCGCCTGACCTGGTTCTGCGGCTGACCATGCTCCTCCATGATATCGGCAAGCCCAGATGCAAGTCCACAGACGAAAACGGGGTGGACCACTTCTATGGCCATCCCGCCATCAGCGCCAAGCTGGCCGACCAGATGCTCCGGACACTGAAATTCGACAACAGGACCCGGGAGCGGGTGGTCACCCTGGTGGAGCATCACGATGTGCAGATTCCCTGCCGGGAGCGCTTCATCCGCAAATGGCTGGGCCGTCTGGGCCCGGAGACCTTTTTCCAGCTTCTGGAGGTCAAGCGTGCGGACGGAATGGGACAGAGCTATGAGCTGGTCAAGGATCGCCTCGCTGATCTGGAGGAGATGAAAGCGAAGGCAAAGGAGATCGTCGCCCAGGGACAGTGCTTCTCACTGAAAGACCTGGCTGTCAGCGGCCGGGACGTCATCGCCGCCGGTATCGCCCCAGGGCCAGAGGTGGGGCGGGTGCTGAATGAGTTGCTTGAGCGGGTGCTCAATGGAGCGGTTCCCAACGAACGTGAAATCTTGATAGAAGTTGCTGGCTGTATGAAGAAATGCGATTTCACTGATAAAAACCACAGATATAAGTAGGGCAGACTAAGAAATGGCAGATGTGTAGATCACGTCTGCTTTTTCATATTTCATATATTATACTTCATAAAGTTTACTGGAGGCGGTTTTGATGAAAGACCCGATTTTGATTTTGAGCGAGCATAACATGGCGGTAACCAAAGCAAACAAACAATTTATCCATCGAACCATTACTACATGGCTTACAAAAGAACTCCACAAATGATGCCTTTGCTGTTTTATCGGCAAAGGCATTTAAAATAATTTCTTGCCTTGTAGCTGCCCGTGAAGTATGATGATACCGAGCAGTTACGCCTTGA
>CAJUSE010000061.1 GCA_910588975.1 uncultured Oscillospiraceae bacterium | reverse complement strand
CCGCACCGGCCGGGACGGCATCGGCGGAGCCACCGGCTCCTCCAAGAGCCACAACTCCACCTCCCTCAAGACCATGGCCAGCGAGGTCCAGAAGGGCAACGCCCCCGAGGAACGCAAGCTCCAGCGGCTGTTCCGCAACGCCCAGGTCACCCGGCTTATCAAGCGGTGCAACGACTTCGGCGCCGGCGGCGTGGCCGTGGCCATCGGCGAGCTGGCCGACGGGCTGGAGATCGACCTGGACGCCGTGCGCAAGAAGTACGAGGGCCTGGACGGCACCGAGCTTGCCATCTCCGAGAGCCAGGAGCGCATGGCCGTGGTGGTGGCCCCCGAGAACGTGGACGCCTTCATCGCCGCCGCCCAGGCGGAGAACCTGGAGGCCTACCGGGTGGCCCTGGTCACCGAAAGCCCCCGGATGGTCATGACCTGGCGTGGGGAGACCATCGCCAACCTGAGCCGGGCCTTCCTCAACACCAACGGCGCCGTGAAGCACGCCGCCGTCAGCGTCCCCACCCCCGACCGCCGGGGCTTTGCCAAGCCCCTGTTCAAGGACCTCCGTGACATGGCAGGCAGCCTGAAAACCGCCTCCCGCCGGGGCCTGGTGGAGCGCTTCGACGCCTCCATCGGCTCAGGCAGCGTGCTGGTCCCCTATGGCGGCAAGACCCAGGGCACCCCCGCCCAGGCCATGGCCGCCCTCCTCCCCGTCCTGCCCGGCCAGGAGACCGACCAGGCCAGCGTCATGGCCTGGGGCTGCGACCCCGACCAGATGAGCATTGACCCCTTCATCGGGGCCCATTCCGCCGTGGTCAACTCCCTGAACAAGCTAGTTTGCGCCGGGGCAGACTATCAAAAGGCCTACCTCTCCATGCAGGAGTTCTTCGAGCGGCTCCGGGAGGAGCCCAAGCGCTGGGGCAAGCCCTTCTCCGCCCTGCTGGGTGCCCTCACGGCCCAGCTGGAGTTCGGCACCGCCGCCATCGGCGGCAAAGACTCCATGTCGGGCACCTTCAACGACCTGGACGTCCCCCCCACCCTCATCTCCTTTGCCATTGCCCCCATTCTGGCTGGTGAGATCATCACCCCCGAGTTCAAGGAGGCCGGCCACCCGGTCTACCGCTTTGTCCCCGATCCTGGCGAGCAGACCAAGCTGTGGGAGCGATTCCACAGCCTGTGCCAACAGGGTAAGGTGAAGGCCGCCTGGGCAGTTGAGAACGGCCTGGCCGAGGGCATCATGAAGATGAGCTTCGGCAACCGCATCGGCTTTACGGACCAGGCCGATCTTCCCCCCGCCTGGTACTCCCCCTCCCCCGGCATGATCATCGCCGAGCTCACCGAGGATGTGGACTTGCCCGGGGTGGAGCGTATCGGTGTCACCACCGTCGCCCCCACCATCACCATCCAGGGGGAGGAGGCCTCCATCGAGGAGCTCTTTGCCCTCAACGAAGCCGTCCTGGCCGGGGTCTACCCCACCAAGGTGGAGGAGGACAGCAAGGCCATCCCCGCCTTCTCTTACGAGCCCAAGACAGTGGTCGCTCCGGCGGTCAAGACCGCCCGGCCCCGTGCCCTCATCCCTGTTTTCCCCGGCACCAACTGCGAGTATGACTCCCAGCGGGCCCTTCTGGAAGCCGGCGCCGACGGGGAGATCGTGGTCATTCGCAACCTGACCGCCGCCGACGTGGCCCAGAGCGTGGATACCTTCGCCAAAAAGCTGAAGGATGCCCAGATGGTCTTTATCCCCGGCGGCTTCTCCGGCGGCGACGAGCCCGACGGCAGCGCCAAGTTTATCACCGCCTTCTTCCGCAATCCGGCGGTGAAGGAGCAGGTCACCGCCCTTCTGGAGCAGCGAGACGGCCTCATGCTGGGCATTTGCAACGGTTTCCAGGCCCTTATCAAGCTGGGGTTGGTGCCCTACGGCAGGATCATCGACACCGACGAGAACTGCCCCACCCTGACCTACAACGCCATTGGCCGCCACCAGGCCAAGATGGTCCACACCCGGGTCAGCTCCACCCTGTCCCCCTGGCTCCAGGGCACCCAGGTGGGGGACGTGTATACCATTCCCGTCTCCCACGGCGAAGGCCGGTTCCTGGCCCCCGAGGCCCTGGTAAAGGAGCTTGCCGCCAAGGGTCAGATCGCCACCCAGTATGTGGACTTCAGCGGAGCACCCACCATGGACACCACCTTCAATCCCAACGGCTCGCTGTGCGCCATTGAGGGCATTACCTCCCCCGATGGCCGGGTCTTCGGTAAGATGTGCCACGCCGAGCGTGTGGGCAAGCATCTCTACAAGAACATCCCGGGCCCCAAGGATATGCACCTGTTTGTCAATGCCGTAAAATATTTCAAATAAAAAAGGAGGTACCCCACAATGGCATTCTACTATTCCGAGCCCTCTCACACCTTCAGCGAGTATCTGCTGGTCCCCGGTTACACCGGCGAGGACTGCATTCCCGACAACGTCTCTCTCAAGACTCCTCTGGTCCGCTACCGCAAGGGGCAGGAGGAGTGCCCCATCAGCCTGAACATCCCCATGGTCTCGGCCATCATGCAGTCGGTGTCCAACGACACCCTGGCCATCGCCCTGGCCAAGGAAGGGGGGCTCTCCTTCATCTACGGCTCCCAGTCCATTGAGGATGAGGCCGCCATGGTCCGCCGGGTGAAGAGCCACAAGGCCGGCTTTGTTGTCTCGGCCTCCAACCTGACCCCCGAGCACACCCTGGCTGACGTTCTGGCCCTCAAGGCCCAGAACGGCTTCTCCACCGTGGCCATCACCGAGGACGCCACCGCCACCGGCAAGCTGCTGGGCATCGTCACCAGCCGGGACTACCGGGTCTCCCGTATGACCGGCAGCGAGAAGGTGAAGGACTTCATGACCCCCCGGGAGAAGCTGGTCACCGGCTCTGCCTCCACCACCCTGAAGGAGGCCAACGACATCATCTGGGACCACAAGCTCAACGCCCTGCCCATCGTGGACGAGAACGACCATCTGATGTACTTCGTTTTCCGCAAGGACTATGATGAGCACAAGGAGCACCCCCTGGGCCTTCAGGACGCCGAGAAGCGCTATCTGGTGGGCGCCGGCATCAACTCCCGGGACTATGCCGAGCGTGTCCCCGCTCTGGTGGAGGCCGGGGCCGATGTGCTGTGCATCGACTCCTCCGAGGGCTACTCCATCTGGCAGAAAAAGACCATCGACTTCGTCCGGGAGCGTTACGGTGACAGCGTGAAGATCGGCGCCGGCAATGTGGTGGACCGGGAGGGCTTCCGCTTCCTGGCCGAGAGCGGCGCCGACTTCATCAAGGTGGGCATCGGCGGCGGCTCCATCTGCATCACCCGGGAGACCAAGGGCA
>CAJUSE010000060.1 GCA_910588975.1 uncultured Oscillospiraceae bacterium | reverse complement strand
GCATAGAGGGCGGGGGTCACCTGGTTCACCCGCTCATCGGTACACTGGGCGGACAGCCGCACCGAGAATAACAACTCATGGGGCTTGGGATATTGCAGGGAACAGATGCCCTCCGGATATTCCTTTTTCAACCCTTCAACAATAAGTGCCGCTCTTTCTTTCTTTTTCATGGTGGTTTCTCCCCTTGACGGAATCGGTAGGAATATCATATCATAGAATAAGAAAAAAGGCGACAAGAAAATGATGCAAAGGGGATGCGGATATGCTGAAGGAAATGATGGACTTTATCCAGACCCAGGATCCGGAGCTGGGGGCCGCCATTTGGGCGGAGTATGAGCGCCAGCAGCGAAACATCGAGCTCATCGCCTCGGAGAACTTTACCAGTCCTGTGGTGATGCTCTCCCAGGGCAGCGTGCTCACCAACAAGTACGCCGAGGGCTATCCCGGCCACCGCTATTACGGCGGCTGCCAGTGCGTGGACGTGGCTGAGGAGCTGGCCCGCACCCGTGCCTGCAAGCTCTTCGGGGCCGACCATGTGAACGTCCAGCCCCACTCCGGGGCCCAGGCCAACTACGCCGTCTATGCCGCCCTGTGCCAGCACGGGGACACGGTGCTGGGCATGGACCTGAGTAACGGCGGCCACCTGACCCACGGCTCCCCTGTCAATTATTCAGGCAAGAACTACCGCATGGTGTCCTACGGGGTGGACGCCGACGGCTGTATCGACTACGACCAGGTGCGCCAGATCGCCAAGCGGGAGAAGCCCAAGATGATCATCGCCGGCGCCTCCGCCTACCCCCGGATCATCGACTTCAAGGTCTTTGCCGACATCGCCCACGAGGTGGGGGCCTACCTCTTCGTGGACATGGCCCACATCGCCGGCCTGGTGGCGGCGGGGTGCCATCCCTCTCCCATCCCCTATGCCGACGTGGTGACCACCACCACCCATAAGACCCTCCGGGGCCCCCGGGGAGGCATGATCTTCTGTAAGGAGGAGCTGGCCAAGAAGATCGACTCCGCCATCTTCCCCGGCAGCCAGGGCGGCCCTCTGGAGCACGTCATCGCCGCCAAGGCCGCCGCTCTGGGAGAGGCCCTGAAGCCCGAGTTCAAGGCCTACCAGGAGCAGATCGTGAAGAACGCCGCCGCCCTGGCCCAGGGCCTTCTCAACGAGGGCTTCGACCTGGTCTCCGGCGGCACGGACAACCACCTGATGCTGCTGGATCTCCGCCGGATGGGCCTCACCGGCAAGGAGCTGGAGAAGCGGCTGGACGAGGTGAACATCACCGCCAACAAGAACGCCGTCCCCAACGACCCGGAGAAGCCCTTCGTCACCAGCGGCGTGCGCATCGGTACCCCCGCCGTCACCAGCCGGGGCTTCAAGGAGGCTGAGATGGCGGTCATCGCCAAGTGCATTGCCATGACGGCCAAGGACTTTGATACCAAGGCCGACGAGATCCGGGCCATGGTGGCCCAGCTCACCGGGAAGTATCCTCTCTACGAGGGGTAAAACAGCCATAAATGCCCATTGTAAGGGCCTGGAAAATATGATAAAATGGACGAAAGGAAACCCCTTTCGTCCATTTTATTTTTTGAGGAGGCCCCGCCATGAAAAAAAGAGGATTGACGGCCCTGCTGCTCGCCCTGTCTCTGGTTCTGGGCCTGTTGCCCATGGCTTCGGCGGTAAACCGAGAGGATCTGAGGGTAAACGAGCAGAACAAGAAATACGGCGTGGTGGACAAGGCGGGAAATGTGGTCATTCCCATCATCTATGACTATGTATCCATCGAGGAGAATGGCACCATCAAGGTGTATGTATATGGCGAGAAGGGGGAGACCCAGGGCCTCTATAGCTGGGAGGGCAAGGAGATCCTGCCGGCCATTTACAAGTACATCTGGCCCCAGGAGGACGGCAGCTTGAACGTGGAGATGGAAATCCTCCTGGAAAGCGGAGAGTCCCAGACCAAATGCGGCCTTCTGGACCCTCAGGGCAAGGAACTGCTGCCCATGATCTACGACAGCATCGACGGTCTTTCCGAGGGCCGCCGTCGGGTGTATCTTAACGGCAAGGCCGGGTATATGGACGAAAATTTCCAGGTGGTCATCCCCTTCCGGTATGACTACGCCCTGCCCTTTGAGCAGGGTCTGGCCCAGGTGGGCCGGGGGGCCTTATACGGTGTCATTGACCCGGCGGGAAATGAGATCTTGCCCTGTGCCTACAATGAGATTTGTATCTATGAAGGCGGCCTCATCGTGGCGGGGCTATACAGCGCCAGCGGCGCCCACTATGGCCTTTTTGACCGGGAGGGCAAGGAGATCCTCCCTATGGAATATGACGAGATACGGAATATAGAGGTGATTTTCGACAGCGATTTCGGAGAGTATTTTGTGGTGGTAAAGTATACCGAGACGGAAAGGCGCTGCGGAGTGGTGGACCGCCAGGGCAATGAGAAAGTGCCTATGATCTACGACTACATCACCCGTCCGGCGGAGGACTGTTGGATCGTATTCCAGGGGGAGAAAATGGGGGCCTTGGACGGCAATTTCCAAATGATGATCCCGCTGACGGCCGATTATGAGAGCATGTATTATCACGACGGGGCCTTTGAGGTGCGGCGGAACGAAAAGTGGGGGGTCATTGACCGCTCGGGAAAGGTACTGATCCCCCTTATCTACGATGGCCTGCGGAGCAATTGGCAGGGGGAGGAGACCCTCTTCTGCAAGGTGGAGAAGGACGGAAAACAGGGTGTCCTCTCCTACCCGGACGGCAAGGTGCTTCTCCCGGTGGTCTACGACAGCCTGAACATTTACGGAGGGCTGACCACTGCCTTCCGGGACGGGCATTGGGGCGTCCTGGAAACCGAGACCTGGGAGACAGTGGTACCCTTTGCCTTCGACGGGGTATCCACCGACACCTACGGCATGAACGGCAACATCCTGGTCATCCAGAACGGCCTATACGGGGCCTATGACCGGGAGGGCAATGAACTCTTTCCCTGTCAGTTTCCCACCGAGGAGCGGCTCCGGGGGGCCGTCAGGGCCGATTCCGCCGACCCCGGGGTCGTGGAGACCGGCTCGGAGGAGGCGGGGCTGGAGGTCACATGGTACCCGGAGGCGGCCTACCTCATCCGGCGCTACGGCACCGACCGGATGCTGTTGGTGCAGGACGGTAAGAGTGGCCTTTTCGGCCTGGACGGCACAAAATACACCGATTTCATCTTTGACGCCGTGGGCGAGTTTGACCAATACGGTCAGGCGCCCGCCGCCAAGAACGGAAAATGGGGCAAGATCGACCTCAACGGAGACACGGTGCTGGACTTTATCTGCGACAGTGAGCAGGAGGTAGAGCTGGGTGTCAAGTTTGTGGGCCCCAAGGGAAGAAATGAGCCCCCCTACGCCCTGGTAAAAACGGACGGCACCTGCCTTACCGACTACAAGTATTGGGCAGTGGATCCCTTCTCCGGCGGCCTGGCCCGGGTAGCCGATGGGGTAAGCTGGACGTATCTGACCCCGGAGGGGACGGAGATTTACCCCTTTGGGCGGTACAGCTGGGTGATGGAGGACTTTGGAACGGTCAATGACGGCTATGTGATCGTAAAGAGCCGGGAAAACGGGGAGACCGTCTGTAACGCCATCGACAAGACCGGACAGGAAATATTCCCCCCGGTGGCCCAGGAGCTCTGGCGGGCCGGAGAGGGCATGTGGGGTTACCGTGACCGGGAGACCGGGCTGGTGGGCTTCCTGGATCAGAGTACCGGCCAGATCGCCATTCCAGCTCAGTATAATTACTATATTGGCGTCACTGGAAAGGTGAGCCATATGATGGGCAACCACTTCCATGACGGTGTGGCTACGGTCTACCAGATCACCACTGGGGAAGACTACCGGGTGGAGAGCTTCTGCATTGACACCCAGGGCAACCGGGTGGAGGAGCCCGAGGGAGAGCCCTATGTTCCCACCTATTACGAGGGTCTGCTGAA
>CAJUSE010000059.1 GCA_910588975.1 uncultured Oscillospiraceae bacterium | reverse complement strand
AGTCCGTGTGGATCTTCGGCGGCGACGGCTGGGCCTACGACATCGGCTTCGGCGGTCTGGACCACGTCCTGGCCTCCGGCGAGGATGTGAACGTCATGGTCTTCGATACCGAGGTCTACTCCAACACCGGCGGCCAGGCTTCCAAGGCCACCAACTTCGGCGCTGTGGCCCAGTTCGCCGCTGCCGGTAAGTCCACCCCCAAGAAGAGCCTGGCTGAGATCGCCATGAGCTACGGCTATATCTATGTGGCCCAGGTGGCCATGGGCGCCAACCCCAACCAGACCCTCACCGCCATCCGTGAGGCCGAGGCCTACAAGGGCCCCTCTCTGGTGATCGGCTACTCCCCCTGCGAGATGCACTCCATCAAGGGCGGCATGCTCCACTGCCAGGAGGAGATGAAGAAGGCTGTGGAGTGCGGCTACTGGAACCTGTTCCGGTTCAACCCCGCTCTGAAGGCCGAGGGTAAGAGCCCCTTCATCCTGGATTCCAAGGAGCCCAAGGAGGGCTATCAGGAGTTCCTGATGAACGAGGCCCGCTACTCCGCTCTGACCCGCTCCTTCCCCGAGCGTGCCAAGGAGCTCTTCGCCAAGAACGAGGAGGCCGCCAAGGCCCGCTACCAGCATCTGCTGAAGCTTGTCGAGCTTTATAAGTAAGACAAGAGCGCCACGCCTTTTAGGACCCCCGGGCTATGCCCGGGGGTCTTTTTTGTGCAGACCATGGCTATCTCACCCTCCTTCCAAAATATCTCTTCGAGAAAAATCCGCCGAATGGGGGACAAAACGGATGATTTGTGGTAGAATGGATATAAAGTGACAAAATTCTACCGCCCGTGCCGGCTTTGCGGGCGTGATTTCCCCCATGGAGGTGGCTTTTATGAAGCTGAAAAAACGCTGCGCCGCTCTGCTGTGCGCCCTGTCTCTGCTGACTGCCCCCGCCTTGGCAGCAGAGGAGACAAAGGAGATCTCCTTCCCCGACCTGACCGGGGAGGAGTGGTACGCACCTGCGGCATTGGAGCTGGCCCAGATGGGCATTATGACTGGCGTGGAGGGCGGCCTTTTCGCCGCCGACCGGCCGGTGACGAGGGCCACCGCCGTGCTGGTGCTCTGGCGGCTGGAGGGCTCTCCCGACGCCTATGTGAGCCAGCCCTTCCCTGATGTGGAGCCGTGGTTTGAGACGGCCGCCGCCTGGGCCAAGGGCAAGGGCATCGCCAAGGGCAACGAGCACGGCCAATTCGGCGGTCGTGACCTTGTGACCCGGGAGCAGCTGGCGGTGTTTTTCTACCGCTACGCCCAGATGAAGGGGGAGACGGTGGGCCAGGGCCTGCTGGGCAGGTACCCGGACGGCGAGGATATCTCCGACTGGGCCACCGATGCCATGGCCCACGCCGTGGCCGTGGGCATCCTCCAGGGCAACAGCCAGGGAGAGCTGGCCCCCCAGGGGGTGGCCGACCGGGCCGCTCTGGCGGCCATGCTCCACCGGCTGCTGATCCCGGCGGCAGGGTAAAATGTCGAATGTGGACAATTTGGAAATAAATTGTGAATATTCCGGCCTGTTTCTTGACGAAGATGGGGTTTTAGGGTATGTTATACTTAATATTCTCTGTAAACCTTCAAATGTCGGACAGGAGGGCCGAATATGGACAGTATTTTGATGTATTACATTCGGATCAACCAGCATCTCTCCCAAAAGGCCAGGCGGCATTTTGGCAAGCTGAACTTGACCTTCCCCCAGGCCACTGCCCTCAATGTGCTGGGGGCGGAGGGCCCTATGCCCATCAGCAAGCTGGCCGAACTCACCGGCAGCGCCAATTCCACCATCTCGGGCATTGTGGACCGGCTGGAGCGGCTGGGACTGTCCCAGCGCACCCGTTCCGAGCTGGACCACCGAGTCATTTACGTAGAGGTCACCGAGCAGTATCGCCAGCTTCGGAATAAGGCGGAGACCGGCGTCAACGAGTATTTCGATACGCTGCTGGACACCCTGAAACCGGAGGAGCGGGACCAGATCCAGAAGTCCTTGCAGCTTTTGGACCGGGTGCTGGAGGGAGAGAGCCAGCAGAGCTGAGGTCCCGCCGGCGGGAAAAGCGATGTCCCGGGCTCTTCCGGAGATGGGAGTGACATTGGTTGAAAAGTTCCTACGGGTATCATTCATATCGGGGCAGGTCGGCGGGCCGGCGGGTGCTTGTGGTGCTCATCGTCCTGCTCAGCCTGATTTTGGCGGCCGCTGTGGTTGGATTTTTTATGCTGCAGGGGCACATTTATTATGGGGATGACGGCAGGGCCCATGTGGATCTGCCCAGCTGGGGCCAGAGCGCACAGCCCACCCCTACCCCGGTGGATCCCATCATTCTGGTGACCCCGGAGCCCCGGGAGACCTCCCAGCCCACCTCCGCCCCCGCCCCCCAGGGGGCGCTGACCCTGGCCGCCCCTCTGTCGGGGGTCTGGGACAGTCTGGAGCCCCAGGCAGTTTTGGAGCTGTGCCATGACGGCTGCGCCCTGTTGGATATGAAGGGTGTGGATGGAATGCTGGGCTATGTCTCCGACCTGCCCCTGGCCATTTCCATGGGCACCAGCGACGCCACCCCGGGCCGGAATGAGGCCCTGAAAGCATTGAACGAGACGCCGGGGCTCTACACCGTGGCCAGAGTAGCCTGCTTCCGGGACGACCGGGCCCCCAAGTGGCGCCATGACATGGCCCTGCGCTCCTACGCCGGAAACTGGCTGGATGGCGGTCGGATCCGCTGGCTCAATGTGGGCATCCCCGACACCCGGGACTATTTGGTGGGGGTGTGCAGCGAGCTGGCCGGGCTGGGCTTTGACGAGATTTGGCTGGACTGGGCCGGCTACCCCGCCGCAGGGGATCTGGATAACATCAAGGCCGGGGAGAGCTACGACCAGACGAATTTGGCCGCCCCGGTGGAGGAGTTCTACGCCGCTGTCCGTCAGGCCCTGGCCGACTACCCCGAGGTGCGGATCGGCATCACCGTTTCAGCCGAAGTGCTGGCCGGCGGGGAGGACAAGAGCGGGCAGAGCCTGTCCGCCCTCCAGACTTACGGGGACCGGCTCTATGTGCGTCTGCCCCAGAGCGGGGAAGAGGCCGCCGCCTGTGCCCGGGCCGTAGAGGGAATGGAGCCCCCCATCTGTTTGGGAGCTGCCGATTTCCTGACCGATGAGGAGAAACAGGCTCTGGAGGATTACGGACTGGAATGGGGCACCCTTGTGGCGGCCCAGGCCGCCGAAGGGCTCTGAACGGGTATTTTTCATTAAAAACAAAAACAAACCGTATTTTTCCAAGAGAAAAATACGGTTTGTTTTTGGGCGGCCAGTCAGGAAATGGCCTGTTCCAACCAACGGCGCAGGGCATCGGCTATCTCCTGGGTCTCCAGGGCCAGCTGGTGATACAGCTCCTGCAGGCAGGGGTCGGCAGCGGAGTGGGCGGCGGTAAAGAGGGCCAGGACCAGCGACTCCTCGGCGTGGTAGCGCTCCCGCAGGAGGGGGAGAAGCTTGCCGGAGACCCTGCCGCCGGCGGGCCTGGCCTGGGGCATCGGCTGGCCCGAGATGAGGTAGCGGGCGGCGGAGAGCCGGCGCAGGTGGTCGGCCTTTTTTCGGGATAGCGGAAGGGCAGCGGAGGCCCGACGGGCCAGAGAGCGGTACAGGGCCAATTCCCGGACCACTTGAGCTGCCAGAGGGTCCAGGGCGGCCAGGTCGCCGGAGCTGGAGGGCCCCAGGCAGAGGGGACCGGTCGGGGGTGTGGAGGTCGGTCGGGCAGCAAGGGCACCGGGCTCCGGGGCGGACAAAGGGTGATGAGCGGGCGCTTGCTCGACAGAGGGGGCGGGGCAGTCTGCCGGGGGCGGATCCAGAGTGAAGGGGCAGTCGGGCCGGTCCTGGGGCATGACCCGTTGCCATACCCGGCGAAAGGCGGCCTGATCCAGCACCTCTGGGGACTGGGGCATATCCATGTGCGATCCCTCCTCACAGGTTTTCCACCCATTCTATGTCGGGATAAACGGATTTGTCCGGGAAAAAACAAAAAAGGGCTTGACTTTTTGCCTGTGATTGGGTATAATAACACTCGCCCTTTCTTTCTGGACGATTAGCTCAGCTGGTATGAGCATCCGCTTGACGTGCGGGAGGTCACAGGTTCAAGTCCTGTATCGTCCACCA
>CAJUSE010000058.1 GCA_910588975.1 uncultured Oscillospiraceae bacterium | reverse complement strand
GCCGCCGTGGAGGAGGGCATCGTGGCCGGCGGCGGCACCGCCTACGTCAACGCCATCCCCGCCGTGGAGAAGCTGCTGAAGACCACCGAGGGCGATGAAAAGACCGGCGTGCAGATCATCGCCGCCGCCCTGGCCGAGCCTGTCCGCCAGATCGCCACCAATGCCGGCGTGGACGGCTCCGTGGTGCTGGAGAAGGTGAAGTCCGGCAAGGTGGGCACCGGCTTTGATGCCTACAACGAGACCTATGTGGACATGGTGAAGGAGGGCATTGTGGATCCCACCAAGGTGACCCGCTCTGCCCTGGAGAACGCCGCCTCCATTGCCGCCGTCCTGCTGACCACCGAGGCCCTGGTGGCCGACAAGCCCGAGCCCGCCCCCGCCGCCCCCGCCGGGAACCCGGACATGGGGATGTACTAAGGGATAACCTATTGAAAATGCCCGGCAGCTTAGCTGCCGGGCATTTTTGCGCCCACAGGGGGCGAGGGCTTATGAAGGGGTCCCCGGCAAGCCCTGAAGGGGCTTGTTGGGGAAAGGAGGAACGGCGGAATGAGCGAGCTTTCGGGCGGCCCACAGCCCGGAAGTGAGGGATATGGAGCCCGTGACGACGCAGCCCCCGGCTCCCGCTAGGAACCCTGACATGGGGATGTACTAAGAGATAACCTGTTGAAAATGCCCGGCAGCTAAGCTGCCGGGCACTTTTGTACACACCTGTCTTGGGCATACCTACATATGGGATCAATACGTTGCCCTCTGTAGGGGCGCCCTGTGGGCGCCCGATCCATGCAGCAATGGATTTGCATGGGAAAGGATCGGGCGGCCACAGGCCACCCCTACACCTCCACCTCGTAAACCACATACTCATGGGAAAATTCATACCCCAACTTTTCCGCCAGCCCCACCGACTGCAAATTCTGGGCATCCCAGCTGGGGTACAGCCCTCGGTTCAGACAGGCCAAAATCAGCCCGGCGCAGCAGGCGGTGGCCAGCCCCTTTCGCCGTTCATCCCTCCGGGTGTCCACCTCAATTTCGATCCCCGCCCGGTACCGGGTGTAGGAGGATGCCCCCGCCACCAATTCATCTCCCTTGAGGGCTACCACCCCCAGTCCCTTCTCCAAAAAGGCCTCCCGGCTCCCGAATACGGAGACAAAATCCCGGGACCATTCATTCTCCAGGCACCGCTCATAAAGTGCCCCGTCGATCAGGGACAGCGAATACCCCTCCGGTAGCCTGGCCGCCAGGGTGGCCAGCTTCTCCCGGTCAAAAACGGTGCCCTTCTTTATGGCGTACCGGGTTGCCCGCCTGCCCCGGGGGTAACACTCCTGGATCAGCCCCGCCCAGCCCTCATTCTGGGGCACCAGAATAGCAAAGCCGGACGGCTGCTTCTCCACCAGCTCCCGGCAGGGCTGGCCACCGAAAAAGACAAAATCCCCCAGCTCCGCCCGGGCCGCCCTGGGGGGCTCCTCTGTCACATAGAGCTTCCCCATGACCCCCTGCAAACAGGAGTACAGCATGGTCTCCGCCCAGCCCTCAAACAGGGGGGCGGCCAGAGCGGGCGTTTGCAATTCGTATGTCATGGGATACCCTCCAAATCGTGTTTTTTCCATTGTACCACAGCCGCCCACCCCTTTCAATCGCTTGCAAAGGCTGCCGGAAAAGGGTATAATGGCCCCATCAACGGCGAAAGGGTGGTATGCGTGAAGCGCTGCATTGCCGGGTGCGGAATCGTCCATGGGAAAAAACAGCTCTGATACAGGAGGTTTTTTGATGATTCCGCAGTGGAAACTATATCCCAGGTCCCAGGGTCACAGCACGGTCTATCTGCAAAATGTGGTGACCGACCCCTCCATTCAGGTGGGGGAATACACCATCTATGACGACTTTGTCAACGACCCCCGGGACTTTCAAAGAAATAATGTGCTCTATCACTATCCGGTGAACCGGGAAAGGCTGGTCATCGGCAAGTTCTGCTCCATCGCCTGCGGGGCGAAATTTTTGTTCAACAGCGCAAACCACGCCCTGGGCCCCCTGACCACCTATCCCTTTCCCCTCTTTTTCGAGGAATGGGACCTGGATGTGGCCCACCTGGCCGACGCCTGGGACAACAAGGGGGACATCGTGGTGGGGAGCGATGTGTGGATCGGCTATGAGGCGGTGATCCTGGCCGGGGTCACCATCGGCGACGGCGCCATCATCGGTAGCCGGGCAGTGGTGACAAAGGATGTGCCCCCCTACACCATCGTGGGCGGCGTCCCCGCCCGGCCCATTCGGCTGCGTTTCCCACAGGAGACGGTGGACCGCCTGCTGGCCCTACGCTGGTGGGACTGGCCTGAGGAGAAGCTCAAAGCCGCCCTCCCCGCCCTTCAGGCGGGAGATCTGGACAGGCTGGAAAAGCTGAATTGAACGTGGGCCCGGCGGACATACATCCGCCGGGCCTTTCCTCTTGCAACCGTCCCCAGAGCATGGTAGAATGGTTCCAGCAAGAAAGGGAAGGGAGTGGGAAGATGGGCAGGAGAAAACGGCTTTTGCCGGCCTTGGCGGCCCTGGCTCTGCTGTGCGGCTGTGCGGCCCATCCCGCAGAGGACAGCCCGATGGCGGAAAGCCCCCGCCCCACACTGACAGAGACAACCCAGCCCACCCCTACCCCAGAGCCGACACCTGCCCCGTCAGCCATCCTGGATGCCACTGCCGCCGACAGCGAGGGCCGGGTGTGGGTACACTACACCGGCACGGCCCAGCCCCCCATCAAGGTCCAGGTCTTGCGGGACGGGGAGGGGGAGACGGCCTACAACTACAACCTCCCCGCCGACGGCACCCCCATCGCCCTCCCTCTGACCCAGGGGGAGGGGGGCTACACCGTCACCGTGCTGGAGCACATCGAGGACAAGCGCTACCGGCCTGTGTTCAGCGAGCACCTGGACCTGACCCTGACTGATCCCAACGCCCCCTACTGTTACCCCAACCGCATGGTGGACTATGCCGGCACCGCCGCCGAGATCCTGGCCGGCCGGATAGAGGAGGAGACAGAGAACACTTCGGAGAAAATCGACGCCCTGCTCACCTACGTCTCCGGGGCGTTGACCTATGACGAGGAAAAATCGGCGGCGGCCGCCGCCGGGGAGATGACAGGCTACATCCCCGACCTGGACCTGGTGCTCATCAACGGAAAGGGCATCTGCTACGACTACGCCGCCCTGCTCTGCGGCATGCTCCGCAGCCAGGGCATCCCCTGCAAGCTCCAGGTGGGCTGGGCTGGGGAGCTCTACCACGCCTGGGTGGAGGTCTGGTCGGACAGCCCGGGCGAGCTGGCGGGGGGCATCGCCCTGAAGGAGGGCTGGACCACCCTGGACCCCACCTTCCTCTCCACCCAGGGCCGTACCCCGGCCATGGCGGCCTATATGGCCGGCGAGGGGAACTATAAGGTGCGGTATACCTATTGATGTGTAAATTCACCGCAGGGGCGGCCTGTGGGCGCCCGATCCTTGCGGGAGCAGATATGTCTTGCAAAAAGAGCAGGCGGCCAAAGGCCGCCCCTACGAAGGGCGCACCTGTCACAAGAGCGTAAAACAACAAGGCCCCGGGGAACTTCCCCGAGGCCTTGCCCTATTTTGCCCTATTCGGCTTATTCCTCCGTCTGCCCCTGGGCGGGACGGTCCTCCGCCGGCGCTTCGCCAGCGGGGGCGGCCCCTGTGGCTTCGGTCTCGCCCTGGAGGGCCCGGCCCTCCCCGGCGGGCTCCTCGGCACCTGCCGCCAGGTTCCGCTCAGCGTGGAGGGTGGAGGCGTAGGCGTCCTCCACCAGAGCCGGGTCCCGGCCCTCGATGATGGCCACCATCTCCCCGCCGGTGATGGTCTCCTTTTCCAGCAGGTAGGCCACCACCTTGTCCATGTCGTCCCGGTTGGCCTTGATGACCTCCACGGCGTCGGCATAGCACTGGTCCAGAATGGCCTTCACCGCCTTGTCCATGACAGCGGCGGTGTCGTCGGCCACGTCCAGGCCGTAGCCCCCGTCCAGATACTGGTTGCGGATGCTGCCCAGGGCCATCATGCCGAACTCCTCGCTCATGCCAAACATGGCCACCATGTTCCTTGCGATGTTGGTGGCCTCCTGAATGTCCTGGCTGGCCCCGTTGGTCATGGTGTTTAGTACAACCTCTTCGGCAGCCCGGCCGCCCATGCTGACGGCGATCTTGGCCATCAGCTCATCCTTGGTGCGCAGGTTGGTCTTGTCCTCCTCGGGCAT
>CAJUSE010000057.1 GCA_910588975.1 uncultured Oscillospiraceae bacterium | reverse complement strand
ATGTACTCGGAATCTGGTTCGATCTGGTGATCCCCGCATCCGGATGGGCCAATGGTGAAATTACTATCGCCGATAGCCGTTTGATAGCCCTGTCCACCCACAAGTATTTTGTCAGTGCGGATGAGGCCAGCCGTGAGGAATATCTGGAATGCAACGTGCAACCCAGAGACATCACCACGACTGGCTTTATCACGTTCAAGAACGATACTGATCCGTCGGAGGACATCACTGTGAATGTAATTCGCTTTGAACTGTCTGCCAATGGAACAACATGATAAGGAGGTGTGATGCTTGAAGATTAATATTTTGGACACATGGGCCGTCATTGTCGAGGACGATACCCTTCGGCAAAACTCGACTAAAACCTATGAGGTGGAGTTTAACTTCGCTGAGATCTGGGACGGATACTCCAAGACGGCCATCTTTGAAGCAGGCCCCGCCAGCGTCATCGTTGCCCTGACGGAAGACCGGTGCACTATTCCGGCCGAATGCCTGAAGCATGGAAGTGTCAAGCTTAAAGTCGGTGTGTATGGCGTAAAAGGTGAAGAGCGTAAGGGGACCGTCTGGTGCGTCGGCAGCATGATTATCCCGGATGCTACCATGAACATGGGCAGCTCTTCGGGGAGCCCTTCTCCGGATGATGTATATTCCGAAATCATGGCCGCCATTGGTGACCTTTCTGCCGCTGGATTCGAGGGTAAAACCTTGGCCGAGGTCTTTAAGGAAATCAAGAACAGCGTCTGTGAGACAGCGACCGATCAGGAAGTCAGCGATGCGCTGAATACTGCTTTTGGTACAAAAACCGACCCCTCGGATAATCCCGAGGAGCTTCCCAGCAATACGGCCACTGATAAAGAGGTCAGTGACCTTCTCGACGATGTTTTCGGCTGATGGCCGTAAACAAATATTTTTAAGGGGGACATGAACATGTCTAAGCACACTACTCTCGACCAGCTGAAGATGCTGGCTCAGCGTACCAAGACCGAGATCGACAAGGTCGATACCAAAGTGGACAAGCTGTCTGAGCGGGTGGATGATATTGCCACCGTTGGCGGCGAGCCCAATGTCATCACCGAGATCAAGAACAACGGCACTGCCCTGGCTGTTGCCAATAAGGGCGTCGATATCGGCCCCGCCATTGCCGAGGCTGTGGCTGCCTCCGAGCATCTTACCAAGAAGAAGGTGACTGCTCTGGCCGACATTGACCCTGCCGCTGAGGGAGCGGACAAGTTCATCTATCTGGTGCCCAAGGACAACTCCGATGAGAACGACGTGTACGACGAGTACATGGTTCTGGACGGCAAGGTGGAGCATGTGGGCAGCACCAAGATGGACCTGGAAGGATACGTTCAGAAGGAGGACGGCGCTGGTCTGTATCCCGATGCGGATAAGGAGAAGCTGGCCGGCATTGCGATGGCCGAGGACGCCGAGATCAGCGCCATGCTGGACGAGGTTTTCGGTACTGCTCAGACCAATCCTGAGACTCCCGAGGTCACTGAGCCTTGAGCAATCTGAGAGGGGGATGGGATTTCCTGTTCCCCTCCATCTTTTGAAAGGAAGATAAACGCATGGCAGAGAACAAAATGACTACTGTTGGGCAGCTTAAAATGATGGCCCTCAGAGCGAAAGCTGATTCTGCTGCCGGTATTGCTGCATTGGCGGCACTGGTCGCAGACGGTTACGGGCATCTCATTCCTGTCACTCTGCCTGTCGCCAACTGGAATGGCAGAGCACAGACAGTCAAGCATCCGTCCCTCTTAGCGAACAGCGGCTATTGCTACCTTCAATGCGGCGATGCCGACTGCTTTATGGATTGCAGCGACACGGGCATTAAAGCTGATAACGTCATCAAAGACGGCGAGATCGTATTTCGGTGCGAGGTTCCGCCCGACAAGGATCTGGCCGTGAATATTCTTCGTCTGGAGGTTGAGACAGAATGAGTGAGAACCCCAATGTCGGCAAGGTATTTAACCTGACCGGCGGTGGTGGAGGAAGTGGCGGCCTTAAGTTGGCAAGCCTCGCCATCACCAAGCCCCCTATCAAGACAACCTATAAGTCCGGGGAGAGCTTTGACCCCACTGGTATGGTGGTCACTGCCAGCTATGGCTATGGCATCACCTCGGACGTGACCGGATACATTGTGACCCCCTCCGTCCTGACTGACGGCGTTACCGAGGTCACTATCACCTACACTGAGGGCCGCACCACTAAGACGGCGAGTACGCCTGTGACTGTAGAGAAAGTCCTGGTATCCATCGAGGTTACCACCAATCCGACCAAGATGACCTATAACTACCTGGAGAAGTTCGACCCCCATGGAATGGCTGTGACCGCCACATTTTCGGACGGTTCCAAGTCTGCCGCCACAGGGTGTAGTTATCCCACCACGGAGTTCTCCACGCTGGGTCAGCAGGCTGTGAATCTGGATTACACCTTTGAGGGGGTTACCAAATCCACCAGTCTGACAGTGACGGTCGATCCCATTGAGGTGCCCGTTCCCACCCAGAAAGACGCCCCCAGCTATGACGGCAGCACTAAGCAGCCCATCTGGAACGGGTATGATTCCGTCAAAATGGCATTGGGCGGAACGACTGATGGAGTCAACGCCGGCAACTATACCGCTAAGTTCACTCTGGTCTACGGCTATGTATTCCCTGATGGGAGTAATGAGGCCGAGGCGGAATGGACAATTAGCAGAGCGGTTATTCCGGCACTGCCCACACAGAACAACGCTCTGGCCGCCGACGGCACGCCCAAGTCTCCTACTTGGGATGGTTACGTCGTAGGTCAGCTCACTATCAGTGGTGACCGATTCGGAACCGAGGCCGGCGACTACACTGCCGAGTTTACCCCGACCGACAACTATCAGTGGTGGGACGGCACTACTGATATGAAGACCGCTACCTGGACTATCTCCAGCGTCATCGTCCCTATCCCGACGCAAAAGGGCTCCCTCACCTATACCGGGGCGGCCCAGACGCCTCAGTGGGATAACTTCGATACGGAGAACTCTACCGTACAGGTCACGCCTGCTACGGATGCCGGCGAGCATACGGCTACGTTCTCTTTGCTGGCAGGTATGTGGTCGGATGGCACCACAGCCAACAAGACCATCAAGTGGGTCATTGGTCGGGCCACCATCGCCAAGATTCCGGCTCAGAGCGGTATGCCGAAGTACGACGGCAACCCCAAGACTCCGACCTGGGACACCAACTATGACGCCACCAAGATGACGTTGAGTGTGGAGGCCAAGGTCAATGCCGGGACGGCCTATACGGCTTCGTTCACTCCGACCCCCAACTATCAGTGGCCGGATGGTACGATTGAAGCCAAGGTGGTTACCTGGGCCATTGGAAAGGGCGATAACGCCATTACGGTGAGCCCCACTTCGATTACGCTGAACACTGCTAACAAGAGCGGAAAGTTTACTGTCAGCCGGAAGGGCGACGGTACTATCACCGCCACCTCCAGCGACACCAAGATCGCTACCATCGGCGCCATCAACCAGACCACCGGTGAGGTGACTGTCAACAGCGTTGGCGATACTACCGGCACTGCGACCATCAAAGTCAAAGTTGCCGAGAGCGCCAACTACCTTGCCCCGGCGGATAAGGATGTTCCGGTCAAGGCACAATTCGTCACCATCTACGGCGTGGAATGGGATTGGACCAGCAGCGGCCCCACCAAGGGCACCCGCACCGACGCAGCGGCCGGGTTCAGCGATCCTAATCCGGCTGTGAACAACGGTAATGGCTCCTCTCCCTTTGACAATCTGATGCCCTGGGCCGGCATGGTCAAGGAGACCCGTACCGGCGGCGTGATGGTCAAGGAGCCCAAGTATTGGTACAAGTGGACCAAGACGGGCAAGAAGCTGAAGCTCCAGATTGCGGATGGTCCTGTTGAGGGATTCCATGTGGACCCGGTGAACATGGATCGCGGCGATGGTCTCGGCGAACTGAACTTCTCCTACATTGCCCGGTATCACTGCGCCTCCGGCACCTACAAGTCGGAGACCAACAAGGCGCAGCAGGTCAGTATCACCAGAAGTGCGGCTCGTACCAGTATCCATAATTTGGGGGCTAACATTTGGCAGATGGACTTCGCCCAAATGTGGTACGTTGGAATGTTGTTCCTGGTCGAGTTCGCTGACTGGAATGGTGAGCGGATTGGCCGGGGCTGTTCTGCCAGTGGTTCTAAGGAGAACAACGGTAAGACGGACGCTATGCAGTACCACACTGGCACTACGGCGGCTAACCGGGATACTTACGGTTATACCCAGTATCGCAACATTGAGGGCTGGTGGGACAATGTATATGACTGGATGGACGGCTGCTACTACAACAGCAACGGCCTGAACGTTATCAAGAACCCCAACCAGTTCAGCGATAGCGCCAATGGTACGCTGGTTGGTAAACCGGTGGCTGGTTATCCTTCCGACTTTACCATTCCGACCCAAAGCGGATTGGAATGGGCATTGTTCCCCAGCGCTGCGGCTGGAAGTACCACAAATTATGTCCCGGATAGCTGGCATTTCGGCGGTAGTAGCCCGTGCCTGTACCACGGCGGTAGCTATTACCAGAGCCAGAGTCACGGGCCGTTCTACGTCTACTACGACGGTGCGTCGAGCGCGTACACCCTCGTCGGCTGTCGCCTCCAGGAACGCCCGCCGAAGGCGGCGTGATTCCCCTGATAGAG
>CAJUSE010000056.1 GCA_910588975.1 uncultured Oscillospiraceae bacterium | reverse complement strand
ATGTACTCGGAATCTGGTTCGATCTGGTGATCCCCGCATCCGGATGGGCCAATGGCGAAATTACTATTGCCGATAGCCGTTTGATAGCCCTGTCCACCCACAAGTATTTTGTCAGTGCGGACGAGGCCAGCCGTGAGGAATATCTGGAATGCAACGTGCAGCCCAGAGACATCACCACGACTGGTTTTATCACGTTCAAGAACGATACCGACCCGTCGGAGGATATCACAGTGAATGTGATTCGCTTTGAGCTGTCTGCCAATGGAACAACATGATAAGGAGGTGTGATGCTTGAAGATTGATATTTTGGACACATGGGCCGTCATTGTCGAGGACGATACCCTTCGGCAAAACTCGACTAAAACCTATGAGGTGGAGTTTAACTTCGCTGAGATCTGGGACGGATACTCCAAGACGGCCATCTTTGAAGCAGGCCCCGCCAGCGTCATCGTTGCCCTGACGGAAGACCGGTGCACTATTCCGGCCGAATGCCTGAAGCATGGAAGTGTCAAGCTTAAAGTCGGTGTGTATGGCGTAAAAGGTGAAGAGCGTAAGGGGACCGTCTGGTGCGTCGGCAGCATGATTATCCCGGATGCTACCATGAACATGGGCAGCTCTTCGGGGAACCCTTCTCCGGATGACGTGTATTCCGAAATTATGGCCGCTATCGGCGATCTCTCTGCCGCCGGATTCGAGGGTAAGACTTTGGCTGAGGTCTTCAAGGAGATCAAGAACAGCGTCTGCGAGACAGCAACCGACGAGGAAGTCAAGGATGCTTTGAACACCGCATTCGGCGCAAAAACCGATCCCTCTGAGCATCCTGAGGAACTTCCCAGTAATACGGCCACTGATAAAGAAGTCAGTGATCTTCTCGACGATGTTTTCGGCTGACAACCGCAAACAAATATTTTTAAGGAGGACATAAATATGTCTAAGCACACTACTCTCGACCAGCTGAAGATGCTGGCTCAGCGTACCAAGACCGAGATCGACAAGGTCGATACCAAAGTGGACAAGCTGTCTGAGCGGGTGGATGATATTGCCACCGTTGGCGGCGAGCCCAATGTCATCACCGAGATCAAGAACAACGGCACTGCCCTGGCTGTTGCCAATAAGGGCGTCGACATCGGCCCTTCCATCGCCGAGGCCGTGGCCGCCGCTGACCACCTGACCAAGAAGAAGGTAACCTCCGTAGCCGACATCGACCCTGCCGCCGACGGCGCCGACAAGTTCATCTACCTGGTGCCCAAGACCGACTCTGACGAGGACGACGTGTACGACGAGTACATGATTCTGGACGGCAAGGTGGAGCATGTGGGTAACACCAAGGTGGACCTGAGCGGCTACGTCCAGAAGGAGGATGGCGCTGGCCTCTACCCCGATGCCGACAAGGAGAAGCTGGCTGGCATCGTGATGGCCGAGGACGCTGAGATCACCGCCATGCTGGACGAGGTCTTCGGGGCGGCTCAGACTGAACCGACGCCTCCTGAGACCACCGAGCCCTGAACAATCTGAGAGGGGATGGAGAAATATCTCCGTCCCTTTTCGCATTTGAAAGGAAGATAAACGTATGGCAGAGAAGAAACTCAGCACTGTTGAGCAGCTCAAGATGCTTGCCCTCAGAGCAAAGGCTGATTCTGCCGCCCGTATCGCCGCCCTGGCGGCATTGGTTGCCGATGGTTATGGGCATCTCATCACGGTCACTTTGCCGGCTGGCAAATGGAGCGGCAGAGCACAGAAAATCGAACATCAGGCCCTTTTGGCGAACAGCGGCTACTGTTACTTTGTCTGCGGCGACGCCGACTGCTACATGGATTGCAGTGACACCGGCATCAAAGCGGACAATGTTGTAAAGGACGGTGAGGTTATGTTCCGATGTGAAGTCACACCCGACATAGACCTGACCGTAAATATTCTTCGACTGGAGGTCGAGACAGAATGAGTGAAAACCCCAATGTCGGCAAGGTATTCAATCTGACCGGCGGTGGCAGTAACGGCTCTCTCAAACTGGAGAGTTTGGATGTCACCAAGCCCCCTATCAAGACAACTTATAAGTCCGGGGAGAGCTTTGACCCCACTGGTATGGTGGTAACTGCCAGCTATGGCTATGGCATCACCTCGGACGTGACCGGATACACCGTGACCCCCTCCGTCCTGACCGACGGTACTACCGAGGTCACTATCACCTACACTGAGGGCCGAACCACTAAGACGGCGAGTACGCCTGTGACTGTGGAGAAAGTCCTGGTATCCATTGAGGTCGCTACCAACCCGACCAAGATGACCTATAACTACCTGGAGAAGTTCGAGCCTCATGGAATGGCTGTGACCGCCACATTTTCGGACGGTTCCAAGTCTGCCGCCACAGGGTGTAGTTATCCCACCACGGAGTTCTCCACGCTGGGTCAGCAGGCTGTGAATCTGGATTACACCTTTGAGGGGGTTACCAAATCCACCAGTCTGACAGTGACGGTCGATCCCATTGAGGTGCCCGTTCCCACCCAGAAAGACGCCCCCAGCTATGACGGCAGCACTAAGCAGCCCATCTGGAACGGGTATGATTCCGTCAAAATGGCATTGGGCGGAACGACTGATGGAGTCAACGCCGGCAACTATACCGCTAAGTTCACTCTGGTCTACGGCTATGTATTCCCTGATGGGAGTAATGAGGCCGAGGCGGAATGGACAATTAGCAGAGCGGTTATTCCGGCACTGCCCACACAGAACAACGCTCTGGCCGCCGACGGCACGCCCAAGTCTCCTACTTGGGATGGTTACGTCGTAGGTCAGCTCACTATCAGTGGTGACCGATTCGGAACCGAGGCCGGCGACTACACTGCCGAGTTTACCCCGACCGACAACTATCAGTGGTGGGACGGCACTACTGATATGAAGACCGCTACCTGGACTATCTCCAGCGTCATCGTCCCTATCCCGACGCAAAAGGGCTCCCTCACCTATACCGGGGCGGCCCAGACGCCTCAGTGGGATAACTTCGATACGGAGAACTCTACCGTACAGGTCACGCCTGCTACGGATGCCGGCGAGCATACGGCTACGTTCTCTTTGCTGGCAGGTATGTGGTCGGATGGCACCACAGCCAACAAGACCATCAAGTGGGTCATTGGTCGGGCCACCATCGCCAAGATTCCGGCTCAGAGCGGTATGCCGAAGTACGACGGCAACCCCAAGACTCCGACCTGGGACACCAACTATGACGCCACCAAGATGACGTTGAGTGTGGAGGCCAAGGTCAATGCCGGGACGGCCTATACGGCTTCGTTCACTCCGACCCCCAACTATCAGTGGCCGGATGGTACGATTGAAGCCAAGGTGGTTACCTGGGCCATTGGAAAGGGCGATAACGCCATTACGGTGAGCCCCACTTCGATTACGCTGAACACTGCTAACAAGAGCGGAAAGTTTACTGTCAGCCGGAAGGGCGACGGTACTATCACCGCCACCTCCAGCGACACCAAGATCGCTACCATCGGCGCCATCAACCAGACCACCGGTGAGGTGACTGTCAACAGCGTTGGCGATACTACCGGCACTGCGACCATCAAAGTCAAAGTTGCCGAGAGCGCCAACTACCTTGCCCCGGCGGATAAGGATGTTCCGGTCAAGGCACAATTCGTCACCATCTACGGCGTGGAATGGGATTGGACCAGTAGCGGCCCCACCAAGGGCACCCGCACCGACGCAGCGGCCGGGTTCAGCGATCCCAATCCTGCTGTGAACAACGGCACCGGTTCCTCTCCCTTCGACAGCCTGATGCCCTGGGCCGGCATGGTCAAAGAGACCCGAACTGGCGGTGTGATGGTGAAGGAGCCCAAGTATTGGTTTAAGTGGACCAAGACGGGGAAGAAGCTGAAACTGCAAATTGCGGACGGCCCCGTGGATGGGTTCCATGTGGACCCTGTGAACATGGATAAGGGCGACGGCCTGGGCGAGCTGGACTTCTCCTACATCGGGCGGTATCACTGCGCCTCCGGCACCTACAAGTCGGAGACTAACAAGGCGCAGCAGGTCAGTATCACCAGGAGTGCGGCTCGTACCAGTATCCACAATTTGGGGGCCAACATTTGGCAGATGGACTTCGCCCAGATGTGGTATGTGGGTATGCTGTATCTGGTGGAGTTTGCTGATTGGAATGGTCAGAAGACGATCGGCTACGGCTGTTCCGCCGCCGGCTCCAAGGAGAACAACGGCAAGACGGACGCCATGCAGTACCACACCGGCACTACGGCGGCCAATCGGACTACCTACGGGTACACCCAGTACCGCAACATTGAGGGCTGGTGGGACAACGTCTATGACTGGATGGACGGCTGTTATTACAACAGTAACGGCCTGAATGTTATCTTGAACCCCAGCAAGTTCAGTGATAACGCAAATGGTACACTGATTGGTTCCATGCCTTCGAGCGGTTATCCGAACGATATGGCAGTTCCGACACAAAGTGGATTCGAGTGGGCGCTTCGTCCGGCCACAACCGGCGGCAGTGACAGCACTTATGTCCCGGATTACTGGAATTTCTACGGTAGTTACCCGTGCCTGTTCCACGGCGGTAGCTATAACCAGGTCCAGAGTCGCGGGCCGTTCTACGTCTACTACAACGGTACGTCGTACACGGACACCAGCATCGGCTGTCGCCTCCAGGAACGCCCGCCGAAGGCGGCGTGATTCCCCTGATAGAG
>CAJUSE010000055.1 GCA_910588975.1 uncultured Oscillospiraceae bacterium | reverse complement strand
CCATGTTACAGCCGTGAAAGGGCCGTGTCTTAACCACTTGACCAACGGGCCATCGGAGAAGGAAACTCCCCACGGGACGCCACCGGGCGCCCCGTGGAGAAATGGTAGCGGCACCTGGATTTGAACCGGGGACCTTACGGGTATGAACCGTGCGCTCTAGCCAACTGAGCTATGCCGCCATATATCCCACGAACAGGGCATGAACCAGTATACCCGATATTGAAGCGATTGTCAACAAAAATTTTTCCTTTACTCCACTTTATATCCCACGCCCCACACCGTCTTGATAAATTTGGGGTCTCTGCCCGGTTCCCGCAGCTTCTCCCGAAGCCGACGAATGTGGACCATCACGGTGTTGTTCCGGTCCAGATACTTCTCTCCCCACACCGTTTCAAACAGCTCCTCGGCCGAGATGACCTTCCCCCGGTTGGCACACAGCAGCCACAGAATATCAAATTCGATGGGGGTCAAATTCAGCAGCTCGTCATAGAGCCAGCACTGATGCGTAGAGCGGTTGATGGTCAAACCGTGGACGTTAAGCTCCTCCCCCTCCGTCCGCTCGGTTCCGTTGTAGCTGGTGTACCGCCGCAGCTGGGCCTTTACCCTGGCCACCAGCTCCAGGGGACTGAAGGGCTTGGTCATGTAGTCGTCAGCCCCCACCGTCAGCCCGGCGATTTTATCGGTGTCCTCACTCTTAGCGGTGAGCATAAGGATGGGGAATTGATGGGTCCGGCGAATTTCGGCGCAGAGGGTGGTGCCCGAGATGTCGGGCAACATCACATCCAGCACCGCCAGGTCGATATGCTCCCGGTTGACGATCTCCAGTGCCTGGGTCCCCGTGCCGCAGGGAAAGACAGTGAAGCCCTCCCCCCGAAGATATACCGACACCAGATCGGCGATCTCGCTCTCATCATCCACCACTAAAATATTGGCATCCATGCTCCGTTCCCCCTCTCCCGTGTCTATCTCTGTCTCTCCTTTATTTTCAACGGGTTGCAGTTGTAGTCACCCAGGCATATATTGTCGTTTATATCTCTATTATAAACGCCAGCCCCACCTCCGTCAAGGAGGTGGGGCACAGTGTCAGAAAATCGTTATAACTTCATTCAAGGTCGATCTGCCACTCATCAAAGCCGGCAAACACATTCCGCTGGGTGGGGGCGGGCTTGGTCCCCCGCACCTGTCCCCACTGGGTGAGCAGAGAGCCGTTCTTGAAGCACAGTGGGGTAATGGGGGCCACCTGTCCCAACCGAGTACAGAGGGCGGAAGCGGCCTGTTGCCGTTCCTCCCCCACCGCCCCACGGAAAGCGGCCAGCAGCTCACTCAACTCCCCATCCTGGCAGCCGCCATAGTTTAAGCTGCCCCCCGGAGCCAGCAGGGCCTCCAGGTCAAAATCGGCAGTGAGGGTGGTCTCTCCCAAGTAGAGGTCAAAATCCCGCCTGTTCAATGCGGAGACAAAATCGTCCCAGGGCAGCTTTTCCACCGTCACCTCGCAGCCAAGCTCGGTCAGGTCCCCGGCCAGAGCCTCGGCCACCGCCACCTTATAGGTGTTCTCCTGATTTACCGCCAGCCGCAGGGTCAACCCACTTCGTCCCCGGCGTAGCCGGCCCGCCTCGTCATAGCTCCACCCCTCTCCCTCCAGCAGGGCCCGGGCAGCGCCCAGATCGGTCTTGGCCCCATCGGCCAGGTCGCTGTCATAGAGAGGGGACGCCGGGTGGATGGGCAGGGCAGAGGCCACGGCGTGGCCGGCCAGCAGCCGCCCCGCCACCTCCTGCCGGTCCAGCGCCAGAGCGATGGCCCGGCGCACCGTCTCCTCCCGGCAGACCTCGGAGCGGAGGTTATAGCCCACATAGAGCAGGGTGGTGGTGGGGTAGTCCGTAGTCTCGTAGCGCCCCGAATAACCCAGGGCATTGGTCCCTGTCAGGTCCACATTCACCAGGGAGATCTCCCGGGTGTCAAAGGCGTAGACCAGATCATCCTCGGCAGCGATGGGCCGCAGGGCAATGGCGTCAAGCTGGGCCCAGGGCTCCACCAGCCGAATGGCCAGCCCCTCCCCCTGCTCCTCCAGGCGGTAATGGCCCGTCCCCAGGGGCCGCTGGGGGTCCTCCGTCTCCTTGACGATGGGCACATCCAGCAGGCTGGGCAGATCCCCATTGGGCCGGGAGAGGGTCACCGTGACCTCCCCCTCCCCCGCCGTCACCCGGGTGATATCCCGCAGCCGGCTCTGAAACCGTTGGCTCTGCCGGGCGGCATTAAGAGAGGCCGCCGCTTCGACTCCTGTCAGCGGGCTGCCATCAGAAAAGGTCCGCTTCTCCAGTCGGAAGGTCCAGACAAGTCCGTCCTCGCTGACGGAATAACCGCTGCACAGCTCCAGTTGAGCGGTAAAGGTATTGTCCACGCTAAAAAGCCCTTCGTAGAGCAGGGGGGCCAGGGTCAGATTGATGCGGTTGCTCCCTGTGATGGGGTGAAATCCTCCCGCTGCCGAGTAGGGCAGCACAAATTCCTGCCCCCGAACCTCTACCGCCGGACTGGGCGTCACCTCCAGCGTGGGGGTAGGATCTGTTTCCGGCTTGCCGCATGCAGAAAGAAACAGCGCCAGACAGAGGGCACCTGCAAATAAATTCCTTCTTTTTGCCACCGTCTCTCCCTCCTATGCGTAAAGGCTTACAGTAAAGGCAAGCTCTCCCGCCTCATCAATGTAAAACCACCCTTTTTGAATGTCTCCCCAAGTATAAACCCCCACATCCTCTGGTTCCACCATCTTTTCCCGAAAGATGCGCTCCACATCCTGGGTGGTATAATCAAAGCGGTCAAGCAATTCCTCCAGAGACAAAATGGTCCCGTCCTGGGGGTCCCAGCTATAAACTGAGGTCCAGAGAAGCGGCCCCGATCCCTCCAACGCCCATTCCTGCCCCCAAATACACAGCTCATAAAGGCCCTCCCATTGGTAAAGGCCATACTTGATTTGAACCAGTGGATGGGAAAATTCCAGATCCCACTCTCTATATTCCTGGGGAGGTCGGTCAATAAAGTAGGCGTAATCTGTCTCGATCTGAGCGTTGATTTCCGTAGCACCAAGGACATTTTCCACCACCCGAGGAATGGCAATATCCAAATGCAGGCGCTCCGGGTCCTCATACTCGATCCGATACCGCTCCACCACCGGACTTTCCATGTCGGCCACAAATGTAGTCCCTTCTGTCTCAATGGGTAGCGGCTCCATTTGGGATGGGCCTTCTTCTTCCACCAAAGGTGGCAAATCCCCCGTCGTAGGGCCGGGCGCCACCTCCGGCGTGGGGGTGACCTCCGCCTCTCGTGGCCCACATCCCGCCAAAACCAGGGCCAGCATCAAAGTCAGAGCCCTCACGGATTTATCACAATGTGACAACATAGCCCCCTCCCGTCCGGCGTTCACCATTTATAAATTTACATAATTTTTATTTATGTAAACTATATCTATTTTAAGTTTACATAACTATTTTATGAGGTGGTTCCATTTCTCATCTCCCGATATCCCTTCCCCTCAGGTCTCTGGCAGACAGATCAAGCCGGCCTGACTACCTCTCTGGCCCTTGGTATATCGGTGGGACCAATATTTTTCAGGTTTACATAACGTACAATCCGGAGAAACATCTATATGCGTGGCCGGGACCCCCGCCCGCTCCAACCGCAGGGCATTGATTCCCTTCAGATCCACGTGATACTTCCCGCCGCCGTCGGCGGTAATAAAAGGAAGGGCGGCCTCCCCCAGAGCTTCTGTCATGGCCCGGGGCACGTCCTCGCCGGTCTCAAAGCAGCACTTGGAGATGCCCGGTCCGATGGCAGCCAAAATATGTTCGGGCCGGCAGCCGTAGTCATTCACCATCCGCTCCACCGCCCGCTCCACGATGCCCAGCGCCGTTCCCCGCCATCCGGCGTGGGCGGCAGCCACCACCCGGCGTACCGGGTCGCAGAGCAAAACAGGCAGGCAGTCGGCCCCGAACACCACCAGAGTTAGGCCGGGCACATCGGTGACCAGTCCGTCGGCCTCATAGTCCACCGGGCGGTCCAGTCCCTTCCCGGCATCCTCGGCGGTAACAGGGCGCACCACATCCCCATGGACCTGATTGGAGAACGTCATTTTAGTTATGTCAACCGAAAACGCCTCGCAGACCCGGCGGTAATTTTCCCGGACGTTCTCCGGCGCATCCCCCCGGCCCATCCCCAGATTGAGGGATTCATAGATCCCCTGGGACACCCCGCCTAGGCGGGTAGTAAAGCCATGGGGCACCCCCGCCGCAGTCATAGGCAGGGACACCTGAAAGGGGACCTGGCCCAGAGTGACATCAATGAGATCCATAGAGGGCTCCTTTCTTAATTATGTCAACTAACGCTTTCCCTTAAATAAAGGCCCTCACCGCCCTGACGGCCGGTGAGGGCTGAATGATAGATCTTCTTACAGATCTTCCTCGGAGTGATATTCCTTACAATCGCACTTCTTCCACTTCTTGCCGCTGCCGCAGGGGCAGGGGTCGTTGCGGCCGATCTTAATGCCCTTGCGGACCACCGGCTGCTTCTTCACGCTCATGTCTCCGCCGCCGGACTCGCCGGTGACCTTGGCCACCCGCTCCCGCTTCACCTCGCCCTGGGGCTGGACCCGGACCAGGAACATCCGGCGCACCGTCTCGGCCTGAATGGCGGCGATCATCTCCTCGAACATGTCAAAGCCTTCCCGCTTGTACTCCACAATGGGATTGGACTGGCCGTAGGCCCGCAGGCCGATGCCCTGGCGCAGCTCCTGCATGGCGTCAATGTGGTCCATCCAGTACTCATCCACCACCCGGAGCATGACCACCCGCTCCAGCTCCCGCATGAGGGTGGACCCCAGCTCGGCCTCCTTGGCATCGTAGATGGCCTCAGCCCGGCTCCCCAGCTGGTCGATAAGCTCCTCGGCGCTGTACCCGGCCAGCTCCTCGTCAGTGTAGCGGAGCTCGTCAGGCCGGAGAAAGACCCCCCGGAACTGCTCGGTGATACCCCGCCAGCTGTCCTCGTCCAGATGCTCGTTCTCTCCCAGATGGCCCCGGACGGCGTTCTCCACCGTGCTGTGCAGCATCCGGCGGATGCTCTCCTGCAGGTCCTCTCCGTCCAGCACCTGCCGGCGCTGCTTGTAGATGACCTCCCGCTGGGTGTTCATCACGTCGTCGTACTCCA
>CAJUSE010000054.1 GCA_910588975.1 uncultured Oscillospiraceae bacterium | reverse complement strand
CTTCTCTCATATGGAAATACCCTCCTGTTCTAAAAATGCTTGCAGTGCCCGCCGGGAGCGGAGCAGGGACATTTTCACCTTGCCCTCGCTGACGCCGCAGAGAGCGGAAATTTCCCGGATGGAGCACAGGTACCAGTAGCGCTGGACAAAAAACCGCTGGGGCTCCGGGGGCAGAGAGCGGAGAAAACGGTCCAGGGCGTCTGTCAGGGCGATCTCCTCCAGAGCGGTCTCCACCCCGCCGGGGGCGGGAAGGCACTCCCGAAGCTCCTCCAGGGCCAGGGCCGGCTCTCCGCCGCCCCGCTTTTCCGCATGGGACTGCTTCCAGCGGTTGAGGGCCAGGTTGCGGGTGATCCGGCCCAGAAAGGTGGACAGCGGGTCGGGCCGGTTGGGGGGGATGGCCCTCCAGGCCCCCAGATAGGTGTCGTTGACGCACTCCTCGCTGTCCTGCTCGCTGCGGAGGATGCGCCGGGCGATGGAGCGGCAGTAGCTCCCGTACTTTTGTGCGGTCTCTGAGATGGCCCGCTCCGAGCGGGCCCAGTATAGCTCAATGATGTTTGTGTCTTCCATGAACGCTCCTCCCGGTTGTATTGAGGTCCTCACCCTGATACACAACAAAAGGGCGGTGCAGGTCACGCCCCCTTGGAAAAAATTCTGCCCGTTTCAGTATAGCATGCCCCGTAAAGGCACCGCCGCTGGGCACAAAAACAGCGCAGGGCGGAGGTGTTCTCCGCTCTGCGCTGTTTTTACTGTGATTTGGCTGTATGCCTACCAGATTTTTGGGCTGGGGAAGGGGCTTACTCCGCCTCGGGGAAGGAGACCACCGCCTTAAAGAGGTCACCGTCGATCTCCAGCCGGAAGGTGCCCTTCTGCAGCTCGGTGAGGCTCCGGGCGATGGAGAGGCCCAGGCCGCTGCCCTCGGTGGTACGGCTCTCGTCCCCCCGGACAAAGCGCTCCATGAGCTGCTCGGCGGGGATGTTCAGCTGCCCTGCCGAGATGTTCTTCACCGAGAAGGTGATCTGTCCCTCCCAGCGCACCAGGTCCAGATAGACCCGGGTACCCGGCATGGCGTATTTGACGCAGTTGCCCAGCAGGTTGTCGATGATCCGCCACAGGTGGCGGCCGTCGGCCGTGACATAGACCTCCTCCTCGGTGAGGTTGATCACCGGAGTGAGGTCGGCAGCGGCAAACTTTTCACTGTACTCTCCCAGAGCCTGGGTGATGAGCTGGGTCACACCCAGCCGCTCGGCGTTCACCGGCAGGGCCCCGGTGCTGGCCTTGCTGGCCTCCACCAGGTCCTCGGTGAGCTTTTTGAGCCGCTGGCTCTTCCGGTCCAGCACCTCCAGATACTCCTGGGCCTTCTCCCCCTGAATGTCCTCCTTTTTGAGGAGGTCCACATAGTTGATGATGGAGGTAAGAGGGGTCTTGAGATCGTGGGAGACGTTGGTGATGAGTTCGGCCTTCATTCGCTCGCTCTTGAGCCGCTCATTCACCGCCGAGTTGATGGCCCCGCCCAGATCGTTCAGATCCTCGGCGTGCTCCCGCAGGTCCCGGTAGATGGGGGCGGTGAGGGCATCGGTGTCAATAACGGTGTCCGGGTGGCCGTTGACGATGGCGGCGGTGCCTGCCCGGACAGCCTTCCACCCCTTGAGATAGCGGCACAGCAGGAAGAGCACGCCGCCGTGGAGGAGGAGGGGGCCGATCACGGTGAAAACGGAGACGTAGCTCAGTGCCACATAGCCCAAAAACAACAGGATGAGCCGGGCGGTGATGCTCCAGGAGCCGAAGGTGGTCCCCCACCAGCTGCCCAGCGCTCGGCAGAGCCGCACGGTCCACCGCCACAGCCAGGCGCAGAAGCGCCAGCACAGGGTGTTGCGCAGCAGAGTGTGGGTCTTGAACCGGGTGGCGGTGGACATGAGGATGGCTTCCGAGAGGGCGAAGCCTGCTGTCATGGCGCCCCCCGATGCGCCCAGCATGGCGTAGAAGGAGGGGTCGTTGTAGTGGAAGTGATAGCCCTCGGCCACCAGGTTGAAGCCCAGGGCAAAGGCCATGATGGCCGCCCAGACCGTGACGAACAGGTAGAGGTCATAAGGGATCTTGTCCGTCCAGTTGGGGACAAAATCCTCATATCCCCGCCGCCGGCCGGCGCAGCACATGAGCAGCACGGTGCCGGCGAGGGTGGCCAGGGTGAAGACCACCGTCCAGTAGAGGATGCGGATGTCCCCCTTGCGGAAGGTGTTCCGGGCTGCGTAGAACTCATCCTGAACAAGGGCACGGCTGTCCACGCCGTACTCTAAGGCGTAATAATAGGTCTCCCCGTCCCGGTAAAGAATGTTCTCATTGCCGGTGACCTGGCCGATGGGGGTATCGTTCTCGTCAAAGAAGATGGTGATATTCTTCTCATCATCGTATTCACGGTAGCTGTAATAAATGCGGCTGGGGGAGATGGTGCGGACATGGCGGGAGAGGTCCTCGGCGGAAACGTTCTGCAGGCTGTTTTCCCCTGAACTGCTGAGCAGGATCTCCCCGGTGGCGTTGTCCCGGATGATGTAGCGGAAGTTGGTCTTGCTCGGGCTGAAGGCGTCCAGCCACTCCTGGTAGATCTGGTCCCCCACATAGCCCAGAGTCTGGCCCCGGCGCATATAGTCGTAGTTGTCCAGGATCTCCATCAGGTGGCTGTACCTGTCGTTCATGGCCTGGTTCCAGGCCAGGGAGGTGGAGTAGCCCCCGATCTCAAACATACTGTCCCAGTACATGCCGCAGTAGAACCAGCCAAAGACGGCCGTTACGCCGCAGGCAATGCTCAAGATCAGGGCCAGGGCCTTGACCAGGGCGTAGGAGCGAAAATCTTGTTTCATGGTGTCATCATCTCCAAAAAAATCAGCAAATCAGAAAAGGGGGACCTGTCAGGCTCCGCACTCATACCTTCTCCATTTTATACCCCAATCCCCACACCACTTTGATATAGCGGGGGTTGGCCGGGTCGATCTCGATCTTCTCCCGGATGTGGCGGATGTGCACCGCCACCGTGTTCTCCGAGCCGTAGGCCGGGTCGTTCCACACCTGCTCGTAGATCTGGGCGGTGGAGTAGACCTGCCCCGGGTGGCTCATAAGCAGCCGCAGAATGTTGAACTCCAGGGGGGTGAGGCTCACCGGCTCCCCGTCCACCGTCACCGTTTTGGCGCTGTCGTCCAGGGCAATGCCCCCGTTGCGGAGGATGCCGTCCTCGCTCTGGGCCGTCCCACGGCCCCCCAGGGTGGTGTACCGCCGCAGCTGGCTCTTCACCCGGGCCATGACCTCCATGGGGTTGAAGGGCTTGGTGACATAGTCATCCGCCCCGATGTTCAGCCCCAGCACCTTGTCGGAGTCCTCGCTCTTTGCGGTGAGCAGGATGATGGGCACGTTGCTCTCCTCCCGCAGCCGGGCGGTGGCCCGGATGCCGTCCAGGTTGGGCATCATCACGTCCATGAGAATGAGGTGGATGTCGTTTTCCTGGACCGCCTTCACCGCCTGGGCCCCGTCGTAGGTCAGGATGGTGCGGTAGCCCTCGCTGGTCAGATAGATGTCCAGGGCGGAGACAATGTCCCTGTCATCGTCGCAGATGAGAATGGTATACATGCGATCACCTCGTAGTGTTATTGTAAAGGCCATTTTTTAAGTTCCGGGCGGGGAAAGTTTTAAGACTTTCTGAATGTTCCCTTCAAAAGGGCCTGCCCGTCCCACATTTTACCCCAAAACCCTTGTCATGGAAAGGGCAGAATGATAAAATCATGGTAACAAATTTTCTGCGGCGGGGGGGTGGGCCCATGATCTGGTGCACGAGGAGGGGGGACGCCTACGCCCTGCTGGAAAAGACGGTGAGGGATCACTGGGGGCTTGTCCCCCTGCCGAGCATCGCCCGGAGAGAGGGGGGCAAGCCCTATTTTCCCGACCACCCGGACTGCCACTTCAGCCTGAGCCACACGGCTGACCTGTGCGCCTGCGCCCTCTCTGACACCCCCGTGGGCATCGACATAGAGCTTGTCCGCCCCCGGAAGGAGGGCCTGCCCGCCTACGTTTTCGGCGAGGGGGAACTTGTCTGGTTCCGGGAGGGGGGAAGCCGCTGGGAGGACTTCTACACCCTCTGGACGCTGAAGGAGGCCCGGGTAAAGTGCACCGGGGAGGGGCTCTTCCACCGCCCGCCCCGGGACATCGCCGTGCCCCTGCTCAAGCCCGGGACAAGCGCCGAGCTGAACGGCTTTGTGTTCACCGCCCTGGCCGGCGAGGGCTGGCGTGGGGCGGTGTGTCAGCGACGGATCCCCAGGCCATAATTTACAGAAAAGACTGTTTTTGCCCCGGCAAATGATATATAATGAGGGAAAACGTACCAAGAGGGGAGCGATCACCGTGAATTACATCGGCATCGACCTGGGCGGCACCAACGTGGCCGCCGCTGTGGTAAACGAGACCGGGCGCTGTCTGGGCCAGGCCAGCATCCCCACCCCCCGGGGAGCGGAGAAGATCGCCGACGCCATTGCCCAGGCCGCCGTTCTGGCCTGCTCGGATGCGGGCATTGCTGTCACCGACGCCCGGTCGGTGGGGGTGGCCTCCGCCGGCTCCATTGACCCGGAGGGGGGCATGGTGACCCACGCCTTCAACCTGGATCTGCACAATGTGCCCCTGGCGGGGATGGTCTCCCAGCGGCTGGGCCTGCCCGCTACGCTGGAGAATGACGCCAACGCCGCCGCCCTGGGGGAGTTCGTGGCCGGAGCGGGCCGTGGGGGCCGGTCCCTGGTGGCCGTCACCCTGGGCACCGGCGTGGGCTCGGGGGCAGTGCTGAACGGCAAGCTGTTCACCGGCTCCAACTACGCCGGCATGGAGGCCGGCCACATGGTCATTCACCGTGGGGGCCGCCAGTGCACCTGCGGCCGGCAGGGCTGCTGGGAGACCTACGCCTCGGCCACCGGCCTTATCCGCTCCACCCGGGAGGCCATGGAAGCCCACCCCGACAGCATTCTGTGGCACTACGCCCCCACTCTGGAGGCCGCCAACGGCAAGACCGCCTTTGACGCCGCCCAGGCGGGGGATGCCGTCGCCCAAGCCGTGGTGGAGAGCTACGTTGACGATCTGGCCTGCGGCATTACGAACCTCATCAACCTGTTCCAGCCCGAGACCCTCTGTGTGGCCGGCGGGGTGAGCCGGCAGGGGGAGAACCTGCTGGGCCCGGTGCGCAAAATTTTGGACGCTGAGGAGTTCACCCGGGACGGCACCCGCCGCACCAGGCTGTGCCTGGCCCAGCTGGGCAGCGAGGCAGGGGTCATCGGCGCCGCCCTGGTGCCGCTGTACAGATAATTCCACCTTTGCAGGTGGGAGCAACCTGGGGACCATCTTTTCCGTGTGGAAAAGATGGCACCCCAGACCCCCAGAAAAGA
>CAJUSE010000053.1 GCA_910588975.1 uncultured Oscillospiraceae bacterium | reverse complement strand
GGACAAGCACGACACCATCGGCATCGACTGCGTGGCCATGTGCGTCAACGACATCCTGGCCTGCGGAGCCAAGCCCCTGTTCTTCCTGGACTACATCGCCTGCGGAAAGAACTTCCCCGAGAAAATGGCCGCCATTGTCTCCGGCGTGGCCGAAGGCTGCGTCCAGTCGGGCTGTGCCCTGGTGGGGGGCGAGACCGCCGAGCACCCCGGCATGATGGCCGAGGAGGACTACGACCTGGCCGGCTTCACTGTGGGCGCTGTGGACAAGTCCAAGATTTTGGACATCAACAAAATGCAGGCGGGAGATGTGATCCTGGCTCTGCCCTCCACCGGCGTCCACTCCAACGGCTTCTCCCTGGTGCGCAAGGTCTTTGACCTGGAGGGCAAGGACCTGCACCGCTTTGTGCCCGAGCTGGGCGGCGAGCTGGGCGAGGCCCTGCTCACCCCCACCAAGATCTATGTCAAGCCCGTGCTCTCCCTCATGGAGCAGGTGGAGGTCCACGGGGTGAGCCACATCACCGGCGGCGGGTTCTATGAAAACATCCCCCGCTGCATTCCCAAGGGCCTGGGCGCCCGTATCCGCAAGAGCGATGTGCGGGTCCATCCCCTCTTCGACCTCATCGCCAAAGAGGGCAACATCCCCGAGCGGGATATGTATAATACCTTCAATATGGGTGTGGGCATGGTGGTCATCCTCCCCGCCGACCAGGCGGACAAGGCCGTGGCCCTGCTCGCCCAGAACGGACAGGACAGCTATGTGCTGGGCGAGATCGTCCCCGGCGAGGGGGTGGAACTGCTGTGACCAAGATCGCAGTTCTGGTCTCAGGCGGCGGCACCAACCTCCAGGCTCTGCTGGACGCCCAGGCCCGGGGAGACATCCCCAACGGCGAAATTGCTGTAGTGGTCTCCAACGTGCCCGGGGCCTACGCCCTGGAGCGGGCCGCCAAGGCAGGTGTGGAGGACATCACCGTCCGCAAGAAGGACTACCCCGACACCGCCGCCTTCTGCGCTGCATTGGTAGAGGAGCTTCAAAAGCGGGATATCGGCCTTGTGGTACTGGCCGGGTTTTTGTCCATTCTGGACGAGCACTTTGTCCGCTGCTTTGAAAACCGTATCATCAACATCCACCCCTCCCTCATCCCCGCTTTCTGCGGCAAGGGCTTCTACGGCCTTACCGTCCACGAGCGGGCGCTGGAGCGGGGGGTGAAGGTCACCGGCGCCACCGTCCACTTTGTCAACGAGGGGGCTGACGAGGGGCCCATCATCCTGCAAAAGGCGGTGGACATTCTGCCCGGCGACACCCCCGAGGTCCTGCAAAAGCGGGTCATGGAGCAGGCTGAATGGAAGCTGCTGCCCCAGGCCGTGGCCCTGTTCTGTCAGGGCAAGCTGAAGGTGGAGGGCCGGCGGGTGGACATTCTTCCCTAAAGGGCCTTCGGGCGGGTCTTGAACCTGTCCCTACACAACGCAAACGTCTTGTAGGGGTAGGTTCCAAACCCGCCCGCACACGCATAAGGAGGAGCATATATGACTGATTTTTACAAGCTGCTTTCTGAGAACGTCTACCCTGGCCGGGGCATCGCCCTGGGCCGCTCCGCTGACGGCCAGCGGGCCGTCATGGTCTACTTCATCATGGGCCGCAGCGAAAACAGCCGCAACCGGGTCTTTGAGACCACCGAGGACGGCATCCGCACCAGGGCCTTTGACGAGAGCAAAATGACCGATCCCTCCCTCATCATCTACCACCCGGTGCGGGTGCTGGGCCAGACCACCATCGTCACCAACGGCGACCAGACCGATACCATCCGGGACTTCCTGGCCCAGGGCAAGAGCTTCGAGGATGCCCTGCGCACCCGGGAGTTCGAGCCCGACGGCCCCAACTGGACCTCCCGCATCTCCGGCCTTGTGGCGGGCGATGGCAGCTACAAGCTGTCCATCCTCAAGGCCGCCGACCCCGCCGGCTCTGCCTGCGACCGGTATACCTTTGAATACGCCGGTCTCAATGGCGTGGGCCACTTTATCTCCACCTACGAGACCGATGGCTCCCCTCTCCCCGCCTTCCACGGCGAGCCCCGGGCCATCTCCTTCGGCAACGAGACCGCCGGCGAGCTGGCCCAGAAGGTCTGGGCCGCCCTCAACAAAGACAACAAGGTCTCCCTGTTTGTCCGTACGATCGAGCTCACCTCTGGTAAGACCGATACCGCCATCATCAACAAGCATCAGGAGGGGTAATCATGACTGAATTGGAACTGAAGTACGGCTGTAATCCCAACCAGAAGCCCTCGAAGATCTTCATGCGGGACGGCAGCGAGCTGCCTGTCACCGTCCTCAACGGCAAGCCGGGTTATATCAACTTCCTGGATGCCCTCAACTCCTGGCAGCTGGTCAAGGAGCTGAAGGAGGCCACCGGGATGCCCTCGGCCGCCAGCTTCAAGCACGTCTCCCCTGCCGGCGCCGCCGTGGGCAAGCCCCTGAGCGACGTAGAGCGGCAGATGTACTTTGTGGAGCCCGACGCCCAGCTCTCCCCCATCGCCTGCGCCTACATCCGGGCCCGGGGCACCGACCGGCTCAGTTCCTACGGCGACTGGGCTGCCCTCTCCGATGTCTGCGACGCCGCCACCGCTCAGTACCTGAAGGCCGAAGTTTCCGACGGTGTCATCGCCCCAGGCTATACCGAGGAGGCCCTGGAGATCCTGCGGAGCAAGAAGAAGGGCGGCTATAACGTGGTTCAGGTGGACCCCGACTATGTCTGCGCTCCCCAGGAGTTCAAGGACGTGTTCGGCGTCACCTTCCAGCAGGGCCACAACGACTTCAAGATCGGTCCCGAGCTACTCCAGAACATCGTCACCGCCAACAAGGACCTGCCCGAGGGGGCCAAGATCGATATGATCGTCTCCCTCATCACCCTGAAGTACACCCAGTCCAACTCGGTGTGCTATGTAAAGGACGGCCAGGCCATCGGCGTGGGGGCCGGCCAGCAGAGCCGCATCCACTGTACCCGGCTGGCGGGCAACAAGGCCGACATCTGGTGGCTGCGCCACCACCCCAAGGTGCTGGGCCTTCAGTTCGTCCCCAACATCCGCCGGGCCGACCGGGACAACGCCATCGACATCTATATCTCCGAGGAGTGGGAGGATGTGCTGGGGGACGACGTGTGGCAGCAGACCTTCGCCGTCCGGCCCGAGCCCCTTACTCCCGCTGAGAAGAAGGAATGGATCGCCAAACAGACCGGGGTCACCGTGGGCAGCGATGCCTTCTTCCCCTTCGGCGACAATGTGGAGCGGGCCCGGAAGAGCGGCGTCAGCTTCATCGCCGAGCCCGGCGGCTCCATCCGGGATGACCACGTCATCGCCACCGCCGACAAGTACGGTATCGTCATGGCCTTCACCGGGATGCGGCTGTTTCACCACTAACTCGAAACAAGCTTCATATCCCTCGCTTCCGGGCAAGCCCGAAAGCTCGCTCATTTTGCTGTTTCTCGTTTCCCCAGCAAAACTGAGGCAATCGTTTTGCCGGGGGCCCCATTTTTTAATCAATAAGGGCCGGTACCCTCACCGGCCCGCCGTATCATCACATCAGAAAAGGAGTGCCCATCATGAATCTCCTCGTCATCGGCAGCGGTGGCCGTGAGCACGCCATCATCAAAAAGCTGAAGGAAAACCCCGCTGTGGAGACCATTTACGCCCTGCCCGGTAATGGGGGCATGGCCTCCGATGCCATTTGTGTCCCCGAGATCGGGGCCAAGGACATTGAAAAGCAGGTGGCCTTTGCCACCTCCCACGGCATCGACTACGCTGTGGTGGCCCCCGACGACCCCCTTGCTCTGGGGGCGGTGGACGCCCTCACGGCGGCGGGCATCCCCTGCTTCGGCCCCAACAAGGCGGCCGCCATCATTGAGGCCAGCAAGGCCTTTTCCAAGGATCTGATGAAGAAGTACCACATCCCCACCGCCGCTTACGAGACCTTCACCGACATGGCCGCCGCCCTGGCCTATCTGGAGGGGCAGTCTGCCCCCATCGTGGTCAAGGCCGACGGCCTGGCTCTTGGCAAGGGGGTCATCATCGCCCAGACCATTGACGAGGCCAAGGAGGCCGTAAAGTCCATGATGGAGGACAAGGTCTTTGGCGAGTCGGGCAGCAAGGTGGTCATTGAGGAGTTCCTCACCGGCCCCGAGGTCTCCGTCCTCTCCTTCACCGATGGAGAGACGGTGGTTCCCATGGTCTCCTCCATGGACCACAAGCGCATCGGCAACGGCGACACCGGTCCCAACACCGGCGGCATGGGCACCATTGCCCCCAATCCCTATTACACCGAGGCCATCGCCAAGGAGTGTATGGAGACCATTTTCCTGCCCACCATTGCCGCCATGAAGGCCGAGGGCCGGCCCTTCAAGGGCTGCCTCTACTTCGGGCTTATGCTCACCCCCAAGGGGCCTAAGGTCATTGAGTACAACTGCCGCTTCGGTGACCCGGAGACCCAGGTGGTCCTCCCCCTGCTAAAAAGCGACCTGCTCACCGTCATGCAGGCCACCACCAAGGGCACTCTGAAGGATACCCCCGTGGAGTTTGACACCGGCAGCGCCTGCTGTGTGGTGGTGGCCTCCCAGGGCTACCCCACCAAGTATGCCACCGGCTTCCCCATCACCATGACCGAGGAGACCGCCCAGCACACTTACGTGGCCGGGGCCAAACTCCAGAACGGGGTGCTGGTCACCTCGGGCGGCCGGGTCCTGGGGGTCACCGCCACCGCCCCCACCCTGCCCCAGGCCATTGAGGAGGCCTACCGGCTGACCCAGGGGGTCAGCTTTGAGGGGGCCTATTGCCGCAAGGACATCGGCCAGCGGGCTCTCCAGGCCGGGAAGGAGAAATAAACCATGGTCTATCGTATCTTTGTCACCAAGCGTCCCGGGCTGAACCCCGAGTGTGCCTCCCTGCTCTCTGACTGCCGCTCTTTTCTGGGCATCACCGGCCTGGAGGAGGTCAAGCTGTGGAACCGCTACGATGCCGAGGGGCTGGACAAGACCCTCTTTGACTACGCCGTGGACACCGTTTTTTCCGAGCCCCAGCTGGATCTGACGGGCGAGGACATTGACACCACCGGGGCCGCCGCCGTCTTTGCCGTGGAGCCCCTTCCCGGTCAGTTTGACCAGCGGGCCGATTCGGCCAGCCAGTGTATCCAGCTTTTGAGCCAGGGCGAGCGGCCCACCGTCCGCTCGGCCAAGGTCTACGCCCTCTATGGCAAGCTCACCGATGCCGACGTGAAAGCCATCCAGAACTACGTCATCAACCCGGTGGAGAGTCGCCAGGCCGAGCTGGACCTGCCCCAGACTCTCCAAATCGACCATGCCCAGCCCGACATGGTGGCCACCGTCACCGGCTTCACTGCCATGGACGAGCCCGCCCTGGAGGCTCTCCTGGGCCAGCTGGGCCTTGCCATGGACCTGGACGATTTGAAATTCCTCCAGAACTACTTCAAAAACGAGGAGGGCCGGGACCCCACCATCACCGAGATTCGGGTGGTGGACACCTACTGGTCCGACCACTGCCGGCACACCACCTTCTCCACCCACCTGGAGAATATCCAAATTGACGACCCGGTGGTCAATGACGCCTACCAGCTCTACCTGAAGGCCCGGGAAGATGTCTACGGCCCCGAAAAGGCCGCCCAGCGGCCCCAGACCCTTATGGACATCGCCACCATCGGGGCCAAGGCCCTAAAAAAGGAGGGCCGCCTGCCCGAGCTGGACGAGAGCGAGGAGATCAACGCCTGCTCCATCCATGTCAAGGCCACCGTGGACGGCCAGGCGCAGGACTGGCTGCTCATGTTCAAGAACGAGACCCACAACCACCCCACCGAGATCGAGCCCTTCGGCGGCGCCGCCACCTGCATCGGCGGCTGTATCCGGGACCCCCTCTCCGGCCGGGCCTTCGTCCACCAAGCCATGCGCTTCACCGGCGGCGGTGACCCCCGAAAGTCCCTGGCCGACACCCTGCCCGGCAAGCTGCCCCAGCGCAAGCTGGCCCAGACGGCAGCGGCGGGCTACTCCTCCTACGGCAACCAGATCGGCCTGGCCACCGGTCATGTGGCCGAGGTCTACCACGAGGGCTACATCGCCAAGCGGCTGGAGTGCGGCGC
>CAJUSE010000052.1 GCA_910588975.1 uncultured Oscillospiraceae bacterium | reverse complement strand
ACCCGGGCCATGCTGAAGGTGGAGGACGGCTGCGTCAACTTCTGCACCTACTGTATCATCCCCTACGCCCGGGGGCCAGTGCGCTCCCTACCCATTGAGCGGGCCGCCGCCGAGGCCCGGCGGCTCATGGAGGCGGGCTATAAGGAGCTGGTGGTCACCGGCATCGAGATCTCCTCCTGGGGCCACGACCTCCGAAACGGCACCGGCCTTATCGACCTGCTGGAGGCCATCTGCGCCGCCGCCCCCGCCTGCCGCATCCGGCTGGGCTCACTGGAGCCCAGGACGGTGACCGAGGACTTCTGCCGCCGGGCAAGTAGTTTACATAATCTTGACCCCCACTTCCATCTCTCCCTCCAGTCGGGCTGTGACGACACCCTGAAGCGGATGAACCGGAAGTACGACACCGCCCGGTTTCTGGAGAGCGTGACCCTGCTGCGGCAGTGGTTTGACCGGCCCGGCATCACCGCCGACCTCATTGTGGGCTTTCCCGGGGAGAGCGAGGAGGACTTCCAGACCACGGTGGACTTTATCCACACCTGCGCCTTTTCCGATATGCACATCTTCCCCTACTCCCGCCGGCCGGGCACCCCGGCGGACAAGATGCCGGGGCAGGTCAGCAACCGGGTGAAGGAGGAGCGCTCCCACATCGCCATAGAGGCCGCCCGGCAGGAGAGCGAGACCTATCGCCGCAGCTGGGTGGGGCAGACCCTCCCCGTCCTCTTTGAGGAGGTGAAGGGGGGCCTTTACCGGGGTTACGCCCCCAACTATGTGGATGTATATGTGTCCTCAGAGGAAAGTTTACATAACATTGAACGGCAGGTCCGCATCACCGGCCTCACCGAGACCGGGCTTCTGGGGGAGCTGCTGCCCTGACGGAAAGTTCGGGCTTCTTTGGCCCGGAAATCTTGTCAGAAAGCCCTTTTTGTGGTAGAATAATTTATTGTGTTTTTTGTGATATTCTCTCCCCAGAATGGGGAAAAGGAGCTATGATCCATGGCAGAGAAAATCAACGGCCGGGTGGCCTACGCCGACCTGCTGCGGACCTTCGCCACCATCGCCGTCATCGTCCTCCACCTGGCGGGCAGTCAGATGGCCAATGTGGCTGTGGGCTCTCACGCCTGGCAGATCTTTAACCTCTACAACAGCTTGGTGCGCTGGTGCGTGCCCATGTTCGTCATGCTCTCGGGCATGTTCATGCTGGACTCCAAGCACGCCCTGCCCCTGAGCAAGCTCTTTTTCCACAACTGTCTGCGGATCATCGTCTGTCTCATGTTCTGGGGGGCGGTCTACGCCCTCATCGACTACTGGCTGGCGGGTGTCTTTTCCTGGCGGGGGCTGTGGCAGGCCATGCTCAACGCCCTTCGGGGCAACACCCACTACCACCTGTGGTTTTGTTACATGATTTTGGGGCTGTATTTGGTGACCCCCTGTCTGCGGGCCTTTGTCCGGGGGGCCAGCCGGGCCGATCTGCACTATTTTCTGCTGCTGTGCTTCCTCTTTGCCTCCCTCCTGCCCATGGCCTTCCAGGTCTGGCCCAACGCCACCGCCCCCCTGCACACATGGTATGACCGGATGGGGGTCAAACTGGTACTGGGCTATGTGGGCTACTATGTAGCCGGCTACTACCTGCGGGAGTACACCATCGGGCGCATCACCGAGGCCATCATCTATGTGCTGGGCGTGCTGGGGGCCATTGTCACCGTCTGGGGCACAAAGGCTCTGTCTCTCCAGTACGGCGCACTCAACCAGTTCTTTTACGACTACTTCGCCCCCAATGTGGCCTTTTTCGCCGTGGCCATCGTGGTGCTGTTCCGCTATGTGCTGGGGGTCAGCGAGGAGCGCTCCCGCCGGCAGCGGCTGAGCCATGTGGCCCGCATCGCCTTTGGCATCTACCTGGTCCACGACCTGTTTATCATCCTGCTGCGCAACATCGGCCTGACCACCCTGTCCTTTGCCCCGGTGGCCTCGGTGCCCGTGCTGACGGCGGTGGTGTTCCTGCTCTCCTTCGCCCTGGCCTGGCTTATCAATCACATTCCCTTTATTGGGCGTTGGTTAACATAAGTCAGAAGAAGCCTGTTCCATTCCGCCCCCGGCCTGTGAAAATCGGCCGAGGGCTCCATATCCACAGGCCCCTTCTTCCTCTTTCCAACAAAAGCTGAAGACCGCTTTTGTTGGAGAAAGGGCAGAGCCACATCTACCATCCCCCACAAGAAAGGAGGTATTCCGCCATGCTCTTTTCCAGCAATGTGTTCCTGTTCCGCTTCCTGCCGGTGGTGCTGGCGGGATACCACATCCTGTTCCGGGGGATGCGGCGGCAGCAGAATTTGTTTCTGCTGGCGGCCTCCCTCTTTTTCTATGCCTGGGGGGAGTGGCGGTTTCTGCCTTTGATGGTGCTCTCCATCGCCATGAACTATGGCTTCGGGCTGTGGGTCCACCGCTGCCAACTCAGGGGGGAGCCCACCAAGCAGCCGGTGACCGCTGCGGTGGGGTGCAACCTGGGGCTGCTCTTTGTTTTTAAGTACCTCGCCTTCACCCTGGAGAGCATCAACGCCCTGGGCCTTAGCCTGCCCGTGCCCCAGATCGTCCTGCCCATCGGCATCTCCTTCTTTACCTTTCAGGCTTTAAGCTATGTTCTGGATGTGGCGGCAGGCCGGGTGGCGGTCCAGCGCTCGGTGTTGGATCTGGGCCTCTATATCTCCTTCTTCCCCCAGCTCATCGCCGGCCCCATCGTCAAGTACTCCACCGTGGCCCTGGAGATCCGGGGGCGGAAGGAGAGCTGGGCCGACTTCTCCAGCGGATGCAGCCGCTTTCTGGCCGGCCTTGGCAAAAAGGTACTGCTGGCCAATCAGCTGGCGGTGGTGGCCGACCGGGTCTTTGCCACCTCCCCCGCCCAGCTGAGCCAGGCCATGGCCTGGCTGGGGGCCATCTGCTACACCCTTCAAATTTACTACGACTTCTCCGGCTATTCGGACATGGCCATCGGTCTGGGGAGGATGTTTGGGTTCCACTTTCTGGAGAACTTCGACCACCCCTATGCCGCCGTCTCCGTCACACAGTTCTGGCGCCGGTGGCACATCTCTCTCAGCACCTGGTTCCGGGACTATCTCTACATCCCCCTGGGGGGCAACCGGGTGGAGGTAAAAAAGCACATCCGCAACCTGTTCCTGGTCTGGCTCTTCACCGGGCTGTGGCACGGGGCCAACTGGACCTTTGTGGCCTGGGGGCTGGGCTATTTCCTGCTGCTTCTCTTTGAAAAGTACGTCCCCGCCTACAAGGAAAAGGTCCCCGCCGCTCTGCGCTGGGTCCTGACCCTGCTGTGTGTCACCCTGCTGTGGGTGGTGTTCCGCTCGGACAGCCTGGGCTATGCCGGGGGCTTCTTCAAAGCCATGCTGGGTCTGGGCGGAGCCATAAGGTCCGACGGGCTGGCCCGGTTCTACCTGCGGGAGAACGCCCTGGTGCTTCTTTTGGCGCTGTTCTTCGCCCTTCCCCTGGCCGGAAAGCTGGGAAAGGCCCTCTACACGCCCCGCCCTGACCGCCCCGATCTCTCCCCCCTGTGGGACATTCTCTACGCCCTCGGACTGCTGGGGATCGGAATGCTGTCGGTGGCCTGTCTGGTGAAGGGGACCTACAACCCCTTCATCTATTTCCGCTTCTAAATGCGATTTTTACTATGAGAGGAGGTGCTCCAATGTCTGACAGACGTCACAGCTATACCGGCGCTTTGTTTCTGGCCGCTCTGGCGGCGGGAACGGTCTATCTGAACCTTGGAAACCTCCCCAAGGACCTGGCGGTCACGGAGCCCCAGCGGCCCGTCCTCCGGCAGGCCCAGGACTCCGCCCGGCCCGACGGGACAGAGTCCGCCCACGCCCACACCGTCACCCGGCTTCCCCGTCAGACCCAGCCCATCCTGGGCCGGGGCAGCAGCTGGACGGACCGGCTGCCCTCCCTAAAGCAGGTGAGCGACAGCCTCCAGACAGCCATTGACGGAGTCGAGACCGCCGTCAACAAGAATTTGGACCGGGACCACTTCTTCATCCAGCTCTACGGTGGGGCTCAGCGGGTCATAGGCCGGAAGAGCGTGGAGGATCTGGACCCCAAATATACCGTCATGCGCCTGTCCGATGGCCAGCTCACCTTTGCCGACCCGGAGGGGGTGCAGGCGGACCGGTCCGTCATGGCCCGGGAGTTCATCTCCTTTGCCCGGCGGGTGGAATTCCGCTACGGCGTGCCCACCCTCTATGTCCAGGCCCCCTCCAAGCTGGATACCGCCCAGCTGCCCCAGGGGGTGAACAATTACGCCGATGCCGAGGCCGACCAGTTCCTCTCCCTGCTGGAGGAGAGCGGAGTGGACACCCTGGACCTGCGGCCCGCCTTCCGCCAGGCGGCCAAAGAGGACAAAATGGCCGGGGAGCGTTATTTCTTCGCCACCGACCACCACTGGACCCCCGCCGGGGCCTTCCGGGGCTTCCAGGAGCTGTGCGGCAAGCTGGAGGAGGATTACGGCTTCCAGGTGGACCCCGCTTTCACCCTGGAGCGCAGCTATGAGAAATACACCTTCGAGGACCTGTTTCTGGGCAGCCAGGGCAAGCGGGTGGGCTCCCTCTATGCCGGGCTGGACGACATCGAGATCTGGTCGCCCAAGTTTGAGACCGACTTTACCTACTCCGTGCCCATGAACTCCATCACCCGCACCGGGCCCTTTGCCGTCAGCCTGCTCTTTCCCGAGATGGTGGCCGACAAGGGCAGTCTCTACGACACCAACCCCTATGTCATCTACTCCGGGGGAGATTTCCTTCTGGCCCGGGCCAAAAACGAGGAAAACCCCGACGGCCCCCGGGTCCTTGTCCTTCGGGACTCCTTCGGCTGCACCCTCACCCCCTTCCTCTCCCTGCTCACCAGCGAGACCATCACCATGGATGGGCGAATGTTCTCCGGAGACCAGGATGAGATGCTGGACTATATCCACTGGCTGGAGCCTGACCTGGTCATCGTGCTCAACGCCGCAAGCTCTCTGGAGGTGGACGGTCTGTTCCCCTATCTGCCCACCAACCGGGAGGCAAACCTGGCCGCCAAGAGGGCACAGACGACGGAAAACTAAGCTCTTTCCGGGCTCCCTTTTCCTCTGTTTTCTGTTCAAAGAACCTCACTTATTTTGAAAAACGGCCCCGCCATTGTGTCATGGCGGGGCCGTTTCCTGTGATATTTGGCTTTTTTGCCCTTATTTTTTCAGGGTTTGGACCGCTTATTCCCGGGTTTTTGCCCTTTTATCCCCGGATCTTGCCCTCTATTGACCGGCCAGCAGGTCGCTCAGTTCCCGGATGTGCTCCACCGGGAAGGGGGGCTGGCTCAGGGGCCGCAGAGCGATGGAGAGCAGCTTCATGGGGTTGTCGTCGGCGGCCACCCGGTTGGAAGACAGGGCGCCGCAGCGCCTGCAACGGTGGACGATGGCCCACTCACCTCCCTTGCGGACCCACACCGCCACCGGCTCCATGACGCTGCCGCAGTCGCTGGAGCGGTCGCCGGGCTCTATGTCCACATGGAGGCTGGACAGGCAGTTGGGACAGTGGTTGCGGTGCCCGGTGCCCGCTTGCTCCGGGGTCACCAGCCAGCCGCAGACCTTGCAGGTGAAACTCTCCTGACAGGAATGGGTCTTATAATAGCCTTTTTCATACATTTGACGTTTGTGTTCACGGTTCATTGTAATATTTCCTCCTATGAGAGATGGTTGCAATCTCCCGGGAGGAACGGCGGTTGTATTCAGCCGACCTCCCGGTCAGGCCACAACCACCGAATCAAAATGACACTTCTTCATAGGTTTCTCCTTTGGTATTATCCTTTCTTTTTCTCGCTGCCCCGCCACCACGGGGCCTTTTTCCACCACCCGGCGCCAGTATACCACGGCAAATACGGTTTTACAAGGGGCTTATTCCCCTTTTTTGTATGTTTTGACCCTTTCCAATTTTGCCCGGATGTAGTATCATAGGAACATTCTTGACAAAACTAAGGGCAAGCGCCTATTTGGAGGTACTCTATGTATACACGCAAGACCAAGATCGTCTGCACCCTGGGCCCGGCAGTGGACAGCGAGGAGATGCTGCGCAAGCTCATCCTCTCCGGCATGAACTGTGCCCGGTTCAACTTTTCCCACGGCACCCACGAATCCCAGCTGAGCACCCTTAACCGGCTCAAGCGGGTCCGGGACGAGCTGGGCTGGCCGGTGGCCACCATGCTGGACACCAAGGGCCCGGAGATCCGCATCCGCTCCTTCCAAAACGGCCCCATCACCCTGACCGAGGGCCAGCGCTTCACCCTGTCCACCTGGGAGGGCGAGGGGGACGAAAACTGGGTGTCGGTGACCTACACCAACCTTCACAACGAGGTGACCCCCGGCACCCGCATCCTCATCGACGACGGTCTGGTGGAGCTGCGGGTGATGGAGGTGGAGGGCCAGGACATCCGCTGTGAGGTGGTCACCGGCGGGGTGCTCTCCAACAACAAGTCCATCAACATCCCCGACACCAAGATCCAGCTGCCCGCCCTCACCGACAAGGACCGGGAGGATCTGCGCTTTGCCGCCGAAAACGACTTTGACTATGTGGCTGCCTCCTTCATCCGCAAGGCCCAGGACATCTGGGACATCCGGGAGGAGCTGGCCAAGTGGGGCGGCCAGGGCATCCGCATCATCGCCAAGATCGAGAACCGGGAGGGCGTGGAGAACTTTGACGAGATCCTGGCGGCCTCTGATGGGGCCATGGTGGCCCGGGGGGATCTGGGGGTGGAGATCCCCGCCTATGAGGTGCCCATCATCCAGAAGGAAATGATCGCCAAGAGCTACTCCGCCGGTAAGAACGTGGTCACCGCCACCCAAATGCTGGACTCCATGATCCGCAACCCCCGGCCCACCCGGGCCGAG
>CAJUSE010000051.1 GCA_910588975.1 uncultured Oscillospiraceae bacterium | reverse complement strand
GCATACCCTCCTGCGTCAATATAGGTGTTGCTTACAGTTAAGATTATGCACCCCAACGGGCGCTGCCATACTCCACGTTGTGGCGGTATTTCTTGGCATTCTTGCCCCGGAGGTACACCGCCAGCCGCAGGCAGGCCCCCACCGCCATGCCCGCCAGCAGATCCGCCGGATGGAAGCTGGGCAGGGGATCTGCAAACGCCCCTCCGAAGGCATCCCCGAGGCCCAGTATCTTGGAGGAGAGGTCCGCTCCCTCCGCCAGCCGCCACGCTTCCCCCAGCTTGGTGGCCGCAAGCCCGGCTGCCAGATAGGGGATGCCGGTTATCAGAACACGCTTAGTCTCTCTCTTCATAGTCCACGCTCCTGCGTCTTCTCTCTGACCTTTCTCGGCAGAGATGCCTCCAGTTCCTTGAAATGCTTCAGCCGCTCCAGTACGCTGGGCCTCTTCTCCTTCTGCAGCACGGCTGCGGAATACTCTTTGAACGCCGCCTTCAGCACGTCCACGTCCCTCGCCTTGAAGAACACCAGAAACCGGGGCTTCTCCTTGGACAGATCCTTGGTGACCGCATAGTCCACGCCATACTTGTCCAGTATCTTTTTGAATCCCCGGATGTCTGTCCCCTCGATCTCTATATTGGTGGCCCCCTGATTCTGGCCCACCAGCTGGTCAACGGTCTGTTCCCCCATGGGCTTCCTCATCTTCACACCGCTCCTATGCTGCAGATACTTCCGAAACGCCGAGACCAGCGTCCTCCCGGTGAGCTTGGACGTGCTTATGGCCAGATTGACCGTCCGGTTCTCCACTTCCTCCTGCATGGTGCATCACCTCCCCTTCCCTCTACAGCTCTCTCAGCGTACCTGATCCCTTCTGTCATAGCAGAGATGACCGTTTCGGACACTGGCATGGCTGACGATCCTGACATGCCCCTCCTCCTGATACCTTGCCATTTTTCTATACCCTTCCTCATTCAGATAGGCCCTCGTCCGCTCCCCCTGCCAGCCCACGGGCGAGTCCTCCGTCAGCACGTCGAAGATGACCATATGCCTTGTGTCCTCGGCAAACCGATTCAGATCCATATACGAATGTCCCGCATACTCCTTTGCCCCGGCCTGCCGCCGCATCTCTTCCATCATTTCCCCAATGGTCTTCCTTTTTTCCACTCGGCCTCCCGCCACGCTTGCCGCTCCACGGCATCCTTCTTCGTCCCGCAGATTTTTGTCCCCTTTCCGATCTTCTGTAATCTCAAAAGGTTCACGGAGGTGGCCAGCCTTATCCTGCCCGCCACAGTACGTCTCCGGCTCTTCCACGCAAAACAGTTTCGGATGCTCCGAACGCAGGCTGCACCTCCCCGTCCCGCCGCCTCCCACGATGACATGGTCCAGAACCGGGATCTCCATCAGCTGCCCCGCCTTCACCAGCCTCTGGGTCAGCAGCACGTCCTCCCGGCTCGGAGTCAGCGACCCGCTGGGATGGTTATGGAACAGCATGATGCCTGCGGCATTGCTGAGTATGGCGGCCTTGAACACGTTCTGGACCGGCACCAGCGTCCGGCTGATCCCTCCGATGCTCACCACGTTGAAGTTGATCGGCCTGAGCATACTGTCCAGATTCACAACACAGCAGTATTCACGGTCCAGCCGTGCCAGCGCATCAGCCATCACCTCCGTGGCCTGATCCGGGCCTTTCAGCTGCTCCGTGCTGTAGAGCGGTTCCGCCTCGCACAGCTTCAGCATGACTCTGACCTGCTTCAGGCTGTATCCCTCGTCCAACACAACCGTCTCCCTTTCTGTCACGCCCCTCTCCTCCTTCCTCCCATAGGATCTCTATGGTCAGCATCTCGTCTTCTCCCGTGGTACGGATCAGATCCGCCAGCGCATCTGAATCCAGCAGATCATATTCCGAAGTTCTTTTCCCAGCATCCATATCTTCTCCCTCCCCGCCCTCAGTCCAGCCGGAGGGCCGGGAACTCTTTCCCGTCCGCACACAGCTCCACGGTCCTCTCCTCCGCCATCCGGCGAGCCTTGTAGATGTCCACGGCCGTCACCGACACCTCCTCGCCCTTCTCATCCCTTCGGTAGAGGACGGCAGGCCCGGCCAGATAACGACTCCCTCCCAGATCCAGCATCTGCCGGTTATCATATGCCATACGCAGACCCGGAACCGGGGAGTCTTCTTCCATGTCGTCAACTCCAAACCATCTCAGCGCCCCGAAGCACTCCTCCACGTCCATGACCTGAATGCCCTTTCCCGGAACAGCAACCGCCATCAAGACCGCCTCGTCCTCTGATGCATCCTCTGATACATCCCCAGCACAGAGCGCCCCGGCACAGTGCCGAACACATACCGCAAGCTCCTCAAGACAGCGCCGCAGCGTCTCCATGTCCCCTCCTGCGCAAGCAGGGCATCTTTTCTTGTTTGCTTTCTCTCCCATGCCAGATTCCTCCCTTTCCTCTGCCGAACCATGGATCAGTCTCGACTCTTCAATGCCTCCAACAGATTGCCGTCTGCCCCCTTGTCAGCTCAACCGGTCACACCGCCGCTTTTCACCTCGACTGGTCACGCTGCCGCTTCTTCTGCCACTGCTCCAGCAGCCGGATGATGGTGTCCTCCATCTGCTTCGGGGTATAGGAACGGGGGAAATATTTCCGCAGCACCTCATTCCTGATGACCACTCTGTCCAGATCCCCCTTCTTCTCCTCATCCATGATCCCGTTCATGGCCTCCTGCGTACATGCCCCTGCCTGACTCAGCTTTTTCATGCGCTGGGCCTGAGAAAGGGACGGGGCCGCCTGCCCGTAGTCCATGGCATCCATGCATCCCCTCTGTTCCTCCTCCGTCAGGAATGAAAGCTCCACCGCCGGGCCGAAGGCGATCTGCTTCTGGTCCACCATCTCCAGCAGCTCAGGAACCAGATTCGTCAGGCGCACATACCTCTGGACTTGGCTCTTGCTGGTGCCCGCATCCTCCGCCACCCGGTTGACCGCCCATAAATTCTCCCCGACTTGGTCAGAGTTTTCTTTCGGGGGCCTCCCGGCCCTGCGGCGCATGGCCTCCATCTTCATCTTGTAGGCATAGGCCCTCTCGCTGGGCAGCAGCGTCTCCCTCTGGAGGTTGGAGTCCACCATGGCAATGACAGCCGCATCATCATCCATCTGGCGGACGATCACGGGCAGCGTCTCCAGCCCCGCCAGCTGGGAGGCCCGCAGCCGCCTATGCCCTGCGATCAGCTCATAACCCCCTTCCGGTCTGGGGCGGGCTATGGCCGGAGCCAGAACCCCGAACTGCGCCACGCTCTCCACCGTTCTCTGCATGGCCTCGTCGTCCACCACCCTGAAAGGATGATCCTTGAAGGGATACAGCTCCGTCAGAGGGATGTCCTGCACCCGTTCCGCCTTCTTAGCAGCCACCGCCCTTCCCCTTTCTCCTGCAGACAGCAGCCGGTTCCAGCGCTTTCTGATAGCGGATCAGACGCTCCGCCGTACCCTGCGGCAGAATCCGCCTTTTTGTCTGTTCCATAGCCTTCTCAGCATTCTTCATCTCATCCATCCCTTTCCAGCAGCATCCTTTTTGCCAGATCCTGCTTTTCCTTTCCTATGGCCTTCCTTCTGTCCCCTCCGGCCACATGCACCGGCGTACACATCTCCAGAACCCGGCTGTAGATCCGGGCGTGGGCGGCATCCTCCGGGCTGCGGAGCTGCCCTACGGTCAGGTTCGTGGTGACAATCATCGGGAGCTTTGTTTTATAGCGTTCGTCGATGATCGAATAAACCTGCTCCAGAGCATACTCCGTGTTCCGCTCTATCCCAAGGTCGTCGATGACCAGAAGCCGGAACCCGGCCAGAGAAGCCACATACCGGTGCCTCTCCTCCGAGTACAGCCCGCCCATCTGGTTCAGTATCTTGGAGAAGTTGGTCATCAGCACCGGCACCCCCTTGGCAATCAGGGCGTTTGCGATGCATGCAGCGAGAAACGTCTTCCCCGTCCCCACGTCTCCCCAGAACAGAAGGCCAAGGTTCTCCTCCTTGACCTTTTCCCAGTTCTCCACGTACCTTTTTGCCATGCGGACGTTGGTCGTGTCCTCGGCAACCTCAAAACACCATCCTCCAAGGCTTTTTTCCTGAATGCCCACCGCCCTCATATGCCTGATCCGGCGCAGCCGTTCCTCTTCCTCCATCTGCCTCTCCCTGCGCTTTCGCTCTTCCTCCTGACACCGGCACAGACACGGCACAATCCTTTCTCTGTCCCACAGCCGGATCCGGCACTGTCTGGGCGCATGACACACCCTACAGTGCATCAGGCCCTCCGGCCCCACGTATTCGCCCGCCAAAGCCGCCTCCGGCTTTTCCTCCCTTTGGAGGCCCTTGTCAGCTCCATCCATGCGCCCTTTTTCTCCTTTTTATCCGCCGTTTCGGCTTTCCGGCATGGAGATGTCAGATTCCACTTCATTCCCCCACACGTCCCAGCCCTCTGCCCTTTCCCTTGCGAACAGCTCGATGCGTGGGACGTCACCCATCAGCTGCAGGATCCTCTCCCGGGCTGCCTCCGGCTTCCTGCTATGCTCCCCTACATGGGACAGAATGATCTGTCGTACTCCAGCGTCCCTGCGTCTGGGCCTCCCCCTGACCGCCAGCAGGCACAGCTCCGCATTGGAGCGGGTCCAGCTCCCCAGTCCCATAAACAGACTGTCCGCCCTCCGGTTCTGCTTCACCCACACAAAAGCCACCGTCTTATAGGAAAATCCCCATGCCTCCAGCAGGAGAAGCCCTTCCTGCAGGCACGGCATCGTCACCCATAGGAACAATGCGCAGTCCTCATGGGCCAGTGCGCCTACCGGCAGCGCCCTGAGAGCCTCCGGGTCCATAGTGGGGTAATGGCTCTCGGCGCTGCCCTTTGCCCTCCCGGAGTAAGCACTGTACCTCCATGGCGGATCCGCATAGATCACCTGATATCCGTTCTTGGCCCAGCACGGCTTCATAGGCTTTCCCCCTCATCGAACCGATACTTGTCATGACCGTACCCGGCTGTACTTTTCGTTTCTTTCCTCGCCCAGCTACGGATGGTGGCAAGATGGTTCTTATAGGACTTTCCGGTGGATGCCGTGTACTCGGAGAGCCTTTCGATGCGCTCCAGATAATCAGAGGGGAACTCTTCCCTGAGCCTCTCCAGATCTTCGTCCGTCAGGAACACGTTCTGGTATAAGCCGTACCTTTTCTTAAGAAGGGGGATCTTCTGTTCCTTCCCTGCCTCCGCCTCTGTACCTGATGAAGGTTCGTCTACGTCTAATATGGCTTTAACCAGAGGGGCTTTCATTGGGGCTTTTACGGGATCTTTCTTTGGGTCTTTTTTTGAGGGCTTTCGGGGGGCCTTGGGGGAGTCCTTCATTGATAGTCCCTTATTCAATGGTTCTTTCTTGGTTGGCCCTCTCTTTGACGATTCCTTTTCTGTCATTCCTTTATTTGATTCTTTTTTCATGGAATCTTTCTTTTCTGTCTCTTTCTTTGATCCCTCTTTTTTTATTTGCAGGGGCGGAACCGTATACGGCGCACCCGTCTCCGGCTCTGCCGCATACGGTTTTTCCATGTACGGTTTTTCCGTATAAGGCAGATCGATGCCCGGCTGTTCTTCAGGCAGTTTCTTTGGCAGCTCTTTTGGCACCTCTTTGGGCACCTCATATATGGTATATTCCGTCTCTCCCATCCGTCCGTTCGCCATGCGCCTCTGCCTGCGTTCCAGATAACCGTGCCCTTCCAGCTCCTTCAGAGCTGCCACGATGCCGTCGGTTCCCTCCAGCGAGATGGCCGCCAGCCCCCTGACGGAATAGTGCCATTTCTCCGGCAGGGAGAGCAGCATAGAAAGCAGCCCCTTCGCCTTCAGCGTAATGCTCCGGTCACGGAGATGGTAATTGCACATGGTGGTGTAATTGGAATTCTTTTCAACCCGGAATACGGCCATGCCCCCACCTCCCTCACAGCGCCATGTCCTCCCGCTTGTGGGACGGCTCCTTTCTGGGCCTCTCAGAGCATTCCTTCTTCCGATCCGAAAGCTCCCCCAGAACGGAAGACCGCTCCCCACACCCTTTCTCCTTCTCCGCCCTCCGCTCCTCAAAGCGGTCGGCACGTTCAAATACCTTGTCTTTACTATCGTAGTGGTAGGCCTCGTTACTCAGCCGCTCCTTCGGATCCACCTCCACCTCGTTGACATCCTGAACCATGGCCCGAAGCCCTGCCGCCATCTCTTTCCCGTCGTCCGGCACAAGGATCGTCTCATGGACAGACGAGGGCAGCACATAAAAATCGCCACCCATCTTCTCAGCGGCGGCCTCCATAAAATCCGGGTAGGCGATCACGCTTGCCCCGAACATACGACTCGGATTGGTTGCAACGTACATCGTCTCCCGGCCAATGTTCATGGGCGCATCTCCCCCCATCAGCTCCGCCAGCATCTCGTTCATACCCTTGATCTCGAAAGGCTGCTTTCTGGCCGCCTGCTCCATTGCGTCCCTATGGAGCTGCTCCTGAGAGATGCCGTAGCTTTCCAGCAGGCCGTTGGTGATCAGGGCAGTTGCCCTTCCCTCTTCCGTCATCCCGAAATCCAGCCAGTAGACAACCGCCATGTCCACCATGTCCTGATAGGGGATTTTCTCCAGCATGGCCTCATTGCCTTCCTGCCCTACCAGCTGAACCATAAGGGACGGCTTCATCTTTTCATAGTCCCTATAGTCCTCCGGACGTACCACTGGCCGGTCCCGATAGCTCTCCTCCGCCTCTTCCGCAATCTGACCAATCACTTCCTGATAGGGAGTCCCGTTCTCAACTGCGGCAAAATAGCCTTCCATGCTCATGGAAATCCCCATGCTCCCATTTTCCGGCCTTATAGCAATGCCGTCATAGGATGCGTTCTGCAGCTTCTCCACATGGCTGTCCTCCACCGAAGCCCCCTTCAGATCTCCGGTCAGCCTCCCCGGCAGATCCCGTTTGACTTGTTCGATAAATTCCTTGTAATCCATCTGTACGCCCTCCTTGTTTTCCATTCTGTTCACTATTCTGCTTTTCCATCTGACCAGTCATCCTTCACCTCCCCTCTTCTGCCGCCACGCTCCATCCACCTCCTCTCCCATGTAATCTTTCCTCGCCGAATAATTTCGGGCAGCAAAAAAGCGGCCGTCCAGTCCGTCAGGAATGCTGCATCCTGACGGCAGACAACCGCCTGCTTTTAGTCCGTTACTCTTTATCCGGTCTTTCCCTCCTATGTGTTTCCCGGTGACGCATATTTATTGATTCAGTGACATTTCATTCTGTCTGTTTCGGGTCAGGAAACAAAGAGAACCTCCCCGAAAGCCCTTGTTTTCAAGGTTTTTCAGGTTGGTCCTATTATTACACAATCCTCTTTCGCTACGATTACATCTATGGAGCCGAGATTGGCCATCATGTTCTGAAACTGGGGACGG
>CAJUSE010000050.1 GCA_910588975.1 uncultured Oscillospiraceae bacterium | reverse complement strand
CGGCCTTGGTCTTGGGCTCGATGGCCACCCGGATAACGGGGTCGGGGAACTCCATGGACTCCAGAATGACGGGGTGCTTCTCGTCACACAGGGTGTCACCGGTGGTGGTGTTCTTCAGACCCACCACGGCGGCGATGTCGCCGCAGTAGACCTCCTCGATGTCCTCCCGGTGGTTGGCGTGCATCTGCAGGATACGGCCAATGCGCTCCCGCTGGCCCTTGGTGGCGTTGAGCACGCTGGAACCGGTGCTGAGGACGCCGGAATAGACCCGGACGAAGCTCAGCCGGCCCACGAAGGGATCGGTGGCGATCTTGAAGGCCAGGGCGGAGAAGGGAGCGTTGTCATCAGCAGGACGCTCGGTCTCTTCGTCGCTGTCGGGCAGCGTGCCCTTGATGGCGGGGATGTCCAGGGGAGAGGGCATATAGTCCACGATGGCGTCCAGCAGCTTCTGAACGCCCTTGTTGCGGTAAGAAGTGCCGCAGGTCACGGGGACCAGCCGGTTCTCAATGGTGCCCTTGCGGATGGCGGCCCGGATCATATCCTGGGGCACATCCTGCTCCTCCAGCACCAGCATCATGATCTCGTCATCGATGTCGGCCACGGCGTCCAGCAGCTTGGCCCGGTACTCCTTGGCCATCTCCAGCATGTCGGCGGGGATCTCCTCCACCCGCATGTCCTTGCCCATCTCATCGTAGTAGATGTCAGCGTCCATCTCCACAAGGTCGATGATACCCTTGAAGGTCTCCTCCTTGCCGATGGGCAGCTGGATGGGCACGGCGTTACACTTCAGACGGTCGTGGATCATGTCCAGCACGTGGTAGAAGTCGGCGCCCATGATGTCCATCTTGTTGACGTAGATCATACGGGGCACCTTGTAGGTGTCGGCCTGACGCCACACAGTCTCAGACTGGGGCTCCACGCCGCCCTTGGCGCACATGACGGTGACAGAGCCGTCCAGAACACGCAGGGACCGCTCCACCTCCACGGTGAAGTCCACGTGGCCCGGGGTGTCGATGATGTTCAGACGGGTCTGGGGGAACTGGTCCTTGGTGCCCTTCCAGTAACAGGTGGTAGCAGCGGAGGTGATGGTGATACCACGCTCCTGCTCCTGCGCCATCCAGTCCATGGTGGCAGTACCGTCATGGGTCTCGCCGATCTTATAGTTGACGCCGGTGTAGAACAGAATACGCTCGGTAGTCGTGGTCTTGCCGGCGTCGATGTGCGCCATGATACCGATGTTACGGGTATTCTCTAAGGTTACTTTTCTCGGCATATCTTTCTCCTCGATTACCAGCGATAGTGGGCGAAGGCCTGGTTGGCCTGGGCGTTCTTGTGCATGTCCTCACGACGCTTCACAGCGCCGCCCACGCCATTGACGGCGTCCATGATCTCGCCGGCCAGACGCTCCTTCATGGTCTTCTCGCTGCGGGCCCGGGCAAAGCTGGTCAGCCAGCGAAGCCCCAGGGTCTGCCGCCGCTCGGGACGGACCTCCACAGGCACCTGGTAGGTGGCGCCGCCCACACGGCGGGCCTTGACCTCCAGGGAGGGCATGATGTTCTCCATAGCTTCGGTAAAGGCCTCCACCGGCTCCTTACCGGTCTTCTCCTGGACGATGTCGAAGGCACCGTAGACCACTTTCTGGGCCACGCCCTTCTTGCCATCCAGCATCACGTTGTTGATCAGCCGAGTCACCAGCACAGAATTGTACATAGGATCGGGGAGGATCTCACGCTTGGGTACGTTTCCTCTTCTGGGCACTTTACTTCCCTCCTTCATTATTAAATGATTTCATCGGTACTCACCATGTTTGAGCTGCGTCTCATTGTCTAATGAAATGATCCTCGCTCAAATTCACAGCGTGTAATGCCTGTCCGAGGTTTCCCCATACAAAATATATGGTAAACGTCGGGCAAGGCTTTTGCCTTGCGCAAACGCACAATGCAAATTCAGGTTTTCTCAGCAGGTTTGAACTCTGCGAGACGGACCGCTGGGGACAGCGGTCCATACAGAAATAATTTTCTTGAGAAAATTATTTCTTGCCGGCCTTGGGCTTCTTGGCGCCGTACTTGCTGCGGGCCTGCATCCGGCCGTTGACGCCCTGGGTATCCAGAGAGCCACGGATGATGTGGTAACGAACACCGGGCAGGTCCTTGACACGGCCGCCACGGATCATGACCACGCTGTGCTCCTGCAGGTTGTGGCCCACACCGGGGATATAGGCGGTGACCTCGTAGCCGTTGGTCAGCTTCACACGGGCGATCTTACGAAGGGCCGAGTTAGGCTTCTTGGGGGTAGAGGTACGCACGGCGGTGCACACGCCACGCTTCTGGGGAGAGGGCAGGTCAGTCTCCTTGCCCTTCAGGGTGTTCAGGCCGAACTGCATAGCAGGAGAGTTGGACTTGTAGGTGTTCTGCTTGCGGCCCTTACGGACGAGCTGGTTAAACGTAGGCATAGTTTTCCTCCTTTCTTTGATGGTGGTTTCTATATTTTAACAGGATAAGGGAACTCTTATCCCGTTAAAACCAAATTTGAGGACCGGCTCTCACCCGGTGATGATGGCAGCCACGGCGGCCCCCACCGAGATTCCGCAGGCTTTGCCCAGGGCTTTCATGCTCACGCCCCGCACCTGCTCCACGCCCTTTGCCTCGCATTGGGCGGCCAGCTCCTGAATGATCCGGGGGTCGGCATCGTCACAGAGAAAGACCTTCACGGCCTTGCCTGCCTCCAGGGCCCGTTTGACCTGCTTGGCGCCCACTACCTTGGGTTGTGTGGAAAGCTGGGTGAGCATGGTCAAGTCCTCCGTTTCAAAATGGGCGCACTATCCCCCTAAGGACAGGCCCAGACAAAATAGGATTATAGCACAAGAAAATTGGCAAGTCAAGGATTTTTCGGAACTCCCTCCCCCTATTTCAGTGCAAATTCAAACAGGTCTGTTTGAGGGGGCAGTTCGGCAGTGGGCGGGACGTCTCAAGGGGGGATCACAGGGGATGGATATGGACAAATGAACCAGACAATGTTATAGTTTACGGTGGAAATAAGGCACTTGGCTTATCAAAGGAGTGACCGACATGGAATTTGACTTCGCCCATATCAAAGCAGAGGCAAGGGCCCGAATGAAGCAGGCCAGGCCCCAGCCCTGGAAGGTGACCGGGATCTACCTGATGCTTATCATCTTTCTCCCTATTTTCCTATATTTCCTTGTGCTTGCGGCTCTGATCCTCTCTCCCCTCCGCAGGCTGGCCCTGCATCCCAATGTCCTGTCGGCAATTTCGGTGTTTTCTGCCAGTCTTGCCCTTCTGCTCCCCATGGCCCTGTTCCAGACCGGGTATCTCTTCTATTCCATAAAGGTATGGCGCAGAGAGCCTGTGGAATACCGGGACCTGCTGCGGGGCTCCGCCTTCCCCGGCAAGGTCCTCGCCCTGTGGGGACGCTTGCTGCTGTTCGCCCTTTTGTGGTGCTTGTCTCTTTTCCTCCCCATGGCCCTGTCCCGGCTTCTGTTCCACGCCGGGCTTGACTCCCCTCTCTGGAATGTTCTCACGCTTTTCCTGCTTCTGGGGGCCTATGTCTTCATGTTCAGCCGTATGCTCCTTTACCTTTTCTCCGTCCATGTCATGCTGGATCACCCCGACTACACCGCCCGGCAGGCCATGGACGAAAGCAAGGCCCTGATGCTGGGCCAGCGGTGGAAGCTGGTCCTGTTTTTCCTCTCCTTTGCCGGGTGGTATCTGTTGGAATATCTCATCGTGTATGCCGCCGCCCTTGTGGGGGTGCTCACCTTCTTTGTCGGCCTCATGTCCAATCCCAGCGAGCCGACCACCGTCCTGCTGCTTATTCTGTTCGTCCTCTTCCCCCTCTGTGCCATGTGCCCCCTGCTGCTCTATCTTGCACCCTACATCAATGTCTCCCTGGCCGGCCTCTATGATACGCTCCAGGGCAAGCCCCTGATCCCACCCCAGCCGCCCTGGCAGACGGGACCGGAATTGTGATGCAACAAGAGGGCCAGCTCCCCGGAGCTGGCCCTCTTGTGCTTTCATTATGTCCTTGCAGGGGCGCCTGTGACCGCCCGCTCCCTTCTTATTCAATACTGTCCGCCAAAATGGCCGCCCACTCTGCCAAAGAGAGCTCCGTCCCCTCGGGGACGATCTGATAGAGGAAGGCATGGACCACCACGTTGCCCTTCCGCAGCACTACCGTGGGCCAGAGGCTGTAATAGGCTGTGGCCTCGTCCACATCCAGCCGGGGCAGGTCTACGATGGCATAATGGTCCATGCGGCCGTAATCCCTTCTGTCCTTGCGGATGTATTCCTTCATCAGCAGCTTAGCCATCCATTCGCTGGACAGCTGATGGTAGTCCACATAGTAGCCCCCCTCAAACCAGCTGCCGTCGGGGCGGATAAACCCGTCGTGCTGGGCCCAGTCCACATTCACCGGAGCAAAAATATTGGACCACTCCTGCACTTTGCTGTATTGGGGCATGGTGTCCTTCTGATAGACCGCCCCTTCCCCGGCAAAGTCGGCCATGGTGGCAAAGGGGGGCGTGCCGGTATAGTCTGCCATGGGAATGGCGCCGTTTTCACTCCGGTCCCACGCCTGGAAAAGGAGGGTCAAGGTAAACACCCAAAGTGCCAACTTCAGCACAGATACAACCCTACGGTATTTCTGCCGTCCCTTCCAGTCTGCCCTGTGAGACAGGTTCTGTCCGGCCGTCAGCTGCTTGTTCAGCCTGCGCAGATGGAGATACTCGGCCACATTTCCCCAAAGAGAACAGAGGACCAGGCCCCAGAACAGCAGATAGGACACACCCATTTTCACCAGGGGCGTTATCACCATTCCATACAGGGCGACCAACGGATAAAGAACCATCCAGGAAACGCTGGTCAGCAGCCGGCTCACCTGCCGCTTGCGCACCGTCTCAAAGGCCAACGCCTGAACGGCGGGGTCGGTGTCCAGCTCACGGGCAGCGGGATCAGCGGAGCGGTAAATGTAAAAGTCTCCCCGGGTGCCCACGTACTCCCAGCCCAGCTGGGCGCTGACCTCCCGCTCCTCCCGGTCAGGGTAGCCCATGCTGTCCGAGAGGAAACTCGTGGGCTCCTTGGCCGCCGCCAACCGGTAACGGAAGGTCTGGGGCCGGTCCTTCTCAAAGGTGGCCACGCCAAAAAAGATGCCATCCTGAGCCAGCAGCCACCCCTCCCGGGCCATGTCTTCCAACCAGCTCTCGGTGCCCTCTACATCGTAGTCAGGACAGGGCGGGCGCCGGTACAGCCGTTTTTTCTCCATGGCTCTCCACTCCTTCCAGTCTCCGTTGAGCGTCAGACAGGCACAGCCGCAGCCGCTCCACCTCCCCCAGATAGGCCTGCTGCCCCTTGGGTGTGATGGCGTAGGTCCGCTTGCGGCCCTCTACCTCGATCTCTTTGATATACCCCTCGGCCTCAAATTTGCCCAGGATGGTATAGAGGGTGGCAGGGCCCAGCTTTACCCGCCCCCCAGTATGGGTCTCGATGGCCTGGGTCACATCAATGCCACACAGCGGGCCGGCATTCAACGCCATGAGGACGTAGTACATGGACTCGGTCAGTGTCTCCAGAGATTTCTTCGGCATAGCTTTCCCTCCTCTTATCGCAATATCATCTCTCGATATCGTTCAACAATATCATAACACGATATTATTAAGCTGTCAACGGGATTTTTCCTTGGCCCTTTGCCTTCTTTTCAAAAAGAGACCGGCAGTCCTCCACTGGGCTGCCGGTCTCACATTTACAGTTTCACTGGTACGGGATGAGTCATGACCACCTCGCCCAGCGTTACATCGCAGGCGTAGGCCAGCACCTCCACCCCGCCGGCGGTGGCCTTCCGCAGGGCGTCCCCAAAGGCGGGGTGGGTACGGTCATTGGGAGAAAAGCCCTCCACATCGGCCATCTGGATGACCACGCAGACAGCGGCCTCGTAGCCCGCCTGCCGGGCCTTCAACAGCTCCTCCAGATGCTTGACCCCTCGCTGGGTGGGGGCGTCGGGAAAGTAGGTCCAGCCCCTCTCCTCCAGGGTGCAGCCTTTGACCTCCACAAAGCCCTTCCGCTCCCCGGCCTCCCAATAGAAATCAAACCGGGAATTGCCCCAGGTGGTCTCGGGCCGCAGGAGGGTCAGTCCGGGCTTGAAGTGTCCTGCCCGGGCCCACTCCCCGAACAATCTGTTGGGGGCCTGTGAGTCCATGTTGATAAGCCGGGGGGTAGGTCTGTCCTCTACCGCCTTTTCCACTGTCACCAGGTCGTAGGCCGTTTTGCGCTCCGGATTGTTCGACTTCTCCAGATATACCGTGCAACCGGGAACCAACAGCTCTTTACACCGGCCAGTGTTCTTGACGTGAACGGTGAGCTCCTCCCCCTCCAGCAATACCTTGGCAATAAACCGATTGGGCCGGGCAAGAAAGGTGGCCTTATAAATATTTTGATAGTGCATCCTGTCACTTCCTATTTTCTATGTAGGCCCTTACGCCATCCCTGCCCGCTCCCGAATCATCTGGACGGCATACTGAGCCGTGATCTTCAAATCAGGCCGGCGGCTTTTCAGAAAGCGCTCCAAATAGGGGATATCCTCGGGCATTCCGATGGTCTGCAAGGCAATATTCGCATAGTAGATCTCATATTGATAGGCTTTTTCGTCCTCCTGGGACAAATAGAAAGCACAGGCCTTTCGGCTCTCCTCCCCCGGGCAGGTGGAAAGGGCGTGAATGGCGGAATGGCGCACCAGCCAGCGGTCGTCCACAGTCAGGGCCAAAACAGGGGAAAAGTCCATCTCCGCTGGGAGCATGTGCCCCTTTCTGCTCCAATCCTTCACTCGGTTCAGCATAGCGCCCAGCACATGCTTATCGGTTTCCACCAACAGCCGCTGGAGGAAAAAGACCGCTTCCCCCGGCAAAAAGGCCTTTTCCATCAGCCTTCCATAAATGAAATAGGCACCGTCCCGGATCTCCCGCTTGGCCTTGACCTTTCCCTCGTGCTCCAAAATGATCTCCCGCAGCAGGGGAAACAGAGCCGGATCCTCCAGGGTCTCTGCCTCCCGATGAGCCTTCCAGCTGGTGGTAGTCCTGCTGTCGGTGTATTTCTCATCCCTTGTATTGATCCTGGCAATCAGATCCATAAGCTCTGCTCTGTCCATCCACGCTCCCCCCCTCTGGAAAAGCCGTATTGCCTCATGTCACCTGTGCTCAGCCCAAGCACTCCTGCACATAAGCCAGAGATACATCCATTCGCCGGGCGATCTGCTCCTCTGTCATACCGCTGCGGGCAAAACGCCTGACCACCTGGGTCATATTTTCCCCCACCTCAATGATGTGGCCATTGGGGTCATAAAAGCGAACTACCCGCTGACCCCAGCGATGCTCCAGAAGGGGATGGACATAGGAGATCTTCAGCCCCTCTAACCGCTTCACAAAACCGTCCATGTCATCCTCCTCAAAATAGAGTTCCATGGCATTACCCTGCAGCTGTACCTCTTTCCCGCCAATAAACTCCTGCCAGCTCTCCAGGGTCTGGAGGGCAATACCGCCGCTCAGGGTCACATTGGCCCCAAAGTCCTGAATGACCTCCAGCCCCAGCACCTCACGATAGAAGCGGATACTCTCCTCTCTGCTGCGAACAGCAAGCAATGTACTGGTATATTTCATAATACCCTCCTTGACCTCTTTTCGACCATTTTACCATAGCAGAAAACAAAAAAAGAAGAGACGAACCGAAATTCGTCTCTTCTTTGTGTTGGCATCACCTATTTTACCGGTCCGTCACCAGACAAGTATCGTCGGCG
>CAJUSE010000049.1 GCA_910588975.1 uncultured Oscillospiraceae bacterium | reverse complement strand
TCTTTTCTGGGGGTCTGGGGTGCCATCTTTTCCACACGGAAAAGATGGTCCCCAGAAAATCATTATAAAATCATAAAATGTCAGTTCGACACACTAAGTAGTCCACGCTGACCTCAAAAAAGTCCGCCATGCGAACCAGCGTAGAAAGCATGGGTTCCCGCTCGCCGGCCTCATACCGCTGATACGTCCGGCTGGTAATGCCTATTTGCTTGGCGACAGCGGCTTGGGACAGATTTTTCCCTTCCCGCAGGGCCAGGAGCCGCTCAGAAAATGTCGTCATGCTCATTCTCCCTCTTGACACGACCGTTTGGTCGTATTATAATCATATCATAACGACCGTTTGGTCGCAATGCAAGATTATTATTCCGCCGTTGCGCCGGTGTCAGTCCGGCCAACCAAATAGTCGATGGTCACGCCATAAAAATCCGCCATTTGGCACAGCACGGAGGCCACGGGCTCCCGCTCGCCATACTCATAGCGGCAGTATGTCCGCAGGGGAATGCCCATGCCCTTTGCAATGTCCTCCTGCTTCATATGGCTTTTTTCACGCAGCTGTTTCAACCGCTCACTCAAAGTCATAAAAATTCCCCTTGACTTGCCCGTTCGGGCATGATATGATAGTATCATAAGTTGCCCGTTTGGGCAAGTTCAAAAGAGGTGTTGCGTGTGTTTTCTCCCATCGCTGACTGTCTTTACGACTACGTCATGGAAACCCATTTGGACGGCCGTTTTACTGCCGGCATTGAGGAGTACGTCTCCAGCCTGTTTTATGCGGAAAGGGGCCTGGAGCACCTAAACGAGCTCCTGGACGAGCCCGCCCGGAAGGAGTTGGAGAAATACCTGGGGCTGCGGGACACGGTGGACTACTACAACCGAAAGGCCCTCTTTTCCGCCGGGCTGTCCGTGGCCCTGGCCCTGTCACGCCTGGGCTAATTCCCCCCAAAGTGACCAGGTGTTGGAGCCGGTGATGGCGATGGTCTGGAAGGTGCCGATGAGCTCCTTCCCGCCCTCCTTCACCCGGACCAGCCGGTTGCCCGGGGTGCGGGCGGTGAGGGCGAAGCCCTCCTCCTCGCAGACCCCGTCGATGAGACAGCGGAGGGTCCGGCCCACATAGGCGGCGTGCTTTTTGGCCGAGATGGCGTTCTGGGTGTCCACCAGCCGCTGGAAGTTGGCCTTTTTCTCCGCCATGGGGATGGGGTCGTCCATCTCCGCCGCAGGGGTGCCGGGGCGGGGGGAGAAGATGAAGGTAAAGAGGGCGTCGTACTCCACCTCCTCCACCAGGGAGAGGGTATCCTCAAATTCGGGGGTGGTCTCCCCGGGGAAGCCCACGATGATGTCGCTGGTGATCACCACCCCGGGCACCGCCTGGCGAAGCCGCCGGACCTTGTCCAAATACTCGGAGCGGTTATAGACCCGGTTCATGGCCTTCAGCACCCGGTCGTTGCCCGCCTGGACGGGCAGGTGGAACACGGGGGCCACCTTTTTGCACCGGCCCATGACGTCGAAGAGCTTTTGGGAGGCGTCCTTGGGGTGGCTGGTCATAAAGCGGATGAGGAAGTCCCCCTCGATGGCGTCGATCTCGGCCAGCAGGTCGGCAAAGTCCACCTCCAGCCCCAGGTCCTTGCCGTAGGAGTTCACGTTCTGGCCCAAAAGGGTGATGTCCTTATAGCCCTCGGCCACCAGCTGCCGGCACTCGGCCACCACGTCCTCGGGCAGGCGGGAGCGCTCCCGACCCCGGACGTAGGGGACGATGCAGTAGGTACAGAAGTTGTTGCAGCCGTACATGATGGAGACCCAGGCCTTCACCCCGTCCTGCCGGACCACGGGGATGCCCTCGGCGATGGAGCCGGCCTCGTCGGGGGTCTCAAAGACCCGGCCCCGGCGGGTGATGACCCGGTACAGCAGCTCGGGGAAGCGCCACAGGGCGTGGGGGCCAAAGACCAGGTCCACATGGCGATAGGAGGTTTTGATCTTCTCGGTCACCGTGGGCTCCTGGGCCATGCAGCCGCACAGGCAGATGATCTGGCCTGGGTGGCGGCGCTTGGCGTGGACCAGGGCACCGATGTTGCCAAAGACCCGGTCCTCGGCGTGCTCCCGGATGGCGCAGGTGTTGATGACGATGACATCGGCGGCATTTTCATCGGTGGTGAAGCCGTAGCCCATGGCCTTGAGGTAGCCCCGGATGCGCTCGGAGTCGGCCTCGTTCTGCTGGCAGCCGTAGGTGTCCACATAGGCCAGGTGCTCCTTGGGCTGGGCGGTGAGCAGCTCACTTATTTTTTCGCAAAACTCCTCCTGCCGGGTAACCTCGGCGGAGGAAATGCGGGTGGTGGTTTCTCTCATTGTGACAGCACCCCATTTTAATGTAATGATAACTTATAAATCATACCATTTTCCCGGGAAAAATTCAAGGCGGCGGGGCGGGTTTTTGGGGAAAGATTTTTCTCTCCGGCCCGCTTTGGAGACAGGCGGACAGCCCCCAGCGGGCAGTGGCCCGGGTTTTCCGCCGCCCCATAGCAAAAAGGCCGGCTCTGCCTGTGGCAGAGCCGGCCCTTCTTGCGTTTTTAATCCAGTTGGAACTGGCCGGTGTAGAGCTGGTAGTACCGGCCTTGCTCCTCCAGCAGCTCGTTGTGGCTGCCCTTCTCCTCGATGCGGCCATGCTCGATGACCACGATACAGTCGGAGTTGCGCACCGTGCTGAGCCGGTGGGCGATGACGAACACCGTCCGGCCCTCCATGAGGGCGTCCATGCCCTTCTGGATCTGGGCCTCGGTCCGGGTGTCGATGGAGGAGGTGGCCTCGTCCAAAATCATCACCGGGGGATCGGCCACGGCGGCCCGGGCGATGGCCAGCAGCTGCCGCTGGCCCTGGGATAGGTTGGTGCCGTCCCCGGTGACCATAGTCTGGTAGCCGTCGGGGAGCCGCCGGATGAAGGAGTGGGCCCCGGCGGTCTTGGCGGCGGCGATACACTCCTCGTCGGTAGCCTCCAGCCGGCCGTAGCGGATGTTGTCCATCACTGTGCCGGTGAAGAGGTGGGTGTCCTGAAGGACGGCCCCCAGAGACCGGCGGAGATCGTCCTTCCGGATCTCCTTCACATCAATGCCGCAGTAGGTGATCACGCCGCTTTGAATTTCATAGAAGCGGTTGATGAGGTTGGTGATGGTGGTCTTGCCGGCGCCGGTGGAGCCCACAAAGGCAATCTTCTGGCCCGGGTTGGCGTAGACCGACACATCGTACAGGATCTGCTTGTCGGGCACATAGGAGAAGTCCACATGCTCAAACCGCACCGAGCCGGTGAGCTCGGTCAGGTCGTAGCCCTCCCCCTGGGTCACAGCGCCCCGAATTCGGTGAAGGCCCTGGGCCGGGTCCCCCTCGGGGTACTTCCAGGCCCAGAGGTCGCCCCCCTCGGCTTCCACCAGCACATCCTGGCTGTTCTTCTCGCAGCGGACCAGCTGCATCCTGTCGTTGTGGGGCACCTTCCAGGCCCAGCAGCCGGTGCGCTCCCCCTCCTCCGCCGGAGTGAGGGTGCCGTCGCTGTCCTTGTGGACGGCCACCAGAGTCACCTGGCCCTCGTCGGGCTCGGGCTTGGTGTCCATTACCTCAAAGATACGCTCGGCGCCCGCCAGGGCGGAGAGGATGGTGGTGATCTGCTGGGAGATCTGGTTCAGGGGCTGGCTCACCTGCCGGGAGTAGTTCAGGTAGGTGGTAAAGCCGCCCAGGTCGAAGCCGCCGAAGATGGCCAGCAGGCCGCCCACCATGGCGGTGACGGCGTAGCCCACATGGTTCAGGTTGCCCGCCATGGGCATGACCGCCATGCCGTAGAACCGGGCGGAGGTGGCGGCCTGGCGGTACTCCTCGTTCAGCTGGGCAAAGCGGGTCTTGGCCTCCTCCTCGTGGGTGAAGGCCTTGACCACCTTCAGCCCCTCGATCATCTCCTGGATGTTGCCGTTGACCCGGCCCAGGGCGGCCTGCTGCTCCCGGGAGTACTTCCGGGACTTGCCGCCCATGAACTTGATGATGAGGAAGGTGAGGGCCAGCACCACCAGGGTGATGAGGAACAGCAGAGGGCTAATGTAGACCATCATGGTCACCACGCCCACAAACATCAGCCCGGAGGAGACCATGGACACCACCGAGTCCTGAAGGGCCATTTCCACATTGTCGGCGTCGTTGGTGAAGCGGCTCATAAGCTCGCCGTGGGTGTGCCCGTCATAGAAGGAGATGGGCAGGTCCTGCAGGGCGTCAAAGAGGTCGGAGCGGAGCCGCTTGGCCCCCTTCTTGGCCAGGATGGCCATAATGACCGCCTGGGCGTAGGAGGCGATAATGCCCACCAGATAGATCCCGCCAAGGGGAACAAGGGCTTTCAAAAGGTCCCCGGGGCCCTGGAACACCCCGCTGACCAGGTCGTTGATCAGCGGCCGCATGTAGTAGGAGCCGCCGATGTTGCTGGCCACCGAAAGAAGGAGGCACACAAATACCACCACAAGGGGCAGCTTACTTTGAGAGAGATAACCCAGCACCCGAAGGGCTGTGGCTTTCGTATTCTTGGGCTTGGCGAAGCTCCGTCCGCCCGGCCCACCATGTCCCGGTCCCGGCATTATTCACTCACTCCTTCCTGCTGAGAGTTATAGATTTCCTGATAGACCTCGTTGGTCTCCATCAGTTCATCGTGGGTGCCCTGACCCACGATGGTGCCGTCATCCAGCACCAGAATTTGATCGGCGTAGCGCACCGAGGAGATCCGCTGGGCGATGAGGATGACGGTGGTCCCCGCCAGGTTCTGGGCGAAGGACTCCCGGATGGCCGCCTCGGTGGCGCTGTCCACCGCAGAAGTGGAGTCGTCCAGAATGAGGATGGCCGGGCGGCGGAGCATGGCCCGGGCGATACACAGCCGCTGCTTCTGACCACCGGAGACATTGGTGCCCCCCTGGTCCAGCACGGTGTCGAACTTGTCGGGGAGGGCCATGATGAAGTCGTAGGCCTGGGCGTCCTTGGCCGCCTGGATCATCTCCTCCTCGGTGGCGTCGGCACGGCCCCAGAGCAGGTTTTCCCGGATGGTGCCCGAGAACAGCACATTGTTTTGCAGCACCATGCCGATCCGGCTGCGCAGCTCCTCAATGGGGTAGTCCCGCACATCCATTCCGTCCACCAGCACCTGCCCCCCTGTCACATCGTAGAACCGGGGAATCAGGTTCACAAGGGTGGACTTGCCTGTGCCTGTGCCGCCCACAAGGGCCACCACCTGGCCGGGCCGGGCGGTGAAGGAGATATGCTCCAGCACATCGTCCCCGGTGCCCGAGGCCAGATACTTGAAGGACACATCCCGAAACTCCACCTGCCCCTTGGGAGCGGGGAGGGAAAGGTCCTTCTTCCCACCGGTGAGGGCGGCGGTATAGCCGCCGGGGTCGTCCTGGATGTCGGGCACCGTGTCCAGCACCTCCACCACACGGCGGGCGCAGGCCACGGCCCGGGAGGACATGATGAACATCATGCCCACCATCATCACGCTCATGAGGATCTGGGAGATGTAGCCCACGAAGGAGGACAGGTCGCCGTAGCGCATGGTCCCCGCCATCACCTGGCCGCCGCCCAGATAGAGGACGGACAGGGTCACCAGATTCAGCACAATGGTCATCAGGGGGGAGATCAGGTTGATCCGCAGGGTCACCGAGATACCCGTCTCGGTCAGCTCGTCGTTGACCTTTTTGAACTTGGTCTTTTCATACCCCGCCCGGACAAAGGCCTTCACCACACGGATGGCCACCAGGTTCTCCTGAACGGTGTTATTCAGGTTGTCCAGCTTCTCCTGCATGATGCCGAAGAGCTTGTTGCTCAGCTTCATCACGACACCGATGCCCACCATCAAAATGGGGATGGCCACCAGCAGCACCCGGGCCAGCCCGGCGTTGATGGAAAAGGCCATGAACAGAGCGCCCACCAGCATGGTGATGACCCGGACCACCATACGGGTGGCCATGGTGAGGGTCATCTGGATCTGGTTGACATCGTTGGTGGTCCGGGTGATGAGGCTGGCCGAGGAGAACCGGTCGATGTCGGCAAAGGAAAAGTCCTGAATTTTCTGGAACATGGCGTTGCGCAAATTGGTGCCGAAGCCCTGGCCGCCCATTGTGGCCACCCGGGCTGACAGGACGCCGGTGATCATACCGATCACCGCCAGCACCAGCATGAGAACGCCGTTTTTCACAATGGCGTTCATATCCCCGTTTGCAATGCCCACATCCACGATGGCAGCCATAAGCCGGGGCATTACGATCTCGCAGACCACCTCGGCGACCATCAGCAGGGGGGCCAGCATGATCCACTTTTTATACTCTCCCACATAGGAGAACAGCTTCTTTATCATTGGCGATCACTCTCCTTTCCGGCACAGCCGTGCCGATGACGGTGATGATGGGGCGGATGGCCCATGGCCCTGCCCGGGGGCGGCGGGGGCTCCTCCCCCTCCTGGACCCCCAGATTTTTCAACATTCGGACAAAAAAGCCGGTGAGCTGCTCCTTCTCCTCCTCGGAAAAGCCGGCCAGGAGCTGCTCCTCCACGGCCTCAAAGGCCTGGGTCCCCATCTCCACGGCACTGCGGCCCTTGTCGGTGAGCCGCACCAGATTGCGCCGCTGGTCCCCTTCATCGGCGGAGCGGGTCACATAGCCCTTCTCCTCCAAATTCCGCAGAGAGACAGCCACCGTGGCCGGGGAGCGCTGCATGACCTTGGCCAGCTCCCGCTGGGACAGCACCCTGTTCTCCTTTTCGCTGTTGTATAGCCCCAGCAGCAGCATGGGAGCGCCCACATCTCCAATCCCTCTGGCGTTCCACTCCTCATTCACCCGCTGGTGATGGGCATGGTGCAGAAAGTGAAACAGCACATTGGGCTTGTTTGCGTCTACCATCGTCCTCCTCCTTTCGTTCGTATATTAATCGTTCGTATGTTTACGGTTTTAGATTATACAGCCTGATCGCCCCGATGTCAATGAAAAAATTGCGAACATTTTTTAGAACGAATGTTTGACAAGTGGGAGAAGTTGTGGTATAATTGGTTTACCATAATAAAATTTATCCGGGAGGGACCTCTATGGCAGCACCCCTTACCCCCAAGCAGGCTGAGATCTACGCCTTCATCCAATCCTACACCCAGGACCACGGCTATCCCCCCTCCGTGCGGGAGATCGGCGCCGCCGTGGGGCTGAAAAGTCCCTCCACAGTGCACTTTCACATGAAGAAGCTGGAGGCTGAAGGCCACATCTTGAAGGCCGACGGCAAGACCCGGGCCATCTCCCTGCCCCGGCAGGCGGTGGCCGAGGAGCTGGACCCCATGGCCGACCGGGTACCCCTGGTGGGCACGGTGGCCGCCGGCAGCCCCATTCTGGCCGAGGAAAATGTGGAGGAGTATTTGAAGTTCGACACCCAGGGCCGCACCGGGGAGCATTTTGCCCTGAAGGTCCGGGGGGAGTCCATGCTGAACGCCGGCATCCTCCCCGGGGATCTGGTGGTGGTCCACCGGCAGGAGAACTTTCGCAACGGAGACATTGTGGTGGCCCTGTTTGAGGACGAGGCCACGGTGAAAACCTACTCCATGGAGCAGGGCCACCTGTGGCTGCTGCCCGAGAACGAGAATTATGAGCCCATTGACGGCGAGGGCTGCGCCCTGCTGGGCAAGGTGGTAGCCGTCCTGCGGCGGTACTGAGCCGCCACCCATCACGGAAAGGAGATATTTCCATGTCTGTTGATTTTGAGCGTTTGACCGATGCCGGAATGCGCTGCGTCCACAAGATGGACCGGGAGGATATGCTGGCTTTGAAGCTGTGTCTGCTGTCCACCGGCGCCCTGGCCGGCCTGTCCCTTCACGGCAAGGCGGCCCGCCGCATTGCCGCCCTGGGCTGCACCCTGCTCTCTGCCGGGCTGGCCCTGCCTCTCACCGTCCGCTTTATGGATGAGCTGGCCGCTACCCCTCCCGTGGAGCCCATGGCCTGGGATGAGCCCTGAACAGGTCCGAAAGCAAAAAACAAAACGCATCCCAAATGGGATGCGTTTTGTTTTTTGGAGCGGGCGACGAGGCTCGAACTCGCTACCTCCACCTTGGCAAGGTGGCGCTCTACCAGATGAGCTA
>CAJUSE010000048.1 GCA_910588975.1 uncultured Oscillospiraceae bacterium | reverse complement strand
TGGCCCACGAAGCCGGCCACCAGGCCGGAGCGGTCCACCTCCACCAGCTGGCCCTTACTCAGCACCCCGATGGCGTGGTAGAGCTTGGCCAAAAGCCGGGCCACCGTGGTCTTGCCCGTGCCCGGGTTGCCCAGGAACACCAGGTGGAGGGACAGGGGGGGCACCGGGAGGTCCTGCTCCTGGCGCAGCTTACGCACCTTCACCAGGTTGATGAGACTCTTCACGTCGGCCTTCACATCCTCCAGCCCGCACAGGCCGTCTAGCTCGGCAAGGAGCTCCTCCAGGGTGGGCTCGGGCTGGGTGGGAGGTTCCTCCGCCTTGACAGGCTCTGCCGCCGGGGCGGGAGAGGGGGACTGGCCGGGCTTGGGAGAGACGAAGTCCTTGGCATCCAGGGGGGCTTTGGTCCCGCCAATGCCGTCCTTATCACACAGCCGGCCCAGGGTGTCGGCGCAGGTGTTGACAAAGGCGGCCTCCCCCTCGCCGACCACCCCGTCCACCGAGGCGAGGAGCAGGGCCATGAGGGTGAATACGTCCACAAACCGCCGGGACAGATCGCTGCCCGAGACCCGGTCCAGGGCCCGCATCCGGGCAAAGAAGTCGGGGGGCGTGAAGCCGGGATAATTGCCCACGCTGGTGCCCAGCTCCCAGTAGAGAATGGAGGGGGGCTGCTCGGTGGGGAGATAGATAGCGTTATAGTACTCCACATAGCCCGCCGTCAGCGCCCCGCCGTCGGCCTTCCAGATGCCCAGGGCGCAGGAGCGGAAGAAGGTGCTGCTCTCAAAGCGCAGTCGCTGGCGCAGGGTGGCGTCGGGGACGGTTTTCAGGAAGGTGGTGATGGTCTCCTGATACTGGCGGTGGACCTCGGCGGGAGAGAGGGGCGTTTTCATAGGTAGTCACCTCAAAAAATGCAATTAGATAAGGAAAACATTATCTGCATTATAGCCGCTTTTCCCCCATTTTGCAAGGCGATTGACCCTTGACTTTCCCCCTTTTCGGCATTACAATAGCATTTTAGTATGGGAAATTTTGCGAATGAAGGAGCTTATTCCATGATATATCTGGATCACGCCGCCACGACCCCTGTCTGCTCCGCCGCCGTTCAGGCCGCCGTGGAGGCCATGACCGAGGGCTTCGGCAACCCCTCCTCCACCTACCCCATTGGCCGCCAGGCCGCCCAAAAGCGGGACGAGGACCGGGCCATGATCGCCAAGGCGCTGGGCTGCCTGCCCGAGGAGCTTTTCTTCACCTCCTGCGGCACCGAGGGGGACAACTGGGCCATCTCGTTGGCGGTGGAGCTGGGCAAGAAAAAGGGCCGGCACATCGTCACCACCGCCATTGAGCACGACGCCGTCCTTCAGCCCATGAAGGCCCTGGAGAAGGAGGGCTTTGAGGTCACCTACCTGAAGCCCGACGGGGTGGGCAACATCGACCCGGAGCAGATTGCCTCGGCCATCCGGCCGGACACCATCCTGGTGTCCATCATGCTGGTGAACAACGAGGTGGGCTCCCTCCTCCCCGTCCGCTCCGCCGCCGAGGCCATCGCCCGGGTGGGCGCCCCCGCCCTGCTCCACACCGACGCCGTCCAGGGCTTTTTGAAGGTCCCCTTTACCCCGGCAGAGCTGGGGTGTGACCTTGTGACCATCTGCGGCCACAAAATTCGAGGGCCCAAGGGCATTGGCGGGCTGTACATCAAAAAGTCCCTCCTCTCCAAGGTCAAGCCCCTGCTGCTGGGGGGCGGGCAGGAGAACGGCCTGCGGCCGGGCACCGAGGCCACGGCCCAAATCGCCGCCTTTGCCGCCGCCGTGGAGAGCTGGGGGGATGCTCCGGCCCACATCCGGGAGATCCGGGATTACGCCGCCGGGGTCCTCTCGGCCATTCCCGGGGTCAGTCTCATCACCGGGGCAGTCAGCGCCCCCCACATCCTGGCCCTGTCCCTGCCTGACTTCTCGGGCCAGAGTGTGGTGGAGGCCCTGGGGAGCCAGGGGGTATACATCTCCTCGGGCTCGGCCTGCCACCGGGGCAAGCCCAGCCATGTGTTCCAGGCCATGCCCCTGCCCCAGAAGGTGAAGTTTGGGGCCATCCGGGTGTCCTTTGGGCCTGAGTCCACCCGGGAAGAAGTGGACACCCTGGCGGGGATGCTGGGACATATCTGCGAGAAGAAGAGCTTGCTGTTTTAAGGCTCTCGATATCCTTTGCATTTTATAGGGGCAGCCGAAGGGCGCCCGATCTGGATGAAAACAGATTTTTACCATAAAAAGAGCGGGCGGCCACAGACCGCCCCTACTACGTGATAATGATACAAATTGCACTATCTCATTGATTTTTCGGAGGTACTTATGCTTTCCTATATGAACCGGGGGAGTCAGTTTTACCGGAATGTGTTCCGTCTCTCCCTTCCCATGATCATCCAAAACCTGCTGGGCGCTTCCCTGGGCATGCTGGACACCTTTATGGTGGGCACCCTGGGAGAGGCTCCCATGGCCGCCGTCACCCTGGCCAACATTCCGGTAAATGTGGTCATGCTCATGACCTTCGGCCTGCAGAGCGGCTCCAGCGTCCTTATCTCCCAGTATTACGGCAAGGGGGACGAGGACTCCATCAACCAGGTGCTGGGCATCGGGCTGCTGCTGGGCGGCGGGCTGGAGCTGCTGTTTGGCTGCATCATGTACTTCTTCCCCGCCCAGTTCATGTCCCTGTTCGGCAACGACCCCCAGGTCATCGCCCTGGCCGCCGACTACGCAAAGATCGTAGCCTTCTCCTTCTTCTGTGACACATTGGCCAGCGTCTATGTGGCCATGAACCGGGCCATTGAGCGGCCCATTCTGGGCACCTGGCTCTTTACCGCCTCGGGCGCCGCCAACGCCTTCCTCAACTGGGTGTTCATCTTCGGCAACCTGGGCGCCCCCCGGATGGGCATCAAGGGCGCCGCCCTGGCCACCACCATCGCCCGGGTGCTGGAGCTGGTCATCGCCCTGGTCCACGCCATGAACAACAAGCACATCAAGCTGCGGCTCGGCCGCATCTTCCGCCCCAGCGGGGAGATGATCCGCCGGTTCATCAAGATCGGCACCCCTGTGCTGCTCAACGAGACTTTGTGGGGCATGGGCACCTCGGTGTACTCCACCATTCTGGGCCATATGAAGGGCTCGGCGGCCATTCTGGCGGCCTACGCCATCTCGGGCAATATCGAGCGGCTGTGCACCGTGGCCGTCTTTGCCATTTCGGGTGCCGCCGGAATCATCATCGGTCGGGAGATCGGCGCCGGGCGGAAGGACCAGGTCTACGACATTGGCCGGTGCCTCAATATGTGCTCTATCATTCTGGGCTTTATCATCGGCATCCCCTGTATCGGCCTGACCCTTTGGGTGTTCCGGCCCTACCTCTATCCCCTGTTCTCCATGGCAGCGGAGACCGAGCTTATCTGCACCCAGATGTGCGTTATCACCTTCGCCATCATGCCTTTGCGGGCCTTCAACACCACCAACGTGGTGGGCGTGCTCCGGGCCGGCGGTGATGTGAAGATGGCCTCGGTCATTGACCTGACTCCCATCTGGTTTGGCGCTATCCCCGCCGCCTTCTTCACCGGCATCATCCTTCAGCTGAACATCCTCTGGGTGGCCCTCTCCTACCAGCTGGAAAACTTCATCAAGTTCTTCATGGGCATGAAGCGGCTCCACTCGGGGAAGTGGATCCGGGACGTAACAGAGGAATAAGGACCGTCTGGGCTGCTTTGTAAAAAACACTTGACTTTTCCCGCAGTTTTTATGCTATACTGATCCAGGGAAGGACTTCCCTTCCCAATTTATGGTGCGTACACCCGCCCGAAGGGGCTGGTGGAGGACACCGGAGGGAGCTATGTTCGCCCGTCCCAATTATCTCCGGTGCGGTCTAAGCCGGCAACAGCCCGCTGAAAACCGCTCCGCCGTCGTGCCCGGGTATACCTGCGCCACCCGGGCCGGGCCTCCCCTGTCTGTATGAGAGCCCAACCTTACATACAGACAGGAGGAACCCTATATGTTTTCTTATTTACACCGTGGCAAAGACTTCTATCGTGAGGTCTTTGCCCTTGCTCTGCCCATGATCTTCCAGAGCCTGGTCACCGACTCCCTGCGCCTGCTGGACACCTTTATGGTGGGTCTGCTGGGGGAGACCCCCATGGCCGCCGTCACCCTGGCCAATATCCCCATTTTCGTCATTTATCTGATGACCTTTGGCCTGCAAAGCGGCGAGAGCATCCTTATCGCCCAGTTCTACGGCAAGGGGGATACCGACTCGGTCAACCGGGTCATGGGCATTGCCCTCTACCTGGCCGGCGGGCTCACCTTTGCCTTCGGCTGCATCCTGTTCTTTGCCCCGGTGCCCTTTATGAGCTTATTCGGCAATGACAGCGGGGTCATCGCCCAGGCCGCCCGGTACGGAAAAATTGTCTCCTTTTCCTTCCTCTTTGACTCCCTGGCCCAGGTTTATATCGCCGCCCATAGAAGTATGGGCCGGCCCAAGCTGGGCTCCTGGATCCTCTCCGGGGCAGGGGTAGTCAACGCCATACTCAACTATCTCCTCATCTTCGGCAAGCTGGGCTTGCCCGCTATGGGCATTGCCGGTGCCGCTTTGGCCACCGCCCTGTCCCGCCTGCTGGAATTGGTTTGTGTGCTTTTCCATGCTCTGGCGGGCAGGACCTTCCCCCTGCGCCCCGCCCTGCTGCTCCGCCCGGGCCGGGATATGCTGCACCGGTACATCCGCTACGGTACCCCCGTGCTGCTCAACGAGACCCTCTACGGCCTGGGCAACAGCCTCTATACCACCATCATGGGCCACATGCCCCTCTCTCAGGCCATCTTGGCCGCCTATGGTATTTCGGGCAACATCAACCAGGTCTGCACCGTCATCGTCTTTGCCATGTCCGGGGCCGCCTCCATCATCGTGGGCCGGGAGATCGGTGCCGGCCGGCGGGAGACCGTCTACGATGTGGGCCGAGCGCTGGATACCGTCGCCTTCCTCGCCGGCGCCGTCACCGGCGGGGCCTTCCTTGTCGTCACCTACCGGTTCTTTGTCCCGGTGGTCTACCCCATCTTCTCCCTCTCCCCTCAGGCCCGGGAGATCGCCACGCTGATGAGCGTGGTCACCTTCTCCACCCTGGCCCTGCGCTCCTTCAACTCCACCAACGTGGTGGGCGTGCTCCGGGGCGGCGGCGACGTAAAGATGACCTCTCTTATCGATCTGGGCCCGCTGTGGCTGGTGGCTCTGCCCTGCGCCGCCCTCAGTGGCCTGGTCTTCCAGTGGGGCATCCTGGCCGTCTGCCTGTCGATGGCACTGGAAAATGTGGTCAAGTTTTTCCTGGGCTTGTGGCGGCTCCACTCGGGAAAGTGGATCCGGGACGTGACAGAGGAATAAAGCACCTTCGTAAGAGGTCCCACCCATCCCGGGCGGGACCTCTTTTTTGTTCGGAGAATGGAAAAGAATTGCCTTTTCTCCCCCTTCCGATTATAATGGAAGCAGCAAAGCCCCACAAACCAGAGAGGAGTTTTGATGATGAAAGTTCTGTTCATTGGCAACAGCCACACATTTGTCCACCATGTGCCCGCCCGCTTTGTCCGCTACTGCGCCGACCAGGGGGTGGCGGTGGAGGCCACCCTGCTCTGCAAGGGGGGCATGGGGCTGGACTGGCACGCCAAGGAGCCCCAGACCGCCTACAACCTGACCTTCGGCGGCTATGACGCCGTGGTCCTCCAGCACCTGGCCCACCCCTTCCCCGGGCGGGAGCACCTCATTGAGAGCATGGAGGCCATCGACAAGTTTATCCCCGCCGGGGTGAAGAAGTTTGTCTACCTGCCCTGGTCGGAGAAGGTGAACCCGGAGGGGCAAGCTCTGCTCACCGAGGCCAACGAGACCGCCGCCGGCATCATCGGGGCCACGGTGTGCCCCGTGGGCAAGCTGTGGTGGCCCATTAAGGAGGCTCACCCCTGCGAGGAGCTCTACTTCGTGGATGGGGAGCACACCTCGGTGCTGGGGGCCTCTCTGGCCGCTGTGGTCATCGGCCGGACCATTCTGGGCTACCCCACCACCAGCGAGGCCCTCATTTACGACGAGGCCCAGAAGCTGGCCATGTGGCCCGACCCGCCCCACATCGCCTTCACCGCCACCGGGGTGTCCTTCCAGGAGTAAGGTTTGGCGCTCTGCCGGTACATTTGCAAATTTCCGCCGCCTCCCCCAAAAGGGGAGGCGGCGGTTTTTTGTTCAACTCTCTTTGGAGAAATTCATATTTTATTTACAAGCCCAGCTATTGACTTTATCGGTGGGTGGTGGTAAATTATATTAGCACTTAGGCGAATGGAGTGCTAAAAAGTATTTTGTGAGGTGAGGGCCGTGGAGCTGAGTGAGAGAAAAAAGAAGATCCTGCGGGCCGTCATCGAAAGCTACGTCCAGAACGCCGAGCCTGTGGGCTCCAAGGCGGTGGCCGAGCTGGCGGGGCTGGACGTGTCCAGCGCCACCATCCGCAACGACATGGCCGATTTGGAGGAGCAGGGCTATCTGGAGCAGCCCCACACCTCTGCCGGGCGTATCCCCTCGGCCAAGGGCTACCGGCTCTACGTCAACGAGCTGATGGAGGACTACAAGCTGTCCATCCAGGAGACCGACCGGCTCAACGAGGCGTTGAATTTGAAGATGCAGGCTTTGGACCGGGTCATTGACGAGGCCGGCCGGGTGGTGTCCAAGCTGACCCAGTACCCCGCCTTCGCCCTGGCTGCCGGCCCGGAGAAAATGACCATCCGCCGCTTTGATCTGCTGCTGGTGGAGGAAAAGGCCTTCATCGCCGTGGTCATGACCGACACCAACGCCGTGCGCAACAAGCTCTTCCGGCTGGAGGAGGCCGTCACCGCAGCCCAGCTGCAGATGCTCTCTACCCTGCTCAACACCAGCTTCACCGGCCTGGCCCTCGCCGAGCTTGGCCCCCAGCTGGAGCGGGTGAGCCAGCACGCCGGGGGGGAGTCCTACCAGCTCATTGAGCTGGCCGTCACCTTTGCCGCCGAGGTGCTGGAGGACTTGGGCCACCGCTCGGTCCACACCGCCGGCATCGCCCATCTGCTGGACCATCCCGAGTATCAGTCGCTGGACAAGGCCCAGCCGCTGATGAGCTTTCTCTCCGATGAGGAGCTCTCCCTGCTGCCCATCCAACAGGTGGAGGAGGGGGCCAGCATCCTCATCGGCCCGGAAAATGTGGCCGAGGAGCTGAAAAACTCCAGTGTGGTCATGGCAAGCTATGACCTGGGAGACGGCATGAAGGGCCTCATCGGCGTGGTGGGCCCCACAAGAATGGATTACGCCAAGATCTCCGCCCGGCTGAACTACTTCGCCCGGGGCCTGTCCAACCTGATGGGCCAGCGGGAGCTGCCCAGTGCCGGGCCGGAGGACAAATCTTCATAGGAGGGTCTTACGAATGAGTGAAAAAGAGCTGGAGCAGACCGCTCCCGAGACCGAGACCGTCCCCCAGGAGGACACCACTCCCCCCGAGGAGAATACCGCCGTGGAGGAGGCCGTCATTGAGGAGGAGACCGCCGCCGAGGAGGCCCCCGACCCCATCCTGGCCGAGCTGGAGGCACTGAAGACCCAGCTGGCCGAAGGCGAGGACCGGTTCCTCCGCCTGGCCGCCGAGTATGACAACTTCCGCCGCCGTTCCAAGCAGGAGAAGGACAACATCTACGTGGAAGCCAAGGCCGACGCCGTCAAGGCCCTCCTCCCCGTCTATGACAATCTGGAGCGGGCGCTGAAGCAGGAGACCGCCGACGAGGCCTACAAAAAAGGCGTGGAAATGACCATGGCCGGGCTCCAGAAGGCCTTTGAGGGCCTTGGGGTCACCGAGATCGCCGCCGTGGGGGAGAACTTCGACCCCAACATCCACAACGCCGTCATGCACATTGAGGACGAGAGTTTGGGGGAGAATATGGTGGCCGAGGTCTTTCAGGCCGGCTTCATGCTGGGAGAAAAGGTCATTCGGTTTGCGATGGTCAAGGTAGCGAACTAAGAAGCGCAGAACAAGGGGCTGCGAGGGAGATAACGACGAAGCGCAGCGAAATTGGCGATGGGGCAAAGCCCCGGAGCAAATTTTGCGAAGTCGGAGGAGTTATCGACCGAGCGACCAGACCCTTGCGGAGCGTGACAGCCAAGAAGCGCAGAGCAAGGGGCTGCGAGGGAGATAACGACGAAGCGCAGCGAAATTGGCGATGGGGCAAAGCCCCGGAGCAAATTTTGCGGAGTCGGAGGAATTATCGACCGAGCGACCAGACCCTTGCGGAGCGTGACAGCCCGGGCGGATCCCACCCCCGCCCAAAGAGTTTCGTAAAAACCAATTTACTATATATTGGAGGAATCATTTATGTCTAAGATCATCGGTATCGACCTGGGTACGACCAACAGCTGTGTGGCTGTGATGGAGGGCGGCGAGGCCGTCGTCATCCCCAACGCTGAGGGCAACCGCACCACCCCCTCTGTTGTGGCCTTCTCCAAGGAGGGGGAGCGGATGGTGGGCCAGGTGGCCAAGCGCCAGGCTGTCACCAACCCCGACCGCACCGTCATCTCCATCAAGCGGGAGATGGGCTCGGACTACAAGGTCAACGTGGACGGCAAGAACTACACCCCCCAGGAGATCTCCGCCATGGTGCTCCAGAAGCTGAAGAGCGACGCCGAGGCCTATCTGGGCGAGAGCGTCAGCGAGGCGGTCATCACCGTGCCCGCCTACTTCACCGACGCCCAGCGCCAGGCTACCAAGGACGCCGGCCGCATTGCAGGCCTTGACGTGAAGCGTATCATCAACGAGCCCACCGCCGCCGCTTTGGCCTACGGCATCGACAAGGAGAGCGACCAGAAGATCATGGTCTATGACCTGGGCGGCGGCACCTTCGATGTGTCCGTGCTGGAGATCGGCGACGGGGTCATCGAGGTGCTGGCCACCGCCGGCAACAACCGGCTGGGCGGCGACGACTTTGACAAGTGCGTCATGGACTGGATGGTGGAGGAGTTCAAGAAGGACTCGGGCATTGACCTCTCCGGCGACAAGGTTGCCATGCAGCGGCTGAAGGAGGCCGCCGAGAAGGCCAAGATCGAGCTGAGCGGCGTCACCAGCTCCAACATCAACCTGCCCTATATCACCGCCGACGCCACCGGCCCCAAGCACCTGGACCTGACCCTGACCCGGGCCAAGTTTGACCAGCTCACCGCCCATCTGGTGGACGCCACCTCCGGCCCTGTCCGCCAGGCCATGCAGGATGCCGGCCTCACCGGCAATGACATCTCCAAGGTGCTGATGGTGGGCGGCTCCAGCCGGATCCCCGCCGTGCAGGACATGGTGAAGAAGCTCACCGGCAAGGAGGGCTTCAAGGGCATCAACCCCGACGAGTGCGTGG
>CAJUSE010000047.1 GCA_910588975.1 uncultured Oscillospiraceae bacterium | reverse complement strand
AAGGGCTTGCGTCAATAACTCAAAAAAGCACTTGACAAAACGCTTCATGGGGAACCCGTCAGGATATCGCTCCGTTCATGGCAGAGAAGCCGGAGGACAATATCATCCTAACGAGGACGGAGGGACTGATGATGTCCAGCAGGCCCAAGGATCCCAAGAACGCAAGGAACAAGAACGTGCTGGTGGTGGGCGGCTCAGGCTCCGGCAAGACCCGGTTCTGGCTCAAGCCAAACCTCCTGCAGTGCTGCTCCGAGTCCAGCCCGGTCAGTTTCGTGATCACGGATCCGAAAGGGGGGATCGTCTGCGAATGCGGGAATGCGCTTCTGCACTTCGGATATCGGATCAAAATATTCAACACGATCAACTTCAGGAAGAGTATGCATTACAATCCCTTTGCCTATATCCACGGGGAGAAGGACATCCTGAAGCTGGTGACCACCCTGATCGCCAACACCAAGGGGGAGGGGAAGGGCGGAGACGAGTTCTGGGAGAAATCGGAGAAGCTGCTGTATACGGCCCTGATCGCCTATATCCACTATGAGGCCCCGAAGGAGGAGCAGAATTTCGCAACGCTTCTGGCGCTCCTGAACGCCATGGAGGTCCGTGAGGACGACGAGGAGTTCCAGAACCCGGTGGATCTGATGTTCGAGGCGCTGGAGGAGAAGAAGCCCAATTCCTTCGCCGGGAGGCAGTATCGGCTTTACAAACTGGCGGCTGGCAAGACGGCTAAGAGCATACTTATCAGCTGCGGCGCAAGGCTGGCGCCCTTCGACATTCAGGAGCTGCGGGACATCACGGCCTATGACGAGCTGGAGCTGGACACGCTGGGGGACAGAAAGACGGCGCTGTTCCTGATCATGAGCGACACGGACGCCACGTTCAATTTCCTGATCTCCATGGTGTACACCCAGCTGTTCAACCTGCTCTGCGAGAAGGCGGACGACGTTTATGGGGGGAGGCTGCCGGTCCATGTGCGCTGCCTGATCGACGAGGCGGCCAACATCGGGCAGATCCCGAATCTTGAGAAGCTGGTGGCCACCATCAGGAGCCGTGAGATATCCTGCTGTCTGGTGCTGCAGGCGAGGAGCCAGCTGAAGGCCATCTACAAGGACAATGCGGACACCATCGTGGGGAACATGGACTCCCAGCTCTTCTTGGGCGGCTCGGAGCCTACCACGCTGAAGGAGCTGAACGCCGCTCTGGGGAAGGAGACCATAGACATGTTCAGCACCTCCCAGACCAGAGGGAGCAGCCCGTCCCACGGGACGAATTATCAGAAGCTGGGAAAGGACCTTGCCACGGTGGATGAGCTTGCCGTGATGGACGGCGGCAAGTGCATCCTGCAGCTGAGGGGCGTGAGGCCGTTTCTTTCGGACAAGTACGACCTGACGCAGCATCCCAATTATAAGTACACGTCCGATTATGACAAGCGTAACACCTTCGATATCGAGAAGTTCCTGAACCATAAGATGAGGCTGAGGAAAGGGGAGGTTTTCACGGTGGTGGACGCTGAGGAAAGATAGGAGGGCGCTATGGCGCATATGGTTGACATCGGCAGCTGTGGTATCAACGCCGACCACATTGTTTCGGTTTCCTACCCGGAGGAAGGGAGCGGACGCATCCGGATTGAGCTGGACAGCGGCAGAACCGTCGAGGCCGGGGCGGAATATTATGAGGCGGTAATGGGGAGGCGCAGCATCAGGCAGATCGTCCCCGTGGCCGGGTGCTATGCGAGGACGGAGGACTATGACGGTTCCCTGAACTATGAGCAGATACACTGCCTTGCCCTGACCGGGGACGGGGAGGTCAGGCCGCTGGACGTGGCGGAGGACCTGACGGAGTTCTTCGACGATTACTGCAACTACAAAGGTATCTGCTGGAACCCGGAGATCGGAGGCAGGGGGATCCCCACCTGATTCTCAGGGCATCAGCATACTGACGGCTGGCGGCGGCAGCTGCCGCCGTACATAGTATTGATGGATCCGGGGCAGGGAGCATGGTATGCTGGGGACGCAGAGGCTGGGCAGACCCGGCAGGGTAAGCGGAGGTACGCTATGAAGGAGGATGCTATGGACAGAAAGGAAAAGAAGGACGAGAAGGGAAAGGAGCTGCAGGAGGAAGGCAGGAGGCCCGACTGCGTGACCACGGTCTGCAGCGGCGGGACAGTGCTGGTGGTGAAAGGGTACTTGAAGCAGGGCGGCAGGGAGACTGCCGCCGATAAGATGGAGAAGGCGCTGAGGGCAGAGATGGATAGGAGGGCATAGACTGCGGGAGAGGGTGATCCCGGATGAAAACTGAATATGGGTGATACATAGCGGTTCCGTGCAGACGTGCGGGGCCGCTTTTGTCCGGCCGGACAGTGCAGCAGGTAAACAATGATTCAGGGAGGCCGGGGAGTCCCGGCCCCGAAGGAGGAGAAGACTATGGCATTTTTCAACAGCGCAGTATCCGTTCTGCAGACTCTGGTGGTGGCCCTTGGAGCGGGCCTTGGGATCTGGGGGGCGATCAACCTTCTGGAAGGCTACGGCAACGACAATCCCGGAGCCAAGTCGCAGGGAATGAAGCAGCTGATGGCGGGAGGAGGGGTGGCCATGATCGGGATCACTCTGGTTCCGCTGCTGAAGGGTCTGTTTTGAGCAGGGGAGGGAGGTAGGAGAATATGTTCGGCATACTTGACCAGATCACGGACTGGCTCAGGGAGATGCTGGTGGGCGGCATCATGGACAACCTTACGGGGATGTTCGATTCGGTGAACCGTCAGGTGGCCGATATTGCGGCTCAGGTGGGGGCCACTCCGGCGAGTTTCTCGCCGGGGGTCTTCTCCATGATCCGGACCATATCCGAGTCGGTGATCGTCCCGGTTGCGGGGATCATCCTCACGGTCATCGCCTGCTATGAGCTGATCCAGATGATCATAGACCACAACAACCTTGCGAACTTTGAGACATGGACGTTTTTCAGGTGGATATTCAAGACATTTATGGCAGTCATGCTGATCACCAACTGCTTCAGCATCACCATGGGAGTTTTCGAGGTGAGCCAGTATGTGGTAGGCCGTGCGGGAGGGATCATCTCCAGCTCCACGGCTGTCAGCGACAGCGCCATTGCGGCCATGAGGACCACCTTGGAGGGCATGGACGTGGGTCCGCTTCTGGGGCTGTATCTGCAGACCTTCATCATCCAGCTCACCATGATGGCGCTTTCCGTGGTGATCTTCATCATCATCTACGGAAGGATGATAGAAATCTATCTGATGGTCAGCCTCGCCCCTATTCCGTTTTCCACCTTTGGGAACAAAGAGCAGAGTCAGGTGGGCCAGAACTATCTGAGGAGCCTTTTCGCAGTGGGCTTTCAGGGGTTCCTGATCATGATATGCGTGGGCATCTATGCGGTGCTGATCCAGAGCATCTCCTTTACCAGCGACATCATAGGCTCCGTCTGGGGCGTGGTGGGCTACACGGTGCTGCTGTGCTTCACTCTCTTCAAGACCGGCGGGCTGGCGAAGGGGATCTTTTCTGCCCACTGAGGGCATGTGACACGGCGGAGACGCATTTTGTGTGCGGAGACGCAGATACGGGACTGTATGGGAGGATGTGGAGATGGCGGCTTATGTTTCGGTTCCCCGTGACCTTACACGGGTGAAGCCAAAGGTGTTTTTCAACCTGACGAAGCGGCAGCTGGTCTGCTTCGGCGGGGGAGCCATGGTGGGCGTGCCTGCTTTCTTTCTGCTGAAGCAGGCCATGCCCATGAGTCTTGCGGTGGTGTGCATGATGGTGGTCATGCTGCCTCTGTTCTTTCTGGGGATGTACGAGAGGGACGGATATCCGGCGGAGGTCATCGCAAGGCAGTTCATTCAGGCGAAGTTCGTCCGTCCGAGGGAGCGCCCCTACCGGACGGACAATTACTATTCGGCGCTGCAGCGTCAGGAGCAGGCGGAAAAGGAGGTAATGCGGATTGTTTTTGAGGCCAGACAGAAAAAAGGCGGCGGAGCGGGCCGTGGGTCAGGAGGGAGGTCTGTCGAAGCGTGAGCGGCGGCAGATCAGGGACGTGATCGGACGTGCCAGAAGGGACGACGGGATTCCCCGGACGGCCCAGCAGTCCATCCCGTTCCAGAGGATGTTCCCGGACGGCATCTGCCGTGTGACGGACAATTATTATACCAGAACCATCCGGTATCAGGATATCAACTACCAGCTGGCCCAGCAGGAGGACAGGACGGCCATCTTCGAGGAGTGGTGCAGTTTCCTGAATTTCTTTGACAGCTCGGTACGGTTTCAGCTTTCCTTCATGAATATGTCCGGGGCCGGGGAGGATTTTGAGAAGGAGATCCGCATTCCCGGCAGAGGGGACGGGTTTGACGATGTCCGTGCCGAGTACAGCCAGATGCTCTGCGGGCAGATGCAGAGGGGGAACAATGGTCTGGTGAAGTCCAAGTATCTGACCTTCGGCATCGAGGCGGATTCCGTGAGGCAGGCCAAGCCCCGGCTCTGGCACATCCAGACGGATCTGCTGAACAATTTCCGCCGTCTGGGGGTGGCGGCGGAGGCGCTGGACGGAAAGGAGAGGCTTAGGCTGATGCATTCCGTGTTCCACATGGGCGAGGGGGACAGGTTCATCTTTGACTGGAAGAAGCTTGTGGAATCCGGCTTGTCCGTGAAGGACTTCATCGCTCCCAGCAGCTTTTCCTTTCCCGGCGGACGCACGTTCCGGATGGGCAGTCTGTACGGGGCCATGAGCTTTCTGCAGATAACAGCCTCCGACCTGAGCGACCAGCTGCTGAAGGATTTTCTGGACATGGATTCCAGCCAGATCGTGACCATGCACGTCCAGTCCGTGGACCAGAACAAGGCGGTGAAGACGGTGAAGAGAACCATCACGGAGCTGGACCGCTCCAAGATCGAGGAGCAGAAGAAGGCGGTGCGCTCCGGCTACGACATGGACATCATCCCCTCAGACCTTGCCACCTATGGCCGGGATGCCAAGGCCCTTCTGAAGGAGCTGCAGAGCCAGAACGAGAGGATGTTTCTGGTCACTTTTCTGGTGATGAACACGGGAAAGAGCGCTCAGGAGCTGGAGACGAACGTGTTTCAGGCCGCCAGCATCGCCCAGAAGCACAACTGCAACCTGAAGAGGCTGGACTTCCAGCAGGAGCAGGGGCTGATGTCCTCCCTCCCGCTGGCCTGCAGCCAGATCGAGATCCAGAGGGCGCTGACTACCAGCTCCACGGCCATCTTCGTGCCCTTCACCACGCAGGAGCTGTTCCAGTCCGGGGAAGGGGCGCTGTATTACGGCGTGAATGCCTTGTCCAGCAACCTGATCATGGTGGACCGGAAAAGGCTGAAGAACCCTAACGGGCTGATTCTGGGCACGCCGGGCAGCGGGAAGTCCTTCTCCGCAAAAAGGGAGATCACCAATGCCTTCCTGACCACGGATGACGATATTATCGTCTGTGACCCGGAGGCGGAGTATGCGGCTCTGGTGGAGAGACTGAACGGTCAGGTGGTAAGGATCAGCCCCTCCGGCACCCAGTATGTGAACCCCATGGATATCAACGCCAACTATTCGGAGGAGGACAGTCCCCTTGCGCTGAAGTCGGATTTCATCCTTTCCCTCTGCGAGCTGGTGATGGGCGGGAAGGAGGGGCTGCAGCCGGTGGAGAAGACGGTCATAGACCGGTGCGTCCATCAGGTCTACCGGCCCTATTTTGAGAACCCGTCGCCGGAGAACATGCCCCTGCTGGAGGACTTGTACAACGCCCTTCTGGAGCAGGAGGAGAAGGAGGCTCGGCATGTGGCCACGGCGCTGGAGATTTATGTGAAGGGGAGCCTGAGTCTGTTCAACCACCGTACCAATGTGGACATTGCCAACCGCTTCGTCTGCTACGACATCAAGGAGCTGGGAAAGCAGCTGAAGAAGCTGGGGATGCTGATCGTTCAGGATCAGGTGTGGGGCAGGGTGACCCGGAACCGCTCCATGGGGAAGGCGACACGGTATTATATGGACGAGTTCCATCTTCTTCTGAAGGAGGAGCAGACCGCCGGGTACAGCGTGGAGATCTGGAAACGGTTCCGCAAGTGGGGCGGCATCCCCACGGGCATCACGCAGAACGTGAAGGACCTGCTCTCCAGCCGTGAGGTGGAGAACATTTTCGAGAACTCCGACTTCATCATCATGCTGAATCAGGCCGCCGGGGACCGACAGATTCTGGCGAACCAGCTGAATATCTCTCCCCACCAGCTGTCCTATGTGACCCACTCCGGGGAGGGGGAGGGCCTGCTGTTCTACGGCAGCGTGATTCTGCCCTTTGTGGATCGCTTTCCCACGAATCTGGAGCTGTACAAGATCATGACGACTAAATTGTCGGAAGTGACAGAGGGAAAGGAAGAATAAGAGATGGAGAAAGAGGAAGACAAGAAAAAGGCTGGAGAAGCAACTAAAAAAGCATCTTCCAAAAGACCCCGAAGAACGGCAAAGCTCAGGTTTTCCGGGGAGGAGCCGGAGGGCCGGGCCGTCCGTGGGGCGGCCCGGAAAGGGGGGCGGAGAGACGTGGCCGCTCCTCCTTCTGGCAGACGCCCGGTGCATGATGGGCGGCATAGGGCAGGAGGTATGGTGAAGAGCCAGATAGCAGGCCGTATAGAGACGCAGGATGGATCCGATGAAGAGGACAGCGTAAGTCGGCAGGCCTTTTGTCAGGGAAAGGATGCCGGGGCAGCCGCAGGGCGCAAGGTATACGATTCCCGGTACGGCAGTAAGCTGAGGCGGCAGGACAAAGCAGCGAAGCTGGAGCAGGCGGGAAAAGTGGCGGAGCAGGAGGGAAAGGCGGCTAAATCGCCTTCCTCCAATCCGCTCTCACGGTGGCGGCAGAAGCAAGAGATCAAGAAGCAGTATGCAGCGGCAAGATCAGCCGGGAATACGGGAAAGTCAGCGGCGGCAAAAGGGGCAAAAAGCGCCGGGAATGCGGCAAGGGAAACGGGTTCCGTGATGGAAAGGCTGGCAGAATTTGCCTCTAAGCATACTCACGTAATCTTGATTGTCCTATTGTTGGGGCTGGTAATTATGGTCATCTGTGGATTTTTCTCTTCCTGCTCGCTGCTTTTTGCCGGGGGCAGCAACACGGTGACCAGCACCTCCTTTGTGGCCTCTGACGAGGAGATTCGGGGGGCGGATGCAGACTATGGGGCGCTGGAGGCGGCATTGCGCAGCGAGGTGGCCCACGTGGAAAGGGATCATAGCGGATATGACGAGTACCGCTATCATCTGGACGAGATCGGCCATGACCCGTATCGGCTCACTTCCTATCTGACCGTCCGATATGGGGGATATACCAGCGCAGAGGTTCAGGGGGCCTTGAGGGAATTGTTCGGGAGACAGTACAAGCTGGAGCTGCGGGAGGAGACGGAGACCCGCACCCGGTCAGAGACCCGGATAGGAACCCGTCTGGTAGTGGATCGGGAGACCGGGAGGGAGACGGAAGTAGAATATGAGTACGAGGTGGAGGTGGAATATGAGTACCGTATTCTCCATGTAGATCTGGACAATCGTGGTCTAGCTGCGGCTGTGGAGGAGTCCGGGTTTGACAGTGCGGAAAAAGAGCGGTATGGGCTGCTCCTTCAGACACGGGGCAACCGTCCCTATCTGTTTCAGGGGGACATCTATGCCAACGCCTCCGAGGCCTATCTGGACTATGAAATCCCGGCGGAGCTGCTCACGGACATCAGGTTTGCCAACATGGTCAGGGAGGCCGAAAAGTATCTGGGATACGCCTATGTGTGGGGCGGCAGCACCCCGGAAGGGGGATTCGACTGCTCCGGCTTTGTGAGCTATGTGCTGAACCACTGCGGAAACGGCTGGTCGGTGGGCAGGCAGACAGTGAATGGGCTGCTGAATCTGTGTACCGTGGTGTCCAAGGACGAGATGGAGCCGGGGGATCTGATATTCTTTCAGGGAACCTATGACACGGCAGGAGCGAGCCATGTGGGGATCTATGTGGGAGGCGGGATGATGCTGCACTGCGGAAGTCCGGTGTCCTATGCCTCGGTGGAGGCGCAGTTTTGGAAGGATCATTATTTATGTGTGGGGCGTCTGCCCTGAAGGAGGTGTCTATGAGCATCAGGCTGGAAAGACTGGGAGCGGAACGTGACAGGGCACGCAGAAAGCGTGACGAATGGGAGAGCCGGTACAAGGAGCTGGATCAGAAGTATATCGAGCAGGAAAATACGGAGATCCATGAGATGGTTCGGGCGGAGAGCCTGACCCCGGAACAGCTGGCGGAGCTGCTGAAATTGGCGAAGACCATGGCTCCGAACCCGGTCTGTCTGGAGAACGTGAAGAAAGAGGAGGGTGAAGGGAATGAGAGGGATTAATGTGATTGATAAGGAGAGTCACAAAGACAAGGGTATCAGGTCTGGGGCATTTGCTGCATTGGTGCCGGTACTGGCGCTGCTTTCGCTGTTTTGGATGGCGGGAAGGTTTTCCGTCGTGGCTTTCGCCTATGAGGGGAATGAGGAATATGGGGAAAGAGCGGGGGAAGAAGTGGCAGGGACAGAAGGAAATGAAGAGGTAAGCGAAGAAGCAAGAGAAGAAGCAGGGAAGGAAGACTCAGATTTTTTTCAGGAGGGATGGAAGTGGGAACCCACGGAGGAGAGAAGCCGTGAGGCCGACAGAACCGGCACCGTGGTCACCAACGGAGGCCGTCTGAACCTCAGAACCGGGGCGGGCATGGAGTATGGCATCATAGACCGGCTCTCTCCGGGAGAAGAGGTGCAGGTGGCAGGAGAGGAGAATGGCTGGTACAAGGTTGTGGTTTCGGAAAAGACCGGCTACGTGTGGGGCGAGTATCTGAAGATCTCGGAGGCATCTGATAAAAGCATCGTAGACGGACAAGATTCCATGGACGGAGAAATCCTGAAGATGCTGCTGTACCTGATGATGCAGGAGGCGGGGAAGGCGGCAGCCGATCAGGAGCCGATTTCCGAAACAGATGGGGGACTGGAGCCAGAGGGCAATCTGACGCTGGTGGATGATCTGGGTTCTGATTCAAAGGAAGGACAGCAGTTTGTGACACTGGTCACCAAGGCCGGAAACTATTTTTATCTTGTGATAGACCGCAGCAAGGACGGGGAAGAGAATGTCCATTTCCTGAACATGGTGGACGAGGCTGATCTGATGGCTCTGATGGAGGAAGAGGAGGCGGAGAAGTTTTTCTCCGTGCCGGAGGGTGCAGAGGAGGCGGCGCCTACTATTCCCCCGGATGCCGAGGGGGAGATGGAGCTTGGGAAGGCGGAGGAGCCGCCCATGGAGGAACAGCAGGCATCAGGCAGTATGCTCCCGCTGTTTGGCGTGTTCCTGCTGGTGTTCGGCGGCATAGGAGGATTCTTCTTCATACAGACCAGAAAAAAGAAGCAGAAGGATCAGGCAAAGCCGGATCCTGACGGCGACTATTCCGAAGAGGAGGACGTTCTTGAGCTGCCGGAGGAGGATGTGCTGGATGAGGAAGAGGACAGCAGCGTAGAGTCTGAGGATGATGAGCCGGCATAAATGTCTTTTGGCATGGGGGGCAGTCTCAGGGCTGCCCTACATAAAGCCGATGATAGAAGGTTGATTCAGTTACTGGGGTTGCTCTTTAGAGAGACTGTAAATTTTTCTGTGTCTATGGAGGAAAAATCCTTCCGATAAGATT
>CAJUSE010000046.1 GCA_910588975.1 uncultured Oscillospiraceae bacterium | reverse complement strand
TAGGACCAAAGCAGGGGCGGGGCTTTCGCCCCGCCCCTGCTTACTTTTTTACTGTAATACTACTGGGGGTGGTCATTGGCTTTTGTCCCTTGGGTGGGTGACACTGGGGCGGGAGGTTGGTCCGTGCTTTAGGACCAAAGCAGGGGCGGGGCTTTCGCCCCGCCCCTGCTTACTTTTTTACTGTCCCTTTCTGTATATGACATTCACTCCCCCCGGGGCATGCGGACCATGTCCTCGGTGACGGGGGTGGTGTAGGGGTTCAGGCAGTTGTTGATGATGGAAAGGCTTCCCTCAATGTCCAGCTCATAGACCCAGCTGGTGCCCTTGTAGTTCTTGCTTCCGTCCCCGGGCAGGGTGGCGGTGGTCAGGTTGGCGAAGTCGAACTTCAGCGCTGGCTGAACAAGCCACAGCAGGTTGCCCAGGCTCAGATCCGTCTTGACATACTTGGACATCAGCTCCACATACTGGGGGGCCTTCTGGGGGTTTTGCAACACCTTCTTGGCGATGGTCTTGAGCATCTCCTGCTGGGTGCGGGTCCGGCCGACATCGGCGTCGGGGTAGGCGTCGTAGATGTTGTGGGGATACTCTCCCTGCCCATCCGAGTTCTTCCGGCAGCGCACCACCTCCAGCGCCTGCTGGCCGGTGAGGTGCTGCATGCCCGGCTCATAGTGGATGTGCAGGTTTTGGTCGGGGGCGTCGTAGCTCATGTGGACAGGCACGTTGAAGTCCACCCCATTCACGGCGTCCACCAATGCCACAAAGAGCTTGGTGTCCACCATGGCGTAGTAGTCGATGGGGATGCCCAGCACCTCGCTGACAGCGGCACGGAGCTGCTTGACGCCCCCGTCGGGGGGATCGTAGAGCTTGCCGGCGGCGTACATGGCGTTGATCTTGTGGTCCTTCCACCCCGGCCGGTCCACCAGGGTGTCCCGGGGGATGGACACAAGGCCCACCTTCTGATTTTTTGTGTCGTAGGTGCACACCATAATGACGTCGGTAGAGCCGCTGACCTGGTCCTCGGCACAGAGGAGGAAGGTCCAGGTGGCATCTTTTCGCTCCAGGCCGGGGGCCTGCTGGCTCTCGTCCTGGGCGGTGTCGGGGTCATCGGTGGGGGTGGCCTGGTCGATGGTGAGGGGCTTTTCCCCGCTTGTGGTGAGCTTTTGAGCGGAGAGCTTATAAATGGCAAAAAGGGCCACGATCAGGGCGGAAATGGCCACCAAAGTCCGGTAAAGCCCCCGGCCAAACCCTCCTTTTTTTCTCTTTTTCCGTTTCTTTTTGCTTTTCAAGAGGTTTTCCCTCCTATTTTTCTTTTGTCAACGCCCCTAAGTATATCCATTTTTTGCGGTCAGTGCAAGGTCACAGGGCAAAAAATAAGGAAAACGTTACAATTTTATTCCCCTGCCGGCCCCTGCTTGGACAGCAGGGCGGCGGCCAGGCCGTTGAGACTCTCGTTGAGATCCACCAGAAGTTGGCTCTGGGTCTGGAGCTGTTCCAGGATCTGGGTGAGGGCCTGGCACTGCCGGAGCTGCTCCCGGTCGGGCTCGGGGTAGGGCATGGGCATGGGAATGGGGTGGGGGTAGCGGTGCATGGGCTCCTCCGCCGTCAGCTCCTGCCGGGCGGCGGTGACCTTGGCCTGGGCCCGGAGGGCGGCCTTGTATGTACGGTTGTCTCGGTTTGGCATGGTTTGTGCCTCCTTTCGCTATCCCATTCTATGCCCCGGAGAGAATTTGGCCCCAGATGGGGCAAAAAAAGAGGGCAGAGCGGGGAACAGGGCAGGGCGAAAGGCTGGCAAAAACCATGGCTCCGCCCCGGTTCTTTCTTTGGATGAAAAAGGGGGCTTGTCCCTTGACAGAGGGGGTGGGTGAGAGTATACTAACTGAGAAAAGTTCCTATTTGGAAAGGATGGTTTTGATGAAGAACATGAAGCGGCTGCTGGCCCTGGGCCTGAGCCTGACCCTTCTGGCCGCCTGCTCCCCCAAGGAGAGCAAGCCCACTGTCGAGCCCACCCCCACCCCTGTGGAGACAAAGGGGCCCGCCGCCGATCCTGTGACGGTGAACGTGGCCATGCTCAAGGGCACCACCGGCCTGGGCTGTGCCAAGCTGATGGTGGACGGCTCCCCGGAGGAGGCCTACACCTATCACTTCTCCCTGCTGGGGGAGGCCACCGAGGCCGCTGCCGCCCTCACCAAGGGGGAGGTGGACATCGCCGCCGTTCCCACCAACCTGGCCTCCGTTCTCTATCACAAGCTGGACGGCGGGGTCCAGCTGGCCGCTTTGAACACCCTGGGGGTGCTCTATATCCTGGAGAACGGCGAGACGGTGAACAGCCTGGAGGATCTGAAGGGCAAGACCATCCACGCCTTCGGCCAGGGGGCCAACCCGGAGTTTGTCCTCAACTACCTGCTGGAGAAAAATGATTTGAAGGCGGGGGAGGATGTCACCGTGGAGTGGTATTCTGCCACCGACGAGGTGGCCACCCGCATCGCCTCGGGGGAGGTGGAGCTTGCCATGTTGCCCATCCCCGCCGCCACCTCCGCCCAGATCCAGAGCCAGGGCAAGGTGCGGCTGGCCATCGACCTCAATGAGGCGTGGACCAACGCCGGCGCCCAGGGGCTGTTCACCATGGGCTGCGTGGTGGTGCGCACCGAGTTTGCCCAGGCCCATCCCGAGGCCGTGGATGCCTTCCTGACTGCCTACGGCGACTCCATCGCCTATATGTCCGACCCCGATAACCTGGAGGATGCCGCCCAGGCCGCCGAGACCGCCAGCATCATCCCCAAGGCGGCCGTGGCCAAGAAGGCCCTGCCCGACGCCAACCTGTGCTTCATCACCGGCAATGACATGATCGACGGCATTCAGGGCTACTACCAGGTCCTCTACGCCGCCGACCCCACCTCCATTGGCGGCTCCATCCCCGACGGGGCCTTCTATTATAGCTATAATCCCTGATGGGTAAAAAAGTTGGGAGCATCCTGGCCCCAATCCTCTTCTGGGTGGGGCTGTGGGCCCTGGGGGCCTGTCTTGTGGGGCGGGAGCTTGTGCTGCCCTCCCCCCTGGCTGTGGTCAGGACCCTGGCCGGGCTGATGGCCACCGCCGGGTTCTGGCGCTCCGCCCTTTACAGCCTGGGCCGGGTGCTGTGGGGCTTTTTGCTGGGCAGCGCTTTGGGCATGGCCCTGGGGGGGCTTACCGCCGCCTTTGGCTGGTGTGACCGGCTTCTTTCCCCCGCCCTCCGGGCGGTGCGGACGGTGCCGGTGGTATCCTTTATCCTGCTGCTTTTCTTCTGGCTGCCCAAAAACCAGATCCCCGCCACTGTGGCCGCCCTTATGGCCCTGCCGGTGGTGTGGCGCTCCACCCGGCAAGGGCTTGCCGATGCCGACCCCCAGCTGCTGGAGCTGTCCGGCCACTACGGCCTGGGCCGGTGGCAGACCTTCCGGTTGGTGCGGCTGCCCGCCGCCCTGCCCGCCCTCTGCGCCGGGTGGGAGACCGCCCTGGGCCTGTGCTGGAAGTCGGGGATAGCCGCCGAGGTCATCTGCCAGCCCAAGTGGGCTGCCGGCACCGCCCTCCAGACGGCCAAGGCCTATCTGGAGGCCCCCACCCTTTTCGCCTGGACGATGGTGGTGGTGGCCCTGTCCCTGGCCCTGGAGTGGGCCATGCGATGGGCCCTACGGCCCTGGAGAGAGGGGGATGGGGCATGAGCATTTCTGTGAGAGGGCTGACCGTCACCCTGGGGGGAGTCCCTGTGCTGGAGGGGTTCAGCGCCCGGTTTCCTGAGGAGAGGTTGACCTATCTCTCGGGCCCCTCGGGGAGGGGAAAGACCACCCTGCTGCGGGTGCTGGCGGGGCTGCAGGTCCCCGATGCCGGGGAGCTGGAGCTGCCCCGGCAGCCCATCCTGCTCTTTCAGGAGGACCGGCTGTTTCCCGGCCTTACCGCCCTGGGGCAGGTGGAGGCCGTTTTGCCCAGGGACAAGCGGGGCAGGGCGGCGGAGTACCTGGCCCTTGTGGAGCTGAGCGGGGCGGCGGACAAGCTGCCCGGAGAGCTCTCGGGGGGGATGGCCCGGCGGGTGGCCCTGGCCCGGTGCCTGGCGGCGGGGGAGAGCCTGGAAGCCCAGTGGTACCTGCTGGATGAGCCCTTCGCCGGGGTGGATCTGGAGCGGGCAGAGCGGATCCTGGGCCGGCTGCGGGAGCTGGGCAGGCCGGTTTTGCTCACCGGGCATACCCCACAGCTGGCAGAGCTGTGCGATGGGGAAATTGAGTTGGAGTAAATCACGATTTTCATAAGAAAAGCGGATGGTTGATAAAACCATCCGCCTTTCTTTTGTCATTACAATGTTTCTGTTTGCGATAATATCTTCGCAGGGGCGGCCCCATGTGGCCGCTCAGAGATTTCCACCCTGGCAGGTGGGGGCAACCTGGGGGACCATTCTTGAGCGGCAAGAATGGCCCCCCAGACCCCCCAAGAACCGCCAGGGGACCCTTTCGGTGGGGTCCCCTGGACCCTCCACGACGACCAAAGGGCAGGGACTGCGGTCCCCGCCCTTTGGAAACCCACCCAGGCTGTCCTGTTTCAGGTTTTTCGCCTCCAGCCTGCACTTCGTGGCAGGCTTCCGGGCACGGGAAATGAAAGTTGCGCTGGGCCAGGCGGCGGGGATTTCGGCGCTGTATTCTTTAATAATTGAATATTCAGCGGCAGCGGCGCAAGGGGAAAAACGAGTCGTTCAGACGCTGGCCGCCGGAAGGAAAAAGGATGGCATTGCAAATTTTTACCCGAGGTATTGCATAACGGAGTTGGGATCTTTGCGGTTGTACCGTAGGGGTTTATAATTTCCACTGGTCTGGCCCTTAAAGTTCGGAGTCCAGAACCGCTTTCTAAGCGGTTTTGGGCCCGGCTGGCAAGCCGGGAATGGTTTTATCAAAAGGAGATTGCAAAACAGCAAGGAGCGGGTGGCTGATAGCCGCCCCTACAAAGGGCGTGGAATAGACGTAAGATCAGAGCCGGTCGGCCACGTCCCGGCCCTTGAGGCGGGGCCCGAAGATCCCGGTGAGGATGGGGTATAGCACAGTGGCGATGAGACCGCCGGAAAAGCCGTTGTTGTAGAGGTTCACTCCGGCCACCGGGGCGCCGGTACGCAGCACCACACAGCCATGGAGGAAGCCGGCCAGCACCCCGAAGGGGGCGCCAAAGCAGCCGGAGAGGGGGGCCAGGGTGGTGCCGAAGAGGGCGGCGATCTGGCTGCCGTGGGCGGTGGGGCTGGTGGCGGGGAGGCAGGTGCTCAGCCACACCCCCGCCATAATGGGCAGGCAGTTGCGGGGGTGCTTGCCGCAGGCGGCAAAGCCCATCATGGTCAGGATGGCCCCCAGGGTGGGGCCGTTGACCTCTCCACCGATGAGCAGGATATAGCCAAGGCCCAAAAGCCCCACACAGGCGGTGTTGAGGAGCACGGCGGCCCCGCCGTAGCTCTTGAGGAAGTCACACCCCGCCCGGCCGCTGTCCCGGCACAGGGTGAAAAAGGCCCGCCAGGCATCCCCGGGCTTCTGCCCGGCAAAGAAGCTCCCCCACAGCAGAAGGAGGACACACACCGTGCCAAGGCCCAGGACCAGGGGGAGGGTGTACTCGCCCGACCACAGGCTTTTGGTGGCCGGCTCGCCCCCCAGGGCAAAGAGGACAGGCATCCCCACCAGGGCCAGCAGGCCGCAGGCAAAGCCCAGATTGTAGAGGTTCATGCCGTTTTGCAGCCGGGCGGTGTAGGCCGCCAGAGCGGGCAGCACAAAGCCGATGAGCAGCCCTACGGCCAGCGCCGCCGGGACGGCCCAGGGGGCGGGCCGGGTCCACAGGTAGCTGACCACCGGGCCCAGAGAGGCCCCCAGCAGCCCCGCCGTGACATATTTGCCAAAGGGCTCTTTGCGCCATTTGGCATAGAGAAAGGCCCCCGCCAGAATGGGCCAGAGGTTGGCGATGTTCTGCCCAAAGAGGGAGAAGCCGGACATGAGACCCAGCACCAGCAGATTGGAGCCGGTGAGCTCACCCACCGAGCGGCGCAGCACCAGAAGGGAGACAAAGGTGACCAGGGCGGCGTTGAGCAGGGCGCCGCCGGGGCCGGCCAGGGCGAAGTAGTCGGTGAGGAGGGCCCCCTCGCTGGTGACGATGACCCACAGCCCCTGCCAGGCGGCAACGGGCCCCTGCCACCAGAGGGCCAGGGCGATGGCGGCGGCGCAGAAGGCCACCGTGGTGGAAACTATGATGGAGGTATGGTTGGGACGATCCATGGCGGCAGCCTTCTTTCTCTTTGGATGGAGAAAGCCCGTCCGAAGGGGGCGGGCTTTCAGCGGGGGGCGGAGGGGTTCGCCCCCAAGGGGGCTAATGGTGGAGGGTCAGGAATTGAAATAGGCCTCGGTCTGCGCCACGTTGCGCATGACCTCTGCCCGCAGCTCCTCCAGGGAGCTGAACTTCCGCTCGGGGCGGATGAATTCGTGGAAGTGGAGCCGCACCTCCTGGCCGTAGAGGTCGCCGTGGAAGTGGAGCAAGAAGCTCTCCACGGTGACAGAATTGCCATCGTCCACTGTGGGCCGGACTCCCACGTTGGTCACGGCGGGGTAGCTGTTTCCGTCTTCCAGCACAGCTTCGGTGATGTAGACGCCGTAGGCCGGGTGGAGAAGGCCCTCGGGCAGGTGAAGGTTCACCGTGGGGAAGCCCAGGGTGGTGCCCAGCTTTTTGCCGTGGGCCACGGTGTCCGAAAACACATAGGGGTGACCCAAAAATTGGACGGCCCGGGCCATCTCCCCCTGGGCGATGAGGGTGCGGATGTAGGTGGAGGAGACGGTGATGCCCTCCAGCTCCACCCGGGGGACGATGTCGCAGCCGATGCCCAGCTCGGCGCAGAGGGCCTGGAGCTTCTGGGGGTCCCCCTCCCCCCGGTAGCCGAAGTGGAAGTCGTGGCCGGCCACTAGATGGGTGGCCCGGAGCTGGCCCACCAGATAGTCCACCACAAAGTCCCGCCAGGGGGTGTGCATCATCTGCTCATCATAGTGGGCCACAATGACATCCTCCATGCCGTAGAGGACCTTCATGATCCTGGCCCGGTCCCGGGGGGTGGTGAGCAGGGGCACAGGGGTTTTCAGAATGAGGGAGGAGGGGGAGACGTCAAAAGTAAAGGCGGCGGGGATGGCCTCCAGCTCCTCAGCCCGCTGCCGGCACAGCTTCAGCAGGGCGGCATGGCCAAGGTGCACCCCATCAAAAAAACCAAGGGCAATGACACGGTTTTTATTTTCCACTTGCTGTTATCTCCTTGCTGTATGTGTATGAGAACGTACACCTCGGGGGCGGTTTGCCCCAGGGGTATCAGACCTCGTAAAAGCTTTTCACGGTGGTCAGCTTTCCGCCCTTGGCCTGGCTCAGGGCCAGGAACTCTCCGCCGGGGGCGTAGAGCCGGTATTCGCCCGGGGAGAGCTTGGGGGCGTTGAGGGCCCCGCCGTTGCGCACCTTCTTTTCCCCGGCGGGGGAGAGGGTGAGGGCGGGGCGGTCCCGGAAAAGAGTGTCCACCGGAAGAAGGAGGGCGGTGGGCTCCGGGTGGGAGAGGACCTGGTCCAAATTATGGGCATCAGAAAGGGGGAAGCCGCAGGCCTCGGTGCGCCGGAGGGAGGCCATACAGCCGCCGCAGCCCAGGGCCTGTCCAATGTCATGGCAGAGGGTGCGGATGTAGGTGCCCTTGGAGCAGCGGACACGGAGAAAGACAGCGTTGGGGCTCTCGGGCCAGGGCTGGTCAGAGCCGCCGGGCTTGACCTTGCCACCCCAGACGGCGGTGAGGGAATGGATGGTGATCTGCCGGGGCTTCCGCTCCACCTCCACCCCCTTCCGGGCCAGCTCGTAGAGCTTTTTTCCGCCTATCTTTACGGCGGAGTACATGGGGGGGATCTGCTCGATCTCCCCGGTAAATTGGGGGAGGAGGGTTTCCAGGCGCTCTTTGGCATCCGCCGGGACAGGGTGTGTCTCCAGGGTGTTGCCCCACACGTCCTGGGTGTCGGTGACCTGGCCCAGCTGGAGCAGGGCCAGGTACTCCTTTGCCCCGGTCTCGGCAAACTGCACGGCCCGGGTGGCCCGGCCCACAAAGACGGGGAGCACGCCGGTGGCCATGGGGTCCAGGGTGCCGGCGTGGCCGATGCGCTTTTCGTGGAATCCCCCCCGGAGCTTGGCGCACACGTCCATGCTGGTCCAATCCTGGGGCTTGTTGATGATCAAGATACCGCTGGGCATGGGACACCTCCGGGAAGGGAAAATGAAGGGCAGAAAGGAAAGGCTAAAAATAAATCGCTCCGTTGTCAAAGGAGGTAGACGGACTTTGCCCGAAAGGGTGGAGGAGCTTCTCTTTTACCCCTCTCCCTGCACCTGCTCGATGGCCTTCAGAATGGCGGCCTTGGCATCGGCCACGCTGCCCTTGACGGTGCAGCCCGAGGCCTGGGCATGGCCGCCGCCCCCCAGTAGGGCACAGACCTTGGAGGCGTTGAGCCCGGCGGTGGTGCGCACCGACAGCCGGCACTCTCCCGGGGCCATTTCCCGGATGGTGACGGCGGTTTGGACCCCCTCCAGCTGGCCGGGGAAGGCGGCGATGTCCTCCACGTCCACCTCGCCGGCGTGAAGCTGGGCCATGTCCTCCAGAGTGATGGCGGCCAGGGCGATGGTGCCCTGCTGGTGGAGCTCCAGAGTCTCCATGATCCGCCCCTCGATGCGCAGCCGGGTGTAGCTCTTGGTGCGGAAGTGGCGCTTGTTCACCTGGGTGGTGTCAATGCCTGTCTCCATGAGCTTGCCGGCGATGCGGTGGGTGTTGGGGCTGGTGTTGTCGTAGACAAAGCAGCCGGTGTCCGTACTCAGGGCCAGGTAGAGGGGCAGGGCGAGGTCCTGGGGCAGGAGGAGCTCCACCGGCTCCCACAGGGCCTTGGGGGAGGCGAAGGGGAAGGCGGGGGGCTCAGGCTGGGGGAAGAGGAGCAGCTGCAAAAGGGCGTAGATGATCTCCCCGCAGGCGGCCTTGTCCCCCTCCAGATGGGTCCGGGCGGCGTAGCCCTCGTTGGAGGGGTGGTGGTCGATGCACAGGTCCACCTTGCCCCTGTAGGGCTCGGCACTCTGGGGGAACAGGCCCTCGCTGGCTATGTCCACCGCCACCACCGATGCCGGGATAAAGCCCTCGGGGGCCAGGGTGTCCCCCCAGTAAGGGGCAAAGAGGGCGGTGGCCCCCTCGTTGGGCAGGACATAGGCCCTTTTGCCCAGCCGGCGCAGGCCCAGGCACAGGGCGATGGCGCAGCCGATGGTGTCCCCATCAGGGCGCCGGTGGGTGAGGATGAGGTAGTTGTCAAGCTCCTTTAGATAGAGAGCGGTGTCTTGCAGTGTGATGTCCATAGGCTCCCTCCTATTTGTCCAGGCCTTCGATGATCTTCAGGATATGGGCACCCTTGATCATGGAGTCGTCCCGCAGGAAGGTGAGCTCGGGGGTGTTGCGCAGGTCCAGGGCGTGGCCCAGCTCCCGGCGGAGGTAGCCCGAGGCCGACTTCAGCCCCTTGACCACCTGGTCCACATCGGACTGGTCCAGGGCGCTGATATAGACCTTGGCGTATTTGAGGTCGGCGGTGGTCTCCACTGCCGTGACGGAGATGAGGCCGTGGACCCGGGGGTCCTTGACGGTGCGGATGAGCTCGGAAAGGGCACGCTGGATCTCCTCGTTGATCCGGCCCATGCGGGTAGCGGACATAGAAACACCTCGTTTCAGTCGTAAATATGGAGCCTTGCCGGGCCGCTTTCCTGTGGGCAGCCGGCGAGAGACTGTCAAAAAAACATGGCCCCCCAAAATTTCGGAAGGGGGGAAAGTATGAAAGGGGCGCAAAGCGCCAGTGGCGCTTGCCCTGTGCCGACCGAGCCGGTAGGCGAGACCCATCAGGGTCCTCTTTCACTCATTTCAATCAACTTTTTGAGTGTGCTCAAAAAGTGCTCAGTCTGTTGAAAAGACTTTTTCGACAGACTGAGCCGGGGGCGGGCTGCTGTGCCCGCCCCCGGCGAAAAATTATTGCGGGATCTCCTCCATGAGGAAGGCCTCGATGACGTCGCCCTCCTTGATGTCCTGCCACTTCTCAAAGGTGATGCCGCACTCGAAGCCGGCGGCCACCTCACGGACAGAGTCCTTGAAGCGCTGGAGGGAGGCGATGGAGCCGTCGTAAATGACGATGTTGTCCCGGAGCAGGCGCATCTGGGCGCCCCGCTGCATCCGGCCATCGGTGACGTAGCAGCCGGCCACCATGCCCACGCCGGTGATGCGGAACACGTTGCGCACCTCGGCGTGGCCCAGCTCCACCTCCTTGAACTTGGGGGAGAGCATGCCCTTCATGGCGGTCTCGATCTCCTCGATGGCGTCGTAAATGACCCGGTACATCCGCATATCCACGTGGTCCCGGGCGGCGTTCACCTTGGCGTTCTCGTTGGGGCGGACGTTGAAGCCCACGATGATGGCTCCGCTGGTGGCGGCCAGCATCACGTCGGACTCGTTGATGGCGCCCACCGCCGAGTGGATGACCTTCACCCGGACCTCCTCGTTGGTGATCTTCTCCAGAGACTGCTTCACGGCCTCGGCAGAGCCCTGAACGTCGGCCTTGACGATGATATTCAGGGTCTTCATCTCGCCCTGCTGGATCTGGTCAAAGAGATCCTCCAGGGTGACCTTGCCGGCGGGGCCGGCGGCGGCCATCTTCTGGTCGTGCTTGCGCTGCTCGGCCAGCTCCCGGGCCATGCGCTCGTCGGCCACGGCGTGGAAGTCGTCGCCGGCGGAGGGGA
>CAJUSE010000045.1 GCA_910588975.1 uncultured Oscillospiraceae bacterium | reverse complement strand
ATGTCGTAGGCCCAGCCGTCGCCGCCGAAGATCCACACGGACTTCTTGTTCAGGAACTCCTTGAGCTCCAGGATCTCAGCCGCCAGAGTGCAGGCCTCGCAGTCGCAGTGGGTGGCGCCGGCGGCCTTGAGCTCGGCAGCGTGGGCGGCGAACTTGCCGTCGGCCACGGTGGCCAGGGTGTCAAGATCGACGATGCACTCCTCCAGCAGCTGGATATACTTCTTGGCAGCGGGGCCGTTGGCCACGCCGTCGTCCATGGTGTCCAGCCACTCCTGAGCGGCGGCCTTCAGCTCGGCATCGCAGTAGGGCACGGCGATGAGCTTCTCGGTCTTCTCCTGGAGACGGTCACGGAGGGCCTTCTGGCCGTAGTACATACCCAGACCGTGCTCGGCGTTGTCCTCAAACAGGGAGTTGGCCCAAGCGGGACCCTTGCCCTCCTTGGTGACGGTGTAGGGGCTGGTGGCAGCGGGGCCGCCCCAGATGGAAGAACAGCCGGTGGCGTTGGAGATATACATCCGCTCGCCGCAGACCTGAGTGATGAGACGGGCATAGCTGGTCTCGGCACAGCCAGCGCAGGAGCCGGAGAACTCCAGCAGAGGAGTCTTGAACTGGCTGTCCTTCACGCTGGTGACGCCCACCATGTCCTCCTTCTCGGAGACCTGGGCCACGCAGTAGTCGAACACGCTCTGCTGATCCAGCTGGCTCTCCTGGGGCACCATGGTGATGGCCTTGGTGGGGCAGATGCCCACGCAGACGCCGCAGCCCATACAATCCATGGGAGAGACGGCCATGGTGTACTGATACACGTCCTTGCCCTTGCCGGCCTTGATGCCCACGATCTTGGCGGCGGCGGGAGCCTTGGCGGCCTCGTCAGCGCTCAGAGCGAAGGGACGGATGGTGGCGTGGGGGCAGACGTAAGCGCACTGGTTGCACTGGATACACTTCTCGGAATCCCACTCGGGAACGGTGACGGCCACGCCCCGCTTCTCGTAAGCGGCAGCGCCCTGCTGGAAGGTGCCGTCAGCATAGATGCCGGCAAAGGCGGACACGGGCAGGCTGTCGCCGTCCATACGGGTGATGGGCTCCATGATGTTGACCACCTGCTCGACCACGGCGGGACGGCCGGTGTGCTTGTTCTCCTTGGGCTTGTCCTGAGCGTTGGCCCAGTCAGCGGGGATCTCCACCTTGTGGAGCAGGGAGGCGCCCATGTCGATGGCCTTCCAGTTCATCTCCACCACGTCCCGGCCCTTCTTCAGGTAGGAGTGCTCGGCGGCATCCTTCATATACTGGATGGCCTCGGCGGAGGGGATGATGTTGGCCAGGGCAAAGAAGGCGGACTGCAGGATGGTGTTGGTCCGCTTGCCCATGCCGATCTGGATGGCGGCGTCGATGGCGTTGATGGTGTAGACGTTGATGTGGTGCTCAGCGATGTAGCGCTTGGCCACGGCGGGCATGTGCTCGTTGAGCTCCTCGTCAGTCCACTGGCAGTTGATGAGGAAGGTGCCGCCGTCCTTCACGTCACGGACCATGGGGAAGGCCTTGATAATATAGGCGGGCACGTGGCAGGCCACAAAGTCAGCCTTGTTGATATAGTAGGGGCTGTGGATGGGCTTGTCACCGAAGCGCAGGTGGCTGATGGTCACGCCGCCGGTCTTCTTGGAGTCATACTGGAAGTAGGACTGGATATACTTGTCGGTGTGGTCGCCGATGATCTTGGTGGAGTTCTTGTTGGCGCCCACGGTGCCGTCGCCGCCCAGGCCCCAGAACTTGCACTCCATGGTGCCCTCCACAGCGGTGCTGGGGGCGGGCTTCTCCTCCAGGGACAGGTGGGTGACATCATCCACGATGCCAATGGTGAACTCCCGCTTGGGCTGGGCCTTGCTCAGCTCCTCGTAGACAGCGAACACGCTGGCGGGAGGAGTATCCTTGGAGCCCAGGCCGTAACGGCCGCCCACGACGGTGCGGTCGGTGATGCCGGCCTCGAACAGGGCGGAGATAACGTCCTGATAGAGGGGCTCGCCCAGGGAGCCGGGCTCCTTGGTACGGTCCAGAACGGCGATCTTCTTGGCGGTGGCGGGGATGGCGGCGATCAGCTTGTCAGCCCGGAAGGGGCGGTACAGGCGGACCTTCACCAGGCCCACCTTCTCGCCGTGGGCGTTCATGTAGTCCACGACCTCCTCGGTCACGTCGCAGATGGAGCCCATGGCGATGATGACACGGTCGGCGTCGGGGGCGCCATGATAGTTGAACAGCTGATAGTCGGTGCCGATCTTGGCGTTGATCTTGGCCATGTACTCCTCGACGATCTCAGGCAGAGCGTCATAGTACTCGTTGCAGGCCTCACGGTGCTGGAAGAACACGTCGCCGTTCTCGTGAGAGCCACGCATGGTGGGGTGCTCGGGGTTCAGGGCCCGCTCACGGAAGGCCTTGACGGCATCCATGTCCACCATCTCGGCCAGGTCGTCATAGTCCCAGATGGCCACCTTCTGGATCTCGTGGGAGGTCCGGAAGCCGTCGAAGAAGTTGACGAAGGGGACACGGCCCTTGATGGCAGCCAGGTGGGCCACAGGAGCCAGGTCCATGACCTCCTGCACGCTGCCCTCGGCCAGCATGGCGAAGCCGGTCTGGCGGCAGGCCATGACGTCGGAGTGGTCGCCGAAGATGTTCAGCGCGTGGCTGGACACGGTACGGGCGGACACATGGAACACGCAGGGCAGCAGCTCGCCGGCGATCTTGTACATGTTGGGGATCATCAGCAGCAGGCCCTGGGATGCGGTGTAGGTGGTGGTCAGGGCGCCGGCGGCCAGGGAGCCGTGAACGGTGCCCGAAGCGCCGGCCTCGGACTGCATCTCGATGACCCGCACGGGGTTGCCGAAGATGTTCTTCCGACCGGCAGCGGCCCACTGGTCGACGTTGTCGGCCATGGGGGAGGACGGCGTGATGGGGTAGATACCCGCCACCTCAGTAAACGCATAGCTTACATGCGCAGCTGCGGTGTTACCGTCCATGGATTTGAACTGTCTTGCCATTTGAACGATTCCTCCTTCAAGCTTATTTCCTCGAGAAAATGGAAACTATCCCATAGTAGCGTTTTTATTTTATCACTCTCAAGTCAATTTGTAAACCTCCACTTGGGCAAAACTCGGCCCTTTTTTGCGGAAAAGCTTTGCTTCCCTCCCCCAAGAGGGGCATATGCGGGGGACTTTGACCAAAGTTTCCCTGTCACAGCTCCAGTCCCAGCCCCAGCACCTTCCTGCGCACCAGGTCAAAGCCGTGGTTGGCGGCCAGCCGGCGGATGCGCTCTCGGGGGCCGGGGTTACAGATCTCCCGGACGTAGTCGCCCCCATCCCAGGCAAGGCCGATGTACACAAGGCCCACCGGGTTGTCCCGCTCGTCCCGGTCGGGGCCGGCCACCCCGGTGACCGAGATGGCCAGGTCAGTGCCCATGAGCGCCCGGACTCCCCGGGCCATGGCCCGGGCCACCGGGGCGGAGACGGCGCCCTGCTCCTCCAGCATATCTTCAGGGACCCCCAGCACTCCGGCCTTCACCTCGCTCCAGTAGCTCACCACGCCCCCCTTAAAGACGGCGGAGGCGCCGGGCAGGGCGGTGATGCGCTGGGCCACAAGGCCCCCGGTGCAGCTCTCGGCGGCGGAGAGGGTGAGCCCCCGCTCCCGGAGCAGGGCCAGGCAGACCCCCTCCAGGCTGTCCTCGTCCGCCCCGTAGACCAGATCCCCCAGCATGGCCCGGAGAGCCGCTTCCTCCGGGGCGATGAGGGCCTGGGCGGCGGCTTCGGTGTCCCCCCGGGCGGTGAGCCGCAGCTCCACCTCCCCCTCCTTGGCGTAGGGGGCCAGGGTGGGGTTTTCCATGGCGTTCATCCGGTCCCGGAGCAGGGCCTCCACCGCCGACTCCCCCCGGCCAAAGATGCGCAGGGACCGGCTGTAAATGACCCCATCGGCCAGGTCGGCCAGATAGGGGAGGGCGCACTGACGGAACATGGGGGCGCACTCGCTGGGCGGGCCGGGGAGCATGACCACCCGCACCCCATCACACGCAAAACCGCAGCCCAGGGCGGTGCCCCAGTTGTTCTGGAAGGGGGTGCAGCCCTGGGGCAGATAGGCCTGCTGGTAATTGTTCTCGGTGAGGGGCCGGCCGGAGCGGGCGAAGTAGTCCTCCAGCCGCCGGGCGGCCTCCTCGTTGTAGACAAGCTCCTTGCCGAAGGCGGCGGCCAGTACGGTCTTGGTCAGGTCATCACAGGTGGGGCCCAGTCCACCGGTGGTGATGATGATGTCGGCCCGGGAGCGAGCGATGTCCACGGCCTGGCGCAGCCGGGCGGGGTTGTCCCCCACCACGGTGTGGTAAAAGACGTTGATGCCCAGCCCAGACAGGCCCCGGGAGATGACCTGGGCGTCGGTGTTGGCGATCTCGCCCAAGAGCAGCTCGGTGCCCACGGCGATGAGCTCGGCGGTGTATGGCATGGGGCATCCCTCCTGTGTGGTGTGTATGTGTGTATGGTTGGAACGTAACCATTATAATAGTTTGGGGAGAAATTGCAACGGGAAATCGGCGGGATGGCCGGCCAAAACATAAGGACCGCCCGGTGGGCGGTCCTTACTTGCGTTTATAGGGTCTGGGGTCGTCGGTCAGCTCCAGGAGATAATCGATGCTGGTATTGTAGAATTTTGCCAGGGCGATCAATGCGTCAATGGGGATATTCAATTTCCCCAGCTCATAATCGGAGTAGGTCGTCTGTGCTACCGATAACTGACCCGCCAATTCCTTTTGTGACAGGTCTCTATCTTCCCGCAAAGCTCTTATTCTCTCCCGCATGGGTCTCACCCCAAGGACATTCAACCATAACGGAAATACCGATATTGATTTTTAACGGTATTTCCGTTATAATATCCGTGAGGTGAATGAATATGCCCAACTATAAAGAAATGTATCTCAAGCTGCTGCGTGCTTCAGAAGTGGCCATCAACATCCTCGTTGCCGCCCAGCAGGAATGCGAGGAGTTGTATCTTCAAGCACCGCCCCCGATCACAGAGCTTACGCTTTTGGATGACAAGCCCACCAAATAGATATCGGCCAAGGCTCAAGTCTTTTACAAGCGGCAAGCCCCGGAGCAAAACTGCTCCGGGGCTTGTATTTCTTTATTCGGGTGGTTTTACCCCTTCTTCTTGCTGGCCTCCCGCATCCGCATTCCGTGGTCCAGAATGCGCTTGCGCAGGCGCAGGTTCTCGGGGGTGACCTCCAGCAGCTCGTCGTCGGCCAGGAACTCCAGGTCCTGCTCCAGGCTCATCTGCCGGGGGGGCGTGAGCCGTAGGGCCTCGTCCGAGCCGGAAGCCCGCATGTTGGTCAGCTGCTTTTTCTTGCAGACGTTGACGCTGATGTCCTCCATTTTGGGGCACTCGCCCACGATCATGCCGGCGTAGACGGGGGTGCCCGGCCCGATGAACAGGGCGCCCCGGTCCTGGGCGTTAAAGAGGCCGTAGCTCACCGCATCGCCGGTCTCAAAGGCCACCAGGGAGCCGGTGCTCCGCCGGGGAATGTCCCCCTTCATGGGGGCGTACTCCTCAAAGACGCTGGCCATGATGCCCTCGCCCTTGGTGGCGGTCAAAAACTCGTTGCGGTAGCCAAAAAGGCCCCGGGAGGGCACCAGGAACTGGACCTTCATCCGGTCGCCCACAGGGGTCATGTCCAGCATGTCCCCCTTCCGGCGGCCGATGGCCTCAATGACGCTGCCCACGGTGTCGGCGGGCACATCCACCACAAGCCGCTCGATGGGCTCGCACTGCTTGCCGTCGATCTCCTTATAGAGCACCCGAGGGGGCGAGACCTGGAACTCATAGCCCTCCCGGCGCATGGTCTCAATGAGGATGGAAAGGCTCATCTCACCCCGGCCGGCCACGTTAAAGGCGTCGGTGTTGTCGGTCTCGGTGACCCGGAGGGACACGTCCTTCAAGGTCTCCCGCTGGAGCCGCTCCCGGATCTGCCGGGAGGTGACGAACTTGCCCTCCTTGCCGGCGAAGGGGGAGTCATTCACCGAGAAGGTCATCTCGATGGTGGGGGCGGAGATCTTCACAAACTCCATGGGCTCGATGGCAGAGGGGGCGCAGATGGTGTCGCCGATGGTGATGTCGCCGATGCCGCTCATGGCGATGATCTCGCCGGCAGAGGCCTCGGTGGCGGGCACCTTGCCCAGGCCGTCAAACTGGTAGATGGCCGTGGCCTTGGCCTTCTTGGGGGGATCGTCGGGGGTGTGGAAGTTGCACACGGCGATCTCCTCATTCTGCTTGATGCTGCCCCGCTCGATCCGGCCCACGGCGATGCGGCCCACGAACTCGTTGTAGTCGATGGAGCTGACCAGCATCTGGAAGGGGGCTTCGGTGTCGGCCTCGGGGGCGGGGATATAGTCCAGAATGGTCTCAAAGAGGGGGGTCAGGTCGGTGCCCACAACGTCGGGGGAGTAGCTGGCGGTGCCGTTACGGCCCGAGCAGAACAGGGTGGGGGAGTCAAACTGCTCCTCGGTGGCGTTCAGGTCCATGAGCAGCTCCAGCACCTCGTCGCAGACCTCGTGGATGCGCTGGTCGGGCCGGTCGATCTTGTTGACCACCACGATGACCCGGTGGCCCAGCTCCAGGGCCTTGCTCAGCACGAACCGGGTCTGGGGCATGGGGCCCTCGGCGGCGTCCACCAGCAGGATAACGCCGTTGACCATCTTCAGGATACGCTCCACCTCGCCGCCGAAGTCGGCGTGGCCCGGGGTGTCCACCACGTTGATCTTGGTGTCCTTGTAGTGGATGGCGGTGTTCTTGGCCAGGATGGTGATGCCACGCTCCCGCTCCAGGTCCCCCGAGTCCATGACCCGGTCCACCGTGCTCTGGTTCTCCCGGTAGATGCCGCCCTGCTTGAGCATCTCATCCACCAGCGTGGTCTTGCCATGGTCCACGTGGGCGATAATGGCAACGTTTCTCAGCTTTTCATTCTGCATTGCTTTGTATCTCCTTTACGGCAGGCGGAACTTGGAATGCCGTTTATTCAAGTCAAAAGGGGGGCCTGCAAAACCGGGGAAACAGGCCCAAACACGAACGATTTATTATTATAATGTATCAAAGGTGGAAAATCAATGATTTTTTCCAAAAAGCAAAGCAGGCTGACTGTATTTTTACAGTCAGCCTGCAAATTTCCCCTCTCAGAACTGGGCAGCCAGAGCCTCCAGGTCGGCCTTGTTCAGCATCCCATGGCGGCCCAGGGTGGCCACAAGGGCCTTGGCATCGCCGTCATAGAGCCGCTGAACCAGCACCTCGGCCAGGTCCCAGCCATACTCCCCCTTTGTGAAGTCGGGGGCATAGGTGGCCACCTCAGGCTCCTTGTCCACGATCACCGAGCCCTTCTCCTGCAGCCGGGTGAGCAAAGAGCGGACGGTGGTGCGCTCCCATCCCCGGCGCTCCTTCAGCACGGTCTGCAGATCTTTGGCAGTCAAAGGCACTCCGGCATCCCACAGCGCCTCCATGACGGAGAGCTCGGCCTCGGAGATACGGCGGCTGGCGTAGTCAGACATAAATGAACCCCTCATTCCTCTGCATATAGTATCAGTTACTATTGAGAATACCCTATTTGGTGGAAAATGTCAAGCAAAAGGGGAAATCTCCGGTGGAAATTTTACCAAAACTCCCCCGGGAAGGGAGAAAGCGGGCGCTTTTGAGCGCCCGCTTTCCCTGAATGGGGATATCAGAAAGGAGAATTTACTTATTTCACCTGGCTCAAAGCGTCCGCCACAGCCTCCTTAATGGCCCTGGAGGTAATGGTTGCACCGGAGACGCCCTCCACCTCAGCGGAGTTGGCCTCCGCAATGGCGGCGGGGACCTTCTCAATGGCGGGGTCAGAGATGCCCTCGGTCTCGTGGTGCTCCACCACCTCCACGGCAGCGATCTTGTCGCCGTCCATGGTGACCTTTACATACACCTTGCCCCCCATGCCGTTGGGGGAGACGCCCAGGTACTCATTCTCGCCCAAGGTCACATCGGGGCCGGCAGAGTCGTCCAGATCGCTCTCCACGCCGGGGGTATAGGTCATGGAAGAGGCCACGGCGGGACGGGCCACATAGGCGGGCAGCTCCTCCTTGGCCGCAGCGGCGTTCTTTCCGGCAATTTGACCGAAGATAATACATTCAGCCACATTGCCGCCGCCCTGATACTGGTAGGCAGTAATGCCGCCCAGCTCGCCGGCGGAGTAAAGATGGGGGATCGGATCACCATTGGTGTCCAGCACCTCGGCATTCTCGTTGCGCCGGGGGCCGCCCTGGGTGTTGAGGATGTTGGCATTGGCCTGGATGATGTAGAAGCTGTCACCGGTAAAGGGAACCATCGTCTCGGCAGCCCGGCCAAACTCGGGGTCATAGCCCGCCTTGGCATAGCTGTTAAAGCGCTCCACAGTGGCGGTCAAAGCCTTAGGATCAATGCCGGCCAATTCAGCCAGCTCGGCAATGCTGGAGCCCTGCTGAACACTAAGGGCATAGTCAGGGAAGAAGCCGGTGGCCTTCTGGGCCTGGAAGATCGCCTCGTCACAGACAATGAAGGTTTGCAGGGGACGGCGGATGTTGACCCAGGCATCGTTGAGAAGATGGTGGCCGTGGCGGGAGTACAGCCCCTCGTTAAAGTAGCGATTGCCGTCACCGCCCACCACCACAGAGGCGCCATAGCCCAACATCATAGTGGAAAACATGCTGACCGAGTGGTCATCGGGAACGGCCACGCTGGTACCCGCCATAGCGCCGATCCCCTCATAGGCCTCCATGTGCCACAGGTCGGCCCCCACCTCCTGGGCCATACGGACTCCGTCGCCGGTGTTATAAAGTCCGCCAATCAGGCTGTAGTCGGTGAGGCCCAGATAGTCAGCCACCATCTCGGGATCATTCTCAAAGCCGCCGCAGGCCAGAACCACGCCGTTGGTACCCCGAATGTTCACCAGCTTGCCCTCACGCTGAATCTGGACGCCCAGGATCGTCTTGGTGTCCGGATCCTGGATCAAGTGGACAGCAGGGGAGTCAAACCACACATCAATGCTGTCGCTCTGGTCGGTGACCCGGCCCCGGAGCGTCTGCCACAGGTAGCCATCGCTGTAGCCCTCATGAATGGCGTCCAACGAGATTTTATCACTTCCAGGCAGCTCGGGGTATTCGGGGGACATGCTGCTCAGCATGGAGCCTGTGGAGTCCCAGTACTCGCTTTGAGGGACACCTGTCACCTCTTCCACGATATCCCGCATGTGCGCAATGCCGTTGGTGTAGGTGCGGAGCATAGCCTCTGGGATATCATGCTGTCCGGCCAGCCCCTTGTAGTAATTGTAGGTGGCCTCTTCGTCCTCATGGCCGTAAACAAACAGCTGGCCGCAGACCCGGGTGTTGCCGCCCTCATGGCCCTCGGGAGCTTTCTCGGTAATGAGGACCTTGGCGCCATTTTCAGCGGCGGTGAGGGCGGAGACAGCCCCGGCTCCGCCAAAGCCTATGACCACCACATCGTATTGGCCATCCCACATTATCGTATCGGCATAGGTGTAGCTGGTGAGGGCAGTCCCTGAACCGGAAGCCGAGCTTTTTTGTGCGTCCTTGTTCGAGCAACCGGCCAGCAGCGACAGTGTCAAAGCTCCGACAAGGGATAAAGACAGTGCCTTTTTCACATGGATTCCTCCTTCTTTTTGTGCAGAAAATTTTTGAACACTTTCCCGCATTCCGCTGTTATCTGCGGTTGTTTTTATTCTATATTTTTGTTATAGTATAATCAATACGCAAACATTAGGGTCAATGTTGATAAATGAACACTTTTTTAGATTGTGTTGAGGAGGCGCCACAAAAAATGAAACAAGATCGAAGGGTAGAAAAAACGGAGCGATCCTTCTTGGACGCCTATGTGCGGCTTGCCAGGGGGCAGACGGGGAAAAAGATCACTGTGGCCGCCCTTTGCCGGGAGGCCAATATGAACCGGGGGACCTTTTATCTCCATTACCAGGACTGCGATGATTTTCTCGATGCCATGGAGCATCGAATTACCAAGGAGATCGACGAAGTCATTGACCGCTATCACCGCTCCAGATTTGATGTATCCACCACAGAGGCGTTAGAGCGTTTATTCACCTATTTTTTGGACAATGCCGAGGTGGTTTTCACTGTGCTGGAGCGAAAGGGCGGCAGCAGTGTCTCGATTTTCCCCTCAAGCGGCCATGCAGAGATGATTCACACATGGCAAAAGGAAAGTGATTTATCGTCGGAGCAGCTCGCTTTGCTGTTTGCTTATGTGGCGGATGGGACGGTTGCCCTGCTGCGCCAGTGGTGGCGCTCAGGCTTTGCTGTGGAGAAGGAACGGGTAAAAGAGCTGTTTGACGGGATCGTAAAATATGGTCTTTATAATTACATCTACACTGTCTGAAACAATAAAAGGGGGAGCCTGCACAAAGTGTGCAGGCTCCCCCTTTGTTATTTCATTTTTCCCATCGGCTCTCCAGCCGCTCCAGCCCCCATACAAACCCGCCGCCGGCCAGGTAGCACAGCAAATCGTGCCAGTCGAAGGTGGTGCCCAGCAGCACCCGGAAAAAGCGGATGTGGCCCAGACCCAGCAGATCCACAAGACCCACCGCCTGGCCCAGCTCCACGCAGCAGGCAAAGGCGGTGACCGCCCAAATAAGCCAGGGCCGGCCTTCGGGCAGCAATATCCGCAGAAAAGCGTAGAGCACGGCCACCACCAGCACATCCCCCACATAGGGCCGGATGAAGCGGTCGTGGACAAAGAGGGCGATATAGACCTCCACGGCCAGCAAAGTTAGAAACAGCAGGGCATACCGGCCCCGGAGCCGGCCCCTCTCCGTCCCCGCCATCAGTCGGCGGAGATACGGATGCGCTCGATGCCCTCCACGGCCCGGGCCACCAGCGCCTCCACATCCAGCTTCTCCTCGGCCCGCTCGCACTCGGCCCGGGTGGGCTTGAGCCGGGGGTGCCGGGGGGTAAAGACAGTGCAGCAGTCCTCGTAGGGGAGGATGGAGGTCTCAAAGGTGTTGATCCGCCGGGAGA
>CAJUSE010000044.1 GCA_910588975.1 uncultured Oscillospiraceae bacterium | reverse complement strand
CGGTTCTTGGGGGGTCTGGGGGGCCATTCTTGCCGCTCAAGAATGGTCCCCCAGAAGGTCCCCGCCCCCAGGGGTGGAAAACTACTGACAGCACAGTCCTCTACCCCTTTTCAAATTTGACAAATGGTGCTATACTAATATATTAGCAAATTTCCCCACCCATTTCCTCAAGAGAGGATGACGCCCATGCAAAAACGAAATCTCCCTGTGGCCATCGCCCTTGTTGGCGGGGCCATTGGTCTGTTCCTGCGCCGCTGGCAGCTGACCACCGGCTTCGAGCCGGACACCGGCCTTGCCATCCCCGGCAATCCGGCCTGCACCGCCCTGCTGGCCCTCTCCGCCCTGGTGGCTTTGGCCCTGCTGGCCCTCATCTACCCCAAAAAGGGCAGCTGGGACTACGACGTGGCCTTCTCTGCCCGGAGCAACGAGCTCTATATGGTTTGCACCGTCCTGGCCGCCTTCCTGCTGCTGGGCAGCGGGGTGATGGAGCTGCTGGACTTCCCCACGGCCTACGCCCTGGCCCGGGAGGCCGAGGCCAACGGAGTTTGGCTGGCGGTGGCCCTGCCCCCCATGCGGGTGCTGTCCTGTCTGATCGGGGCAGGCTGTACCCTGCTCATCGGCCGCAACCTCTACAAGGGGCTGGGCCAGGGGAAGGAGAGCCTCACCGGCCTGGGGCTGTGCCTGCTGCTGAGCGTGTGGCTGGTCACCGTCTACCAGCGGCGGGCCATCGACCCGGTGACCCAGAACTACCTCTACGAGGTGCTGTGTGTGGTCTTTGCCCTCATGGGCATTTACTACTTCGCCGGCTGGTCCTTCCAGAATGGCAAGCTGCGCCGGAGCCTGTTCTGCTTCACCATGGCCGTCTACTTCTCCCTGGTGACCCTGGCCGACCCCCACAGCATGGCCGACAGGCTCCGCTTCGGCTTCGTGCTGCTGTTCTTCGCCGCCCACGCTCTGCTCCTGCTCCAAGAGCACCCTGCCCCTGTGGAGACCCCCACCCAGCAAGAACACCCTGCCGAGACGCCCGCCGCCCCGGCTGAAACGGAGGATATTGAACATGGCTGAGAAATTCTATATCACAACGCCTATCTACTACCCCTCGGACAAGCTCCACATCGGCCACACCTACTGCACCGTGGCCACCGACACCATCGCCCGGTATAAGCGGCTCCAGGGCTACGATGTCATGTTCCTCACCGGCACCGACGAGCACGGCCAGAAGATCGAGGACAAGGCCAGGGAGGCCGGGGTCACCCCCAAGGAGTTTGTGGACCGTATCGTGGAGGGCCCCCGGGGGGTCAAGGACCTGTGGAAGCTGATGAACATCTCCAATGACCGGTTCATCCGCACCACCGACGACTACCACGAGGCCGCCGTCCAGCGCATTTTCAAGCGGATGTACGACAACGGCGACATCTACAAGGGCACCTACAAGGGCAAGTACTGTAAGCCCTGCGAGTCCTTCTGGACCGAGAGCCAGCTGGTGGACGGCAAGTGCCCCGACTGCGGCCGGGAGGTCCAGGACGCCGAGGAGGAGGCCTACTTCTTCCGCCTTTCCAAGTACGCTGACCGTATCCGGGACCTGCTGGAAAACACCGACTTTCTGGAGCCCCGCAGCCGGGTGAACGAGATGATCCACAACTTCATTGACCCCGGCCTGGAGGATCTGTGCGTCTCCCGCACCAGCTTCACCTGGGGCGTGCCTGTGGACTTTGACCCGGGCCATGTGGTCTATGTGTGGGTGGACGCCCTCAGTAACTATATCACCGCCCTGGGCTATGAGAACGACCGCTACGACGACTATAAGGACGGCTGGTGGCCCGGTGTGAACATCGTGGGCAAGGAGATCGTCCGTTTCCACTCCATCATCTGGCCCGCCATGCTCATGAGCCTGGGGGAGCCCCTGCCCAAGAAGTGCTTCGGCCACGGCTGGCTGCTGCTGGACGGCGGCAAGATGAGTAAGAGCAAGGGCAATGTGGTGGACCCCTACCTGCTGGCCGAGAAGTTCGGGGTGGATGCCCTGCGCTTCTTCCTCATGCGCACTTTCCCCTTTGGCTCGGACGGCAACTTCTCCAACGAGCTGCTCATCCAGACCATCAATGTGGACCTGGCCAACGACCTGGGCAACCTGGTGAGCCGGACCACCGCCATGGCGGAAAAGTACTTCCCCGAGGGCCTGCCGGCCGAGCGCCAGCCGGACGATACCCTGGATCCCGACCTCATCGCCCAGGCCACCGCCCTGCGGGACAAGTACGCCGACGCCATGGACCACTACGCCCCCCACAAGGCCCTGGAGGAAGTGTTCAAGGTCATCCAGCGGGCCAACAAGTATATTGACGAGAACGCCCCCTGGGCTCTTGCCAAGGACATGGAGGCCAACGGTACCCGGCTGGCCACCGTCCTCTATAACCTGCTGGAGGCGGTGCGGATCTGCTCGGTGCTGCTGACTCCCTTCATCCCCGCCACCACCGACGCAATCTTCAGCCAGCTGGGGGCCTGCGGCAGCTGCAACGGCTGCTGCAAGACCTGGGAGAGCGCCGCCCATTGGGGCACTCTGCCCGCCAAACTGCTGGTGCGGAAGGGGGAGAACCTCTTCCCCCGCATTGATGTGGAAAAGGCCATCGCCGAGCTGGATGCCATCCAGGAGGAGGCCCGCCGTGCCGCCCTGCCCCCCATCGAGATCGAGCCCCAGCTCACCGAGCAGGTGGACTTCGACACCTTCTGCAAGTCCGACTTCCGGGCGGTGAAGGTGAAGCACTGCGAGGCGGTGAAGAAGAGCGATAAGCTGCTGAAATTCACCCTGGACGACGGCACGGGCACCGACCGGCAGATCCTCTCCGGCGTCCACCACTGGTATGAGCCCGAGGACCTCATCGGCAAGACCCTGGTGGCCATCGTCAACCTGCCCCCCCGGAAGATGATGGGCCAGGAGAGCCAGGGCATGCTCATCTCCGCCGTCCACACCGAGAAGGGGGAGGAGCAGCTCCACCTCCTCATGGTGGACGACGCCATTCCCGCCGGCGCAAAATTGTGTTAATGTAGGGGCGGATATTATTCGCCCGGCCCATGCAAAACCCCGGAACGCCAAATAGGCGTTCCGGGGTTTTCTCTCTCCGCAACATTTCCCCGCCCTCGATTGTGTAATAGACAGAAAGGCAGAAAGGAGGTGTCCCCATGGGCATCTACACCCAGGAGGAATTGGCCGACCTCTACCATCGGCGGGTGGGCATGGTGTACCAAATTTGCCTCATGCTGATGAAGAATGTGCCCGATGCCGAGGACGCCTGCCAGACCGTCTTTCGTAAGGTGATGGAGCGGGTCGAGCCCTTTCGTGATCCGGAGCATGAAAAGGCCTGGCTCATCGTCACCGCCCAAAACGAGTGTAAAAATCAGCTGAAGCACTGGTGGCGGACCGCCCGGGCAGGGGAGACAGAGCTGGAGCGGCTTACCTGGGAGCAGCCGGAGGACGGGGAGGTCTGGGAGGCGCTCCTCTCCCTGCCCGAAAAGGAGCGGCTGGCCCTCTATCTCCACTACTACCAGGGCTACTCCACCCAGGAGGCGGCCGCCATGCTGGGCACCAAGCCCGCCACCTTCCGCTCCTGGCTCTTCCGGGGGCGGAAAAATCTGAAAACTATCCTGGAGGCGAAGGAGTATGGAATATGAGCAGCTGAACCATGTCCTGGATCAGGTCAGGCCCTCCCGGCAGCAGGAGGATGCCATACTAAAGCGCCTTCTTCAGGAAGAAAGGACGAAGCAGAAGATGAAACGAGGACGGAACTTGCCCAAACTGGCCGCCGCAGCTCTGGCGGCGGTTCTGGCGGTCACCAGTGTCCTTGCCGTGGTGACCGGCCTGGACCGGCGGCTTTTGAACTACTTCGGGGCAGAGCCCGGGCAGGAGGAGCTGTTCTCCCCCGGCGCTGTGGTAGTGGACAAGACCCTGACAGACCAGGGTACGACCCTCCACATCGGCCAGGTGGTGGCCGACCGCTACTCTGCCCTGGTGCTCCTGGACCTCACCGCCCCGGCGGGGACGGTGCTGGATGGGGACTACTATGTCCTGGGGGATAGCATAAGAGCCACCGCCCCTGACGGTACAAAAATGTCCGGCTGGGGCACCGGCTGGACCCTGCTGGAGGACGAGGACCCAGGGGATAACCACATTTCCCTTCTGATGCGGGTCAACACCATGTATGAGGATTTCAATTTCCTGGGGGCCAAGCTGTCCCTGGATTTTGAGGGGCTCTATGACAACAACCTGGAGAAAAACGCCCTGGCCCAGGGCCGGTGGAAATGTACCGTGACCCTGCCCAATGAGGACCCGGGCCGCTATGTGGCAATGGAGGAGCCCATCGAGGTGGGGGGAAATCAAGTGACACTGAAAAGTCTTTATGTGTCCCCTCTTTCGTTGACCTGGGAGCTGAGGGAGGGGGAGGACGATCTGGAGTCCATAGACACCTCCGCCACTTTTGACCGGGAGGACTGGCCTGAGACGGTGTTTGTCACCACCAAGGGGGGAGCCGTCGTCCCGGTGGAAGAGCCCCATTTTCTGCTCACTCAGTACAAAACAGACCTTTTGGAGGAGGACCGGGGCTGTTACTCTTTCCGCCTGGCGGAGATCACCGACCCGGCGGAGGTGACTGCTGTCACCATTTTCGGTCAAACCTTCCCTCTGGAGGGGTAAGCCCATAAGGGGATAAGAAGGGCGTGATACGAAAGTACCACGCCCTTTTTTGCCCGGTGTCAGACGAACAGGTAGTTGATGTAAAACCAGGAAAAGCCCAGGGTCCAGGCAAAGCAGAGAAGGCTGATGATGAGCCCCTTGTTGCTCTTGCCGCCCTTTATTTTCCCGATGACGGCCAGGATCAGGCCGATGAGGGCGAAGAGGATACCGACCGGGAAGACGAAGAGGACAAAGAAGGCACCCAGGGCGGCCAGGATGAGTCCAATGACGCCGAAGCCCTCCCTGGCGTGGGCTTCCATAATGGCATCCATGCCGGGGTTTTCCGCCTCCACCTGCTGAGCCAGAGGGAGGATAAACTGATAAAAGGCCTCGCACTCCTCCTGCTGGAGGATGTTCAGAGGATACCAGCGACTTTTTCGCAGGCAGGTCCCGTCCACCGTCAGCTGGAGGACGGTCTTGGCCTCCTTGTCATAGAGGTGCAGCTCCACACGGCTGACAGCGCCGTTTTTCTCCTTGGTGGTGACGGTGATCCTGCCCAGAGACTCGGCCTTCAGCTGGATGGGTTTACCCGGCTGAATCTCCCGGGTCCTTTTGTTGACCTGCAGGGGCAGAAGATACAGGGACCGGTCCTGGTAGGTCAGGGCGTAACGGTAAAAGGTGGTCTTGGTGCCCCGGCCGAAGTGCTCATGCTCCTCCCAGTGGGCGTAAAGCACCTTGTCGGTGCCCAGGGCCTCCAAAAGGGGCTCTGCCGCCTTTTTTACATGGGCCTTGTCCTCACCGCTCTGGAGCCTTTTGCGGTTGCGGCTGATCTTTACGAGGTTGATCCCCAAAAGAAGCAGGAGCCATACCAGTAATGATAGAAATTTGTCCATTTCATGTCCCTCCAGGTCTTTTTTTGCTGCCGTTGGAGCCGGGCGGCTTGGAAAGGTGTACTTTTTCAAAGTAGGGAACAGGGAGCGTGATTGGGGGCAAAAAGCACTTGACTTGGCCGATTTTGTGCGGTATCATTAACTTTGTCGAGGGGTCCGGGAGCGTTTGAAAAAGTACACTTTTTCAAACACCCGGGCTTTTTTTCTGCCCCTTTTTCTCCCACTGCAAAACCTTGCAATAGAAGGTGCTGGGAGGCAGGTGGCAGGCGGCCGCTGCCTGCCGCAGGGTCAGCTGCTTGCCCCGCCAGGCCCGGCGGACAGGGTGGAAATTGCGGGGCAGAGGGCGGGGCGGACGGCCCAGCCGGACCCCCCCTGGCCCTGGCGGCGGCGATCCCCTCGGCCTGACGCTGGCGGATGTTGGCCCGCTCATTCTCGGCCACGAAGGACAGAAGCTGGAGAACGATGTCGCTTAAAAAGGTGCCCATCAGGTCCTTGCCCCGGCGGGTGTCCAGCAAGGGCATGTCCAGCACAACGATGTCCGCCCCGATCTCCTTGGTGAGCCGGCGCCACTGGTCCAGAATGTCCCCGTAGTTTCGCCCCAGGCGGTCGATGCTTTTGATGTAGAGTGTATCTCCTGCCCGGATACGGCGGAGGAGCCGCTGGTACTGGGGCCGTTGAAAGTCCTTGCCCGACTGCTTGTCCAGAAAGACCCGATCGGGGGGCACAAGGCCCCCCAGAGCATCCAGCTGCCGGGCCTCGTTTTGCTCTGCGGTGGAGACCCGGACATAGGCATAGGTGGTTGGCATACAATATCTCTCCCTTTCCGGGGCGAGGGCGCCCCCCTGGTTGTACCACAACGGAGGCAGGCCGAAAAGGAAAACAGGATAAAAGGGCGTGGTATGAAAGCACCACGCCCTTCCTGTTTGTTTGGCACAGATGAAATAGCGCCGTGGCGACCAAAAGTGCTGCTCCCTCTTGTGGAATGTTCTCGAATGCGTTATGATAGAGAAAACGGAGGTGAGTGTATGGACCCTCGCCAAGCGCTCTTTTGGCACACCCATATCTACGACCTGCCCCGCTCTGACGCTGCCTTTCTGTGTGCCTGCCGGGACAATGCCGCCTACCACATCGCCCACTGCCCCGACTACGCCGCCATCTGTGCCCACCAGGGCTTCACCCCTGACCAGCTGAAAACCATAGAGGACCTCCATAAGATCCCCGTTCTGCCCACTCTCTTTTTCAAGCGACGGACCCTGTTTTCCATGCCGGAGGAGCGCTTTGCCATGAAGGTGACCTCCTCGGGCACCAGCGGTAAATTCAGCCAGATCGGTTTCGACTGGGGCTGTATCCTGGCCGAGGCCCCCATGGTCATGCGGCTGGGGGCCTGGCACGGCCTTGTCTCCCCGGTGCCCAGCCACTGCGTGGTGCTGGGCTATCAGCCCCACAGGGACAACCACACCGGGGTCACCCGGACCATGTTCGGCCTCACCTTTTTCTCCCCGCCCCTGGGCCGGACCTACGCCCTGAAGCGGCAGGGAGGGGAGTACCTGCCCGATCTGGACAGCGTGGCCGCCGCCCTCAAACGCTACGCCCGCAGCCCCTTCCCCACCCGCATCATCGGCTTTCCCTCCTATCTCTACTTCGGCCTGCGCCGGATGGAGGAGCTGGGCTATCGGGTGAAGCTGCGCCCCGGCTCCCGCATCATCCTGGCGGGGGGCTGGAAGCAGCACTACGCCCAGGAGGTGGACAAGCCCACCCTCTACGCCCTGGCCGAAAAGGTGCTGGGGGTGAAGGAGGACCACATCAATGAGCTCTTCGGGGCGGTGGAGCATCCCATTTTCTACAATACCTGCAAAAACCACCACTTCCATATCCCCATCTATGCCCGGGTCATCATCCGGGACCCGGACACCCTGGAGCCCCTGCCCATGGGCCAGGTGGGGCTCATTAACCTTATCACCCCTTTGATGAAGGCCACCCCCACCCTCAGCGTCATGACCGACGATCTGGGCTATCTCACCCCGGGAAAGAATTGCCCCTGCGGGCTCAAAAGCCCCTACCTCACCATCCTGGGCCGGGTGGGCATGGCCGACATCACCACCTGCGCCGCCGGCGCCGCCGAGCTGCTGGGTATCGAGTGACCGCCCCTTACAAATTTGCAATTTCCTTGGTTATGGTATGGTCTTGTAGGGGCGCACACTGTGCGCCTGGGAATTTCCACCCCTGGAGGGTGGGGACCTTCTGGGGGACCGCTTTCTCCCAGAGAAAGCGGCCACCCCAGGCCTCCCGAAAGATGCCAGGGGGAGACTTTCGATGGTCTCCCCCTGGACCCCCTCTTGACGACCAAAGAGGGACCGACTGCGGTCGCCCCTCTTTGGAAACACCCCAGGGTTGTCCTATTTCGGCTTTGTTGGCCTCCAGCCTGCACTTCGTAGCAGGCTTCCGGGCACGGGGGGTAATACATTGTAGGGGCGCACACTGTGTGCCCGGCCCGTAGCTTTTTCACTTTTCATTTTTCACTCCCAAGGAGGTCTACTATGATCTTCGCCCATGGACAACTGCTCCCCGACTCTGCCCTCCCCGGCCTGCTGGCGGGGCTGGAGGGGGAGATCAACGAGACCCGGGCCACCCGTACCCTCGCCCCGGAGACCGTCATCGCTGCCCTGGACACCCTGGGCCGCCGGCTGGCGGGGGGCGAATTTGACGACCTGCTGAAGCAGTACCTGCCGGCGGGGACCCGCCTTGCCGACCTGCTCCCCCTGCTGAGCCGGGAGACCTTGGAAGAAAAGCTCCGCACCGAGCTGGGGGAGGCCCCCTTCACCCCCCGGCCCATGGCCCGGACCACCGCCCGCCTGGCCCCGCTGGGCACTCTGCTCCACGTGGCCGCCGGCAATATGCCCGGCCTGCCGGTGTACAGCGTGGTGGAGGGCCTGCTCACCGGCAACGTGAACCTGCTCAAGCTGCCTCGGGGGGACAAGGGCCTGTCCATGACCGCCCTGAAGCTACTCACCGACCAGGCCCCGGAGCTGGCCCCCTTCGTCTACGCCTTCGACCTGCCCTCCTCCGACCGGGAGACCCTCTCCCGGCTGGCCGCCCTCTGCGACGGAATTATCACCTGGGGAAGTGAGGGGGCGGTGACAGGCATCCGGGCTCTGGCCCCCGCCGGGTGTAAGCTCATAGAGTGGGGCCACCGGCTGGGCTTTGTCTACCTCTCCGGCCGGCCCACCCAGGAGGAGCTCACCGCCCTGGCCCAACACATCATCACCACCAGTCAGCGGCTGTGCTCCTCCTGCCAAACTATCTTCTTAAATGAGGAAAATTGGGGGGCGGGAGGGGACTTTTGTCGGGTTTTTCTGCCCATTTTGGAGGCCCAGGCCGCCCAAAACCGGCCCAAATGGGGTGGCGCACAGGCCTCTTTGAGCGGGTACACCGCTCTTTTGGAGCGGATTTTGGACAAAAAAGCGGGAAATGAGCGGCTTTTTGCAGGCCGTGGCTGCGCCCTCATCCTGCGCCCCGACCGGGAGCTGGAGCTCTCCCCCATGGAGGGCAACGTGCTGGTGAAGCTGCTGCCCAAAAAGGAATTGCTGCCCGCCCTCCGCCGTCAGAAGGGCCGGCTCCAGACCGCCGGGCTCATCTGCCCGGACGGGGAGCGGGAGGAGCTGACCGACCTGCTCATCCGAGCGGGGCTGACCCGCATCACCGGGGCGGGGAGCCTCTCCGATACCTTCCCCGGGGAGGGCCACGACGGAGAATATCCCCTGCGGCGGTACACCCGCATCGTGGACGTGGAGCAGTGAAGATAAAAGCAGGATATTGTTATAAAAGGGATGAAAATATCCGCTTTTTGCACAAAGTTTCATTAAATTTATGAGAAAAGGAGGGCGAAGGGATTGAAGTCGAAGATCGTATTGGGGCTGTCCGGGGGGGTGGATTCGGCCCTGGCGGCTGCCCTGCTTCGGGAGGAGTATGAGGTCATCGCCCTCTACCTGTCCATTGGGCCCGAGGCCACCGGGGAGGCGGATGCCGCCGCCCTGGCCCGGCAGCTGGGGCTGGAATTTCATGTGATGGACGTGTCCCAGGCCCTGGAGGAGCACGTGAAGGCCCCCTTTGCCCAGGCCTATCTCTCGGGCCGGACCCCCCTGCCCTGCGCCGTGTGCAACCCCCTGGTGAAGTTCCCCGCTCTGCTCTCCCTGGCCGATGAGGTGGGAGCGGAGCAGATCGCCACCGGCCATTATGCCCGCACTGGCCGTGGGGAAAACGGCCGGGCCCTGCTCCGCAAGGGGCTGGCGGGCAACGACCAGTCCTATCTGCTCGCCCGGCTGGGCCAGGACATTTTGAGCCGGGTGGTCTTCCCCCTGGGAGAGCTGGAGGCCAAGGCCGTTGTCCGATCCCGGGCGGAGGAACTGGGGCTGGAGGTGGCCCACAAGGCCGACTCCATGGAGATCTGCTTCATCCCCGACAACGACTATGCCGCCTGGCTGGACCGGCGGGGGGCCACCTCGCCCCCGGGGGACTTTGTGAGCCCAGGGGGGGCCGTGCTGGGCCGGCACAAGGGCATCCACCACTACACCCTGGGGCAGGGCAAGGGCCTGGGGGTATCGGGGCCCCACCGATACTACGTCTCGGCCATCGCCCCGGGGGAAAACACCGTCACCCTCTCCGATGGCAGCGACCTGGTGGCCCACTGGGTGGTGTGCAGCCGCCCCAACTGGATCGCCATTTCGGAGCTGACGGGGCCACGGGAGGTCACCGCCAAGTTCCGCCACGCCAGGGGCGAGAGCCCCTGCATCATCACCCCCACAGAGGGGGGCGGGGTGCTGGCCCAGTGCCCGGAGGGGGTCCGGGCCCCCACCCCGGGCCAGCTGGCCGTCTTTTACGACGGCGACACCGTGCTGGGCAGCGCCTGGATCGAAGGTAGATAAGCGAGCCGCCCCAGATCGGGGCGGCTCGCTTTTGTAGGGGGCATGACTTTTTGCAGGGGTGGATGGTATCGGCCCGGCACAGAAGCCGGCACCTACTTTTTCATTTCATGGGGCGGGGTGGGGCCTTTGTAGCGGTTGTCCCGGGCCTCGGCCCGGCGGAGGTAGACCCAGGCCACGGCCCCCAGGGTCCAAATAAAGCTGCCCATCACCCCGGCCAGCAGACAGGTTTTGGGCTCCAGCCAGCAAGCCAAAGGAGAGAGGACCATCAGAGCGTGGCCGAAGGTGGCCAGGGTGCCGATGGCCCCCAACTCGGCGAGGAAGCTCCAGTCGCAGTAGACAAAAAGGGCACTTAAAGCATAGACAAGATGGAACAGGGCCACGCCCACGGCCACGCCGGCCATAGTGCCCCGGCCACCGGAGCGGAGGGTGAACAGAAACCAGAACAGGAGGTAGACCCCGGTGACGGCCAGCTGCGGGCCACCGGCGAGGTGACCGAAGGTAAAAAGGCGAAAAAAGTTGTTTCCCCAGTGCAGATTGGCCCACCATACAAGGGCCACCACGGCGATGGCACCCAGGGTCCAGAGGAGGGACTCGAAAAGGGATCTGTCTTTTTCCATGGGTCAGGCCTCCTTTCTTGGGTTGGGCCAGTGGGCACGATTTTTTGTAGATGGTGCCACCCCTTCGGGTGGGTGGACCTGGGGGGCTACTTTCTCCCAGAGAAAGTAGCCCCCCAGACCCCCCGAAAGATGCCAGGGGGAGAGAGTTTCGACTCTCTCTCCCCCTGAACCCCCTCTCGACGACCAAGGGAGGGGGAC
>CAJUSE010000043.1 GCA_910588975.1 uncultured Oscillospiraceae bacterium | reverse complement strand
TAGCCCACCTCCACCTGGTAGCCCTCGCTCTCCAGGTTGAATTTGATGCCCTTCACCAGCACCTTCTCATCGTCTACCACCAGTATTTTCATACTCATTCCCCCACCGTGATGTAGTCTAAAAGCTCCTGCACGCTCTCCGGCCCAATGCCCTTGACCCGGATCAGGTCCTCGGGGTAGAGGTAGGGCCCACCCTGCTCCCGCTCGGCAACGATGGCCTGGGCCAGATGCTCCCCGATGCCGGGGATGGCCGTCAGCTCCTCCGCCGTAGCCCGGTTGATGTTCACCCGTCCCGTCTCTGTGGGGGCAGGAAGGGTGGTCACTGCCGCCCCCGGTGTCAGCATCCGCTGGGTCTCCACTGTGATGGGCCGGCCCAGCCATCCCCGGCAGAGCCAGCCCGCCAAGAAGGCCAGAAAAAGGGCGGCAGGGGCCAAAATCAGCTTCTCCCTGGAGGAAATCTTCATCAAATTGTAACCTCCTCCCCGTTGCGCCGCCCGCTTTGGTCTGCTATAATAGCTGTAATACTTCAAAATGGCGGGCAAAAGCCCGTTTGCTGCCGCAAAAGGGGGCCTGACCGGCCCATATTGGGCCAAAAGCCGCCCCGGCAGTCCATATACGAGTATTATATCACACAATCCGGGAGTTTCCTATGAAAAAATATCATTCTCTCTCCGCTTTTTTCCTCGCCCTGATCCTGCTGACCGGGCTGTGCGCCCCTGCCGCCCTGGCCGCCGGCGACGACAGCTTTGACGTCAACGCCACTTCGGCCATCCTCATCGACGCCGACTACAACGAGGTCCTCTTTGAAAAGGCCGCCGATGAGCGGCGCTACCCCGCCTCCATCACCAAGGTCATGACCTGCCTGCTGGCCCTGGAGGCCATGGACCGGGGGGCCTTCACCATGGACACACAGGTCACTCTGGAGGACACCCTCTACCTGGGCATTGGGGAGGGGGGCTCCACCGCCGGGCTGAAGGTGGGGGAGATCGTCACCATCCGGGACCTGCTCAACTGCGCCCTCATCCCCTCGGCCAACGAGGCCTGCAACGCCCTGGCGGTGGCCGTGGCCGACACCATCCCCGCCTTTGTAGAGCTGATGAACGCCCGGGCTGCCGAGCTGGGTATGAGCAGCACCCACTTCGCCAACACCCACGGCTACCACAACGATGACCACTATACCACCGCCCGGGACGTGGCTCGGATGTGCCAGGAGGCCATGAAGCACCCCGAGTTCCGGCAGATCGTCTCCTCGGTGCGCTATACCGTCCCGGCCACCAACATGAGCCCGCCCCGGAATACCCACGACACCAACTTCCTCATCTCCAACTTCATCTCGGGCCGGAGCGATCTGCTCTACCGCTACGCCATCGGCATCAAGACCGGCTCCACCCCCGAAGCCGGCCACTGTCTGGCCTCTGCCGCCGAGAAGGACGGGCGGATGATGATCGCCGTCCTCCTCCAGGGGGAGAGTGTCTCGGCCTCAGCTGACGCCAACTACTTCGTCGAGAGCAAGCGCCTGCTGGAGCACGGCTTCAACGACTTCTCCCGCACCGAGGTCCTCAGTCCCATCGAGCCCATCCGCACCGTCCCCGTCTCCTACTGCGCCCAGCAGGACTACATCACCGTCCAGCCCGCCCAGGGGCTGGAGGCCACCCTGCCCAAGGGGGTGGACAGCGCCTCCTTTGACCGGGACATCGACCTGCCCGAAACTCTGGCGGCCCCCATCCAAAAGGGCCAGGTCCTGGGCACCATTCGCCTCAGCTACGAGGGCCGGGACTTCGGCACGGTGGATCTGGTGGCCACCACCACCCTGGAGCGGTCCCAGCTCCTTTACATCCTCCAGCACATCCAGGCCTTCTTCGGCCACACGCTGGTGAAGCTCCTGCTGCTGGTTCTGGTCCTGGTCCTCCTCGCTTTTGTGCTGAACCGTCTGGTCTTTGGCAACCGCCGGCGGCGGCGGGGCCGGTACAACTCCTCCGGCTATCGGGGGGGCAGGGGCCGATAACATCCCCTTTTTCAAACAAACAGCCCGGAAGCACAACGCTTGTGCTTCCGGGCTTGTTTTTACAGCGCAGTCCCCTTCTTGGGAACGAAAAACCGGCTCACATCCACCCCTTCATGCTCCAGCAGCCACAGCTTCTTGCTGATGCCCCCGGCATAGCCGGTGAGACTGCCGGTGGCGCCCACCACCCGATGGCAGGGGATGAGGATGGAGATGGGGTTGTGGCCCACGGCGCCTCCCACCGCCTGAGCGGCGGCCTTCCGGCCCTGGGCAATCAGCTCCTGGGTGATCTGGCCGTAGGTGGTGGTCTGCCCCATGGGGATGGCCAGTAGCCGCTGCCACACCGCCTGGCGGAACTCGCCCCCCTCGGGGGCCAGAGGGGGCATGGGGCCGGGGTCGGCGTGGGCAAAGTACTTCTCCAGCCAGGCCCGGGTCAGGTCAAAAACGGGCACCTCCCGCTCCTCTGTCTCATGCTTCAGCGTGCCCCCGTAGTACTTCTGCCCCTCCATCCACAGTCCGGTCAGATGCTCTCCGTCACTGGCCAGGGTCAGCTTGCCCAGGGGGGAGTCCACAGTGGTCAGGTAGCGCAGTGCCATATTCTATCTCTCCTTTTCCATAAAAAAGGCGCAGGATGCCGGGGCATTCTGCGCCTTGTGCGTAAATTGGCTCTGACCTCTTACAGGGTCTTGAGGGCCTGGGCCAGCTGATCCGGGCAGGAGGTAGGCTTAAAGCCGCAGCGGATGCCCTCCAGGCGGGAGATCACGTCCTCCACCTTCATGCCCTCCACCAGCTTGCTGATGCCCTGGAGGTTGCCGTGGCAGCCACCGACCACCTCGAGGGACTTGACCACGCCCTCCTCCACGTCAATGACCATCTTCCGGGAGCAAACGCCGGAGGGCTTGTATTCCATAACCATGATGTATACCCCTTTTCTAATTTTTGTAGATACTCACATTATAGTGGGTCGCCGTCAAATGTCAAGGGCCAATTTAGCCCTGAGCCGCCTTTTCGTAACCGTAGTAGTCACAATGCTGGCAGTGCTCCATCCGGCCCTCATCTGCCTTTTCCTCCCGGTAGTAGAGCCCCGACCACTGGCAGATGCTCTGCAGAATGGGCACTGCCGAGCGGCCCTTGTCGCTGAGCTTATACTCCACCCGGGGCGGGATCTCGTTGTACTGGATACGCTCCACCATATCGTTGGCGATGAGGCTTTTCAGGGTTGAGGAGAGCACGGCATCGGTGATGTCGCACAGATCCTTGCGCAGGGCCGAGTAGCGAATGGTGCCCTGGGTGTTGAGCACACAGAGGATGCGGGCGTTCCACTTTCCGCCAAAAATATCCAGGCCGTACTCCAGGGGGCAGCGGATCTCCTTCTCCAGTTTAGGCTTATACATATCCCTTCATCCTTCCTATCACAGTGGCTTCCTCCTCCATCGTCCTGTTTCCAAGGCGAGAAGGCACCTTATGTTACCATGATACTCAGATATCTATCTTTTGTCAAGATATTATGGGATACGTTATTAACTATGCTTTTTCATAGTGCCCCCTATGGGGATCCGCTGTCCTCAGTCCTTGAAAAACTTCTTGACGGTCTTGGCCATCCGCTCGCCGTAGAGACGGAAGAACTCGTCGGTGTCCCGGTCATCCACGGCGATGGGGCCCAGATGGATGGGGGGATCGCCATAGCCGGTACCGCTGGAATAGGTCAGCATCCCCCAGAACAGCATCCGGGTCAGGATGTTCTGAATGGCCATCTCCCCACCGCCGTGGGCATACCGGGCGGAGGAGAAGGCGCCGCCGATCTTGCCGGCCACATCATACTTGCCCAGAGTGGCCAGGAACTTCTCAACGGCCTCGTTGGTGACGGCGTAGTAGACGGGGGTGCCCAGGACGATGCAGTCGCTGGCCTTCACCCACGCCTCGTCTACCGTCTCAATGGAGATGGCCTTGGCATCCACGCCCTCGGCCTGCATGGTCTGGGCAATGAGCTCAGCCTTGGCCTTGGTGTGGCCGGTGCGGGAATAGTACAGAATAGATGCTTTCACTGTTGATTTCTCCCCTCAATCAATTTTTGTAGCTCAGCTCGGCATCGATACCCACGCTGGCAAAGGCCTTCTTGGAATCATTGGTGTAGCTGCCGTCCTCCAGCTGGAACAGGGGCACGCCCACACTGTGCCGCTCCCGGGCGCCGGCGTAGATGTCCAGGGTGTCCCGCAGGGCCATGAACTCCTTCATCAGCTGGATGGAGCCGGTGATGTTCACGAAGTCGGGCATGTAGTGGTTCTGGGTAAAGACGCTCAAAGCGTGGAGGGTCTCGGGGCAGAGGTTGGTGCCGTAAACTTTGATAGCCATGGTAATGATCTCCTTTTTACTTAAATTGAGGGGCTGTGCCTCCTGTGATGGCCCTATCATACCACCCCTCCCCCACCGCCGTCTGTGACCTGGGTCACACTGGTAAAAATTTTTTGCAGCAAAAAAGCTCTGGACTGGCAAGCGCTTTTCCCCGAAATGCAAACCACCCCCAGCCGGTTACCTCAATACGGTCAACCGGCCGGGGGTGATTTTTGTTGTTTACTGTCAATTGATTGACCCGCTTGATCTCAGGGCTTCTCCCGGCGCTGGAGCTGGAGCCGGTCGGCGATCATGGCGATGAATTCGCTGTTGGTGGGCTTACCCTTGGCGTTGGAGACGGTGTAGCCAAAATACTTTTGCAGCGTCTCCAGATCGCCCCGGTCCCATGCCACCTCAATGGCGTGGCGGATGGCCCGCTCCACCCGGCTGGCTGTGGTGCCGAAGCGCTTTGCCACCTCGGGATAGAGGACCTTGGTGACGGCGTTGATGACCTCCATGTCCTCCACGGCGATCATGATGGCCTCCCGTAGGTACTGATAGCCCTTGATGTGGGCGGGCACGCCGATCTCGTGAATGATTGCGGTCACCGTGCTCTCCAGCCCACGGCCCTTGTCCTCCTCTTCCTCTCCGGGGCGCAGAGACAGGGCCAGCTGGCTCACCCGCTCCACCACTGAGGTGGTGCGGCAGGGCTTGAGCATCAGGTAGTCGGCTCCCTGGCCGGCGCACAGCTCGGCCACGCCGCCTGTGGCAAAGCTGGACAGCACCAGCACCCGGGGCTTGGGCACCAGCTGGCCCAGAGCGGAGAGCACCTCCACCCCGTCCATCCGGGCAAGTACCATATCCATGACCACCACGTCGGCCTGGCGCTGGCGGGCAAGCTCTACCAGAGCCTCGCCATCTCCCGTCTCGGCCACCGTCACCAGATCCCCCTGGTTGTCGATGGCCTCCACCAATAACCGGCGGAGCTTTTCGTCCAAGTCCGCCACGATCACTTTCTTCTTATCCATTCGTCACACCCTTATCACTTGCCTGGCCAAGGCAATATTACCGGTTGCATTTAATTTACCATAAATAGACAGCGAACGCAATACTCTTTTGCCAATTTTTGGATAAGAAAAAGTCGACACTTTTCGACCTTTTGGAGGTTTTCCGTCCTGTTCGGTCACTTTTTGAAAAAACAGGGCCGGAGGATACTCCCCCGGCCCCGCTGCCTGCTTAAATCTCCGTCTCTCCTGCCAGAAGCATATTCTCCATAGAAATTCCGTAGCCCTGGGTGCTGTCCCCGATGAGGACGTGGGTCACCGCCCCCACGATGCGCCCGTCCTGCAAAATGGGGCTGCCTGACATACCCTGCACGATGCCGCCGGTGGCGGCGATGAGGGCAGGGTCGGTGACCTTCACCATCATGTCCCGGCCGTCCTCGGCCTTGGGAAAAAGCTTGGTGATCTCCACCTCATACTGCCGCACCTCATCTCCGGCCACGTTGGCGTAGATAAGGGCCGGTCCAGTGTGGATCTGCTCCCGGCTGGCCACCTCCACCGGCTTTGCATCGGTGAGGGCATCCCCGGTCAGCGTGCCGAAAATTCCGTAGCTGGTGTTGCGCTCCAGCTCGCCGATGTCCTTGTCCATGGTCAGGTCCCCATGGAGCTCACCCGGCTCGCCCCGCCGGCCCTTTTTCACATCGGAGACGGTGGCCTTCAGCACCCCGCCGCTCTCCATGGGCATAAGCTGGGCGGTGTCCACGTCGTTGATGCCGTGGCCCAGGGCTCCGAAGGCCCCAGTGGCTGGGTCATAGTAGGTCACCGTGCCGATGCCTGCCATGGAGTCCCGCAGCCAGGCCCCCAGCTTATAGTTGCCGTCGGTGGAGCATTTTACCGCCTGGGCAGTGAGCTGGATCTGCTTGCCCTCCCGGAGGGCCCGGATGGACATACACTCCCCGCCGATCTGGGCCAGCTGGGCCTGGACGGCCTCAATGGTGTCCACCTCTGCGGCGTTGATGTGGGTGATAACATCACCCTCCCGCAGTCCACACTCCTTGGCGGGGATGCTCTCCCCCTGGGCCGCCGGCACCTGGGAAAAGCCCACCACCATCACACCGTCCGAAAAGAGCTTGACCCCCACAGCCCTTCCTACGGGCACCAATGTCCGTGGCCCGCTGCTCTCTGCCGCCAGGGCGGGGACGGCCCCCATCATCCCCACCAGGACAAGGGCCGCCACCGCCAGCCGGAGCACCGAAGGCCCGGACCGCTGCACTTCCTCTCTCAATCGACCACCCCCATAAAAAATGAAAGACGACGTCCCGAACCGGGGCGCCGTCTTTAATATGGACCGTTTTCAAGCTGGGGACGCTGGAAATGAGCAGGGGCTTTGGCTTGGCAGAGCTTTCCGGTGCCCACGCCAGGCGGGTGTCCTTCAAAACCGGCGGAAAAAGGGGGAAAAGCGGTAAATTTTTGTGCTTTATTTGCGCTTTTAGTATGTCAAAGAGGGTAAAAACTATGCGTGGATACGGGAAAAGCACCTTATATCGACCCATTTTTCCAATTTTTACTCTTTACTGCGCCCTTTTTTACCCGTTCTGCATCGCCTTTTTCAGCCGGTTGCCCCGCTCCCGGCGGCATGCCATGAGGAACAGGTCAAAAATGGCCTGCTCCTCGGGGCAATGTTCGGCCATGTGCTCGGGGTGCCACTGGACAGCCAGGCAGAAGGGGTGGCCCTTCAGCTCCAACCCCTCCACATAGCCGTCCTCACTTGTGGCGGTGACCACAAGATCCCGCCCCAGCCGGCCCACGGCCTGGTGGTGCATACTGTTCACCCGGGTCTCCTCCGTCCCCAGCGCAGCGGCGAGCAAGCTGCCCGGAGCGGCCTTGATGGCGTGGACCCCTTCCTTTCGATGGGGGAAGTCGCTGTGCTGGATCCTCTGGTTTGGGGTGATGTCCTGAAGAAGCGTGCCCCCCTGGACCACATTGAGCACCTGCAACCCCCGGCAGATGCCCAGGATGGGCTTGCCTGTCTCCAGAAAAATACGCAGCAGGCGCATTTCCAGATCGTCCCGGTGGGCGTTGATCTCACCGCAGGCGGGCTCCTTCGCCTCTCCATAGATGGCGGGGTCCATATCCGGCCCGCCGGGGAGAAGCAGGCCATCCCAGTTCTCCACAATGAGGCGCAGATTGTCGTCGTCCACTCCCCAGGGCAGCTTTTCCACCTCTCCCCCAGCCCAACGCACGCCGGCCGCATACTTGCCGAACATATAAATGCGGAAGGGATCGGGCCCCATATCGGGGATGCCAATGAGCATGGTCTCCATATTTGTCTCCTCCCTTTCATTGAAAAAAATGGGACGCAGCGGGTCAAGCCCGCCACGCCCCATTGCGCAGACCGGTTTAGTTTTTCTTCTTGCCGAACAGCCGCAGCAGATAGAGGAACAGGTTCACAAAGTCCAGATACAGCTCCAGAGCCATGAACACCGAGACCTTCTTCAGCATGACCTCATCCCCGGCAAAGCTCTCATAGAGGTGCTGAAGCTTCTGGGTGTCATAGGCGGTATAGGCCAAAAAGATGATCACGCCAATGCTGCACATCACCTGGTCGGCAGCCTGCAGGCCGGGAATAAACCACATGAGCAGATTGCCGACGATCAGGAAGATAAGTCCGCCCGTCAGGATGGGCCGCAGGCCCAGCAGGTTGGCCTTGGTGAAGTAGCCAAACACGGCCATGCCCCCAAAGTAGAGAGCGGTGGCGGCAAAGACCAAAATCAGGCTGGTCATATCGAAGAGGATGAAATAGACAGTGAAGGTAAGTCCGGTGAGGGCCGAGTACACAAAGAAGCAGACGGTGGCCGCCGCCGGAGACATCTTCTGCAGTCCGGCGGTCATGCCGATGACCACTGCCAGCTGGGCGATGAGCAGCACCAGGTGGAAGGAGGACATCAGGCTGAAGGCGTTATAGAGCAGATAGAGCCCGGTGTAGGTACTGGTGAAGAAGATGGCCACGGCAAAGGTGACCAGCAGCCCCAGAAACATCAGGCCAAAGGTTTTGGCGGTGTGCCGGCCCATGGTCTCCCGGCTCTGGCCCACCTCCAGTGCCCGTTCATTTTCGTAAAAATTATTGTCCATACAAAACACCTCGATCAAAACTCGCCCCATATGGGGTTAGCTTATTCTATCACAGCTGCAATCATTCTTCAAGAATTTTTTCCAATAAGGGCACAGGGCGGGCGCATAGTATGCGCCCCTGCATACCGTATCACATCGTTTGCGGGCACACGATACGGCAGACACAGCGGGTGCATGGTGTGCGCCCCTACACGCCCCTACATGGTCTCTGTCAGGCCGCCCGGCGGCCCCTGCCCCGGCGGCGCTGGCGGTGCTGACCCTGCAGGCGCTCAAAAAGCCGGCGGCCCTTTTCAAAGACGGTGAGGATGCTGCGCATCACCGGCCAGCATAAGCACCAGAACACCCCCAGCACCAGGGTCTCCTGAAGCCCCAGCCGGGTCAGGGAGAAGAAATCCCGGAGGAAGAGCACACAGAACACCAGGGCCACCGCCACCCCGCCCCAGAGGGCCCGCCGTTTCCAGTCGAAGGGCTTGCACACCTGGAACAGGACCAGCATCCCCACCATGGCCATACACAGGGTGGACAGGGTGGACAGGCTCTGGGTGGAGAAGCCGAAGGCGAAGGCAAAGGCCTGGAGCCCCAGTACGATAACAAGGTCGGTGAGCCCGCCGGGGAAGGCTCCACGGAGCACGTTGGTCATAAACTTGCCCTGGACCCGGTTCCTGTTGGGCTCCAGTGCCAGAACAAAGGAGGGCATGCCGATGGTCAGGGAGGAGATGAGGGAGAGCTGGATGGGCACCAGGGGGTAGGGCATATCCACCACCAGGGTGAGCAGGGACAGGCAGAAGGAGAAGATATTTTTCACCAGAAACAGGCTGGCCGAGCGCTGGATGTTGTTGATGACCCTTCTCCCCTCGGCCACCACCTCGGGCAGGCAGGCAAAGTTGGAGTTCAGCAGCACCAGCTGGGCGGCGTGGCAGGCGGCCTCGCTGCCCGAGGCCATGGCGATGCCGCAGTCGGCATCCTTCAAGGCCAGCACATCGTTGACCCCATCCCCGGTCATGGCCACGGTGTGGCCCTGCTTTTGCAGGGCCTTCACCAGCTTCCGCTTCTGGCCCGGGGTCACCCGGCCAAAGACGGTGTACTGACTGGCGGCAGCGGCAATGTCGGCATCGCTTTTCAGGGTGGCGGCATCCACATAGGCATCGGCGTTCTCCACCCCCGCCTTCCGGGCCACCTCGGCCACGGTGAGGGGATTGTCCCCCGAAATGACCTTCACCGCCACCCCCTGCTGGGCAAAGAAGTTGAAGGTCTCGGGGGCCTCGGGGCGGATCTTGTTGGCCAGCAGGGCCAGGGCCATGGGCATGACCCGTTTGCCCTCCAGAGGGGCGCTGGGGTCGGGCTGGGCGTCGTACTGGGCGATGAGCAGCACCCGGTACCCCTTGGCCGAGTATGGTTCCACCGTCTCCCGCAGGTTTTCATACCACTGGCCCATCACAAATTCGGGGGCACCGGCCACAAAGGTGCCCCGGTCGGGGAAGGTGGCGGCGGAGTATTTGTTGGCCGAAGTGAAGGGCACGGTGGCCGAGGCCGCCCAGCCCGTGGAGGCAAACCGCTCGGCCATGGCCCGGCCGGTGTCGTTGTCCCCACCCAGGGCCCCGTAGAGATTGCCCACTGCCTCCTCCACCAGCTCGATGGGATATTTCTCCTCGTCCAGAGGGACCAGCTCCCGGACGGTCATTTTCTGCTCGGTGATGGTGCCCGTCTTGTCCACGCAGAGCACATCCACCCGGGCCAGGGTCTCGATGCAATTCATGTCCTGGGCCAGGGTCTTTTTCCCCGCCAGCCGGACCATGCTCACCGCCAGGGCCACACTGGTGAGGAGGTAAAGCCCCTCGGGGATCATGCCGATGAGGGCGGCCACGGTGGCGGTGACCGCCTGCTTCATGCCCAGCTCCAGCACAAAGTACTGCTTCCAGAACAGGGTGGCCCCCATGGGGATGAGGGCGATGCCGATGAAGCGGATGAGCTTGGTGAGGGAAGCCATCATCTCCGACTGGCCCGACTTCACGTCCTTTTTGGCCTCCAGGGTGAGCCGGGCGGCGTAAGAGTCCGCCCCCACAGCGGTGAGCTGGGCCCGGCAGGAGCCGGAGACCACAAAGGAGCCCGAGCGCAGCTTGTCCCCAGGCTTTTTCTCCAGAGGGTCGGCCTCGCCGGTGATCATGGCCTCGTTCACCGACACCGCCCCAGCACGGACCACAGCGTCGGCGCTGATCTGGTCCCCGGCGGAAAAGAGGGCGATGTCGTCCCGGACCATGTGGTTGGTGGGCAGGCTCAGCTCCACTCCCTCCCGGATGACGGCGCCCCGGGGAGAGGCCAGCAGGGTGAGCTTGTCCACCGTGCGCTTGGAGCGGATCTCCTGGACGATGCCGATGGCTGTATTGGCCACGGCAATAAAAATGAAGGTGGCATCCTTGTAGGCCCCCACGGCAATGAGGGCGGCGGCCAGAACGAGAAAGATCAGGTTGAAAAAGGTGAAGACATGGCCCTGGATGATCTCCTTCTCGCTTTTGGTGGGGGACTCCACCGCCACATTGGCCCAGCCCCCCTTCAACCGCTGGTCGGCCTGGGTCCGGTCCAGACCCACTGCCGGGTCGGCCTCTATGACGGGCAGGTCCTTCCGCTTGGGGGCGCTGTCTGTTTGCTGGGGCCTTCTTGCCATGGTTCTTACCGCCCTTCTAATTCCTCCTCCGCCCCGGTATATATGGGAGAGAGGAGGGGATGTGATTTGGAGAACAAATTGGCCCAAGGGGATACCCTGACCCGTTTGGCCCTCTGCGCCGTTCTGGCGGCGGGGGCCATCTACCTGTGTGAGAAGCTGCTGCCGGGGCAGGAGATCCCCCTGTGGGAAAAATACGGCCCCTGGGTGCTGGAAAATAAGGCCCAGGCCATCGCCCTGGCGGCGGGGGCGCTGTATGTCCTCTCGTTGGTCCTCTGGCCCGAGGGGGAGAATGAGGAGGAGGGGTTTACACCGGTATGACGAGAGGATCGGGCGGCCACATGGGGCCGCCCCTACAGCAGACCGCTCCGTGCCCGGAAACCTGCCACGAAGTGCAGGTTGAAGGCGTAAAACCTATCAGTAGGACAGCCTGGGGGTGTTTTCAAAGAGGGGACATCACAATGTCCCCTCTTTGGTCGTCGAGAGGGGTCCAGGGGGAGACCATCGAAAGTCTCCCCCTGGTGTCTTTTCTGGGGGTCTGGGGTGCCATCTTTTCCACACGGAAAAGATGGTCCCCAG
>CAJUSE010000042.1 GCA_910588975.1 uncultured Oscillospiraceae bacterium | reverse complement strand
GTTCTTGGGGGGTCTGGGGGGCCATTCTTGCCGCTCAAGAATGGTCCCCCAGGTTCTCCCACCTTCCAAGGTGGCACCCCCCTCCCCGGCGGAACCCTCCCCAATCAATAAAAACGTTTTTATCACAAAAAAAGAATATTTCCCCCAAAGCCAGCATATACTACCTATTTACAGAAACAGAAAGCAGGTGCCCCCATGGCCGAAGGTACTCCCATGATGCTCCAATATCATCAGATCAAGGCCGACCACCCGGACTGTATCCTCTTTTTCCGGCTGGGCGACTTTTACGAGATGTTCAACGAGGATGCCCAGGTGGCCTCCCGGGAGCTGGAGCTCACCCTCACCAGCCGGGACCGGAACCTGCCTCCGGAGGAGCGCACCCCCATGTGCGGCGTGCCCTACCACGCCGCCGAGGCCTACATCTCCCGGCTCATCGCCAAGGGCTACAAGGTGGCCATCTGCGAGCAGATGGAGGACCCCGCCACCACCAAGGGCCTGGTGGAGCGGGAGATCATCCGCATCATCACCCCCGGCACCGTCATTTCCGAGGCCATGCTGGAGGAGGGCAAGAACAACTTCCTCTGCGCCGTCAGCCTGGCGGGGGACACCGTGGGCCTCTGCTTTGCCGACCTGTCCACCGGCGAGGTCTCCTGCACCGGCTTTTCCGGCCCCGGCTGGCGGGAGCATCTGGAAAACGAGCTCTCCCGCTTCTCCCCCCGGGAGGCCCTTCTCTCCCCTGCCGCCGGGGAGGACGCCATCCTGAAGGACTTTCTCTCCAATCGCCTGAACTGCCGGTTGGAGCTGGGAGCGGTGGAGGGCTTTGCCCCCGATGCCGCCGCCCAGGCGGTGAGGGACCAGTTCGGCCCGGCGGCCGAGGAGCTGCCCCAGGGGGCGGTGCAGAGCGCCGTGGGGGCGCTGCTCAGCTACCTCTACGCCACCCAAAAGACCGATTTGAGCTACCTGCGCACGGTGAGCTACTACACCACCGGCGAATTCATGGAGCTGGACCTCACCGCCCGGCGGAACCTGGAGCTCACCGAGACCCTCCGGGACCGGGAGAAGAAGGGCAGCCTGCTGTGGGTGCTGGATAAGACCTGCACCGCCATGGGCCGGCGGCTCATCCGCACCTGGCTGGAGCGTCCCCTTCTCTCCCCGGTGCAGATCGGCAAGCGCCAGGGGGCGGTGGGCGATTTGGTGGGGGACAGCGTCACCCGCCAGGAGCTTACCGAGGCCCTGAAGGGGGTCACCGACCTGGAGCGGCTCATCTCCCGCATCGTCTACGGCACCGCCGGTGGCCGGGACCTGGTGAGCCTGAGCCGGGGTCTGGGCCGTCTCCCCGCCCTGCGTACCTTGCTCTCCCCCCTCTCCTCCTCCCTCCTTGCCACCCTGAAGGACAATCTGGATGACCTGCCCGCCCTCCGGGAGACCATCGACGCCGCCTTTGTGGACGAGCCCCCCTTCTCCGTCCGGGAGGGCGGCATGATCCGGGACGGCTACAACGAGGAGGTGGACCGCCTGCGGAGCATCCTCACCGGGGGCAAGGACATGGTGGCCGCCCTGGAGACCCGGGAGAAGGAGCGCAGCGGCATCCAGCGGCTGAAGGTGGGCTTCAACAAGGTCTTTGGCTACTATATCGAGGTCTCCAAGGCCAACACCACCCCCATCCCCGACGACTATATCCGCAAGCAGACCCTGGTGAACTGTGAGCGATACATCACCCCCGAGCTCAAGGAGATGGAGCGGACCATCCTCTCCGCCCAGGATGACCTGGTGGAGCTGGAGTACCGCATCTTCTCCCAGGTCCGCCAGCAGGCCTGCCAGGCCCTGGCCCCCATCCAGCGCTCCGCCGCCGCCGTGGGCCAGGTGGACGTGCTCTGCTCCTTCGCCCGGGTGGCCGCCGAGAACGGCTACTGTATGCCCCAGGTAGACCTCTCCGACGTGATCTACATTGACGAGGGCCGGCACCCTGTGGTGGAGAAGGCGGCCACCAAAACGGTCTTTGTCCCCAACGACGCCCACATGGACGGCCAGGAAAACCGGGTGGCCATCATCACCGGCCCCAACATGGCGGGTAAATCTACCTATATGCGCCAGGTGGCCCTCATCGTCCTCATGGCCCAAATGGGCTCCTTCGTCCCCGCCAAGAGCGCCCGCATCGGCATCGTGGACCGGGTCTTTACCCGCATCGGGGCCAGTGATGACCTCTCCGCCGGCCAGTCCACCTTCATGGTGGAGATGACCGAGGTGGCCGAGCTTCTGAAAAACGCCACCGCCAAGAGCCTGCTCATCCTGGACGAGATCGGCCGGGGCACCTCCACCTACGACGGCATGGCCATCGCCCAGGCGGTGCTGGAGTACTGCGCCGACGGGAAAAAGCTGGGCTGCAAGACCCTCTTCGCCACCCACTACCATGAGCTCACCGCCCTGGAGGGGGACATCCCCGGGGTGAAGAATTATAACATCGCCGCCAAGAAAAAGGCGGACGACATCCTCTTCCTGCGGAAGATCGTCCCCGGCCCCGCCCAGGCCAGCTACGGCATCGAGGTGGCCAAGCTGGCCGGAGTGCCCGGCACGGTGGTCACCCGGGCCAAGGCCATCCTCGCCGAGCTGGAGAGCCAGGGCTGGCGGCCCGAGTCCTTCACCCCCGCCCCCCAGGCCGCCGAGGGCCAGTTCTCCCTGGCCGACATGGCCGCCCAGACGGTGGCCGACCGGCTGCGGGAGGTGGATGTGGACACCCTCACCCCCATCGAGGCCATGAATTTGCTCTACCAACTGAAAAAGGAGCTATGATATGACAGAGCGGACCCAGTCCCAAAGGGGCATCTCCTCCCTGACCCTCCACCTGCTGGCCATGGCCTTTATGCTCTGCGACCACCTGTGGGCTACCCTTGTCCCGGGAAATATGTGGATGACCCAGGTGGGCCGGCTGGCCTTCCCCATCTTCGCCTTTCTGGCCGCCGAGGGCTTTGCCCACACCCACGATTTGAAACGCTACCGCCGCCGGCTTCTGCTCTTTGCCCTTATTTCCGAGGTGCCCTTCAACCTGATGATGGCGGCGGGGCCGGTTTACCCCTTCCACCAGAATGTGATGTGGACCCTGCTCATCGCCCTCTACTGCCTGGAGTGGATAGAAAAGGCCAAAACACTGCAAAAGCCTTGGCAGCAGTGGCTTGGTATCCTGGCCGTGGCCGGGGCCGGCTGGCTGCTGGGCACGGTCACCCTGGTGGACTACGGCGGGGCCGGGGTGCTCACCGTCCTCCTCTTTTCCCTCCTCCGTGGGGAGAGCTGGCCCAGGCGGCTGGGCCAGCTGGCCGGCCTTGTGTGGATCAACTGCGTTCTCATCGGGGGCCAGCTTTTGCCCGTCACCCTGGGCGGCCTTGCCTTTGAATTTCCCGAGCAGGGCCTTGCCGTGGCCGCTCTGGTGCCCATCTGGCTCTACCATGGCCGCCAGGGCCCCCACAACCGGGCCATCCAGCTCTTCTGCTACGCCTTCTACCCCCTGCACATGCTTTTTTTGAGCCTGCCCGCCCTCCTCTGAGCAGACCGCCATACAGACAAACCTACGAAAGGAAGGTGATCCCATGCCCCACATTGCCCAGCTTGCCCCCCACGTGGCCGACCTCATCGCCGCCGGCGAGGTGGTGGAGCGTCCCGCCAGCGTGGTCAAGGAGCTCACCGAAAACGCCATCGACGCCGGGGCCCACTCGGTGACGGTGGAGATCCAGCACGGGGGCATGACCCTCATCCGGGTCACCGACGACGGCTGCGGCATCGCCGCCGACGAGGCCCCCACCGCCTTCCTGCGCCACGCCACCAGTAAGATCCGGAACGAATACGACCTGGAGGCCATCTCCACCCTGGGCTTCCGGGGGGAGGCTCTGGCCGCCATCGCCGCCGTGGCCGAGGTGGAGCTGCTCACCCGCCGAGCCGAAGATGCCCTGGGCACCAGCGTGGCCCTGGCCGGGGGCGAGCTGCTGGGCCAGGAGGAGGCGGGCTGCCCGGTGGGCACTACCCTCATGGTCCGCAATCTCTTTTACAACACTCCCGCCCGGCTGAAATTCATGAAGAAGGACCAGACCGAGGCCGCCGCCTGCCTGGCCACCGTCCAGCGCCAGGCCCTGGCCCACCCCGAGGTGGCCTTCAAGTACATCCGGGACGGCAAGCAGGAGCTGCTCACCCCCGGGGACGGCCAGCTCCGCTCGGCCATGTACGCCGTGCTGGGCCGGGACATGGCCCTGGGCTTCATCCCGGTGGAGGGCAGCGGGGAGGACATGACGGTCTCCGGCTTTGCCTCCCTGCCCACCTGCTGCCGGGGCAGCCGGAGCTACCAGTTCTTTTTCGTCAACGGCCGCTACATCAAGAGCAAGACCATGCAGGCCGCCCTGGAGCAGGCCTATGCCAACCAGAAGATGGTGGGCAAGTTCCCCGGCTGTATTCTACAACTGGAGGTCAAGCCCAATACGGTGGACGTCAACGTACACCCAACCAAGCAGGAAGTGAAATTCGGCAACGAGCGGCAGGTGTTTTCGGCGGTCTACTACGCCGTCCTCTCCGCCCTGGGCGGGGATAAGAGCCGCCCCGCCGTGGCGGTGGAGGCCCCCGCCCCGGAGCGGGAGACCTACCAGCAGACCACCCTGCCCCTCCACGATGCCACCAACGTCCCCGGGGCAGATTGGACATCGTCGTTGCAAGCTCCACATCCCTCGTCCCGCCCCGAAGGGGCAGGACTCGATCATTCCGCTGCAACGCATCTCCCCAGAACAACGGCTTCGCCGTTGTCCCGGGGGCCCCAAAGCTCTGTTCATCCGGCGCCCCCTGAACCACCCCGGCCTGCTGCACCCACCCCTGGGGCGGTGCCCGAACCGCCCCAGGTCAATGCACCTGCCCCCGTAGGGGCGGTCTCTGGCCGCCCGATCTCTTCGACACCCATCCCACCTGTGAAACCGACCACCCCTTCGACCCCCTCTGAACCACCTCGGTCGGCTGCCCTCACCCCCCAACCCGCCCCCGACGCCGACACCCCCTGGCGTATCGCCGGGGAGCTCTTCCACACCTACGTCATTGTGGAGCAGGGGGAGCGGGCCCTGCTCATCGACAAGCACGCCGCCCACGAGCGGATGAACTTCGACCGGATGCGTGCGGAGGACTACCTGCCCATGTCCCAGACCCTGCTGACCCCGGTGGTGGTCACCCCCGGCCCCGAGGAGCACCAGCTCCTGCTGGACAATGCCGGGGAGCTGGACCGGCTGGGCTTTGATCTCAGCGACTTCGGCGGCGGCTCTCTGGCCGTCCGGGCGGTGCCCGACTATGTGGCAGTGGGGGAGATCGAGTCCACCCTGTCCGAGATCGCCGATAAGCTCTCCACCACCGGCACCACCGGCTACCGGGAGCGGCGGGACGAGCTGCTCCACACCATGGCCTGCAAGGCGGCCATCAAGGGGGGCTGGCGCTCGGCCCAGGAGGAGCTGGAGGTGGTGGCCCGGGCCGTTCTGTCCGGAGCGGTGAAGTACTGCCCCCATGGCCGTCCTGTGGCCATCGAGCTGACCAAAAAGCAGTTAGAGAAGCAGTTTAAGCGCAGCTGAGCTGGCTTAAGGAACCTTAAGCCGGCTTAAGGGATCTAAAGAAGGCCGAGCCTCGGAATGGATGGGACGACCGACCATAAATTAAGGAAACTTAAGACGGCCTTATAAAACTTAAGAGCGAACACGAAAACCTCAAACATTCCGGCCCAGCCGACGGATTTCGACAGCCTTCCCCAAGGAAATGGTATATTATGGAAACATCTTCAACAGAGAAAGGACTGTTTTCCATGATAAAAACCAGTGACCTGCAAGAGCTTTTCCTGTCCCGGGCCTGTCGGCAGCGGGAGGCCGTGACCATGTTCCTCATGAACGGCTTCCAGATGCGGGGGCACATCGCCGGCTTTGACGATGCCGTGGTGGTGCTGGACACCGAGGGCAAGCAGCAGATCATCTACAAGCACGCCATCTCCACCGTTGTGCCCACCCACCCCATTGAATTAGAGGAAGATACATAAGAAACCGTTTGAGATCGTCCGGCAGAGCCGGACGCCGATCTCCTGCTTTTTGTAGAAAGAGAGACGTACCCTATGAAACAAGGCAGCCTCATCAACCGCATTGTCATGCTCCTGTTCTTCTCCGCCATTGTGGTCTACTTTGCCGGTGCGGCCTGGCGGGGCCTGCGGGAGCCCTACCCCACCTATCCCGTCTACGCCTACGAGGTGGACGAGACGGTGGAGGCCACCGGCTACCTGGTCCGCCAGGAGGAGGTGCTGGAGGGCCAGGGGGACATTGTCCGTCTGCTCCCCGGCGAGGGGGAGAAGATCTCGGCGGGCTCCACCGTGGCCCTGCTCTATACCGACCAGGCCTCCATGGAGCGCTCCGAGCGGCTGGAGAGCCTTCAGGCCGAGGCCGAGCAGATCGCCGCCGCCGTGGCCCAGACGGGAGAGAGCGCCATGGACTCCACCGGCACCGCCGTCTCCGATGCGCTGGTGGCCCTGCGCTCCTCGGTGGCCACAGGGGACCTGACCGGGCTGGAGAGCCAGAGCCGCAGCTTCAAAAGCGCCATCTACCGCCAGGCCCACCGCTACGGCGACGGGGACGCCCTGACCACCGCCCTGGCCAGCGCCCGGGAGGAAATTGCCGCCCTCCAGGCCCAGACAGCCATGAGCACCGGCCGGGTCAAGGTCTCCCGCAGCGGGGTGTTCTCCGGCCAGACCGACGGCTACGAGACCGTTCTGACCCCCGGCATCCTGGAGAGCCTGACCCCTTCGGACCTGGACGCTCTGGCCGAGGAGGAGCACCAGGGGGCGGGCATCGGTAAGCTCATCACCAGTGCCACCTGGTACTTTGTCTGCCCCATGGAGGAGGCCGACGCCCGCCGGCTCACCGAGGGGGGCAGCACCACCGTCCGCTTCTCCCGGGACTGGTCGGGTGAGGTGGATATGACGGTGGAGCGCATCGGCCCGCCGGAAAACGGCCGGGTGGCCGTCATCCTGTCCTCCCGCAAATTCCTCTCGGCCACCACCCTGCTGCGCCGGCAGACGGTGGAGCTGGTCTTTGACCGCCGGCCCGGCCTTCAGGTCCCCGCCCAGGCCCTCCGGGTGGAGGAGCGGACCTGGACGGACGACGGAGGGGTGGAGCACACCGACCAGACCCCCTGCGTCTACGTGCTGGTGGGCATCAAGGCCGAGCGGAAATGGGTCAACATCCTGGCCCAGGGGGAGAACTACTATCTGGTGGAGCCCATCGCCGTGAAGCAGGGCAACGAGACCCAGGAGAAGCGCAACCTCCGGGCGGGGGACCAGGTCATCGTGGCCACCCAGGAAATTTACGACGGCATGATCGTGGAATAGCAGACCCGGACAAAGGACACCGGCCCCTGTTTGGCAGGGGCGCTCAATATAGAAAAAGAGAGGTCGATCACCATGTCTCTGGAAGAAAACATCCGCAAGGTATTTGACAACATGGCCCAGGCTGCCAGGGAGGCCGGCCGGGACCCGGGGGAGGTCACCCTGGTGGCCGCCACCAAGGTCCAGACCGACGAGACCATCCGTGCCGCCATCGCCGCCGGCGTGCCCATCTGCGGGGAGAACCGGGTCCAGGAGATGACCGCCCACCTGGAGAGTGACACCTATGCCGGGGCCGGGCTCCACTTCATCGGCCACCTCCAGACCAACAAGGTCAGGCAGGTGGTGGGAAGGGTGGATATGATCGAGTCGGTGGGCTCTGTCCACCTGCTGGAGGCCATCGAGAAGCAGGCCGCCAAGCTGGACCTGGTCCAGGACATCCTTCTGGAGGTCAATGTGGGGGGCGAGGAGAGCAAGTCGGGCATCCTCCCCAGTCAGGTGGAGGAGGTGGCAAGGCTCACCCTCACCATGCCCCATGTGCGCCTGCGGGGCCTTATGGCCATCCCCCCGGTGGCCGGTGAGGATGGCAATCGGAGATTTTTCCGGGAAATGTATGAATTATATGTTGACATAAAACAGAAAATGGTTGATAATAATAGTGATATCAACTGCCTGTCCATGGGCATGAGCGGCGACTATATGGAGGCCATCCGCCAGGGAGCCACCCTGGTGCGGGTGGGCACGGCTCTGTTTGGTCCCCGGCCCCCTATGGGCACCCAGGCATAATCAACATATAGGAGGACACCAAAATGGGAATTTTTGAGGAGCTCAAGCGGATCGCCAAGCCCTTTGACGACGAGGAGGATGATGAGGGCTTTGACGAATTTGACACCATGGGCACCGGCCGGCTGGACCGCAGCGAGCTGAAGGCCAAGCCCCTGGTCCGGGCAGATACCACCGCCCTCTTTGACACCGACCGGCCCAAGGCCCCCGAGCGGCGCAGTAACAAGGTGGTGAACATCCACACCACCACCCAGCTCCAGGTGGTGCTGGTGAAGCCTGACCGGTTCGAGAACGCCAGCGAGATCGCCGACCACCTGCGGGAGAAGCGCACGGTGGTGCTCAACATGGAGCAGACCAGCAAGGAGGTCTCCCGCCGGATCCTGGACTTCCTGGCCGGCGCCGCCTATGCCCAGGAGGGCAAGGTGAAGAAGGTGGCCCTCTCCACCTACATCATCACCCCCTACAATGTGGACATTCTGGGCGACCTCATTGACGAGCTGGAGAATAACGGGCTGTATTTTTGAGCGTGGAGCAAGGACCTGCTGAGGGGCTAAGGACGGAGCGGAGCGAGATCTTGGAGCGGCCAAGGGCAGCGTAAAGATTTTGCGCAGTCGGAGGAGTTAGATCCCGAAGCAGCCAGGTCCTTGCGGAGCGTGACAGCCAAGAAGCGTGGAGGCATGGTCTGCGAGGGAGCTTGGACCGGAGCGAGGGCGAGCGGCGGGCCGCAAGGCGGCCCAGAGACCAGCCCGAGTCGGAGGGAAAGGGACCGAGCGCCCAGACCATGCCGTAACGTGACAGAGCAACCTATCATAGCAATTACATAAACAGAAAGCGGGGATGTACCGATGCTGACCCCTCAGGAAGTGGCGGAGCACGCCTTTGCCAAGGCGTCCTTTGGCGGGTATAATATGTCCATGGTGGACGAGTTTTTGGACCTGCTCACCGCCGATTACACCACCCTTTACAAGGAAAATGCCGCCCTCAAGACCAAGATGAAGGTGCTGGCCGAAAAGATCGAGGAATACCGTGCCACCGAGGAGGTCATGCGCAAGGCCCTTCTCTCCGCCCAGCAGATCGCCGACCAGATGGTGGCCGAGGGCGAGAAGAAGAAGGAGGAGATGCTGGCCAGCGCTGAGAGCGAGATCCGCTCCCGGATGGACGCTTTGAAGCAGGAGGTGGAGAGCGAGCAGCTGCGGCTCACTGCGGCCCAGAACGCCACCACCGCCTACATCAGCAAGCTGAAGGAGCTTCACGAGCACGAGATCCGCTATCTGGCCAGCCTGAGCAAGCTCACCGCCACCCCCGCCCAGCCCGACCCGGTGGAGCAGGCGGCCACCGCCATCAATGACGCTGTGGAGAAGGCCATGGAGGGCGACTTTGTCCAGCCTCCTCTGGAGGAGGACAGCCTTTATGAGGAGCTGCGCCGTGGCCCGGTGGTCCACACCGACAGCTATCTGGAGGAGCCCCAGGAGCCCGAAGCCGCTGAAGAGCAGGAGGAGCCGGAGGAGCGGGAGCAGGCCGAGGAGCCTGCCCAGCCCATCGCCTTCCCGGTGCAGGACAAGCCCGAGGAGGAGGCGGAGGACACCAAGCCCACCCGCCGCATTTTCGGCGAGCTGAAATTCGGCAAGGATTACCAGGCCGAGGAATAAAACTTCTTAAAAACACCCGTCCTGGGGCACCGGACGGGTGTTTTTTCTTCCACTCCCTTGACATTCCGCCGAAAAACGGATACAATAAAGCACGCATACATGCTGTGATGAGGACGAGTACCCATTTCCAAGCCGCACAGAGAGCCGTTGTTCTGGTGCAAGACGGCCGGAGAGGAGAGGGGAAGGATCACCTCGGAGCAGCCGGGCTGAAAGGTCAGTAAGCCCGGACGGCTGGCCCCGTTACAGGCCCCCGAGTGGTCCCGGGTTTTCCCCGGGGCAAAAAGAGTGGTACCGCAGAGGATGTGAAACGCCTTTGTCTCTTGATGGAGACAGGGGCGTTTTTTGTTTCCCAGGCGGAATAAGGCCCGAGTGGAGGGCTGGAGGAGCCTATGGACCGACCCGAACGGAAGAAGACCCGCTTGAAGGGATACGATTACAGCACGCCGGGGTGGTACTTTATTACCATCTGCACTCGGGGAAGAGAGCGGATATTGTGTGAAATCGTAGGGACCGCCGTCCCCGGCGGTCCACAGGTACATCTGACGCAATGGGGAGAGATCGTTGATCGGCGATTGCGGGAGATGAGCGAGTTTTACAGCAACGTGAAGATAGAAAAGTATGTGGTCATGCCCAATCATGTTCATTTGCTGATCCATATTTTGGGACAGAGTGGGACGGGCCCGGTCGTCCCGGGCGGACCGCCGGGGACGGCGGTCCCTACCAGCGTCATTGCTCGGTTTATGGGGACCTTTAAGAGGTTTTGCAACAGAGAATGTGGAAAAAACATCTGGCAGAGCCGCTCTTACGACCACATCATACGCAATGAGACCGACTACCGGGAAATTTGGGAATACATCGACCAAAATCCGGCAAAATGGCCGAAGGACCGCTTTTATAACGGATAAAAATTTCAAATAAAGGAGCGAACGACATGGATTACAATCAGACCGTGCACCTGCCCCAGACCGAGTTCCCTATGCGGGCGGGGCTGCCCAAGCGGGAGCCCGAGATGCTCGCCGCCATGTACGCCAAGGACCTCTACAAGAAGATGGTGGCCCGGAACCAGGGCAAGCCCACCTTCATTCTTCACGACGGCCCCCCCTACGCCAACGGCAACATCCACATCGGCACGGCCATGAACAAGACCCTGAAGGACATTATCGTCAAGAGCCGGAACATGACCGGCTTCCAGGCCCCCTACGTCCCCGGCTGGGACACCCACGGCCTGCCCATCGAGACCGCTGTCCTCAAGGACAAGAGCGTGAAGCGGGAGGAGATGACCACCGCCCAGTTCCGGGACAAGTGCCGGGAGTTCGCCGAGGGCTACATCGCCAAGATGACCGAGCAGTTCAAGCGGCTGGGGGTGCTGGGCGAGTGGGAGAACCCCTATATCACCCTGCTGCCCGACTTTGAGGCCCACCAGATCGAGGTCTTCGGCAAGATGGCCGAGAAGGGCCTGATCTACAAGGGCATGAAGCCGGTGTACTGGTGCCCCCACGACCAGACCGCCCTGGCTGAGGCTGAGATCGAGTACGCCGACGACCCCTGCACCACCATCTTTGTCAAGTTCCCCGTCACCGACGACAAGGGCAAGCTGGCCGGGTACGGCGACCTTGCCAACATGCACTTCGTTATCTGGACCACCACCCCCTGGACCATCCCGGGCAACATGGCCATCTGCGTCAACCCCGAGTTTGACTATGACCTGCTTCAGATCCCCGGCGGGGAGGTCCTCATCATGGCCAAGGAGCTGGCCGAAGGGGTCTGCAAGCGGGCGGGCATCGACTACTCCGCCTGCACCGTGCTGGCCACGGTGAAGGGCAGCGAGTTTGAGCTGATGAAGGCCAAGCACCCCCTCTTTGACCGGGAGAGCGTGATCCTCTGCGGCGACCATGTCACCCTGGAGGCCGGCTCGGGCTGTGTCCACACCGCCCCCGGCTTCGGCGCCGACGACTTCAACATCTGCCGGCAGTACGACAAGGCGGGCCTCACCAACATCGGCGTGCCCGTCCCCGTCAACGCCAAGGGCGTGATGACCGACGAGCGGTACAACGGCCAGTTCTACGCCAAGGGCAACGACCTGGTGGTGGAGGACCTGGAGAAGGAGGGCTACCTCCTGTGCAAGGAGGACATCACCCACTCCTACCCCCACTGCTGGCGGTGCAAGCACCCCATCATCTACCGGGCCACCGAGCAGTGGTTCTGCAATGTGGACTCCATCAAGGCCGCCGCCGTGGCCGCCTGCGAGGACATCACCTGGCACCCCGCCTGGGGCAAGGAGCGGATGATCTCCATGATCAGCGAGCGCAACGACTGGTGCATCTCCCGCCAGCGCTCCTGGGGCGTGCCCATCCCCATCTTCTACTGCGACGACTGCGGGGCGGACATCGTCACCCCCGAGACCATCCAGCATGTGGCAAAGCTCTTCCGGGAGCACGGCTCCAACATCTGGTTCGAGGCCGAGGCCAAGGACCTGCTGCCCCAGGGCTTCGTCTGCCCCAAGTGCGGCAAGGCCC
>CAJUSE010000041.1 GCA_910588975.1 uncultured Oscillospiraceae bacterium | reverse complement strand
TGGACACCTGGTTCTCCTCCGCCCTGTGGCCCTTCTCCACCCTGGGCTGGCCCGAGGAGACCGAGGACCTGAAGTACTTCTATCCCACCGACGTGCTGGTCACCGGCTACGACATCATCTTCTTCTGGGTGGCCCGGATGATCTTCTCCGCCTGCGAGCACACCGGCAAGCCCCCCTTCCACACCGTGCTCATCCACGGCCTGGTCCGGGACGACAAGGGCCGGAAGATGTCCAAGAGCCTGGGCAACGGGGTGGACCCCCTGGTGGTGGCCGAGCAGTACGGCGCCGACGCCCTGCGCTTCAACCTGGTCACCGGCAACAGCCCCGGCAACGACATGCGTTTCCTCCCCGACCGGCTGGAGGCCATGCGCAACTTCGCCAACAAGATCTGGAACGCCAGCCGCTTCGTGCTGATGAATTTGACCATCGATGAGGTGAAGCTGCCGGCGGAGCTGACCCAGGAGGATAAGTGGATCCTCTCTAAGCTCAACTCCCTCATCCCCGCCGTCACCGACAACATGGACGCCTACGAGCTGGGCGTGGCCGCCCAGAAGCTCTACGACTTTATCTGGGACGACTACTGCGACTGGTATATCGAGTTCACCAAGGCCCGGCTCCAGGGGGAGGACCCCGCCGCCAAGGAGCAGGCCCAGCAGGTGCTGTGCTATGTGCTCACCGAGACACTGAAGCTGCTCCACCCCTTCATGCCCTTCATCACCGAGGAGATCTGGCAGGCCCTGCCCCACGCCGCCGGCGTGGGCGAGGGGGACTACCTCATGCTTCAGAAGTGGCCCGAGCATCGGGCGGAACTGGAGTTCCCCGCCGAGGAGAAGGCCATCGACGCCATCATCGAGGTCACCCGGGCCGTCCGGGGCAAGCGCAACGAGCTCAACGTACCCCCCTCCAGGAAGGCCCACCTCACCATCGCCGCCGCCGAGGGGTCGGTGTTCACCCAGGGCATCCCCCTCCTGAAGCGCCTGGCCTACGCCAGCGACGTGACGGTGATGGGGGTGGCCGACGCCGCCGGCAGCGAGGAGATGCGCAAGCAGGGCCTGGTGGAGCTCATTACCTACTCCGCCCGGGTCTTCATGCCCCTGGCCGAGTTGGTGGACCTGGAGCAGGAGAAGAAGCGGCTGCAGAAGGAGCTGGAGCAGCGGGAGAAGGAGCTGGCCGGCCTGGAGAGCCGGCTCAATAACCCCGCCTTCACCTCCAAGGCCCCGGAGAGTGTGGTCCAGGGCCAGCGGGACCGGGCTGAGGCCCTCCACGGCCTCATCGCCCAGCTGAAGGAATCTCTGGCCTCTCTCGGCTAAAACGACAATATTTTCCAATTAAGAGTGTTAAAATCTCCGTATACCCATGTGGGTATACGGAGATTTTTTTATGCCGAAGGAGGCCGAGCATATGCCCCTGACCTGTCTGGAAGAGGGGAGTACCCTCACCGCCCGCCTGTCCGGCGAGGTGGACCACCACGCCGCCCGGAGCCTGATGGGCCAGCTTGCCGGCCGGGTGGAGACCGCCCTGCCCATGGAGCTGACCCTGGATATGGAGGGGGTCACCTTCATGGACTCCTCGGGCATCGCCCTGGTGCTGCGCCTGTGGCGGCAGATGGCCCAGCTGGGGGGGCGGCTGTGCCTGCGCAACATCCCTCGTCAGGCCGAAAAGGTGCTGAAGGCCGCCGGGGTGGACAAGCTGGTGCCCTGGTAACAACTTACAAAGGAGGCCCTACATATGAAACCGCTCAACGAGGTCAAGCTGACCTTCCTCTCCCGCTCCGCCAACGAGGGCTTTGCCCGCACCGCCGCCGCCTGCTTCGCCGCCCAGCTGGACCCCACTTTAGAGGAGGTCAACGACGTGAAGACGGCGGTCAGCGAGGCGGTGACCAACGCCATCGTCCACGCCTACCCCGACGTTCTGGGCACCATCACCATGCGCCTGCGCATCCTGGAGGGGCGCACCTTAGAGGTGGTGGTGAAGGACACGGGGCTGGGCATCCCCGACGTCTTCAGGGCCCGGCAGCCCCTCTTCACCACCGGGGGGGAGGACCGGTCGGGCATGGGCTTTACCATCATGGAGAGCTTTATGGACTCTCTGAAGGTCCGCTCCACCCCCGGAAAGGGAACCACCGTCACCCTCCGCCGGCGGTTTTCCCCCCGGCTGGGGGCGTGAGCACCGAGACCCTGTCACTCCTCTCCGCCGCCCAGGCCGGGGACGAGGGGGCCTGCCAGCGGTTGGTGGAGGACAACGCCGGCCTTATCTGGTCGGTGTGTCGGCGGTACTTCGGCCGGGGGGTGGACCCGGAGGACCTGTACCAGCTGGGCTGCCTGGGCTTTGTCAAGGCCGTCCGGGGGTTTGAGACGGCCTACGGCACCCAGTTTTCCACCTACGCCGTGCCCAAGATCGCCGGGGAGATCCGCCGCTTCCTCCGGGATGACGGGCCGGTGAAGGTCTCCCGGAGCCTTCGGGAGCGGGGGGGCGTCCTGCGCCAGGCCCGGGAGGGGCTGCGGGAGGAGCTGGGCCGGGAGCCCACCCTCTCCGAGCTCAGCCAGCGCACCGGCCTGTCGGCGGAGGACATCGCCGTGTCCGACACCGCCAACGCCCCTGTGGCCTCCCTTCAGGCCGAGTTGGGAGAGGGACTGACGGTGGAGGAGACGGTGGGGGATGGGGGCATTGAGGAGACCCTGGTGGAGCATATGGCGCTACGGGAGGCCATGAGAGCTTTGCCCGACCGGGAGCGGCAGGTGGTGGAGCTGCGTTATTTTCGCAGCTTGACCCAGGACCGCACTGCCCGCATCCTGGGGGTGAGCCAGGTCCAAGTCAGCCGCATTGAGCGCAAGGCACTGGAAAAGCTGCGGCAGCTGTTGGAATAAAAGCAGGAACGGCCCTGATGTATCGGTATCGGGGCCGTTCCTGCTTTTGCCTTGCCTTGTCGTCGGCAGGATGCTATAATAAGCCAGCCCGAAAAAACACGAGAAAAGAGATGGCTATGCGATGCTGCCACTTCAAGCGCTGCTGCTGACATTTTTAGACAGTCTGACGGGCCATCTCGTGCTGGCCATCTCCCTGCTGGCGGTGATGGATGAGAGAAATGTGAGACATCGGCTGAAAAAATTGCCGCTCCTGCTCCTGTCTCCTCTTATTGCCACCCTGTCTGCCCTCGGGCTGAGCGCCGCCCCGGAGCTGGGGAGCCTTGGTTATTTTATTCTCTCCGACCTTGTCCTTGGCCTGTGTACCCTATGGGTGTGGTGGGCGTGGCAATGCGGTTTTTGGCAGGCCCTTTCCGCCACCTGTATGGCAAGTGTTTTTCAAGTGGCAGACGCTGCGCTGTCCATGACGCTGTTTGGCCTGATCCCACTGGGTGAGAGAGTTCAATTTGCTGCTGCGGCAGGGCTTCACCTGGGCATCGGCACAGCTGTTGCGCTCCTGCTTTACAGGGTGCAGTTTGGAAGGTGGTTCCGCCTGCTGCTGGAGCAGGAGCCTACTTCATGCCGGACAGCCCTTCTTCTGCTTGGGTTGGAGGCCGTGATGGAGGGCTTTCTCTATCTGGCAAACGGTGTGCAGACCCGGTTTTTGCCTCTTTTATACCTGCTGATCGCAGTGGTAGTCACTCTTATGGCAGGGTTGGCCATTTATCTGGCCCGGGGAGCCGAGGCGGCTTATAAGCTGCAGGCCCAGCAGGATACCATCGTTCAAATGCAGCTTTACGAACAGGACCTTGAGGACATTCGCCGGGAGGTGCGCATCTTTCGCCATGACTACAAAAACCTGTTGGCAGGGCTATCAGAGCAGGCGGAGGCGGGAGAGGTGAAGCAGCTGCAGGCCACGCTGTCCGAGTTGGGGGCGGATTTTGACCGGCGGCTGGGGGAGCGGATCCAGACCTCTATCCAAATTGGTAACATACAGATCCCCCAAGTGCGGAGCCTGCTGCTTTCCAAGCTTGCCGCCATGGGGAAAAGGGGAGTGGAGTGCCGGCTGGAGGTTCTCTATCCCATTCGGAGCGTTGTCATGGAGAGCTGGGATTTTGTTCGCTGCCTGGGAATTCTGCTAGACAATGCCATAGAGGCCGTGGAGGGAATGGATAGCCCCTGGGTAGAGGTCATCCTGCTGGCCCAGGGGGAGCGTATGAGCCTTCGGGTGGCCAATCCCTGGCGGGAAGGAGAGGACCCGACCCGCTTCTGGGAGGAGGGCTGGTCCACAAAGGGTCCGGGGCGGGGGCTTGGCCTGTCCAGCTATCTGCGTATTCTGGCCCGCTATCCGAATGCTATCCCCTGCACCAGTTGGGAGAGTGGGGTATTCGTGCAGGAGTTGACCATGGGAGTGAGCGTATGATCGGCATTTATCTCTGCGATGACGAACCGGCGGCCCGTCAACGGATACAGGCCGCACTGGAGCAGGAGATACTGGTGGAAAACCTGGATATGGAGCTTGTCTGCTCCGTGGGCCAACCCCAGTCTCTGTTGGCAGCATTGGAGGAGGCCGGGGGCAGGCGGGGTATTTACTTTTTGGATGTGGAGCTGAAGGACGAAGCCTATGACGGCTTTCTGCTGGGGCAGGAGATCCGCCGGCTGGATCCCCATGCTGTCCTTGTGTATATCACCGGCTATGGAGATCTGGTCTACCGCACCTTTCAGTATCACTTGGAGGCCTTTGACTATATTGTAAAGGAGCCAGAGGGACTGGAGCAGTCGGTGGCCGCCTGTCTGAGGGCCATTCAGGCCAGGTTGAAGGCGGAGTACCGGGCGCCAAGGGCGGTTTTGACTCTACGGACCGGGGACCTGGTGCGGAATGTTCCACTGGAGGACATTCTCTTTTTTGAAACTGCCCCTGTGTCCCACCACATTTTGCTCCATACCCTCCACAGCCGGATGGATTTTCTGGGTGATCTCAATACACTGGAAAAGCAGCTGGGAGAACGGTTCCTGCGTATCCACCGGGCCTACCTGGTGGCGGTGGGCAAAATCGAGCGGGTGGATTTGAGGCAGGGTAAGCTTTGGGTGGGGGGACAGGAGTGTCTCCTTTCCCGGAGGGGGAAAGGGCTGCTGCGCAAGATCATGGAACGAGGGAGCTTTGCCCGTACCATTCAGGAAGGATCCTGACCATTTGGGAAATGATTGCCCCCCTCTCACGCTGATGTGGTATGATGCCCACAGACAGCGGCATGAGAAGGGAGGCGAGCGTATGGCGAAGGAGCGTTTTGTGGAGGCCTATTCCCAGGGCCTTGTGAATGTGGCCAAGATCATCGTGGACACTGAGACCGGCGTGAACTACCTGCTGGGCTCCCACGACAAGCGGATCGGCACCGGGCTGACTGTTTTGGTGGACCGGGAGGGCAAGCCCATTGTCACCCCCATGGGCTGATGGGAATATGTCCCAAGCTATCGCAGAACACGGTTATCCCATAAAAATGACGGCTTCCGATTGTTCGGAAGCCGTCATTTTTTATGCGCCGACGCAGGATGTATTCCAATTTTATCGGGATAGACCAGAGTGGTCTGAGGGAGTGCCGACCGGGGATGACACCACCAAGGAAGTAGTATCGCCGTAAAAATAGGAACGGAAGGGCAACGACCTGCCAGATGCTCCCGGCTCTGCGGACAGACGAACCAATTGAAATAGTGAGGGTTCGAATCCTGCCGACATCGTATAAAAATACTGGATGCCTAAAGGCATCCAGTATTTTTTGTAACACCCAGACAAAATAGATGCCGCACTTGAACATATGGTACCCGGTGCGGGACAGCAAGCCCGTTTGACGAGCCGGAATCTATTTGCTTGCCTTCAGTGTACAAGTTGCTCCCCATTTTTTCAATATCTCAACCGAGGCAAACCCCGCTTCCTGTAATGCCTGTATTTCATGCTCAACCGTTAATGGAGTATCGTAGTGATAAAATCCATTGTCGGTGATCCCCTGTTCTGCCTTCAGTCGCATAAGCTCTTGTCGATAAAACTGTTCCTCCATGTCCGTTGAGGAAAAGTAGTCTGTCAGCACAAAATATCCCCTCGGCTTCAATGCACCGTGCACCTTGCGATACAAAGGGATTTTTTCGGCTTGGGTAAAGTGGTGCAATGATTCAACGGAAACGACTGCGTCAAAATATTCCTGCTCAAACGGAACGTCAAAATAAGGAGCCCAGCACTACTTTAAGCTGTTTGCCGGGAAACTTCCTCTCTAACGCCTTCAGCATTCCTTCTGCGAGATCAATGCCCACCACTTTTGCCATGGTGTTTCGTTTGAAATAATATTCAAGCTCCAGGCCTGTGCCACAGCCCAGATCCAAAATAACGGCATCCTGATCGGCTGGAAGGCAATCGGCCGTAAACGGATAGAATTCCCGCACAAATTCGATGGCTGTCAGCTGGTGTTCCTCATAGCCATTTAGCCTGCGATCAAAAAATGCATCTATCTTTTCTAACATAGCATCACCCGCCCGGGTCCAGCATCATCTTTTTCTTGATGCGAGTATATCACATCGCACAACGGAAGTACAGAAAAAGAAAAACGACAAGGCTCGACAGAGCCTTGTCGTTTTTTGGCAGCGGGTGAAGGATTCGAACCCTCACATACAGAGTCAGAGTCTGCTGTGCTACCTTTACACAAACCCGCTATTTGTGCCCGCTTTCGCAAGCGCAAGAGTTATTATACCAAAACTTCGGGATATGTCAAGGGCTTTTCGGAAATTTCTTTCCGCAGGTTTGTCCCACCAATGCCAGGAAGGCCGTCAGCAGGGCAAAGAGCATGAGCAATCCCTCGGTAAGCTGGGTCCAGACCAGACCGAACAGAGAGACGGTCATCACGTATTTTGTCATCAGGTAGGCATGGTAGCCACCCAAGGAGGCGATCTCGGCCCCGGCAGCAGCCGGGGCGTGTCTGGGCCGCAGACAGGCCCAGACAACAAGGAGGACTCCTCCCAGGAAGAAATAACGCTCATGCATATAGGGCAGCAGATAGGGGATGCCCAGGCTCAAAACGGCGCCGGCCAGGATGAGGGCGCCGTTGTTCACCCGCTCCCGGCCCCAGAGGAGCAGAGCCAGCACGGTCAACATGAGCACAAAGGCGCACAGGATGGCCAACTTGGGGGCCACAGGGGAGAACTCGTGGTAATAGGGGAACAGGGTAAACACAGAAGGGGAGTTGTAGTTCAGCGTCCCCCAGCCTACGCTGGAACCTGCCTGGTCCACATAGACCCGCAGGATGTCACCCGCCGGCTTGCCAAAGAGCATGGCGGGAACCATGGTTAGAGCGAAAACGGCAGGGAAGATGGGCGTATCCCGGAGTTTGATCCGCCCCACAAACCATAGCCCAGCCCATAGGGGGATAAGGAAGATGGCCTGAAGTTTGAAGGCGAAGGCCAGAGCCAGCAGAGCCAGGGAGGTCTTGGGCCGCTCCTCCAGGGCGGAGGCCAGGGCCAGTACACACAGGCCGGCCCACACGCTGTCACACTGGCCCCAGCAGGCCCCGTTAAGGACCACCGTGGGCAACAGGAGCAGCAGGGTGAAGGCAAGCTCCGGAGCCGGGCCGTCGTGGGCGGCGGTTCGGGCCAGCCGGTAGCCGCCCCAGGCCAGCAGAACATCAAAAAGGATGGAAAACAGCTTGATGCCGTAGAGGTCGGGGATGGGCAGGTAAGAAAGCAGGGAGAGAAGATAGAGGTAGGGCACATTGTAATTGCCCACCGGATCCTTCAGGGCCAGCACGCCGCCATTCTGGCGGAAGTGTTCCACCCACTTGGACAGGAAGTCCTGGTAATCCAAAGTGGCGTGGGGAAGGAGTAGGGAACGAAGAAAAAGGGCCAACCCGATCGGCAGGACCAGCTTCATGAGGGTGTCTCTCTGGCAGCCCGACCGCTCCAGCAGCCACAGACCCAGGGCCCCGATACCCAATAGTGCCAGAGGAATAAACAGCCGGCCCAAAGGGGTGTTGTTGGGCAAAAATACGCACCGCAAGGCCCCTAAACCGGCCAAAAACAGGCCCAGCAGGGAGGCGGGCTGCGATTTTGAAGATGACATATGCTCCCTCTTTTCGGCAGGGGAGGGGAATACCCGCCCCAAGATAAAGAAAAAATCTGGAAATATTCCAGATTTCACAACAATAGCTATTGACTTGGAAGAAACTTTATTATATAATAGAGCGCTACTATCTACAAGGGGCATAGTGCCCCCATTCCCATCCTCTGTCGCATTTACCATACCATATCCTTACCTGCTTTGCAAGAGGATATGAAAGTGAAATGACAACGCAACCGGGCGTATCAAAAATGTGTTTGGGTGGAGAAATTGTAGACAATGACAGGAAAACCGCTTTATCCGGGGGCAAAAGGGGAGAAAAACCGCTCTTTTTGTCGTCGGAAAACCGAAAAAGAGGTGTGATTTCTACATGGTAAAGGACGTGTACTACGGCAAAACCCTGCGTAAGAGCTTCGCCCGCCACGCCGTCCCCCTGGAGATGCCCAACCTCCTGGAGATCCAGAAGAACTCCTACCGCTGGTTCCTGGAGAAGGGCCTGCGGGAGGTGTTCCGGGACGTGGGGAGCATCGCCGACTACGCCGGCAACCTGGAGCTGAGCTTCATCGATTACACCATGGATGAAGAGCCCAAGTACAGCATTGAGGAGTGCAAGGCCCGGGATATCTCCTATGCTGCGCCCATCAAGGTCCGGGTGCGTCTGCGCAACAAGGAGACCGAGGAGATCAAGGAGCAGGAGATTTTCATGGGCGACTTCCCCCTGATGACCAAGGCGGGCACCTTTGTCATCAACGGCGCCGAGCGTGTTATCGTCTCCCAGATCGTCCGTTCGCCGGGTATGTACTATGCCCGCAGCGCCGATAAGGCGGACAACCTGACCTACGCCACTACCATCATTCCCTATCGTGGCGCCTGGCTGGAGTATGAGACCGACCTGAGCGACGTGTTCTATGTCCGTATCGACAAGAACCGGAAGATTCCCATCACCTGCTTCATCCGGGCTGTTGGGCCCCGCAGCGATGGGGAGATTTTGGAGATGTTCGGCGAGGATCCCCGTATCGTGGCCACCCTGGAGAAGGACACCTGCAAGACCTACGAGGAGGCCATGCTGGAGATCTACCGCAAGCTCCGTCCCGGTGAGCCCCCCACGGTGGACTCCGCCGAGAGCCTGGTCAACGGCCTGTTCTTTGACCCCCGGCGTTACGATCTGTCTGCGGTGGGCCGCTACAAGTTCAACAAGAAGATGGCCCTGCCCGCCCGGATCACCGGCCACACCCTGGCCCTGCCCGTGGCCGACCCCGCCACCGGCGAGATTTTGGCCGATGCCGGCGAGGTGGTCACCGCCGAGATGGCCCAGGCCATCCAGAACGCCGGCATCAACGAGGTGGTGCTTGACGTGGAGGGCCGCAGCATCAAGGTGTTCTCCAACCACATGGTGGATATGAAGAACCTGGTGTCCTTTGACCCTGAGGCCGAGTGCGGTATCATCGAGAAGGTCCGCCAGAGCGTGCTTGCTCAGCTCATGGAGGAGGCCGCCGGTGACGAGGAGGCTCTGAAGGAGCTGGTCCGTGCCCACATGGACGATTTGGTGCCCAAGCACATCATCGTGGACGACATGATGGCCTCCATCAACTACCTCAACTGCCTGGCCTTCGGCGTGGGCACCGCTGACGACATTGACCATCTGGGCAACCGCCGCCTGCGCTGTGTGGGTGAGCTGCTCCAGAACCAGTTCCGCATCGGCTTCAGCCGGATGGAGCGGGTCATCCGGGAGCGGATGACCATTCAAGATCTGGACATCGTCACCCCCCAGTCTCTCATCAACATCCGTCCTGTCACTGCCTCCATTAAGGAGTTCTTCGGCTCCAGCCCCCTGAGCCAGTTCATGGACCAGACCAATCCTCTGGCCGAGCTGACCCACAAGCGCCGTGTGTCCGCTCTGGGCCCCGGCGGTCTGAGCCGTGACCGTGCCTCCTTTGATGTGCGGGATATCCACTACTCTCACTATGGCCGTCTGTGCCCCATTGAGACGCCCGAAGGCCCCAACATCGGTTTGATCTCCTACCTGGCCTCCTATGCCAAGGTGGACCGTTACGGCTTTATTGAAACCCCTTACCGCAAGGTGGACAAGACCGAGGGCCGGGTCACCGACGAGGTGGTCTACATGACCGCCGATGTGGAGGACCCCTGCAATATCGCCCAGGCCACCGAGCCCATGGACGAGAACGGCTATCTGCTCAACGAGCGTATCACCTGCCGCCACCGCAACGAGATCATCAGTGTGGATAAGCATCAGGTGGACTATATCGACGTCTCGCCCCAGATGATGGTGTCCATCGCCACGGCCATGATCCCCTTCCTGGAGAACGACGACGCCAACCGGGCCCTCATGGGCGCCAACATGCAGCGTCAGGCCGTGCCCCTGCTGACCACCGAGGCCCCCATTGTGGCCACCGGTCAGGAGTATAAGAACTGTATCGACTCGGAGATCGTCATTCTGGCCGAGGATGCCGGCGAGGTCACCCGGGTGAGCGCCGACTTTATCACCATCCGCTACGACGACGGCCGGGTGGTGGACTACAAGCTGACCAAGTTCCAGCGCTCCAACCACACCACCTGCATCAACCAGCGGCCCATCGTCAACGTGGGCCAGCGGGTGGAGAAGGGGGAGGTCATCGTGGATGGTCCCTCCACCTCCAACGGCGAGATCGCCCTGGGCAAGAACATCCTCATGGGCTTTATGAACTGGGAGGGCTACAACTACGAGGACGCCATCCTCCTGAACGAGCGGATGGTGAAGGACGATGTGTTTACCTCCATCCACATTGAGGAGTACGAGATCGAGGCCCGTGACACTAAGCTGGGCCCCGAGGAGATCACCCGTGACATCCCCAACCTGGGCGATGACCCCCTGAAGGATCTGGATGAGCGGGGCATCATCCGGGTGGGCGCCGAGGTCCATCCCGGCGACATCCTGGTGGGCAAGGTCACCCCCAAGGGCGAGACCGACCTCACTGCCGAGGAGCGGCTGCTGCGGGCCATCTTTGGCGAGAAGGCCCGTGAGGTCCGTGACACCTCTTTGAAGGTGCCCCACGGCGAGAGCGGCATCGTGGTCAACGTCAACGTCTTTACCCGGGACAACGGCGACGAGCTCAGCCCCGGTGTCAATCAGGTGGTCCGGGTCTACATCGCCCAGAAGCGGAAGATCTCCGTGGGCGATAAGATGGCCGGCCGCCACGGCAACAAGGGCGTTGTCTCCCGCATCCTGCCCCAGGAGGATATGCCCTTCCTGCCCGACGGCACCCCCCTGGACATTGTGCTGAACCCCCTGGGCGTGCCCTCCCGTATGAACATCGGGCAGGTGCTGGAGGTCCATCTGGGCTACGCCGCCAAGGCCCTGGGCTGGAAGGTGGCCACCCCCATCTTCAACGGCGCCGACGAGAAGGACATCGCCGACACCCTGAAGCTGGCGGGCCTGCGGGAGGACGGCAAAAGCTGGCTGTACGACGGCCGCACCGGCGAGCGGTTCGACAACCCCGTCACCGTGGGCTACGTCTACTTCCTCAAGCTCCACCACCTGGTGGACGACAAGATCCACGCCCGCTCCACCGGCCCCTACTCCCTGGTCACCCAGCAGCCCCTGGGCGGCAAGGCCCAGTTCGGCGGCCAGCGCTTCGGCGAGATGGAGGTGTGGGCTCTGGAGGCCTACGGCGCGTCCTACACCCTCCAGGAGATCCTGACCGTGAAGAGCGACGACGTCACCGGCCGCGTCCACACCTACGAGGCCATTGTCAAGGGCCACAACGTGCCCAAGCCCGGCGTGCCCGAGTCCTTCAAGGTGCTGGTCAAGGAGCTCCAGAGCCTGTGCCTGGACATCCAGGTGCTGGATAAGGACGGCAATGAGATCGAGCTGAAGGATGACGACGACGACATGACCACGTTCAACCTGGGCCGCATGGACCGGGACGACCGGGATGACCGGGAGGAGTACGTGGCCGACGACGCGGCCTTTGAGGAGTCCGGCTTCGGCATCGAGGACGTGGACGAGGATGAGGACGACTACGGCGCCGACGACGGCGACGACGATGCCTTTTAAGGAGGAGGAGCCGAAAATATGAGTTATGTTGAGTTTGACGCCATCAAAATCGGCGTCGCTTCTCCGGAGATGATCCGCGAGTGGTCCTTCGGCGAGGTGAAGAAGCCGGAGACCATCAACTACCGCACCCTCAAGCCCGAGCGGGACGGCCTGTTCTGCGAGCGCATCTTCGGGCCCACCAAGGACTGGGAGTGCCACTGCGGCAAGTACAAGAAAATCCGCTACAAGGGCAAGATCTGCGACCGCTGCGGCGTGGAGGTCACCCGGGCCAAGGTCCGCCGGGAGCGGA
>CAJUSE010000040.1 GCA_910588975.1 uncultured Oscillospiraceae bacterium | reverse complement strand
CCCCGGCAGATCGACATGGACCTGGTGGACGCCCAGCAGGCCCGGCGGGTGCTGGACCGGGTGGTGGGCTACCAGATCTCCCCCTTCCTGTGGAAGAAGATCCGCCGGGGCCTTTCCGCCGGCCGGGTCCAGTCGGTGGCCACCCGCCTTGTCTGCGAGCGGGAGAGCGAGATCAAGGCCTTCCAGCCCCAGGAGTACTGGACCCTCAACGCCGATCTGGAGCGGGTGAAGCCCAACCTGGGGGCCTTTACCGCCAGCTATTACGGCCGGGAGAAGAAGGAGGAGCTCCACAGCGAGGGCGAGGTCAACGCCGTCATGGATGCCGTGAAGGGCACCCTGTTCCAGGTCACCGACGTGAAGCGGCAGGAAAAGACCCGCAACCCCGCCCCTCCCTTTACCACCTCCACCCTCCAGCAGGAGGCCAGCCGGAAGCTGGGCATGTCCCCCCGGCGGACCATGGCGGTGGCCCAGCAGCTCTACGAGGGCGTGGATATCACCGGTGAGGGAACGGTGGGTCTCATTACCTATATGCGTACCGACTCCCTGCGCCTGTCCGACGAGGCCACTGCCGCCGCCCGGCAGTTTATCCTGGGCCGGTACGGCAAGGACTACTACCCCGGCAAGGCCCGGGTCTATAAGACCCGCTCCGGGGCCCAGGACGCCCACGAGGCCATCCGGCCCTCCAACGTCCAGCTGGTGCCCGAGGAGATCAAGAAGGATCTGACCAGTGAGCAGTTCCGGCTCTATAAGCTCATCTGGAGCCGGTTTTTGGCCTGCCAGATGGCCTCGGCCACCTATGACGCCGTCACCATCGAGTGCGAAAGCGGCGGCTGCCGGTTCCGGGCCACCCATACGGCGCTGAAGTTTGCCGGCTACACCGCCGTCTATGTGGAGGGCAAGGACGAGGACGAGGAGGAGCTCCAGTCCCCTCTGCCCGATCTGAAGGTGGGGGAGTCCCTGGCGCTGAAGGGGCTCAAGCCCCAGCAGCACTTCACCCAGCCCCCCGCCCGGTACACCGAGGCCAGCCTCATCAAGGCCCTGGAGGAAAAGGGCATCGGCCGGCCTTCCACCTACGCTCCCACCATCTCCACCATCGAGAGTCGGGAGTATGTGGTCAAGGAGGGCAAGTACCTCCGCTCCACCGCTTTGGGGGAGACGGTGAACGCCGTTATGCACGACAAGTTCCCTGACATCGTGGACTACGACTTCACCGCCCAGATGGAGGAGCGGCTAGACCAGGTGGAGCAGGGAAAAGAGGACTGGAAGGCAGTCATGGACAGCTTCTATGGCGGATTTTCCAAGGAGCTGGCCGCCGCAGAGAATGATGCCGGCGAGCGCATCAAGGTCCCCGACGAGGTCAGCGAGGAGATCTGCCCCGTCTGCGGGCGGAATTTGGTGTTCAAGTCGGGCCGGTTCGGCCGGTTTTTGGCCTGCCCGGGCTATCCCGAGTGCACCTATACCCAGCCCATCGTGGAGCAAATGCCCGGCAAGTGCCCCAAGTGCGGTGGGCGGCTTATGAAGCGCACCGGCCGCAGCAAGCGCAACGGTAAGCAGTACACCTACTACGGCTGTGAGTTCAACATCATTCGGGAGGGCAACCCCCACGAGCGGTGCGACTTTATGACCTTTGATGTGCCCGTGGAGCAGAGCTGCCCCGTCTGCGGCCAGACCATGTTCAAGCTGTCCGGCCGGGGCGCCCGGAAGCCATTCTGCATCAACCCCGACTGCGCCAATTTCACCCCCGAGGACAAGCGGGGCTACTACAAGAAGAAGGAGAGCGCCGAGGGGGAGAGCGCTCAGGCCGAGGAGAAGCCCAAGGCCAGAAAGACAGCCCCTAAGAAGCCGGCTGCCAAGAAGGCTCCGACGAAAAAGACGGCGGCCAAGAAAACGGCTCCGAAGAAGTAAAAACAGTTTTTGATAAAAATTGCCCCAAAGGAGAGAGGGGGCAGCTTTTGGGAGGAAAAGGAACCATGGAGCAAGAGAGAAAACTTCAGACCAACCTGGACACAGACTTTTTGAAGCTCATCGCCATCATCGCCATGCTGCTGGACCATGTGGGGAACGTGTTCTTTCCCCAGTATCCGGTCTTTCGTTGGATCGGCCGGATCGCCTTCCCCATTTTCTGCTACTGTATGACGGTGGGGCTGCTGTATACCCACGACATCAAGAAGTATCTGACCCGACTGGGCATCTTTGCCATCATTTCCCAGCCCTTCTGGATCCTGGCCTTTAACCCGGACGATGTCTGGGGCAATCTGACCAACTGGAACATCTTCTTTACCCTGTTCCTCAGCCTGCTGAGCCTGTGGGCCTTTCAGGAGAAAAAGTGGTGGCTCTTTGCCCTGGGGGTGGTGGCCCTGGCCCTGGGCGGCTTTGACTACAACTACAACGGCCTTGTGATGATGCTCATTTTCCTGCTGTGCAGGAATAGGCCCGGCCTGGGGGCCCTGCTCTATTTCCTGACCTGGATCCCCGCCTTGTGGGGCGGAGACATCGCCGACCCCCGGTGCCCGGTCATCGCAGGCCACGCCATCAACTGGACCATCTTCGGCCTGGGGGCTATGCCCTTTATCTTCCTGAACACCCACACCAATCTGCGGGTGCCCAAGTGGTTCTTCTACGGGTTCTATCCCGCCCATCTGGCGGCTATTGCGCTGGTGCGCTTTTTGATGAAGGTATAAACGTCTTTGCCCGCCCTGGGCGGGCAGGGAAATATTTCTGGGGAGGTAGGCTATGGAAACGGTCGTCGTCATTGGAGCAGGCTTGGCCGGGTGCGAATGCGCCTGGCAGCTGGCCAAGCGGGGCATCCCGGTGGAGCTCCACGAGATGAAGCCCCAAAAGTCCACCCCTGCCCATCACAGTCCCGACTTTGCCGAGCTGGTCTGCTCCAACTCCCTACGCTCGGACCAGATCGAGAACGCCGTGGGCCTACTCAAGGAGGAGCTGCGGCGGCTGGACAGCCTTATCCTCTCCTGCGCCGATGCCCACCGGGTGGAGGCGGGGGCCGCTTTGGCGGTGGACCGCCACGCCTTTGCCGCCGCCGTCACCGAAAAAATCAAGAGCCACCCCCTTATCACCGTGGTGGAGGGGGAGGTGACCGCCATCCCGGAGGAGGGGCAGGTGGTCATTGCCGCCGGGCCGCTGGCCTCGGAGAGCCTGTCGGCGGACATCCAGCGGTTTCTGGGCGGGGAGAGCTACCTCAGCTTCTTTGATGCCGCCGCCCCCCTTATCTCCTATGAGTCCATTGATATGGAGCAGGCCTGGTTTGCCTCCCGGTACGACAAGGGGACGGCCGACTACATCAACTGCGCCCTGTCCCAGGAGGAGTATATGGCCTTCTGGGAGGCATTGGGCACCGCTGAGGAGGCCCCTGTCCATGGCTTTGAGGACGCAGGGGTCTTTGAGGGCTGTATGCCCGTGGAGGTCATGGCCCGGCGGGGGGTGGACACCCTGCGCTACGGCCCCCTGAAGCCCAAGGGCCTCCGGGACCCCAGGACGGGCCAGACTCCCTATGCCGTGGTCCAGCTCCGCAAGGACAACGCCGACGGAACCGTCTATAACTTGGTGGGCTTCCAGACCCACTTGAAGTGGGGGGAGCAGAAGCGGGTGTTCTCCATGATCCCCGCCCTGCGCAATGCCGAGTTTCTGCGCTACGGGGTCATGCACCGCAACACTTATCTCCGCTCTCCGGGGCTGCTGGACCGGTACTACCGGGTGAAAAAGGCTCCCCGGGTCATGTTCGCCGGCCAGATCACCGGGGTGGAGGGCTATGTGGAGTCCACCGCCAGCGGAGCCCTGTGCGCCATTGAGCTGGCCCACCGGCTGCTGGGACAGTCCCCGGTGGATTTTCCCCAGGAGACAGCCATCGGCTCCCTGGCCCTCTACGTGTCCAACGAGAGCGTCACCGATTTCCAGCCCATGAACGTGAACTTCGGCATCATGCCCCCCTGGCCCGAGCGGGTAAAGGGCGGTAAGCGGGAGAAGAACACCCTCATCGCCAACCGGGCGCTGGCGGCGCTGGAGGGGCTGGAGGTATAAGAGAGAGCAAGGTGCCCGACGGCCCTGGCGAGGGCCTGCTCATGACCTGAGCTCCGCTGCGGCGAAGCCCACCCGAAGTCCGTAGAGGAAACTGCGAAGCAGGGCGTGATATTCGATTTCCGTCTGCACATCGTAGATCTTTTCCCGAAGTTCCTCCGGGACCTGTTCAAAGAACCTGCCCTCTAGCCGCCGCAGGTTTTGGTATTCCGGGTCCTTGTCCTGAAGGTCCTCGGCATCCTGGTAGAACAGATTAGAGAGCTGATAGAGAATGTCCATTGTTATCACCTCGCTTATAGCGTACTTTATTATATACGCTATAAGCGGATATGTCAATAGGAAGTTGGTGGCCAGTTGGAGATTTTTTCGGAACGGTTGAGAAAGATACGCTTAGAAGCAAAAGAGAGCCAAAAGATATTGGGTGATGTGATTGAGGTGTCTGCAAGCCAAATTGCGGATATAGAAAGTGGCCGCAGAGGGACTACCATAGAAAAACTGGCCCTGATCTGCCAACATTACCATGTATCTGCCGACTACTTATTGGGATTGACCGACAGGAGGGAAAGACTGTGAAAATCGTCGTAGACGCTATGGGTGGCGACAACGCCCCCCGCTGTAACGTGGAAGGGGCCATCGAGGCCGTTCGGGAGTTGGGGGTCGAGGTGGTGCTGGTGGGCCAGGGCGACCTGATCCTCTCCCAGCTTCAGGACCTGGGCTGTGACGCCCCCCCGCCGGGCATCGAGATCGTCCACACCTCCGAGGTGGTCACCGCCGAGGACAACCCGGCCACCGCCTTCCGGGAGAAGAAGGACTCCTCCCTCACCGTGGGGCTGGAGCTTGTGAAGAACGGCAAGGCGGACGCCTTTGTGTCCGCTGGCCCCACCGGAGCGCTGCTGTCGGCAGCCACCCTTATCACCAAGCGCATCCGGGGCATCCGCAGGGCGGCCATGGCGCCTCTGCTGCCCACCGGGAATGGGGGCAGCATCCTCATCGACTGCGGGGCCACCGCCGAGTGTACCCCCGAGTACCTGCTCCAGTTCGCCTACATGGGCTCTTACTACGCCGAGCACATCCTGGGCCGGCCTGAGCCCAGAGTGGGCCTGTTGAACATCGGGGCCGAGGAGGGCAAGGGCACCGAGCTGCAGAAGCAGACCTACGCCCTGCTCAAGGAGGCGGGTAAGGCCGGGCGCATCCACTTTGTGGGCAATGTGGAGGCCCGGGAGGCCATTTTGGGCGCTGTGGATGTCATTGTCTGCGACGGTTATTCGGGCAATATCCTGCTGAAAACCATGGAGGGCACTGCCCTGTACCTCACCGGCGAGATGAAGCAGATGTTCAAGAAAAACGCCCTGACCAAGCTGGCCGCCCTGCTGGTATCCGACGGGCTTGGTCATCTCAAGAGTATGCTGGACTCCCGGGAGGTGGGGGGCACCGCCCTGGTGGGCATCTCCAGACCTGTGTTCAAGGCCCATGGCTCCTCCGACGGCTACGCCATCAAAAATGCCATCGCCCAGGCGGCCAAATATGTCTCCTCGGGTATTATTGAGAGCATCACGGACAATATTGAGTATATGCGCCTGCCCACCTCCGGGGAGGAGAAGGGCGCCGAGGCCTGAACCCCCGGCACCACGGCCGAAAAATGAAAAAGGGTTCAGCCGTTGGGACGGCGGGGTTTTCTGGATTTTGGCGGAGTGGGGGAGAGCAAAAAAACGGAAAATCATGGCCCAATTTTGCGTTCCCCTCTTGACAGGCGGGCTGATATTGCCTATCCTAAAGGAAGAAATGGCCTGCGGGTCATAAAAAGGAGTTCGATAACGATGATTTTTGATAAAGTTGCAAAGCTTGTGGCTGAGCAGTTTGGTCTGGATGCCGAGGAGCTCAGCGAGGATACCACCTTTGAGGAGTTGGGCGCCGACTCGGTGGACATCATGGAGCTGTCCATGTCCATGGAGGAGGAGTTCGACGTGGAGGAGCTGGGCGAGGAGGACCTGAGCGGCATCCGCACGGTGGGTGACCTGGTCAACGCCCTTCAGGCCAAGCTGGGCGAGTGATGGAGAGACTGGAGACCCAGCTGGGCTATACCTTTCACGACCGCACGCTGCTGGAAAATGCCCTGACCCATTCCTCCTACGCCAACGAAAATCACAGCCCCGGCGGCAGCAATGAGCGGCTGGAGTTTTTGGGTGATTCCGTTCTGGGAATGGTCACTGCCGCCTTCCTCTACCGCACCCACCCCGACCTGCCCGAGGGGGATCTGACCCGGACAAGGGCGGCTCTGGTGTGCGAGGAGAGCCTGGTAGAGGTGGCCGAGGCCCTGGACCTGGGCCGCTATCTGCGACTGGGCCGGGGGGAGGACAGCGGCGGCGGGCGCAACCGGGTGTCCATCCGGGCCGATGCCGTGGAGGCCGTCATTGCCGCCGTCTATCTGGACGGCGGGCTGGAGGAGGCCAGGAAGATCATCCAGCGCTTCATTCTGGACCGGGAGGCGGAGAAGAGCGCCAGCCGGGACCACAAGACCGCCCTTCAGGAGCTGGTACAGCGGGAGAGCGGCCAGGTACTGGCCTATCAGCTGGTGGACCAGTCGGGGCCTGACCACGCCAAGGTCTTTACCGTGGAGGTCTGTCTCAACGGCAAGAGCCTGGGCCGGGGCACCGGCCACAGCAAGAAGGAGGCCGAGCAGATGGCCGCCAAGGCCGCCGTGGCCAAATTGACACAGAAAAAAGCCTGAGACGGTGTCTCGGGCTTTTTTATGCTCCGGAGGGGAGACGGCCCGGCCCGGAAAGGGGAATGGGCCTTGTATTTTTCCCCCATTCATACTATAATACAGACAAACCCATGTCCCCGGCGGGGGAGAGGAGGGCCACCATGGCCAGATACGGATTTATTCACGACAAGCTGGATATTAAGATGCTGGAGCTCTATCTGCTCTCCCGGGCGGTGGGCGGTGTGGATTTTGACACTCTCACCGAGCTGTGCATGGCCCACGAGGGTGTGGAGTATTTTGACTTTGCCGAGGCCACAGCCGAGCTGGTCACCAGCGGCCACCTGCTGCTGGAGGGGGATATGTACACCATCACCGAGAAGGGGCGGGTGAACTCCCTGGCCTGTGAGTCCAGCCTGGCCCCCTCGGTCCGCCGGCGGTGCGACCGGGACCTGGCCGCCGTCAACGCCCGGCTGCGCCGGAATGCCCAGATCCGAGGGGAGAGCCGGCAGCAGGCGGACGGCAGCGTGGTGGCCCGGATGACCCTGGACGATGACGGGGGCAACCTGCTCACCCTGGAGCTGCTCTGCCCCTCCCAGGAGCAGGCGGACCGGCTCATCGCCGGGTTCAAGGCCCGGCCCGAGCAGGTCTACAATCAGGTGCTGGGGGCCTTGCTCTCCCCGGGAGAAGAGGAGGACTGAACGGTGGAGCCTTTGCTGTTCGGCGTGCCTGTAAGCCTGGCCTTTCTCTATTTTATCATCTACTCCTTTCTGGGCTGGGGTATGGAGACTATCTACTGCTCCATCCCGGCCCGGCATTTTGTCCAGCGGGGCTTTCTCTATGGCCCCATCTGCCCCATCTATGGGGTGGGGGTGCTGATGATGATCTGCTGGTTTGCCCCCCTTATGGGCAGCCCGGTGCTGTTCTATCTCACTGCCACAGTGTGTATGTCGGCCTGGGAGTATTTTGTGGGCTGGTTCCTGGAGACCACCACCCACATCAAGTATTGGGATTACAGCGATAAGCCCTTCAACCTGAAGGGGCGGATCTGCCTGCAGATTTGCCTGGCCTGGGGGGCGTTGTCCTTTCTGGTGCTCTATTTCATCCAGCCCAGGGTAGCGGCTCTGGTGGCTGGGGTGCCCACCCTGCTGCGGTATGTGCTGTGCGGATTTTTCCTGGGGGTGCTCACCTCGGATGCCGCCGCCACTATCTATCAGCTGGCCAAGACGGCCCAGCTGCTGGAGAGGGTGCAGCAGGCCGGGGAGGAGCTGCGGCTTCAGGTCCATCTGGGCCGGGAGGAGCTGGGGGATCGGCTCAGCGAGGCCCGGGAGGCCTTCACAGGGCGGCTTGAGGATCTGGTGCCCGAGGAGCTGGACGAGGCGGGCCGGGCACTCAAGGCCCGTTACGACGAGCTGCTCGCCCGCACTGAGTATCTCTCCCGCCGTTTGCGCAATCGGTACAGCGGGATGCGCTCTACCCGGGCCGCCGACGCTCTGGAGAGCGTCAAGCGCCGTGGGGAGAACATCCGTCGGCGGCTGGAACAGGCCAGAGAGGAGCGCCGCAGCAGAAGATAAACGGTATATTGGATTTTGAAAAGAGACGGCCGGGGCCGTCTCTTTTTTGCGGAAATGCGGACTCTGGGGGGGGAGCCGGGAGCCTGCGGCTTGGGCGGGGAAGGACCGAAAAATGGGTTATGTTCACCCTGCTCTGATGTTTCACAGAATAGAAAACTTCGATTAAAGCCTGTGGAAAAATCGGTGGAAAAGTATGGAAAGACAAGGAAAAAAGAGCGGTTGGAAGTTGTGGAAAAATCGGTGGATAATGTGAATAACTCTTTGTAAAGGGTTTTATAGGATGCACTTATGTCAAATCAAAGAAGAAAAAGTGCGGGAAATACAACAAAAAATAGTATAGAGACGAGTTTCTGTCGAAAAAGTGCGAAATACAATAACAGAAGGTAGAAAATGGACGAAAAAGGGAGAAAATGGGCATTACCAAACGTAATTGCCAGCGCATAAAAGCCAGGCACCGGGAAAGGATAGGAAAAACGAAAGGGGGAGGAGCATGGAGGAGGAAGGCCGGGAGGAGCTGCGTCAGGACATCGAGCAGTTTGGCAGCACGCTCATTCGCTCGGAGCGGGGGTGTATCCACACCCTGACCATCATCGGGCAGGTGGAGGGGCACCAGCTGCTCCATCCCAGTGCAAAGACCACCAAGTACGAGCACGTTTTGCCCCTGCTTGCCACGGTGGAGGAGAGCGACGACATTGACGGACTGCTCATTCTGCTCAATACGGTGGGGGGCGACATCGAGGCCGGGTTGGGCATCGCCGAAATGATCGCAGGTATGGCCAAGCCCACAGTCTCTCTGGTGTTGGGGGGCGGGCACTCTATCGGGGTGCCTCTGGCGGTGGCCGCTTCCCGCAGCTTTATCGCCCCCTCGGCATCCATGACCATCCACCCGGTGCGGCTCAGCGGTACGGTCATCGGAGTGAGCCAGATGTTTGCCTATTTCCAACGGACCCAGGACCGCATTGTGGACTTCATTACCGCCCACAGCACCATCAGGCGGGAGGACTTCTTGCGCCTGATGCTGGAGACGGGGGAGCTCACCGCCGATGTGGGCAGCGTGATCTATGGGGCCGAGGCGGTGAAGCTGGGGCTCATCGACCAGGTGGGGGGCGTGCGGGAGGCGCTGGAGTACCTCCACGGAGAGATCGACCGGCGGCGTGGGGAGAAGGGAGGGGGAGAGACACCGGGCCAATAGGCCGGGGCAGTCATCCCTTGCAATATTTTTCCCGCTGTGGTAATATAATGGATACTGCGCCTGGGGCGCAGAAATCCACCTGTCACAGGGGAGGGGACCACGTTGAATTACCTCACCGCCGTTCTGATGGGGGCCCTGCAGGGGGTCACCGAATTTTTGCCCATCTCCAGCTCGGGCCATCTGGCCCTGTTCCAACACTTTTTCGGCATGGAGGACATCGAGAGCCAGCAGATGTTCTTTTCCGTTATGCTCCACTTTGGCACCCTTATCTCCATCTGCATCTATTATTTCCACGATGTGATGGATATGATCCGGGAGTTCTTTCTGGGTCTGGGCAGTCTGGCCCACCGGGGAGGGCGGGAGAGTATGCCCCCTGCCCGAAGGCTGGTGCTGCTCATTGTGGTGGCCACTCTGCCCCTGTTTGCCGTGCTGCCGGTGAAGGATCTGGTGGAGCAGGCCACGGGGAACGTGACCTTTATCTCCGTCGCCCTGCTGTGCACCGGCTGCCTGCTGTTTTTCTCTGACCGGATGGCCCGGGGGAGAAAGACCGAGCGCAACGCCAGCATGTCGGACGCCCTGGTGGTGGGCATGGCCCAGGCCGTGGGCACCCTGCCCGGCATTTCCCGGTCGGGCATGACCATCTCGGCGGGGATGCTCCGGGGCTATGACCGGCCCTTTGCCGTCCGTTTTTCCTTCCTCATGAGCCTGCCCGCCGTGATGGGGGCCACCCTTCTGGAGCTGAAGGACGCCATCGAGCTGGGTATCGACCCTGCCATCATCCCCTATTGCGTGGTGGGGGTGGTGGTGGCCGCCGTGGTGGGCTACTTCTCCATCGGGCTTGTGAACACTCTGGCCAGCAAGGGGAAATTCGGGGCCTTCGCCTGGTATTGCTGGGCGGTGGGCGCTGCAAGCCTGGTGGCCGGTTTTCTGGCCAAATAAGTACCGATTTTGGGCAGCTCCTTGGCCGACAATGCCAAGGAGCTGTATTTTTTGTTTCAAAAGGGTGTTTTGGGGTAAAAAACCGGACCGTACCCCGGTTTTTTACCGGGGCAGAGGCCATTTTCTCCCTTGCAATTCTCCGAATTTTGCGCTATACTACATACTGATATTATGTTGACTTCCGGCCCCTGACAGTCCTGACAGGGGCGATCGAGCGAAAGGATGATACCATGGCCAGCTCTGCACAGAAGAAACCCACCAGCTCCACGGCCAAGAAGGGGAGCTCCAGCTCCTCCAGCCGGTCGGGGAGCGGTTCCGGCTCCCGGTCGGCCTCCTCAGGCCGGTCTGCTTCAAGCCGCAACCGGGCCCCCGAGCCCAGGCCCATCCGCCGGGAGGTGGGGGGGCTTATCTGCCTTCTGTTGGCCATTTTGTCCGCCCTGGGCTACTTCAAGGTGGAGGCCATCTTTATCGACTTTTTTTGCGGCACGGCCAAGGGTCTCATTGGCTATGGATTTTACCTGCTGCCCCCGGCGCTGCTGGGCTGTGCCTTTATTCTGGGCTTTCACCGTGGCCGGCCTGTTCAGGCCCGGGTGTGGTGTACCCTGCTGATTCCGGTGGTGGTGGGCGCTCTGTTCCACCTGTTCCTGGCCAAGGGGACATACCTTTGGGATGCGGCTCTGGTCAAGACCCTGTGGGCCGATGGCAGGGCTATGACGGCTGGCGGTGTTCTCTCAGGTATTTTGGCCCAGGCCTTTATCGCCGCCGTCAGTAAGATCGGCGCCACCATCTTCTTCCTGCTGGCCCTGGTGGGCCTTGGCATGGGCTGTGCCCGGATCACCCCCAGCGACATTTTCGGCTACATCAAGGACCGTCCCCGGCCCGAGTACGAGTATGAGGAGGAGCCCGAGCGTTCGGAGCCTGAGCCCCGGCACGCCGCTCCCCGCCATCCTGTCACCTCGGCCCCCGTTAAGGCCCCCCGGCGCAAGAGCGTTATTGACATTCCTCTGGACGACGACGAGGTGTCCGCCCCCCAGAGCGAAGAGCCCCCGGCGGAGAAGGTGGAGAAGAAGGGCTTTTTCAATACCAAGCCCCGGGTGCCCGCTCCCGACCAGCTGCTCACCGGGGAGAATGTCCAACAGCCCAAGGAGGAGCCTGCTCCGGCCCCTGTGCGGACCCCGGTGGCCCCTCCCGATCCCTTCCCCATGCCCAAGGAGGACATTTTGGCCCGGGCCGCCGCCCCTGTGGTCGAGTCCGAGCCCGAGCCGGTGGCCGAGCCTGTCCCCTCCATGCCCGAGATCCAGCGGGAGCCCGCTGTGGACAAGCTGAAGAAGGGGGAGGCGGATGAAGCCGCCGCCCAAGTGGCAGAGGAGGTGGACCAGGCCCTCCATCAGGCTGCCCCCGCCTACGAGCATCCCCCCCTGGACCTGCTGCGCAGCGGGGAGGAGGGGGACGCCACCGGTATGGCCAATGAGCTGCGGGCCAATCAGGCCCGGCTCACCGATACCATCCACTCCTTCGGCATTGACGCCAATATCATCAATGTGACCCGGGGCCCCTCGGTGACCCGGTACGAGCTGGAGCTGGATCAGGGCGTCCGGCTGAACAAGCTGACCAACCTGGCCGATGATATCGCTCTGGCCCTGGGGGCCAGTGGCGTGCGTATCGCTCCCATCCCCGATAAGATCTCCATGGTGGGCATCGAGGTGCCCAATAAGCTGGTCACCCCTGTGGCCATCCACGACGTCATTGGCTCCAGCCAGTTCCAGGACCACGACTCCAAGGTGGCCTTCGCCGTGGGCAAGGACATTGGGGGCAACCCCATCGTGGGCAACATCGCCAAGCTGCCCCACCTGCTTATCGCCGGTACCACCGGCTCGGGTAAGTCGGTGTGTACCAACTCCCTTATCATCTCCCTGCTCTATAAGGCCAGCCCCGAGGAGGTCCGGCTTATCATGGTGGACCCCAAGATGGTGGAGCTGGGCATCTACAACGGAATCCCCCATCTCCTCATTCCTGTGGTCACCGACCCCAAGAAGGCGGCCGGCGCCCTCCAGTGGGCGGTAGTAGAGATGATGAAGCGCTATCGGGCCTTCTCCGAGGTAGGTGTTCGGGATCTGGCCAGCTACAACGCCCACGCCCGCCAGAGCGGAGAGATGGAGACCATGCCCCAGATCGTGGTGGTCATCGACGAGCTGGCCGATCTGATGCTGGTGGCTGCCAAGGAGGTGGAGGAGTCCATCTGCCGGGTGGCCCAGATGGGCCGTGCCGCCGG
>CAJUSE010000039.1 GCA_910588975.1 uncultured Oscillospiraceae bacterium | reverse complement strand
CCAGCACCCGCCGGGCCTGCTGGGCGTCCACCAGGTCCATGTCGATCTGCCGGGGTGCGGCGATGGACTCGTTGACCACCTTGTTGGTGATCTCGTTGAAGGTGACCCGGTAGGTCTTATCGTCGGGCAAGCCCAGAAGCTCCTTCAAGTGCCAGGAGATGGCCTCCCCCTCCCGGTCAGGGTCGGTGGCCAGATAGACATATTCGCTCTTTTTAGCCGAGCGCTTGAGGTCGTTGATCACGTCCTCCTTGCCGGCGATGGGCTGGTAGTCCACGGCAAAGCCGTGGTCCACATCCACCCCGATCTTGCTCTTGGGCAGGTCCCGCACATGGCCCATAGAGGCCTTTACCTCATAGCCCGGACCCAGATATTTGGTAATGGTCTTGGCCTTGGCCGGTGACTCCACGATCACCAAACTTTGCTTGCTCTTGGTTGCCACGCTGTTCCCTCCGTCATCAAAAGGTTACTGTCTTGTTCTATATCGGCATAGTTTGAAATTATAGCCGCCTGTGGGGCGATTTGTCAATACTCCCGCCCTCATTTTGTGAGGATGATACTGGCATAAAAACGCTTGCCGGCCCGCTCCTCCACAAGGCCCCGGAGCTGAAGCATGGTCAGGGCTGACAGGACCCGCCGGGCGGGAATCTGAGCCTTTTCCGAAATTTCGTCGGCGGTGTGCTCCCTGTCCCGGATGGCCAGCAGAATGTCCCGTTCATCCTCGGTGAAGGCCTCGGGGTCATCCGACAGAGAAATATACCGCCGGCGGGGAGCCTTGTCAACCTCTTTTTCCTCCTCCCGCTCCCGGGGCAGCGGGGCGGAAACAGGGGCGGTCTCCAGCCGCTGGGCGGCCTCGGCCTCCTCCATGGGGGGCAGGACTTCTGCCGACCAACTGGTCATCCCCCGCAGCTCTTCCAAAATGTCGGCGGCCGAGAGAATGAGCTTGGCCTCACCCCGCTGGATGAGCCGGTTACAGCCCAGACTGGCCGCCGAGCCGATGGGGCCAGGAACGGCAAAGACCTCCCGGTTCTGCTCCAGGGCGTGGCGGGCCGAAATGAGAGCGCCGCTCTGCATAGGGGCCTCCACCACCGCTACGCCCATGGACAGGCCGGTGAGAATACGGTTTCGGATGGGAAAATGGAACCCGGCGTGCTCGGTGCCCGGCGGGTACTCACTGATGAGGGTGCCGGTAGTCATCACGTCCTGGTAGAGCCAGCGGTTCTTGTAGGGATAGATCACATCCAGCCCGCCGCCCAGTACACTGATGACACTGCCACCGCCCTGCAAAGCGCCCCGAAGGCCGGCGGCGTCAATGCCCTCTGCCATGCCCGAGACCAGGGTGACCCCGTTCCGGGCCAGCTCCAGGCCCAGCCGGCCGGCCACCTCCTCGCCGTAGGGAGAGCACTTTCGGGTGCCCACCAGGGCCACTGTGAGCCGGTCGTCCACGCTGAGGGCCTTGCCCTTCCAGTAGAGGACGGTGGGCGGGTCGTAAATTTGGGAGAGCCGCTCGGGGTAGTCGGCGTCCTGAATGGTCATGATGTGGATGTCCTCCCGGTCGCAGTCGGCCAGGATCTTCTCCGCCTCACTGAGGTTTTTGTCCAAGAGCACCTTCCGCTTGGCCTCGGGCAGGCCCATGAGGGCATACTCGGTCTCGTCGGCAAAGTAGGCCCCCTCCGGGGTGCCAAAGTGGGCAATGATCTGGTTGGCGTCCCCGCTCTGAAACCCCTTCCGGGTGGTGAGCCAGAGAAAATACTTCAAATTGGCCATCTCATTGCCTCCTTTATTTCTCGGCGTTCTTCTCTTTCACACCTCTGTGCAGGCATTGTATGCTATCTCTGCCGCCAGCCCTCCCACAAGATGATGGTGGCGGCCATGGCGGCGTTGAGGGACTCGCACCGCTCCACCATGGGGATCTTCAGGGTCTTTTCGCACAGCTCCAGCACCTCGTTGGACACCCCGTGGCCCTCACTGCCGATGACCACAGCAGCGGCGGACAGATCCACGCTCCCCACGTCCTCGGTGTCCTCCCGCAGGGCGGTGGCATAGAGAGGGATGTCCCCCTGGGCACAGAACCGGCGCAGCCCTTCCAGCCCGGTCTGGTAGACAGGCAGGCGAAAGCAGGCCCCCATGGTGGAGCGCACCACCTTGGGGGAAAAGGGATCGGCACAGAGCTGCACTAAAATAAGCCCGTCGCAGCCCAGAGCATCGGCGGTGCGCCAGATGGTGCCCAGATTGCCCGGGTCCTGGACCCCGTCCAGCACCAGATACCGTTTGCCCACAGGCTCCATGGGCCGGGCGGTATCGGGCAGCCGGCAGGTGAACAGCACCCCCTGGGGGGTGCGGGTATCACACAGGGAGGAGAGCACATCAGAGGGAGTCTCCACCCCCCACACCCCGTCGGGCAGGGAAATGCTCGTCCCCTGGGCCAGAACTACGGTGTCGATCTCCGCCCCCCACTTCACTGCCTCCTCCAGCAGCTTGGGCCCCTCGCAGACGAAAAGGCCCTTCTGCCGGCGGAAGGCCGTCGAGGTATTCAGCTTCCGAATGGTCTGAAACATCGGATTTTGCCGGCTGGTGATGCGCTCCAAAGCCCCTTCCCCCTCTGCATACATTTAAGAGATCCGGCTCACTCCACCTCGTGGAGCCGGTTGATGTCCTCACTGCGGCCCAGGGCTACCACATTGTCCCCCTGCTCCAGCTTGTAGTCGGCCCCAGGGGCCACATCCAGGGCCTGGTCACTGCCCTTGCGAATGGCGATGATGGTCACATGGTGGCGGTTGCGCACATCCAGCTCCTTCAGGCTCTTTCCCCGCCAGGAGGCGGGGGCGGCCAGCTCCAGGATCCCGAAGTCCTCGCTGACCTCAATGAAGTTGAGCACGTTGGAGGAGCTGAGCCCCTGGGCCAGCTTCACCCCCATCTCGTGCTCGGGGAATACCACCCGGTCGGCGCCGATCTTCTCCAGCACCTTCCGGTGGACATGGCTTTGTGCCTTGCTGATGACCTCCCGGATGCCCAGGTCCTTCAAATTCAGCGTAATGAGGGTGGAGTTGCCCACATCATCCCCCACAGCCACAATGGCGCAGTCGTAGTTACGCACCCCCAGTGCCTTGAGCACGGCGGGATCCCGGGCATCTCCGGCCACGGCGTGGGTCACCTGGTCGGCGATCCGCTGCACGGGCTCCTCATGAATGTCCATGGCCAGCACCTCGTGGCCCAGGGCGGACAGCTCGGTGGCGATGGCCGAGCCGAACCGGCCCAGGCCAATGACAACAAATGTTTTCATACCCTTTTCCCCTCTCAGCCGATCATAATATTAAATCTTGGATATTTCAGGTCCAAACCGTCCTTTTTCCGGGTCAAAAAGCCCAGGGAGATGGACAGTACTCCCACCCGGCCAATATACATCATGCCAATGAGCAAACACTGGCTCAGCCGGGACAGGGTGGAGGTAATGCCGGTGGTAAGTCCCACAGTCCCCAGGGCCGAGGCCACCTCGTAGGCTGCCCAGAGGTAGGGGGTCTTTTCCACCATGGCGATGACCATGGAGCCGGTCATATGCAACACAAAGACCATCAAAAACAGGTTGACGGCGTTCATGGCCCGCCGGGCAGGAAGGGTGCGGCCACGGTAGAGGATCTCCTCCCGGCCTCGCAGACCGGTGAGCACCACCATGAGCAGCACCCAGACGGTCACCGTTTTCATGCCGCCGGCGGTAGAGCCCGAGGAGCCGCCAATGAGCATGAACACGCAGCTGAGCACCAGGCTGTCGTCGGTGAGGGCCCCCTGATCCAGCACATTGAATCCGGCGGTACGCAGGGTGGCCGACTGGAAAAAGGCGTTGAGCAGCTTTTGCCCCGGCCCCATCGCCCCCAGTGTGGCGGGATTGGCGTTCTCGGCCACCAGGAAGAAGACCGTGCCCCCCAGCAGCAGGACAGCGGTAATGGACAAAACCAGTTTGGTGTAGATGGTCAGCTTTTTCCAGCTTTTGGCCTCAATGATATCCTCCCAGACGAAAAAGCCCAGGCCGCCGATGGTGATGAGGGTGGCGGTGGTGAGCAGCACCAGAGGATCGTCGGCAAAGCCGGACAGGCTGGAAAAGGCGCCTGTATCCTGCCCCTGCAGGTCAAAGCCGGCATTGCAGAAGGCGGAGATGGCGTGGAACAGGGCGTGCCACAGCCCCCGGGCCAGACCGAACCGGGGCACCATTCGAATGGCCAGCAGCGCCGCCCCCACCCCCTCAAAGAGAGCGGTGCCCATCAATGCCCGGCGGACCACCCGGACCACCCCGTCCAAATCGTTCAAGTTCAGGGTGGAGACCATAAGCAGCCGCTCGGAAAGGCTGATCCGCCGGTGGGCCCACAGGGAGATGAGGGTGATGACCGTCATAAAGCCCAGACCGCCCAGCTGAATGAGCAGCAGGATGACCACCTGGCCCAGAGGGGACCAGGTGATGGCCGTATCCGCCACCACAAGCCCGGTGACGCAGGTGGCCGAGGTTGCCGTAAACAGGGCCGTAAACAGCCCCACGCTCTCCCCGCTGCGGCTGGCAAAGGGGGTCCACAAAAGCAGGGTCCCCACCAGAATAATCACCCCAAAGGACAGGGCCACCAGCCGGGTGGCGTTGAGCCGTTTGGAGCGGATAAAATGATTTTTCAGAAATTGAGAGATGCTTTCCAACACCGTATTCTCGCCTCCAAATCCTCGGATGCGCAGTAAATAGCCCCGCCTTGGCAGGGCAGCTTTTATCAGTTGAGAAGCCCCTATTTGACAGCGGCAAATAAAGGCAGTTCTCCTTATTATAGCCACTTGTCCTCATCCTGTCAAATGGCCTTTCCTCCCCCGCTCTTGCCTTTGGGCGGCGATAAGGGTATAATGGTCCCAGAAATCCACATGCCGCTGCTTCTCTTTCGGGAAAAAACGCAAAAATTCTCTCTAAAACGGGCGAAAAACAGAAATGGGGGCAAAAATATGGACTGCGATGCCCTGCTAAAGGCCCTGATTTGCGCCGCAAAGGCGGCTTTTGGGGCCAATTTGACCGGGATCTACCTCCATGGATCCCTGGCAATGGGGTGTTTTAACCCCAAAAAGAGCGATATTGACCTGCTTGTGGTGGTGGAGAACCTTCCCTCGGAGGAGAGTAGGCTGGCCTTTTTGTCCGCCCTTCTGATGCTGGAGCAAAATGCCCCGGCCAAGGGCATTGAGCTCAGCGTGTTGGAAAAAAGAGCCTGCAAGCCCTTTCGCCACCCCTGCCCCTATGTGTTCCACTTCTCCCCCATCCATCTGCCGGCCATTCAGGCCGACCCGGCAGCCTATGTGCGCAGCATGATGGGGACCGACCGGGATCTGGCCGCCCACTGTATGGTCCTGCATCAATACGGCAAAGCCCTCTACGGCCCCCCTGTCCCGGAGGTATTCGGCCCCGTGGCTGAAGCAGATTACCGGGACAGCATCTGCTTTGATGTTATCACCGCTTTGGAAGAGATAGATTGGGAGCCTGTCTCCGTCATTCTCAACCTGTGCCGCACCCTGGCCTTTTTCCGGCAGGGACTGTGCCTGTCCAAAGCGCAAGGGGGACAGTGGGCCCTGGAGCATCTCCCCAAAATGTACCATTCCCCCATCCGGGAGGCTCTTGCCTGCTATGACGCAGGCCAGGATATGACGCCCGTGCCGTTGGCCCGGTCCTTTGCCCGGTACGCCCTGGAGGAAATGGACATATTCCAAATGTAATATATAAGGTAGGGCCCGGCGGGATCTCTCCCGCCGGGCCCTGATTTATAAATGCATATTTTCGGCCGTGTAAAGGCTTACAGATACCGCTTCAGCAGACGGCTCAGCTCCACCACGTCGATGGGCTTGGCGATGTGGGCATTCATGCCGCACTGCAGACAATGCTGGATATCATCGGCAAAGGCATCGGCGCTCATGGCGATGATGGGGATGAAGACAGCGTCGGGATGGTCCAGTGCCCGGATGGCCTTTGTAGCCTCGTAGCCCGTCATATGGGGCATCCGAATGTCCATCAGAATGGCGTCATAATACCCCTTGGGCGAGGCCTGGAATTTATCCAGACAGATCTGTCCATCCTCTGCCCACTCCAGCTCCACGCCCAAATCGGAGAGCAGCTCGCTGGCCACCTCCCAGTTCAGCTCGTTGTCCTCGGCAAGGAGGATGCGCCGGCCGGTCAGGTCAATGACCTGATTCTTTGCCTGATCCTGCTCTGTCTGGGCATTCGTATACTGGCTCAAAGCGTGGTACAGGGTGGACTTGAACAGGGGCTTGGAGATAAAGCCGTTGATGCCTGCCTCCCGGGCCTCTGTCTCAAATTCGCTCCAGTCGTAGGCGGAGATCAGCAGGATGGGCACCTGGTCGCCCAGGGCCTGGCGGATCTCCTTGGCCACCTGAATGCCATTCAAGCCGGGCAGCTTCCAGTCCAGCAGGATGACCTGATAGTCATTTCTCTTCTGGTGGTGCTCGATCACCATTTCAATGGCCATTTCCCCACTCAGGGTCCAATCCGCATTGATACCGATGGTTTTCAGCGTGTCCTTGGTGGTCTTGCACAGCATCTCATCGTCGTCCACCACCAGCATATTCCAGGCGGGAAGGACCATATCCATCTCCACTACATCGGCCTTTTCAAAATCGAAGGTGAGCAGGAACTCCGTGCCCTTATCCAGCTCGCTCTTGATGTCAATGCCGCCCTCCATGGCATCCACGATATACTTGGTGATGGCCATGCCCAGGCCGGTGCCCTCGGTCTTATGCACTCTGGCTCCGTCGGCCCGGCTATATGAGTCGTAGATCTTCTTCAAAAACTCCGGCGACATACCAATGCCGTTGTCCTTAATCTTGAAGTGGATCCGGGCAAAATCATCTCCCTTGGGCGAGGCCTCCTCCGTCAGGGACAGCTGGATAGCACCGCCCTCCGGCGTATACTTGGTGGCGTTTGACAGCAGGTTCAGCAGGACCTGGTTGAGCCGGACACCATCGCACCACACATTCTCGGACAGGACATTTTCAATGTGGATGTCAAAGCTCTGCTTCTTTGTCTTGACCTGGGGCTGCATGATATTGACGATGCCCTCCACCACCTCCCGCAGGGAGATCTGCTCGGTGGTCAGAGTTAGCTTTCCGCTTTCGATCTTGGACATATCCAGCACATCGTTGATCAGCCCCAGCAGATGCTTACTGGACAAAGTGATTTTTCGCAGGCAGTTCTGTACCTGCTGCCGGTCGTCAATATGGGCCGTGGCGATGGCCGTCATGCCCACGATGGCGTTCATGGGGGTCCGAATATCGTGGCTCATATTGGCCAGGAACTCGCTCTTTGCCCGGCTGGCCTCCAGAGCGGTCTGGCGGGCCTCCTCCAGCTCATGGACCTGGGAGCGGGTGATGGAGAAATAGCGGAAGAAAATGAAACTCAAAAGAAGGATGATGGCGGCACAGGACAGCAGTGTCATAAAGACCCGCTGGCCGCTCAGGTCATTTATGGCGTTATCCAGCGTGCTGTACGGCATCACCGACACCAGATACCACTCGGAATAGGGCAGCGAGATTCCGTAGATCTGCCGCTCCTCCCCGTTTGCTTCAAAGGTGGTGGCATATTCCTCACGGCCCCGGAGGGCATCGGCAAAGGCTGTAACCTCCTCCGCCGTCTCAGACGTTCCCCCATGGGAAAGGACCTCCTGCAGCTGCTCGAAGAAGGGCCAGAGCTCATGGTTCTGGTTCCGGATGACAAAGCTGCCGTCGGGCCGGAGGATATGGTAATACATCAGCTGGTTTTCATCCTCCAGAGAGAGGAAATCCGTAATGTACTCCAGAGGAACGGCGGCGATCAGGCCGCTGCTCTGGCCGCCGTTATCCATAGGATAGTCGGCAACTGTGCCAAAAAGCACCACTTCATTTCCGTCCGCATCCAATCCCACGGCCACCCGCTGCTCCCCCTGGAGCAGGGCCTCGAGAAAGGGCTTGGGGTTCAGGGGCTGTATGGACTGGCCATAAAGGGCCTGGAACTCACCTTCGGCAGAACAGAGGGCCAGGTAGTCAAAATCTCTGACCAGGGCCCTGTAAGTCAGCTCCTCGTACAGGCTCTCCTGGTCCTCCCCCTCTGTGGAGACGACCGAGACCAGGCCATTGACCTGGTCAAAGCGCAGCTTGATCACCGTTTCAAAGTGTCTGGACATCTGCTCATTCATGCCGGACATATAAATATTGCCGATCTCATAGACGGCCTTTTGGCTTTTTCGGTTCATATAGATCCCAAGGACGCTGAACACAACAACGCTGAAAACCATGAGACCAATAAAGCTGCGAATCAAAAACCGTATGGTAGAATTTTTCTGTTTGACATTCTCCATAGATTCAATTCCTCCCCGGAACGCTTACACGCTTTCAAAATCAACTGTTGAATACCACCATATTATCATTTTTATTGCCTGTTTGCAAGTTCTCATCACAAATTATCAACTATTTTTGTCAAATTATCTGCTTATTCCAAATTGGAGCTGACGACCTGCTTCGATGAGACAGAAGATGGTGGATAGAAACATATAAAAAATCCTGTGACCTTTGAAATCGCAGACATAGAGTCAATTCATTCAAGGTGTCACAGGATTTTGGCGCAGCGGGAGGGATTCGAACCCTCGGACCGCTTTTGACGGTCACACGATTTCCAATCGTGCTCGTTATGACCACTTCGATACCGCTGCAAGTCATAGCTTGTCTTTTCTATTCAGTTGGACAGCGAAGATTATTATACCAGATTTTTGAGATTCGTCAAGCCCAAAGTGGAAAATTCCTGCCCTCTTTTTTCTCCTTCCTCTGTATGGGGACAAATCCTCGGCGAATAGAATGGGAGGAAACGTGATAAGGAGGTCTTGCGCCTATGCTCTCAGCTTGGCTTGTGCTCATGCTCCACACCCTGTTTCTCCCCCTGCGGCTGGAGCGCTCTGAGCGCTCCTTCCCCCGTGCCCTGAAGCCGGAGGAGGAGCGGGTCTATCTGGAGCGGGCCGCCGCCGGCGACCAGGAAGCCAAGGACCAGCTCATCGTCCACAACCTAAGGCTCGTGGCTCATATCGTGAAAAAATACTACTCTCAGTCCTGCGACCAGGATGACCTCATCTCCATCGGCACCATCGGGCTGATCAAGGGCATCTCCACCTTCAAGCCGGAGAAGGGAGTACGCCTTGCCACCTATGCCTCCAGGTGCATTGAAAACGAGATCCTGATGTGCTTTCGCTCTCAGCGCAAGCTGCAGGGGGAGGTCTCCCTGTCTGACACCCTGGAGTCCGACGGCGAGGAGGGGGCCTTGTCCCTTATGGACGTGATCCGGGTGGACGACACCATGCTGGAGGATCTGTCCATCAAGGACGCCGGGGTCAGCGTGCGCTCGTCGGTGGAGCAGTGCCTGGATGAGCGTGAAAAGCGGGTCATCACCCTGCGCTACGGCCTGGGAGGGCAGGAGCCCTTGACCCAGCGGGAGATCGCCCAGCTGTGCGGCATCAGCCGCAGCTACATCTCCCGCATTGAGAAAAAGGCACTGGAGAAGCTGCGTAAGGCCTTGGAGGAGGAGCTTTCATAGGAGGGAGAAGGGCGGCCCGGCGGCCGCCCTTCCCTTTTCGCCCTGTTCCTTTTTTCAGTCCTGAAAGCCCATCTTCTCGGTGAGATTTTCCATTGCCTGATCCACCGTTTTCATGGCCTTGTCCGCTGCCTTTTTCACGCTGCTGCGCTTCTTGGGGGCCATGGTGGCGCCCATCATGGTACCTGCCATGGTGCCCGCCAGCACACCCAGCCCCACGCCCTTGAAAAAGCCGTTCTCCATCTTCGCTCCTCCTCCCTGCTTCGTCTTTTTTCGGGAGCTTCCCTGCTCCACATATATTATTGCCCCAAATGTGAAAAAAACGTTGCGAAAAATCTCACTCTCCTTTATAATGGAGATAACGCACAGGCGTGGGGCGGGGGCAGGGACTCCGGCCCTCTTTTTGCAAGCGGACAGGCCGCCTTTGTCTGATAAGGGCAAAGGTGTGCCCGGAAAGGAGTGCAACTGTGGACTATCTCATTCAAAATATTCGTCTGGTGGACCCCATTTCCGGCGTGGGCGACAGGACCGACCTGCTCATAGAAAACGGCGTTGTTGCCGCTATTGACAGCGGCCTTTCCCACCCCGACGCCCAGGTCATCGACGGCACAGACCTGGTGGCCAGCGCCGGCTTTGTGGACATGCATGTCCACCTGCGCCAGCCCGGCTTTGAGTACAAGGAGACCATTGCCACCGGCGCCCAGGCGGCAGCCGCCGGCGGCTTTACCGCCATTGCCTGCATGCCCAACACCCGGCCCGTTATCGACTGCCCCGAGGGGGTGCTCTACGTCCTTCAGGAGGCCGCTAAGGTCCCCGACGGGGCACGGGTACTGCCCTACGGCGCCGTGACCCTGGGCCAGAAGGGGCAGGAACCCACCGATTTCGAGGCCCTGAAAAAGGCCGGGGCGGTGGCCCTCAGCGACGACGGGGTACCCATCCAGAACGCCAACGTGCTCCGGGACGCCATGCTGCTGGCCAAGGGCCAGGGCCTGACCATCCACTCCCACTGCGAGGATGCCGAGATGGTCCAGAACTTCGCCGTCAACGAGGGGCGGATCTCCCGCCAGCTGCGCATCCCCGGCCGGCCCGCCATCGCCGAGGAGCTGCAGGTCATGCGGGACGCCATGCTGGCCGAGGAGACCGGCGCCGCCGTCCACATCTGCCACATCTCCACGGCCAAGTCGGTGGACATCGTGCGCCAGTTTAAGAAAAAGGGGGTGGCCATCACCTGCGAGACCTGCCCCCAGTACTTCACCTTCACCGAAGATATCGTGCTGGAGCAGGGGGCCAACGCCCGGGTCAATCCCCCCCTGCGGACCCAGGCCGACGTGGAGGCCATCATCGCCGGGCTGAAGGACGGCACCATCGACGCCATCGCCACCGACCACGCCCCCCACTCCACCGAGGAAAAGGCCAGGGGGCTCACCGAGGCCCCCAGCGGCATGGTGGGGCTGGAGACCGCCCTGGCCGCCACCCTCACCGCCCTCTACCACACCAACAAGATGAGCCTGCCCGCCATCATCGGCAAGCTGACCGCCGGCCCTGCCAACATCCTCCACCTGCCTCAAGGGGGGCGCATCGCCCCCGGCGGAGTGGCCGATGTGACCGTCTTTGACCTCAAGGAGGAGTGGACGGTGGACCCGGAGCAGTTCCGCTCCAAGGCCCGGAACACCCCCTTCGCCGGGATGAAGCTGAAGGGCCGGGTGAAGTACACCTTCCGGGAGGGAAGGCTTATCTTTGAAGATCGCTAAACAGGCATTTTACATACAGAAAGGATGATTTGTCATGTCGTTTGACCGTCTGCAGGAGCTTATCAAGGCCAAGAAAAATCCCACCGTGGCAGGGCTTGATCCCAAGCCGGAGTACGTGCCCCCCCACATCCTGCGCACCAGTCTGGACAAGTACGGCGAGACGCTGGAGGGCGCCGCCGACGCCATCTACCGCTTCAATGTGGGACTTATCGACGCCCTGTGCGATGTGGTCCCCGCCGTCAAGCCCCAGAGCGCCTACTACGAGCGGCTGGGCTGGCACGGCATGATGATTTTGGAGGAGACCATCCGTTACGCCCGGGCCAAGGGGCTGTTCGTCATTGCCGACGTGAAGCGCAACGACATCGGCTCCACCGCCCAGGCCTACGCCGAGGCCTGGCTGGGCCGGATACAGGTTGGAGAGGCCCGCCTGCCCGCCTTTGACGCCGACTGCCTCACCATCAACGGCTATCTGGGCAGCGACGGCATCAACCCCTTCCTGGAGACCTGCCGGGCCGAGGACAAGTGCCTGTTCACTCTGGTCAAGACCTCCAACCCCTCCTCGGGGGAGCTTCAGGACATGATCGCCGGGGACCGGGTGGTCTACCAGGTGGTGGGCGACCTCAACGCCCGGCTGGGCCAGGAGGACATCGGCAAGTACGGCTACTCCCGGGCCGGGGCGGTGGTGGGAGCCACCTACCCCTCCGACCTGCGCTCCCTGCGCAAGCGACTGGAGCACACCTTCTTCCTGGTCCCCGGCTACGGAGCCCAGGGGGGCACCGCCGAGGACGTGCGCTTCGCCTTCGACAAGTACGGCCGGGGGGCTATCATCAATGCCTCCCGCTCCATCATGTGCGCCTGGCAGAAGACGGGCCACGACGGCCAGGACTACCAGGACGCTGCCCGTGCCGCCGCCGAGGCCATGCGGGACGACATCAAGCAGTTCGTCACCATCCTGTAAGGGGGCAGAGAGATGGACGAGCTTTTTACGCCTTTGGTGCCGGAGGAGCCCTTTCCCATTACCGGTGAAGCACCCCGACGGCTATGCCCGGACTGCAAGGTGGAGCTTGTCACAGCCATGAAGGATTTTGGCATCTCCTCCACCAATGCCTTTATTGTCCCCGATATCTTCACCCTTGATATCTGCGTCTGCCCCCAATGCGGCCTGACCCGCTTTTACAGCAGTAAGCACCGCCAACAGCGGGAGCAGGCCGCCCGGGACGCCCAGCCGCCCCAGCACACTGTTACCATCGGAAAAGAGGTCGCCCCACGCCCCACCGGTCCCGCCGACCCCTGGGAGGAGAAAAAGAGCGGGCTGTTCGGCCTCTTTGGAGATAAGGACTAACAGATCTGTCTCTGACACCGTGACCACTATGATGGAAGGAGGAGCCATTGTGGATGAGAGCACCTTCTGGCAACATCTTTGCCCCGACTGCAAGGTGATATTGGAGCTTTACCAGGAAATGGCTACACTCACCGAGACCACATTTTTCAGCAATGACGTATGCGCAAATGTATACATCTGTCCACAATGCGGACGTTTTCTGTTCTATGACTACTCCCGGGAGCGGGCCGCTAAGATCAAGGCCGCCCGGGCCGCTGAAGAGGCGGGTGTCAAGCCTCCCTCCGAGACGCCTTCCGACCAGCGGGCCGCTCTGACGATCCAGCTTGAAAAGGAGGCCCAGCCTCAAAAGGACTCCGCCCCCGATATTCCCGCTGACCCCTGGGAAACGAAGAAAAAAGGCGGGCTGTTTGGGCTTTTTGGAGACAAGGAGTAAATTTATCGGACGGGCTATCCCGGCCTGTCCCGACCGCCAAAACCGCCGGTCCACAGGACGGCGCAACCATACCCAATAGAAAGAAGGGACCCTCTTTGCAAGTCAATTCTTCCTGCACCATCCTCCGCAAGGACCATCCCAATGACCACGCCATCCGCTTCACTCTGGACGTGGGCAGCATGATCACCGACAGCTTCACCGGCCCCGGCCAGTTCGTCCACATCAAGTGCGGCGAGGAGCGGCTGCTCCGCCGGCCCATCTCGGTGTGCGCCTGCACCAAGGGCTCCCCCGACACCCTCACCATTGTCTTTGAGGTTCGGGGCACCGGCACCGACTGGCTGGCCCAGC
>CAJUSE010000038.1 GCA_910588975.1 uncultured Oscillospiraceae bacterium | reverse complement strand
CCAAGAACCGCCAGGGGACCCTTTCGATGGGGTCCCCTGGACCCCCCACGACGACACAAAGGGGGAGTGTTGCGACACTCCCCCTTTGGAAACCCCCTCAGGCTGTTCTCTTTCAGGTTTGCGGCCTGCGCCCTGCACTTCGTAGCAGGGCTCCGGGCACGGGGGCGACAGTGCCCAGGCGGCGGGATGGCAGCGCTGTCTTTTTTGTGCCCAGATATTCAGCGGCAGCGGCGCAAATGGGAGCACGGGTCGTTCAGACGCTGGCCGCCGGAAACAAAAGGGATAGCATAACAAATTTTCACCTGAGGTATGACATGGCAGGTTTGGGATTTTTATGGTTGTACCGTAGGGCAATATCGCTTCCGCTGGTCTGGCCCTTATTGGGGCCCCCAGGAAAATGCGAAGCATTTTCCTGGGGAAAGGAGGAGCAAGGGAGCGGGCGCAGTTTTCGCCATAGGCGGAAACGGAGCTTAGCGGACTTTGCGACGACGTAGTCCAGAACCGCTTTCTAAGCGGTTTTGGGCCCGGCTGGCAGGCCGGAAATATGTTTATCAAAAAGAGAGTGTAGGGCAGGAGAGAGCGGGCGGCCAAAGGGCGGTCTCGGCTACCGCCTCGGTCAGCGCAGGACAGGCGCCACCGGCGCCTTGCGCCCCTACGGCAAGTGGGAGAAGTGTAAATTTGTGTTGAAAAGGAGTGTGGTTGGATGTTGATGACTGCGATCTGGATGGGGGCGCTGGCCCTGGGCCTGGCCGGCGGGGCGTTGGCCCTGGCGGTGGTGGCCCTGGTCCGGGACAGGGGGACTGTCAGGACGGCTCCGGTCCAGGAGATGGCCCTGGAGGAGCAGGAGGAGCTGCTCCGGCGGGGGATGGCCAACCTGATGGGCTATGACCCCCAGGAGAGCAGGGAGGGTGAGGTATGAGAGAGTGGGAGAAGGGCTCGGGCGGGGCCGCCCTCCCTGCCCGGCAGGTGGGGCAGCCCACCTTTGAGCAGGTGTGGGGAGAGCTGGAGAAGGGGATGGCCTTCAAGCGGCGCATCGACCTCTACGAGACGGTGAAGCGCAACCAGGATTTCTTCATCGGCAAGCAGTGGGAGGGAGTCCAGGCCAACGGCCTGCCCACCCCGGTATTCAACTTCATCAAGCGGGTGGTCCTCTATCTGGTGGCCTCCACCGCCACCGACAACCTGAAGCTGTCGGCCTCCTCCCTGTCTGGGGAGAAGGGGGAGGAGACCCTGTGCCGGGTGGTTAACACCCAGTTTGAGGCCCTCTTTGAGCAGGGAAAGCTGGGCAAGCACATCCGGGAGTTCATGCGTTCGGCCGCCGTGGACGGAGATGCCTGCCTGTACACCTGGTTTGACCCCCAGGCCGAGACGGGCCAGACGGCCAGAGGGGGCATCCGCACCGAACTCATTGAAAATACCCGGGTCATCTTCGGCAATCCTAACAGCGGGGACGTCCAGAGTCAGCCCTACATCCTCATCACCCGGCGGGAGCGGGCCGGGGATGTGGCGGAGGAGGCCGGGAAATACGGCCAGAGCCTGGGGATGCTGGAGGGGGACAGGGACGAGACGGGGAGCCGCACCGACGCTTTGGGCGGTGGCAACGTGACCACCGTCACAAGGCTGTGGCGGCAGGGGGAGCGGGTCTGGTGCATGAAAACGGTGAAGGGGGGCGTGGTCCGGCCGGCCTGGGACACGGGGCTGAAACGCTACCCCATCGTGTGGATGAGTTGGGACCGGGTCAGCGGCAGCTACCACGGCCAGGCCGCCGTCACCGGGCTTATCCCCAACCAAATTTTTGTGAACAAGATGTTTGCCATGACCATGATCTCCCTGATGACCACCGCCTACCCCAAGGTGGTCTACGACAGGACCCGGGTGGCCAAGTGGTCCTCGGCGGTGGGACAGGCCATCGCCGTCAACGGCGGGGATATGAACACGGTGGCCAGGACCATTGACGCCCCGGCCATCTCCCCCCAGGTGGGGCAGTTTATCCAGCTGGCTATCGACCTGACCCGGGAGTTCATGGGGGCCACCGACGCCGCTTTGGGCAGCGTGCGGCCGGACAACACCAGCGCCATCATCGCCCTGCAGAAGGCCAGCGCCGTGCCCATGGAGCTGGTGAAGCAGGAGCTTTACCAGGCGGTGGAGGATCTGGGCAACATCTGGCTGGACATGATGGGGGCCTACTACGGCAAGCGGTATGTGGCCGGGGAGGTGTTTGACTTTTCCCTGCTGCGGCGGGTGGAGCTGAGCCTGAAGCTGGATGTGGGGGGCAGCGCCTACTGGAGCGAGATCGCCCAGATCAGCACCCTGGACAACCTGCTGCGGCAGGGGAAGATCACGGTGGTGGACTATCTGGAGCGGATCCCCAACGGGTATATTGTGGATCAGCAGGGGCTGATCGAGAAGCTGAAGGAGAGGGGGATGTGAGATGGAGACGGAGGAGCTGAGAGAGGAGCCGGAGACTGTGGAGGAGACGGCTTTGCACGAGGAGAGCACCGAGGGTGAGGAGCCGGCGGAGGCTGGGGTGGACCGGCGGCAGGAGGTGGAGACCTTTTTGCGCACCTTCCCCGGGGTGGGGGTGGAGGACATTCCCGGTGAGGTCTGGGCCCGGGCGGCCGGCGGGCTGGGGCTGACGGGAGCCTGGGCCATCCATGAAAACGGCCTGCTGCGGCAGCGGTTGGCGGCGTTGGAGCAGAACGGGGAGAACCGGGCCAGGAGCCTGGGGAGTTTGGGCTCACGCCAGAGCGTCAGCGGGGGCGGGAGCATTGAGGCGTACTGGGAGGAGGCGGGAAGCTAAAAGTGCCCTTTTGCTGCCAACTTAGCGGTTTTGGGGGATTAGACCAATCACAGGCGCTGCTTTGAGGGATGTGTTCCACCCTGGCAGGTGGGTGCGACCTGGGGGACTACTTTCTCCCAGAGAAAGTAGCCCCCCAGACCCCCCGAAAGATGCCAGGGAACCCTTTCGATGGGGTTCCCTGGACCCTCCTGGACGACCAAAGAGGGGCCGACTGCGGTCGCCCCTCTTTGGAAACACCCCAGGGCTGTTCTACTTCAGGCCTGTTGGCCTCCAGCCTGCACTTTGTAGCAGGCTTCCGGGCACGGGGGGAGCGGGCGGCCGCAGGCCGCCCCTACGGGGGAAGGGCAGGGAGTGGAAATGGTGGGGCGGCGGTTGGGTTCCACATGTTTGGCGTGTAAGTTTATGGGTGGTTTGGGTGGGCAAAGAGAAAAATTTGAAGGAGGATGTGTACTATGGCAAATGGGATCGTGAATTTTGCGGGGGCTTTTACCCCCAAGGTGGCGGAGAGCTTCCATAAGGAGTCGGTCACCGACAGCGCCCGGGGCACCGGGTTCAGCTTTTCCGGCGTGCGCAGCGTGAAGGTGATGAGTGTGGACACCGTGCCCCTCAACGACTATCAGCGCAGCGGCACCAACCGCTACGGCACGCCCCCCGAGCTGGGGGACACCGTGCAGGAGCTGGTGATGGGGGACGACAAGGCCTTCACCTTCACCATCGACAAGGGCAATCAGGCCGACCAGCTCAACCTGAAGGGGGCCACCAAGGCCATGCGCCGGCAGATCGAGCAGGTGGTGGTGCCCTATGTGGACAAGTACCGGCTGGGACACTGGGCCCTCCAGGCCGGCTACGTCCACGCCGCCGAGAGGGCTCCTGACAAAGACAGCATCGTGGCCGACATCTTTGAGGCCGGCTGCCAGATGGACAACGACCTGGTCCCCGCCGCCGGCCGGACCCTGTTCATCCCCAACAGCTACTACAAGATGCTGCTCCTCTCCCCCGACTTTCTGGGGGTGGACAAGCTGGGGGAGAAGCACCTGACCAAGGGGGAGATGGGCGAGATCGACGGCATGAGTGTCAAGCGGGTGCCCGACAGCTACTTCCCCAGCGGGGTGTACTACCTCATCAAGCACAAGGACGCCACGGTGGACCCCATGAAGCTCAACGAGGCCAACATCCACCAGGATCCCCCCGGCATCAGCGGCAACCTGCTGGAGGGCCGGTTCTACCACGACGCCTTTGTGCTGGGGGCCAAGGCCAAGGGGGTGTATGTGTCGGTGAAGGCCGAGTTGGTGGCCGCCATGCCCAAGATCATGGAGGTCAACGGCAATGTGACCCTGTCCAGCGACACCGCCGGGGCGGTGATCCGCTACACCACCGATGGCTCCGACCCCCGGTATTCCGGCAGCGCCAAGGTCTACGCCGGGGCCTTTGCCAAGCCCGCCGGTCAGCTGGTGAGGGCGGTGGCCCGGAAGGACGGGGAATACGCCTCTCCGGTGAGCGAGATGCAGTTCTGAGAGAGGGGGACGGGGGTGCCCGGCGGGGCGCCCCCGCCGACCCTTCAGAGCGGGAGCGGGGAAGGAGGTAGAGGATATGACCACGGGACAACAGGTTTTTGAGTGGGCCATGCACCTGATGGACGAGACCAGCGAGTCCACCGGGGCGGTGGATATGCCCGAGACGAGGGACTACAAGAACCGGGTGGTGCCCCTGCTGAACGTGCTGCAGCAGGAGTGCTTTCCCTATTCGGACACTTGGGCGGCAGAGATGCCGGGGCGGCGGCCGGTGTGCCCGCTGCTCGCCACACTGGAGCAGGAGCTGGCGTTGGACGACGGCCTGTGCCGGCTGGCCCTGCCCTATGGGCTGTGCGCCCATCTGCTGCTGGGAGAGGACGACCAGAGGGCGGGATATTTTCAGCAGCGGTACGAGGAAAAGCTCTCCCAGCTGCGCCGGGAGCTGCCAGTGGGACTGGAGGACATTGGGCTGCCCTACGGGGGTGTGGAGATGGGACAGTTTGCCCGCTGGTGAGGAGGGATATGGTTTGGCGAAAATCGTGGAGGGGCCGGGCCGGGTGGTACAGATCCGGCGGTGGCTGGGGCTCAATGAGAGCCCGGACGGAGACACCGGGCTGAAGGGCGGCGAGGGGGCTGTGATGAAAAACTTCCGGGTCACCCGGGAGGGACATTTGCAGCTGCGGCCGGGCAGCGCAACGGTGTGCCGGCTCTCCGACGGGCCGGTGCGGGGACTTTGGCAGGGCTTTGTGGAGGGAAAGCGGCAGGTGCTTGCCGCCTGCGGCGGGCACCTGTGGAGGATCACGCCCCAAGAGGAAGGACTTTGGGAGAAGGAGGAGCTGGGGGAGATCCACGACGGCCGGACCACCTTCTTTGGCTTCGACCGGAAGGTCTATCTGCTCACCGGGGGCGGGTACTACTGCTGGGACGGGGCGGGCCGGGTCCGGCCGGTGGAGGGCTATGTCCCCCTGGTGGCGGTGGCCACCCCGCCGGCGGGGGGCGGCACCGAGCTGGAGGGGCTCAACCTGCTCACCGGCAAGCGGCGGCAGCGGTTCTCCCCCGACGGCTCGGCCACGGTGTTCCAGCTCTGCGAGAGCGACATCGACGAGGTGACGGCCGTGGAGGGCACCGAGCTTAGCTACACGGTGGACAAAAAGGCGGGAAAGCTCACCTTTGCCAAGGCTCCGGCGGCGGGGACCGACTGTTTGACGGTCACCTACCGGAAGGGGGAGGGGCAGCGGGAGCAGGTGGAAAAAATGACCTGCGCCGAGCGGTACAGCGGGGCCGCCGACGCCCGGGTGTTCCTCTATGGGGACGGGAGCAGCAGCTGCCTCTACTCGGGGCTGGACGAGAACGGAAGGCCCAGCGCCGAGTACTTCCCGGCGTTGAACAGTCTGACGGTGGACAGCGCTAACACCCCCATCACCGGCATGATCCGCCACTATGACCGGCTGCTGTGCTTCAAAAGCGATGCGGCTTACGCCATCAGCCAGGGGTCGCTGACCCTGGCCGACGGCCGGGTGGAGCCCGCCTTCTACGTCACTACGGTGAACCGGGAGGTGGGAAACGTCCCGCTGGGTCAGGTGCGGCTGGTGGACAACGACCCACGCACCCTTTTCGCCGGAGGGTGCTATCAGTGGGCATCCACCCTGTCGGCCACCAGGGACGAGCGCAACGCCCGGCGGCTGAGCCGGCGGGTGGCCCAGACTCTGGCCGGCTTTGACCTTGCGGGGTGCGTCACCTACGACGACGGGGCCGAGGAGGAGTATTACATCGCCTGTGGAGAAAAGTGCCTTGTCCACAACTACGGCAATGACAGCTGGTACCTCTATGAGGGGCTGGATGTGGCCGTGATGGAGCGGCTGGAGGAGGGGCTGTGCTTTGGCACCGGGGACGGGCGGCTGTGCCGGCTGAGCCGGGCCTGCCGCAACGACGACGCCCGGGCCATTGACGCCCGGTGGGAGTCGGGGGCCATGGACTTTGACCGGGCCTGGCTGGGCAAGTACAGCGCCTATGTCTGGTGCGCCATCAAGCCCGAGGCTCAGGCCCTGCTCCACATGACGGCGGAGACCGACGGCTGGTCGGGCTATCCGGTGAAAACACTGGCTGCCGGCCTGTCCTCCTTCGGCCACGCCTCCTTTGCCCACTGGTCCTTCGGGGTCAACCGAAAGCCCAAGGTCATCCGCAGCCGGCTGAAGGTGAAGGGGTGCACCTACTGGAAGCTGATTTTGTCCTCCCGTTCGGCTTCGGCCACCGCCACGGTACTGGAGGTGGATGTAAAGGCCAGGTACGGAGGGATGGCGAAATAGGAATGTTGAAGAAAAAGGAGGCAGGCTATGCCCTTTGAGCGGTTTTTGAAGGATATGGAGATCATCGCCCGGCTGGACGACGAGCCCAACGATGTGGGCGGGCTCAACGCCGGGGAGCTGAAGGAGAAGTTTGACGAGGCGGGCCAGGCGGTGAAAAGTTATGTCAACCAAACCCTGCTGCCCGGTCTGGAGCATGCGGGCGCTGCGGGAGACATTGGGGCCACCCCCTTTGGCAAGGTCACCGGCACCAGTGTGCAGGAGCAGCTGCGGCAGATCTCGGGGTCGGTGGAGCAGGTGGCCCTGGGCCAGATCCCCGACGGCTCCATCGGGGCGGACAAGCTGGCGGACGGCTCCATCGGGCCGGAGAAGCTGGCCGACCACTCCATTGGGCCGGACAAGCTGGTGGGGGCGCTGCGGAGCTACTACGTCCGCTTTGAGGCCGAGGACTGGACGGGGGAGGAGCTGCGGATCCCCCAGGAGGTCCACCGGCTGCCCACCGCCCTGACCATTTTGGCCAGGACCCTGCATATGCAGGTCCACCGCTCGGCCCGGGACTATGCCCAGGGTCAGGTGGAGGAGGCCAAGACAAAGTTTGTGGCCGCCCAGGCGGCGGCTCTGGCAGCCAACAGCGCCAAGGCGGGGACCTACCCGGTGGCCGGAGACGGCCATGTGATGCTCAGCTGGGAGCAGGTGCAGTATTACCTCTTGGAGGGGGTGCTGGCCCCCGACCAGACGGCCCGGGACAAGGCCGCCCAGCTGGGCTTTGACTGGCAGGGGGTGGAGACCTGCAGGGTGGACAGCCCCGCCAGCCTGGATCAGCTGCTCTCCGCCGCCTATCTCCCCGCTTTGGGGGGCAGCATGGCGGCACTGGATGGGCTGTGGAGCCTGGAATGCCTGCAAGGACTGCGCTTTCGGGCCGCCGTGGCGGGCAAGGTGGGCGAGGGGAAGAAGTACGACCTCTTTGGCCGGATGAGCGGTAGCACCTGGGGGGTGTACGAGTCCCAGGTGAGGCTGGACGGAGAGAGCGGGGAGCTGATCCTCTCCGCCCCCCAGCCCTACGCCGGGGAGCTGCTGGTCATTGTCAGCCCGGGGGTAGGCTGAAATGGCCCGGCTGCGGGAGCTGGCCCCGGGCTACCGGGCGGCGGCCGAGGCTTTGCGGCTGCGTATCCAGCTGGTGGAGGAGCTGCCGGTGAGGGATGAGGTCCAGCGGATGGCCAAGACCGAGCGGCTGCGGCTTCTGGAGGCCATGCGCCGGGACGCCCGGGACGGGGCGGTGGTCTGCGAGCGGTACTACGACAGGGGCTACCGATGCAATGAACGGCTTGTGATGTGAGGGGGGCGGGAGATGAGCGGGGTCAGATACAGACGGGGTGGCCGATATGCCGCCGATATGGCGGTCTACGCCAGGGGGCTCAGCGAGGAGAACAGCAACACCGACACCCTGAACACCCTGAAGCGGAATTTGACCATGGCCCTCCGGCAGGAGGTCACGGCCAGGCAGCTGGAGTGCATCCGGCTCTACTACGCCGAGAGGCTTACCATGAAAGAGATCGGCCGGAGGCTGGGGGTGGACAGGTCCACCGTGTCCCGGAACCTGCGCCGGGGAGAGGCCAACCTGCGGCGGTGCCTGCGCTTTGGGGCGGCCGAGCTGCTGGATGCGGCGGGGGTCAAGGCCCCCCACCGGGCAGTGCGGCAGCGGGCCAAGCGGGAGGGCTATGAAAACGGATAGAGAGGAGAGAGGACCATGACCATTATCGAGTTGCAGGGCAGGCCGGACGGCGGCCACGGGCTTCAGAGCCAGAGCCACAGGACGGCCTGCTGGCTGGAGGGCTGGGTGGCGGTGCCCCCGGAGCTGGAGGGGGCCGTGTGGGAGAGCGGGGGCTACTGCACCCTGGAGCTGGATGAGAGGGGGGCGCTGGTGGGGATCACCCCCACCGAGCGGCCCCAGATGGCGGAGGAGGTCACGGCCGAGGAGCGGCTGGAGGCCCAGGTGACCTATACGGCGATGATGACGGATACGCTGCTGCCTGAATAGGGGGCCCCGAGGAAATGCAGCTTTCGGCTTTTGGGGAGGGCATTTGCCTTTTTGCAGGGGTCTGCTCCACCTTGGCAGGTGGGGGCATTCTGAGGGGGCCTTCTTTTCCGGAAAAGAAGGCCCCCTCAGACACCCCCAGAAAAGCGCCAGGGGGAGACTTTCGATGGTCTCCCCCTGGACCCCCTCTTGACGACCAAAGAGGGGCCGACTGTGGGTCTCGCCTGCCGGCTCAGTCAGCGCAGGACAGGCGCCGCTGGCGCCTTGCGCCCCCTCTTTGGAAACACCCCAGGGCTGTTCTGTTTCAGGTTTGTGGCCTGCGCCCTGCACCTCGTAGCAGGGCTCCGGGCACGGGGGGAGCAGGCGGCCACAGGCCGTCCGTACAAGGGTGAGGGAAGAGAACAAGAGATAGGGAGGTATGCATTATGGCAGAGAAAATTGAAAGATGGTACCGGCTGGGGCTGTGGTCGGGCATTATGGTGGAGCAGGCGGTGAAGAAGGGGCTGCTCACCGCCGGACAGGCCGGGGAGATCCTGGAGGGCGGCTATGAGGGTGAATAAGTCCCGGCCCTGCCACGGCTCCAACTACACAAGGGGCCGGACAGGGCCGGTGGCCTATCTGGTGGTCCACTACGTGGGGGCCTTGGGGACGGCGGAGCAGAATGCCGCCTACTATGGCTCCACAGCCGGCATTGGCGCCAGCGCCCACTACTTTGTGGGCCACGGCGGAGAGGTGTGGCAGAGCGTGGAGGAGGGCGACACCGCCTGGCACTGCGGGGCCAAAAGCTACCGCCACCCCAAATGCCGCAACGGCAACGCCATCGGGGTGGAGCTGTGCTGCCGGCGGCGGGGGGACCTGAGCGCCGGGGCGGGGGCCACCGAGGGGTGGTACTTTGAGCGGTCGACGGTCCGCTCTGCCGTGGAGCTGTGCCGGGACATCGTCCGGCGGTACGGGCTGGGCCGGGAGCAGGTGCTGCGGCACTACGACGTGACGGGGAAGGTCTGTCCGGCTCCCTTTGTCTACGACCAGGGGGCCTGGGAGGAGTTCTTGGACCGGGTGTTTGCCCGGGAGGAGAGGGCCGATGACTGGGCGGCCCAGGCCTGGGACAGGGCGAAAAAAGCCGGGGTGCTGGACGGCACACGGCCCCGGGAGGCGGTGACCCGCCAGGAGCTGGCGGTGGTGCTGGAGAGGATCGGAGCGCTGGGGATTTAGACGGTCTATCCCACCTCCAGGGAGGTGGGAACCTTCTGGAGGACGGCAAAGAGATCGGCCTTTGCAGGGGGTGTAGAGTGTTGGAAAGGAGAACAATATGAGTGAGCGGATCCATGGATTTAAGGCGGCGTGGACGGCGGGGTTTGCCGCTCTCACCGCATTGTGGGGCTGGTACGGGTGGCTGGTGCTGCTATGGGTGGCCCTGATGGGGCTGGATGTGGTCACGGGCATGGCCCGGGCGGCCAAGGACGGGCAGTGGTCCTCCTCGGTGGCCCGGGAGGGGCTGTGGCACAAGGCGGGGGCTATGTCCGCCGTGCTGGTGGCCTGTCTGCTGGACCTGACCCTGGGCCAGGTGGCGGCCGCCCTGCCCGGAGTGGGGCTGGCGGCGGGAGAGACTGCCCTGCTGGGGCCTGCAGTGGTGGTTTGGTACAGCCTGACCGAGTGCGGCTCCATTGTGGAGAACGCCGGGGCGTTGGGGGCCCCTGTCCCCGGCTGGCTGGCCCGGCGGCTGGAGCGGCTGCGGGACAGGGTGGATGAAAAGAGGGAGGATGAGGGAGTATGAGCGTGGACATCAACAAGATCATAGGGGACGTCCGCCGGGGCGCCCAGGCGGTGGCGGCGTTGAACACAAAGAAGCAGGAGAAGGAGGAGCCCGCCGCCAAGACGGGGACGGGCTATGTGGAGTACACCGGCGGAGACACCCAGCTGGACAAGGCCATTTCCGGTTACTCCCAGAAGTATACCCAGGGCCGGGAGAAGGCCCTGGCCGGCGACCCCCAGGGGATCACCGAGATGCGGGAGGCCAACGACAGCGCCAACCAGCTGCGCAACGCCAAGGGCTATGCCGCCCAGCTGGCCGACAAGGACATCGCCTATGTGAAGGGGCAGATGGGCTATGGGCAGAGTGGCTCGGGCGGCAGCTCGGTTCGGGGGAGCGGCGGGGTGAGCGCTCCCGAGATCAAGGACTACTCCGACTATATCCAGGCCATGGCCGAGGCCAAGAAGGAGGCGGCCCTCCGGCAGCTTCAGGCGGCCTATGAGAAAAACCTGGCCCAGCTGGAGCAGGCCCGGGGGGAGATCGCCCCCACCTACGAGGCCGCCCGAAACCGGGCGGCGGGCCAGGCCGCCCAGAGCCGGCGGCAATTCAATGAGTATGCCGCCGTCCACGGACTGGGCTCCGGGGCGGGGAGCCAGGCCCAGCTGGCTTTGAGCAATGATTTGCAGGGCACTCTGGGGGATCTGTCCGCCCGGGAGGCCGACGCCCTGGGCAAGCTGGAGCTGGAGCGGGCCCAGGCGGAGGTGGACTACAACGCCGCCCTGGCCCAGGCCCGGAGCCAGGGGGATTACGAGCTGGCCCAGCAGCTCTACGCCGAGAAGGTGCGGCAGGACGAGGCCCTGGCCCAGTGGACCAAGTGGCAGGCCCAGCAGGACTACCAGAACAGCTACTTTGACTGGCAGCGGCAGCAGGCCCAGCGCAGCGACGAGCGGGAGGCGGCTCTGGCCGAGGCCAGGGCCAGCGGGGAGAGCGAGGAGCAGCTGCGGGATATGCTGTTTCAGTACGCCCAGAGCACCGGGGACTACGGCGCCCTGGAGGCCTACTATACCCCCCAGCAGATCGCCCGGCTGGAGGAACAATGGCGGGCCAAGGCAAATCAGACTGCCCGGGATGAGGAAGCCGAGGCTCTGGAGCAGGCCCGGAAGGAGGCCGAGTGGGCGGCTAAGTACGGCGACTACACCGCTCTGAAGGAGCTGGGGGTGGACACGGATTACCTGGAGCGCACCCAGGCCGCCCAGCTGGCGGCCAAGAGCGGGTCCAGGACCACCTCCACCGCCAAGGGCAGCACGGCTTATAAGCCACGCCTCACCGTCAGCCAGGTGGACAAGGCCATCGACAATGGCCGGATCACCGACCAGGTGAAGCAGGACTTCCGGTACTACTACGGGGTGGACTACGACACCTTTTTTGAGACCGGTGAGGGCGATGGGACAGACAGGGAGGGCGCCATCAGCGAGTACAACTTCGACACGGCCCTGGACACTCTGGCCGGATTGATGAGCCGGGGAGAGTGGAAGCTGGCCCGGAAGGGGATCGACAACCTGAACGGCAGGCTCACCCGGAGCCAGAGGATCGAGCTGGAGAGGCTGATAAAGGGCTTCGCAGAGGAAACGTGAGAACGGCTGAAGGCCAACAAAAAGGCCCCAGAGCGGAACCATGCCGCTCTGGGGTCTCTATTATGCCTCCGGGGGAAGCTGCTGCCAGGCCCGGCGGGCCAGGGTGGTGAGCTGCTTGGGGGAAAGGCCCATGTCCCGGGCCAGCCGGGCCTTGGGCCAGGAATCGGCCAGGGCCAGCAGCACCCGGCGCTGGCGGCTGCCGGCGGGCCAGGCGGTGCGGATGCGCCGATAGAGGGCCCGGTCGGCCAGCTCCCGCTCCATGGTGGAGGGCTGGGGTGCCGAGGGGAGGGGGATGGGCCGCTGGACCGTCCCTTCCCGGCGCAGATGGTCGGTCATGGCATTTCGGATACATACCTGGGCATAGGGCGGGAAGGGGCGCACTCCGTCCCACCGCCGGGCCGACTGCCACAGGCCGATGCGCCCGGCCTGAAGCAGACCAGGATCTCCCCGCTGCCGGGGGAAGTGCCGCCGGGCTGTCAGGGGCACCAGATGGAGGTGGGCGGTGAACAGAGCCTCCACCTCGCCCCTGCTCCGGGGGGTCATTTCGCCACCTCCTCCAAGGTCTCGGTCCCCATGCCCAGACAGCGGGCCATCCCCTGGGGCGAGGCCCAGAGCAACAGCTTGATGTAGGTCTGGAAGCACTCCGGGCAGAGGGCCTGGCCGGGGTGGGGGTGATAGACATCCTCTCCGGGGAACAGCTCCTGGCCGCAGGCGCTGCACCGGCAGGCGTGGGGCTGCTGTTGGCTGTCCCGAAGGGGCGGATGGAGGTGGTACATGGTCATGGCAGTCTCTCCTTTTCTGTTTGAGTCCGGCCTATGGGACCGGCGGTGTGATAGGATGGCCCTGCCAGAACGGCAGGGCGTGTTGCGTTTTGCAAGCATATAATAGCACGAATGTTCTATATTGTCAAGGCGTTTTGCAATGATTTTTTGGAAATATCAAAAAATATATTGCGTAACGCAAAGAAATGTGGTACAGTGAGAAAAAAGGAGGGGTCAACATGGCACAAAAAGTGGATCGGCAGGTCTTTGCCCAGCGGTTTGCCCAGCTGCTGGCCCAGTCGGAGGAGAACACCCGGACGGTGGGGCAGAAGCTGTCTCTGGACCCGGGGACGGTGAGCCGGTATGCCAACGGGCTCATCACCCCCAAGCTGCCCACGGTATATATGCTGGCCGACCTCTTTGGGGTGGACCCGGGGTGGCTCATGGGGGAGGAGGCCCCCGCCATCCCCGATGCCTTCCCGGTAAATCCCAGCCGGAAGATCCCCCTGCTGGGGCAGATCGCCGCCGGCGTGCCCATCTACGCCGAGGAGAACATCGAGGGCTACCTCTGGACCGACCACAACCACGGGGCAGAGTATTTCGGCCTGCGGGTCCGGGGGGACAGCATGAACGCCGTGGGCATCGCCGATGGGGATATCGTCATCGTCCGCAAGCAGGATATTGTGGAGGATGGCGACATTGCCGTGGTGCTGGTGGACGAGTGCGCCACGGTGAAGCGCTATCACCGGGAGGGGGAGACCATCATTCTCACCCCCCAGTCCACCGACCCGGCCAATCAGGTGCAGGTATACAGCCTGAAGGACCATATGGTGAAGGTGCTGGGCCGGGTGGTGGAGAACCGGAAGATGTTTTGAGCCGTGAGCCGGGCCGGTGGGCCCGGCTCTGGTTCTGAAGCGGGGAGAGGTTGACAAGTGGGATGATTTTGGGTAGAATATACAAGTTCCTGTGGAGCAGAACGATTGCCATTAAATGTGTAAGGATACTGCGGAACACGAGGGCTTCGTCCTGCTAAGTGGAAGGTCATCTTCCGACTCACGGGATAAATTTCATATGAGCCCCCGCACCTCAGCCAGGTGATTACTTCTGGTTGGCAAACGCAGCGAGCCCCACTGAGAGTTGGTGCCGGGCCCTTGGCCCGGCTGAGCGTTCCCCTAAGACGATGATGGAGTGTTCGACAAGCATCCATCTACAACTGAATATTGAGGTATAGAGGCAATATGCGCCAGTAGCTCAGCTGGATAGAGCGTCCCCCTCCTAAGGGGAAGGCCGGGGGTTCGAATCCCT
>CAJUSE010000037.1 GCA_910588975.1 uncultured Oscillospiraceae bacterium | reverse complement strand
GCCGTTGGAGGACAGCACCTCGCTGACCACCCGGATGGCGTAGGGGAACTCCTCCACGCTGGGGAGAACGGGCTCCAGAGCCCGCTGGGCCAGGGCGCCGTGGCCCTTCTCCCGGCGGTTGGTGGATCGGGCGGCCCGGGCCTCGCCGGTGGAGTAGGCGGGGAAGTTGTAGTGGTGCATGTACCGCACCTCTTCCTCCTCCCAGATGGTGTCCATCTTCTGGCAGGCGGTGAGGGTGTTCAGAGTGGCGATGGAGAGGACCTGGGTCTGGCCACGGGTGAAGAGGCCCGAGCCGTGGACCCGGGGCAGGATGCCCACCTCGGCGGCCAGGGGCCGGATCTCGTTCTTGGCCCGGCCATCCACACGGTGGCCCTGGAGCAGCCACTCCTTGACGATCTTCTTCTGGAACTTGTAGGTGATCTCCTCCAGGAACTGGTCCATGTCGGGGTGATCCTCCAGGTAGCGCTCATGCCACTTCTCGATCATGGCGTTCCAGCGCTCCTCCCGGACATTCTTGTCGTCGGTATCCATAGCGGCCTTGGCCTCGTCCATGAAATCGGCGGTGATCTTGTCAAAGAGGGCCTGGTCGAAGGCGGCGTGGTCGTAGGTCATCTTCTCCCGGCCGATCTCGGCCACCATGGTGTTGATGAGGTTGACCTGCTTCTGGATCTCCTCGTGAGCCTTGACGATGGCATCGTACATGATGTCGTCGGGCAGCTCCTTGGCGCCGGCCTCGATCATGATGACCTTCTGGGCGGTGGCGGCCACGGTCAGGTCCAGCATGGAGTTGTGCTTCTGCTCCTGGTTGGGGTTGTAGACAATCTGGCCGTCCACATAGCCCATCTCCAGGCAGCCGATGGGGCCGGCCCAGGGGATGTTGGACACAGCCAGGCAGGCGCTGACGCCGATCATGGCGGTGACCTCGGGCGAGCAGTCCCGGTCCACGCTCATGACGGTGCAGGTGCACACCACGTCGTTGCGGAAGTCGTAGGGGAACAGGGGCCGGATGGACCGGTCTATGACCCGGGCGGCCAGGACGGCGGGCAGAGAGGGCTGGCCCTCCCGGCGCATGAAGGAGCCGGGGATGCGGCCCACGGCGTAGAGCTTCTCCTCAAAGTCCACGCTCAGGGGGAAGAAGTCGATGCCGTCCCGGGGGCGGGGGGAGGCGGTGACGGCCACCATGACGGTGGTCTCGCCATAGCTGACCATGGCGGAGGCGGTGGCCAGCTCGGCCAGCTTGCCCACCCGGATCTTCAGGGGGCGGCCACACAGGTCCATCTCGTAGGTGCGCTCGTTGAACTGCTTGTGGGTGATGACGGTTGACATGATTTGTCCTCCTTTGTGTTTCTCCCGCCGTCCCCTTGCTTTAGCACTTGAACCCGGGCCGAAACAAAGGGCTTCGGCACAGGTTCAACTGCTAAAAACGCAGGTGGGCGGGGCGGTTTTGGCGGCTTGTAAAATAGAAAAGGTGGCGGGGTCTCCCCCGCCACCTTTTGCTAACAGGGGCTGTCAAGCTGCAAAGCGGTGTGGGCACTCGGTCGCTTTCCCTACGACTCGGGCTGGTCTGCGGGCGGCTATGCCGCCCTGCGCTCGCCCTCGCTCCGGTCCAAGCTTCCTCGCACACCGCTTTTCCGCTCTTCTTTTTACTTACGAATACCGAGTTTCGCAATGATGGCACGGTAGCGCTCGATGTCCTTCTTCATCAGATAGTCCAGGAGCTTGCGGCGCTGGCCGATCATCTTGTACAGGCCACGGCGGCTGTGGTTGTCGTGGATGTGCACCCGCAGATGCTCGGTGAGCTCGTTGATGCGGGCGGTAAGAATGGCGATCTGCACCTCGGGAGAACCGGTGTCGGTGGGGTGGGTGCGGTTGGCCTCGATCACGGCCGTCTTTTCGTCCTTACGAATCATGGGTAGTACCACCTTTCATAATTTTCTGTCCGATAAGCCGGGCCCTGGGCCGGTGTGTGCCCCGGTGGAACGGGGCGGTGTCCCAAAGCTAAGCCTATGGATGACAGCCTACATAGTTTAGCACAAACCGGGGCAGTTGTAAAGCAAAAATATTCCGATTTTCAGGGAATTTGGCCCCTCTGCCCCGGTATTATGCCCATAAAAATCATAGGGGAACTATATCTTGGGGTGGGGAGAGATTTTTGGCACTATTTGGGGCATGGATCGGCAATGGCGAAGGGCGCTTTGCAGGGGCGGCCCCATGTGGCCGCTCGGGCCGGGTTATTGTGCGCTTCGCCCTTCGTAGGGGCGGGTCCCAGACCCGCCCAGTAGTTCCGCCTTGGCAGGTGGGTGCAGTTCGAGGGGGCTTTCTTTTCTGGAAAAGAAAGCCCCCTCGAGCTCCCCCAGAAAAGCACCAGGGAACCCTTTCGATGGGGTTCCCTGGACCCTCCACGACGACCAAGGGAGGGGGACTGCGGTCCCCCTCTCCTTGGAACCCTCCCCAGGCTGTCCCATTTCAGGTTTATGGCCTGCGACCTGCACTTCGTAGCAGGCCTCCGGGCACGGAGCGTAGGGGCGGCCACAGGCCGCCCCTACGCTTTTACTTTTTTTCGGAAATGGGCAGGGCGCAGGGCCCAGGGGTGGAGAAGGGCCGCCAGGTCGTCCTCCTCATAGCACAGTTTTGCCAGATGAAAGGCAGCAGAAATTTCAGCAATATATTTATCGGTGTCTGACTTTTCAGCGGCAGCGGCGCAGGAGGAGGTGCGGGTCGTTCAGACGCTGGCTGCCGGCAACAAGAGGGATACCCTTGCAGATCTTTACCCGAGGTATGACATGGCAGGGTTGGTGTTTTTACGGTTGTAACGTAGAGCCGTATCCATTCCGCTGGTTTTTGCCCTTCAAAGTTCGGAGTCCAGAACCGCTTTCTAAGCGGTTTTGGGCCCGGCCGGCAGGCCGGGAATGGTTTTTGCAAAAAGAGATTGTGGCGCAGAGAGCGGGCGGCCACAGGGCGATGCTTGCCGGTGGCAAGCGTCCGTCGCTGACCGAGGCGAAGCCGAGACCCCGCCCCTACGGAGATCATGCTAACAAATGATCTATTCCGTCCAATTCGGGCAGTGGTCGGTGGGCGCCTGTATCTTTCCCAGGTAAACATCACAATGGCCATACCACAGGGGGCGAAATTGGTTTTTCTCATTCAAGACATAGTGTTGCTTGAAGTGGACACAGCTGCCGCAAATTTTGGGGGGTGTGTAGTCGGGAAGGTCGGCCAAGTCATAGACAAAGGGCATAAATATCACCTCTCTCGACTATCTTACTATGAAACGATAGTACAGTCAAGACTATCAAATTATAGTAAAATAGAATGGGGCCGAGGTGAGGATATGTATTTGCCACGGCTGAAGGACCTGCGGGAAGACAAGGATATGCGGCAGAAGGAAATTGCTGGTGTGCTGGGCATCGACCAGCGGGTATACAGCACCTATGAGACAGGCCGGCGGGACATTCCCCTGCGCCATCTGATCACCCTGGCGGATTTTTACGGCGTCACCCTGGATTACCTGGTGGGCCGCAAGCCGCCCAGGAAGGTATAAAAGAAAAGCCCTTAAGGAAATGAAATCTTCTTAAGAAAATCAAGTTTCCTTAAGGGCTTGTTTTTTCAGTTGGTGGGCTGGGGGGCAGCGCTCTCCGCCGGGACGGGCTGGTCGGGCCAGCGGTAGCCGCTGCCATAGAGCTCCTGGGGGGTCAGCAGCCGGGATTGCTCCGCAGAGGGATCCAGATAGAGGGTCTCCCCCTCCAGCACCAGCCGGACCCAATACCGGGGCGTGGCGGGGTCCTCCCCCTCCCGAGGGGGAGCAGTGCCCTCCACCACGTGGCCCTCCACATCGTCTGTCCCGGCCTGGGCCAGCAGCAGGTAGGCCAGGGCCATACCCTGGCTGTCGGCGGCGCCTGAAATGAGGGCATCGTAGGCGGTAGAGCCGGCAGAGGGGTCATAGACGGAGCGCTGGGCCAAAAGGTCGGCGGCAAGGTTAAGCCTGCTTTGGGAGGCGGACATGGCCCTCATGGGCAGGGCGGCCTCCCGGACGGCGGCGGTGAGGGCATCCCGGCGCTGGGCCAGGGTCTCGGGGCTTTCTGGGAAGGTGAAAAGCACCTCCACGATGCGCTGGCTGCCGGTGTCCGGGTAGAGGGTCACCTCCATCTCAGGCAGGCAGGGGATGGCGGCGGGGGCGTCGTGGTAGACCTGGCGGGCCAGGTCCCGGATGAACTGTTCATCTTCGGCAAAGTAGGCCACCCGGAGGACCAATTCAAAAGAAAAGGCGGTGAGGGCGTCCTCCACCTTGTCCCGAATGGCCCGGGTGCCGGTGACGTTGACGATGGAGCGCACCTGGTCCATGCTCCGGCGGTAGCGGATGGTCAGGCTGGCCTGGGAGTGGGACATGACCCGGCTCAGCTCGTGCTCGATGTAGTCCACGGCATAGGCCCCCAGGGGGTCCTGGTCGGCCACCTCCAGACAGGCGGCGGCCAGGTCGGTCTCGGCCTGGCCGGTGTAGTCCTGGAACTGGATGGTCCCCGTCTCCGCCCCCTGGGAGACCAGGTAGAGGACGGCGGAGACCAGCTCCCGGTAGTTTTCCACCCGGAGGGTGGTGGGGTCGTCGGCGGTGACCGGCCGGTCCACGTGGGGGGTGACCACCTCATAGGAGCGCTCCAGCATGGAGGCGCAGCCTGCCAGGGTCAAAAGAAAGCAAAGGGCCATTCCCGCCCCCAAAATTCGTTTTTTCACAGCCTGCCCCTCCTCTCCCCTGTTTTCTGTCCTGTAAGGGCGTGGTCCCGGCATCGCCCTTTGTGTTTGCATTTTATTTTTCTGAACTGGCCAGAAAGGCCTTCGCCGCAGCGAAAAGCCCGGTCTCGTCCAACTGCTCCACATCGGTCCCGTCCACCAGCACGTTCTCTCCCGGGCCGGCGAGGGGCAGACGGCTCTGCCCGGCGGCAAAGGCCTCCAGCCCCCGGTCCATGGAGCGGTGGACCCAATGGCGCTCCTCCTCCCGGGTGCGATAGCGGCGGTACAGGGTCTCCAAATCGCCGGTAAAGCAGCAGGTGAGACACCGGGCGTCATACTTTTCCAGCAGCGCCTGAAGCTCTTTTAGCTCCTCTGGCTTGAAATTTCCCTCCAGGATGCAGCACTGCCCCGCCGCTAAGATCCCCTCGGCCAAATAGGCCAGCAGCCGGAATGTGGCCTGGCTGCCCTTTTGATAGACAAGGCCGCCCTCCGGGCCGAGGCCCTCTCCCAGGACCTCTTTCACCTCGTCCTTCAAAAAGCAGGGAACGCTCACCTCGGCCGCCAGGCGGCGGGCAAAGGTGGATTTTCCCGTGGCACAGCGGCCGGTGATCAGGATCAGCTTCCCGCCCATCCGCAGCTCAGCTCCCCTCTGTTGGGTTTCTGTTCCGGGGCCTTACACCCCCTGCTGATAGCCCCCGAAGCCCTCGCCCAGCACCTCGTGGGTGGAGGTGACGATCATGAAGGCGTGGGGGTCGGCCCGGCGGACGGCCTCCTTGACGGAGACGATCTCCCGGTCCTTGAAGGTGCAGAGGATGACCCGCTTGGTCTCCCCGGTATAGCCTCCCTCCCCCTGGAGGTAGGTGACGCCACGGGAGAGCTCGTTCATAATGACCCGGGCGATCTCCTGGGGGTGGTCGGAGATGATATAGGCCACCTTGGCCGTGTCCAGGCCGTAGAGGACCATGTCCATGACCCGGGTGGACACATAGCTGGCCACCACACCGTAGAGGGCGGTCTCCAGGCTGCGAAAGACCAGGGAGACCCCGGCGATGACAGCCAGGTCCACCGCCATGAGCAGCTTGCCGGTAGGAAGATAGCTCAGGCGCAGCTTGAGCAGCTTGGCCACGATCTCGGTGCCGCCGGTGGTGGCCCCCTGGAGGAAGATGAGACCCAGCCCCACCCCGATCGCTACTCCGCCGCAGAGGGCGGAGAGGAGGGTGTCACTGAGGACGGGAAAGGTGAGGTACTTGCCCATCATGTCCAGCAGGGTGGAGGACAGGCCCATGGCGAAGAGGGAGGCGGCCAGCATGCCGCCCCCAAAAAACTTCCATCCCAGCAGGAACAGGGGGATGTTGAAGGCGATGACCAGTCCGCCCACCGGCAGGGCGGGGACGAGGGCGTGGAGCATCTGGGCGATGCCGGTGACCCCGCCGAAGGCCACCGAGCCGTTGGCGAAGAAGGCGTTGTAGGCCAGGGCGTAGATGGTGGCGCCCAGGGTGATGAGGGCATACTTTTTCAGATATTTGGTCATGGAGATGACCTCCTTTCATTCGTTAGACGCCATTCCCGGCCGGGGCCGGAAGGGGTCGTCTCGCCTTTTTGGGGGTCATCAAAAATAGATGACACGGGGGTATGTGGGCAAATTTGCAGTCGTGACGGCTAAAAGGCGGCCGTTTCCGTCGGTGCGGGGGAGCACGAGGGGGCGGCAGCCCGCCTCGCTCACAAGTCCCGGCCTGTTACAATGGCGAAGCCATTATAACAGGCTCATCTGCTCCTCTCCCCGGTCCTCGGGCTTGAGCAGGGCTCCGGCCACAGGCAGGGAGCGGGAGCGGTACCGGGCGGGGTTCTGGATGGCCGAGCCCTCCAGAGGCTCCACCTGCTCCAGCTTGTATTTTTCCTTTTTCAGGGTCATGACCCCCACACCCTGGGTGTTCCGGGTGGTCTTGGGGGTGAGGACGGCGGTGTGGAACACCACGCAGCGGCCCTCGTTGGAGGTGAGGGCCAGCTCCAGATCCTCTTTGATGTGGAGGGCGGCACACAGGGGGGACTTATCGGAATAGGCCCCGGTGAGCTTCTTCCGCCGGGTCTGGGTCTGGTAGGCGGAAAGCTCCACCCGGGCGCACTTGCCGTTTTCAAAGAAGAAGAGCAGGTGGCCGGAATAGTCGGCGGTGATGCAGGCAAAGACCACGCTCTCCCCCGGATCCATGGCCAGCTTGGTGGGCAGGTAGTCCCCCAGGGCGCTGGCCTTGGTGTCGTCAAAGTCGGCAAGGCGGGTCTTGTAGCACTGCTGGGCATCGGTAAAGACCAGCAGCTCCTGGTCGTTGGTGCACTCCCAGGACCGGCTGGGGCCGTCCCCCTCCTTGTACTTTTGCTCGCTGGCCATACGCAGGGAGGCAGGGGTGATCTTCTTCAAGTATCCCTCCCGGGACAGGAACACATTCACCGGGTAAGCGGGTACGGCCTCGGCCTCGTCGGCCTCCACGGCGGTCTGGTACTCGTAGAGGATCTCGGTGCGCCGGGGGGCGGGGTACTTCTTCATCACGTCCCGCAGCTCCCCCTCGATGATCTTCTTCACCCGGGCGGGGTGGTCCAGGATGTCCTGGAGGTCGGCGATCTCCTTTTCCAGCTCCTCGGTCTCGGCCACCCGCTTGAGAATATACTCCTTGTTGATGTTGCGCAGGCGGATGTCGGCCACGTATTCGGCCTGGATCTGGTCGATGCCGAAGCCGATCATCAGATTGGGGACCACCTCGGCGTCCAGCTCGGTGTCCCGGATGATCTTGATGGCCTTGTCGATGTCCAGCAGGATCTTTTTCAGGCCCTTCAGCAGGTGCAGCTTATCCTTCTGCTTCTTCTGGACGAAGAAGGTCCGGCGGCGGACCGACTCAATGCGCCAGGCCGTCCACTCCTCCAGAATGTCCCGGACCCCAAGCACCCGAGGAGTGCCGGCGATGAGGATGTTGAAATTGCAGGGGAAGGAGTCCTGGAGGGGGGTGGATTTATAGAGCTTCTGCATCAGCTTTTCCGGGTCGGTGCCCCGCTTCAGGTCGATGGTCAGCTTCAGGCCGGAGAGGTCGGTCTCGTCCCGCATGTCGGCGATCTCCTTCAGCTTGCCCGCCTTCACAAGCTCGGTGATCTTGTCCATGATGGCCTCGGCGGTGGCGGTGTAGGGGATCTCGTAGACCTCAATGACATTGTCTTCCTTCACGTACCGCCACTTGGCCCGGACCTGGAAGGAGCCCCGGCCGGAGTTGTAGATCTCGGCCATCTGGGTGCCGTTGTAGAGCAGCTGGCCCCCCGTGGGGAAGTCGGGGGCCTTCAAAATGCTCATGAGGTCGCACTGGGGATCCTTCATGTAGGCGATGGTGGCCTCGCAGACCTCCTGAAGGTTGAAACCACACAGATTGGAGGCCATGCCTACGGCGATGCCCTGGTTGGCGGAGACCAGCACGTTGGGGAAGGTGGTGGGCAGCAGGGTGGGCTCCTTCAGCTTGCCGTCGTAGTTGTCCACAAAGTCCACGGTGTCCTGGTCGATGTCCTTGAAGATCTCGGCACAGATGGGGTCCAGCCTGGCCTCGGTGTACCGGCTGGCCGCCCAGGCCATGTCCCGGGAGTAGACCTTGCCGAAGTTGCCCTTGGAGTCCACCAGGGGGTGGAGCAGGGCCCCGTAGCCCCGGGAGAGACGGACCATGGTGTCATAGATGGCGGCGTCGCCGTGGGGGTTCAGGCGCATGGTCTGGCCCACGATGTTGGCCGACTTGGTCCGTCCGCCGGTGAGCAGGTGCATCTGGTACATGGTGTAGAGCAGCTTGCGGTGGCTGGGCTTGAAGCCATCAATCTCGGGGATGGCCCGGGACATAATGACGCTCATGGCGTAGGGCATGAAGTTGATCTCCAGGGTCTCGGTGATGGGCTGCTCCACCACCTCCCGGCGCAGACCCATCACGTTGGGGTCGGCCGGGCGGTGCTTGACTTCTTCGGTGGACTTTTTCTTTGCCATTGGTATCAATCCTTATCCGTTGAGTTATATCAGAAGAAAATATTGCAATTTGTTTTTATTCGGGTAGGCCGATGACGCCGGTTTGGAAGAGGGTGTCGTCGGTTTTCTTGACAGTGTACTGATAATCATTTGCACGGGGGAAACCTGCCCAATAGGGAGGATCCGAAGGAAATGTTCTGCCATAACGATCGTTCTCTTCGAGCGCCCTCAACCTTGCCATATATTCCTCTCTGGCAGTATAGACATCATTTCTGGCCCACCAGTTGTAGCCGTCCAAATAATTGAGGTAGAATTCGTCCCAACTCGTAAAGGTCTTTTGGGTCAACTGTGCTGCAGGCTCTATCAATTCCAGCGCTTCTTCATAGGTAATATATCCTACATTATAGCCCCACTGAACCATAGCCCCCATGCGGGACAAATCCCAGGCCAAAATGCCCTTGTCCCCCCAGCGCTGACTGATTTCTTTGGTGTAGGGCCACATATACCGGTCTATGCCGGTAGAGCGCTCCACCAGGTCATCAAAGGCCTTGTCGTTCATGGCGTTAATGATGGTAACATCCTGCATGAAGGAGTCGTTATGGCCATGGAAGGTCATCCGCTGTACAAGGGATATGAGATCCTCTCGGCCAGTAATTCCCCAATTATTTCTCAAGCCTTCTCGAGAGCTTTCAACCTGTGAGCTTGTACGCAGATACATACCAAAAGAAATAGGTTGTCCATATGGGCGGGGTAAGCCGTAGTTGCTTCCCCAGTACTGAAAGCCATAAATCAGCCCCATATTAACGGCCCAGGCCTCCAAATTGGACTCCCCCGCCACCGACTTGTCCTCGGTGATACGAACCTGGCGGTAGGTGTTATCCCAATCCACCTTTTGGCCGAAAAACTCGGCCACATAGCGGGCGGGAATGAGAGTTCGGCCATTGTTGGCATAGGGGGCCACATCCATCTCCACCGGGTTGCCGTCAATGGTGGCGGTGGTGGAGTTCAGGGTCATGGTCACCGTGACCCCGGCCCGGGTCATATTGACCTGCTGGGTGTCCTGTACCCACTCCACATCGGCGCCCAATGCCTCGGCTACCGCCCGGATGGGCACCATGGTGCGGCCATCCCGGGCATCGGGGGGCACATCCAGTTCTATTTCGTTGTCATCCACGAAGATGGTGATATTGGCCGGAGAGGTGTACTCATCCCAGAGGGCGGCCACCTGGGGGGCCAGCTCGGCCTGCTCCTCAGGGGTAAAGATGGGAGTGTTGGTCAGCTTGTCCAGGCTGAACTGGGGGAATTCCATCAGGGCGGGGATGTAGGCGCACAGGTCCTCCCCCGCTCCTTTGTACCGCAGGGTGCCCCGGGCCGTCCAGAGAAGGATGGCATAGCGCTGCTGGTCGGTGAGCCCCTCCAGCAGCTCACTGCTCCCATCCACTATGTTACCCCCTCGAACGGACCAGAGAGAGGTCCAATAGGGGCCGTTATACTTATCGTGGGAGTAGTTGAGCCGGACCTCCACAAGGGTCTGTTCAAAGAGGACACCGATATCCTTACTGCCATCTTCGAGTTCATCGGGAAGGGCATAGAAGGCCCGGCGGTCGGGCAGAGCGGCCACATTGATAGCCCCCCATTTGACCTCCTTCCGGGCGGCCTCAAGGATGGCCCAGTTTTTTGGTTCATAGGCGGCCGAGCCGGGGAAGACGGCGTATTCCTCCTCGGGGCACCACTCCGGCGGGGTGGGGGTGACGGGCTCTGCTGCCAAAGTAGCGGGGGCCATGGGCAGCACCATGGCCAGGGCCAGAAGGAGAGAGAAAACACGTTTTTTCACAGTAGACACTCCCTTTTGAACAATTAGTGTTCCACAATGTCGGTCCCTTTGGAGGGCTGGGGGGTGGTCAGGGCGGCGGTGGCGAAGTCCTGGAGCCAGGTGACCCCGCACCCCAGGGTCTCCCCCAGGGCCCGGAGGGGCAAGTAGGTGATGCCCTTTTCGGCGTGGGGGGCCACGTCCAGGGTGCCACCGCTGTACTGGGTGCTGTCCAGGGTGAAGGTGATGGCGGTTTCCCCGTTGGAGCAGACCACCTCATTGGTCTCCGATTTCCACTCCACCGTCAGGCCCAGGGCCTCGGCGGCGGCACGGAGAGGGATCAGAATGCGCTCATGTTCTGCCTTGGGGCCAACCACCTCTCCCTCCAGGTCCCGGTAGAACTGGAACTGGATGGGGGTGCCGTCCACGGTGACGCAGTAGCCGTTGAAGAAGCACCTTTTTCGGTCTGCCCACTCCAAAAACATGACTTTCTTGAAGCCCTCGGCGTCCAGCCCCTCCTGCTCCATGTAGCGCTCCGGGGTGGCGCTCACGATGGAATAATAGCCGTTGAACCAGGCCCGTGCGTCAAAGGCGGCGTATTCCTCCGGATACCGGGCGGGATACGCTTCCCGCCTGGCGGCATCCTCCTGGTCCCGGAGGTAGCCGTCGGGCATATAGCGGACGTACCGATACTCCTTCCACTCCTCCTCGCTTTGGAGGGCGTTTTGGGCCATTGTGTTGCCCTTCATGTGGGCCCAATCCCCCTCGTAGCCATCGTCGGGGTCAAAGCTCTCATAGCTGCCGGGGTATTGCTCCCGGTAGTTCAGGGCCGCTTCGTGGTCGGTGGCGACATGCTGCCGGCTTTCCACATAAAGTGCCGCCAGATATTGCTGTGCTGTTTCCACAGTTTCATTGGAATTTTGAGCAAATGCCTCCACGCTGTCATAGCCGAAAATCGTCAGCGCCGTGGGAAGTCCCACAGCGTCAATATCTCCGGGAAACTCTGTCTCATAAGCCTGTGTGATAGCGGCCCACCAGGCTCTGGCTGCCTTTTCCTCTATCTCTTCATTTTCCAGGCTGATGGTCCAGAGGATCTCTCGGAAGGACGCCTCATCTATGCCCAGAGCTGCCATAAGCTCGGTCTTGTACTGACTTCTAAGCTGATCAACAAGATTTTTATATGTCTCCTCATCAAAGGCGGCATATTCCTCCTGATGGGCGGCGGCATACTCCAAGGCATAGCGGGCGAGGAACGCTGTTTCGCTTGCCCGCCACCCCTCGCCGGCCGGCGTAGTGGTTTCCAATGCCCTGGCAGGAAGGCCCATTGCCCCCACCATGGCAAAGGCCAGAAGGAGGGAAAAAACACGTTTTTTCACGGCAGACACTTCCTTTTGAAAATCAGTACTCCACAATGTTGGCCCCCTCGGGGGGCTGGGTGTTGGGGGTGGCGGTGGTGGGTTTGCGGGTGGTCCGGCTGTCCACGGTGGCCTTGAACTGGTTCTTCCAGTGGAAGGTGGTCTCCTCGGTCAGGTCATTGTTGGTGCCGGCGGCGTGGGCGGTGGCCTTGAAGTCCAGCAGGTTCATGAGCCAGGTCATGAGGGCGGTCTCCATGGGGTCGGTCTCGCCGTAGCTGCTTTCGGCGGCGAGGGCCCCCAGGGCGTCCATGTCGGGGCGGATGGCCATGTCCATGGTCAGCCGGGCGTTTTTGTCCACCCGGAGGGTGAGGGAGAACTCCTTAAAGTACTTGTTCAGGTCGTAGGCCTCCCCGCCTGTGTAGCCCCCCAGGACCGTCCCCAACAGGGCCAGGGAGTCGCTGTTCAGGGCCCAGGTGTAGACCCCGTTTTTCTCGGTGAGGAAGTGGGGGTTCGTCAGGGCGGAGAGCAGGCCGTAGCTCTCCACAAAGGAATTATAGGCGCTGCCGGCCCACCAGCTGTCGGCGCTGGAGGAGAGGAGCAGGTCATAGAGGAGGGCCTTGGTGTCCCAGCCCTCCCCCTGGGCCATGTCCAGCAGGGTCAGGATCTGGGAGAAGTCGGCCTGGGTGTGGACCCAGGTGTCCCCGGAAAAGCTGTCGTCAATGAGGGAAAGAATGGGGGCGTTGAGATAGACATCCCCTGTCTCCAGGTCGGCCCGGGCGGTCAGCTTGCCGCCGCCCAGCAGGCTTTTCAGGTCCTTCAGCTTGAACTTGGGCAGGGTGCCCTCCAGCTGGGCCCGGGTCTGGGGGGAGAGCAGGTCCAGCAGCTGGGCGCAGGAGAGGGTGTACTCGCACTCCAGGGCGGAGCCGTTCATAGTGGCCTGAAGCTTCAAATCGGCCTTCACCGTCTTGTCCCCATCCAGAGAGTTGAGGGCGGTAAAGGTGAGCTGATGGGTCTGGGTGAGCCGGTAGGTCTTGCCACTGTCATAGGCGGCATCGGCCAGGAGCCGGTTCATCAGGCCGTCAAGGGTGGAAAAATCGGGGGTGGGGATGTCCAGGTCCTGGGGGTAGATGTCGCCCGAGCGGAGCCGCTCCCGGTCCAGCAGCACCACCTCATTGCCCCGCTGGTTCCACACCACGTCCCAGCCGGCGGCGGTGGCGGCCTCCCGGATGGAGACGGGCTCCCCGGCGGGGTAGTGGGTGCCCAGAATGAGGTTGAGGGCGGCCCCGTCGGCGTAGGTCACCCAGTCCTGGGTGGTGACGGCGGCGTCGCTGGTCTGGCCGTTGACCACCAAGGAGAGGGTGTCCCGGCGGGGCCAGGGGTCATAGGGGTCATCATAGTCGGAGCCGTTTTCCCAGTCCCAGGAATACTCGTCCACATAGTAGACAAACATTTTCTCCTTGAACTCCTCCTCGGTAAAGAGGTGGTAGAGGCGCATATATGCCTCTTTGTTGCCGTCGCTGCCGTAATATTCCTCCAGGAAAAAGGTGTCGGCGTCAAACTCGGCCCACCGGTCAGGGTAGGTCTCCTGATAGGTGAGGGACCACTGGTGGCACTCCTCCACCTCGCCCCGGTCGTAGACATAGTCCCAGAGCAGGTTAAGGCGGATTTCATCCTCGCTGTCCAGCGCCCAGTCCTCCATGAACTGCTGGGCGGGGGTCAGAGTCTCGGTGTAGCCCTGCCACTGGAGAAGCTGCTCGGTGGTAAGGGCCTCCAGCTCCCCGGGGTGGGCGGCGGCGTACTCGTCCACCTGGGCCTGGAGAAGGGCGGTCTCGCCGGCGGTGTCATAGCCGATGCCTTCCCACTCTGTGGCCAGGGCGGGGGTGGTCAGCGACAGGGCCAGGGTCAGGGACAACAGCAGGGACAGGAAACGTTTTGCCTTCATTGAAAATACCTCCCATTTCGTCGTCATAAACTTCATATCACTCACTCCGGCACAGGGGCCGGAGCTCGTTCATTCCGTTCTTCCGCCTCTCCCCACAAAATTTGAGGACCAATTTTGCGGGGACCCCTTTTATGGACCCGGCAGATCACGACAGATCGGCCAGCTCCAGGAACTTGTAGCCGTTTTCGGCGATGTGATCCTTCCGGCCCTGGAGGTTATCCCCCTCCAGCAGGTCGAACATGGCGGCGGTGCGTTCGGCATCCTCGGGCATGACCTTGATGAGCCGCCGGGTCTCCGGGTTCATGGTGGTCAGCCACATCATCTCGGGCTCGTTCTCGCCCAGACCCTTGGAGCGC
>CAJUSE010000036.1 GCA_910588975.1 uncultured Oscillospiraceae bacterium | reverse complement strand
GCGCATCCTTGGTAAGGATGAGGTCCCCAGTTCAAATCTGGGTAGCAGCTCCAAATTGGAGCAAGCGATCATCGCTTGCTCCAATTTTTTATATGGTCGTGGCGAGAAACGATGGCCTGCCCGGAGGGCCTGTCCGGGATATTGTCAGGCGTTGAACACCCAATCGAGGGGCCTTGAAATATCGAGCCGATCTGGCCAGGAAAGGGTTTCTGACAGCCTGGGGCCGAATATGCGAGGTAGCCGTAAAACAAAGAGGAGGAGGCGGGGCGAAGTGCCCTGCCTCCTCCAATGGCTGAATAGAGGGGATCAATGGGAATTTCGGCTTAAAGGACCTTCTTGTTCTCGGCGCCGGGGGTGGTGACGATGACCTTCTCGGGGTCGATGACCAGGGCGCCCTTGGCGGTGGCGGCGCCGTTGAACATCTTCTCCACCATGGCCTTGAAGGTGTCCACGATGGCACCGGAGGTGACATACTGGGCGGTGCCCTTGATCTGATAGCCCTCCAGGGAGGTGGCGTCGTAGACGGAGATGGCGATCTTGCCGCCGTTGGCCTTGATGTTGTTCAGAGTGGTCTCCAGGAACACATCGCCCACGGCCAGCTTGCCGTCCTCGGTGACCATCTTGAAGGCCACAGGCACCACGTTGGGCTCGCCGTTGGCACAGGTGGCCAGGTCCCACATGCTGCTCTCCAGCAGCTTCTTCACGTTCTCGTTCATCATAGCGATTACCTCCAAATTTTTGTTTTGCCTGACTGGCTAAGCTCAATATACCAGTGTTGCTCGTCAAAGACAATACATTAGGTAACTTATGAGTTACTTATAAATTTCATAGTAGTGGGGAAGCGAGGATAAAGGCTGTCTCGCAAAGGCAGCGGACAGGGAGATGTTCGGTGGGCCATTGCCAAGATGGTGCTGGGCAGAGGGGGCAGGGCGTTTTTCGTCGGCCTCTTTTTTATGCCGGTTCCCTGTGCTATAATAGAAGCCTCAATATATGTTAGGCTTTGGGATTGGGGGAGAGGACATGCGGTTTCAGACCGGGGACGTGGCAGAATTTATGGAGATGACCAACATGGGGGTCATCTATCTGGAAAAGCGGGGCATCGTGCAAGCCCGGCGGGAGGCCAATGGCTACCGCTCCTTTGACCTGGAGACCATCACCCGCCTGGGGATCATCCGCAGCTATGAGAAGATAGGCTTTACCCTGGAGGAGGCGGCAGACCTGGTCTCCCAGACCTCAAAGGGAGTGCTGGAGGCCATGGAGGAGAAAAAGCGGCAGCTCCAGCGGCAGTTGGATATGATCCGCTTTTTGGAGGAAACTGTGCGTCCCACCTTGCAAGACACCATGGAGGGGCGGGAGCCTATTATCACCACCATGCCCGAGATGTATTACTGCCCGTTGTGGGAGGATAAATTCGATATGGATGCCCTCCCTCCAGAGACCCAACGGCTTATGCGGCACATTGACGTGTCCTGGCTCTCTGCCATGCCTTATATGCGTTACTGCTCTAAGATGACCTGGGACGGTAAACAGTGGCACATGGAGCGGGGCAACTGCATCCGATCCGACCACGCCAGAGAGCAGGGGGTCCTGCTGGACGATACCTGGGTGGAGCGTATCCCGGCGCAAAAATGCCTGCAATATTATGCCGTGGCAGAGAGAAACAAACTTGAGCGCTGCCTGGAGGAGGGCATGGCCTACCTGAAGAAGCTGGGCCTGGAGTGGGGAGAGACAGCGTACCTGCCCCTGGATCTTCGGTACAGTGGCATGGCCCCTCAACGATATGGCGTGTGCATTTATCTTCCCATTCAGAGCGAAACAGTACAAAAAGAAAACATATAAGACCTCTTGACACTAAACTAACTTTATAGTGTATACTCCTCCTTGCTGTGAAGAGATGGACAAACAGCAGTCCAACAGTTTAACACAAAGAAAGAGGAGGAGTATGAAATGAAGATGAGAAGAAGTCTGAGCCTTTTCTGTGCCCTGGCTCTGGCGCTCACCGCCTGCGGCGGGAACACCGACTCCACGCCCACCCCCGGCGGGGAGACGGCCATTTACACCGCCGGTACATACACCGGCGTGTCGGCCAACGGCCGCAACGGCGAGGTGAAGGTGTCCGTCACCGTCAGCGGCGACGCCATCACCGAGGTGAAGGTCACCGAGCATGAGGAGACCCAGGGCCTCAGCGACCCCGCCATCAATGACATCCCCGCCGCCATTGTGGAGCACCAGTCCCTGGCTGTGGACGCCATTGCCGGCGCTACCATTACCTCCAACGCCATTTTGGAGGCCGTGGCCGACGCCATCGCCCAGGCCGGCGGCGATGTGGAGGCCCTGAAGAAGGTAACTATTCAGAAGGAGCAGTCCACCGAGGTCAAGGATCTGGAGGTGAACCTGGTGGTGGTAGGCGGCGGTGCCGCCGGCATCTCTGCCGCTGTCAGCGCCGCTTACGAGGGCATGGACAACGTCCTGCTGCTGGAGAAGTCCGCCTCCCTGGGCGGCAACGCCATCCGCAGCGGCGGCTTTATCGAGTATGTCACCCCCACCGACGACATCGCCATTGAGACCAACGACGGCTATACCAACACCCTGGAGCAGATGATCAAGGACGGTCCTGCTGACGAGATGGAGGCCGCTGTGTGGGATGCCTTTGTGTCTGACTACGAGGCGTATAAGAAGAGCGGCTCCACCAAGCTCTTTGACTGTCCTGCTCTGCTGGCCATCGAGTATTATCGCTCCGAGGGTACACCCCCCATTTATAACATGGGCTACCCCGCCCTGGTGGACGAGTTCGACCGCTGGTTCGTGGACGAGATCGGCGGCAAGTATACCGAGCTCCACGGCATCGTGGGCTACACCTGGCCCCGGTGGACCTCCCCTGTGGGCTATGAGCGGGGCACCGGCTATTTCGACTGTTTTGACAAGTACATCGAGAAGAACAAGCTGGACATTACCATCATGACCTCCACTCCGGCCACCGAGCTTATCGTCACCGACGGCGCAGTTACCGGCGTGGTGGCCAAGGCCGAGGATGGCACTACCTACAACATTACCTCCAAGAACGGTGTCATGCTGTGTACCGGCGGCTTTGCCAACAACGGTAAGATGATGGTCCAGTACGACACCCAGTGGGGCATGAACGAGAACGTTAAGAGCGACAACTGCCCGGGCGCCACCGGTGACGGCATCGTCATGGCCCAGAGCGTGGGCGGTGCCCTGGACGGCATGGAGAACATTATGATGTTTCCCATGGGGGATGTTGTGGACGGCGATTTTGTGGGCGGCGCAGGTATTTTTGCCGGCTCCTCCAACCTGTTTGTCAACATGAAGGGCGAGCGGTTCGTGGACGAGACCGCCAGCCGCTTTGCCATCTGCCACGCCATCTTTGACCAGGAGCAGGCTGAGCCCATCTACTACATCATCACCGACGGGATCAACTCCGGCCTGGCCGATGCCAGCCAGGAGGACATCGACCTGGCCGTGAAGGCCGGGGCCCTCTATGTGGGCGAGACCGTGGCCGACCTGGCCAAGACCATGGGGGTGGATCCCGCAGTCCTGGAAAACACTATCCAGCAGTATAACACCGCCTGTGAGACCTACAAGGATGAGCTCTTTGGCCGTACCACCTTCGCCGACGGCTCCGAGATCGTCCAAGGCCCCTTCTATGCCGCCCCCAACACCCCTGTGGCCCACATCACCATTGGCGGCGTGGTCACCGATGAGCAGGGCCACGTCCTCACTGAGGACGGCGACATCATCCCCGGCCTCTATGCCGCCGGAGAGACTGTTGCCGGCAGCTGCGGCATCAGCGCCTTCGCCTATGGCAAGGAGTATGCCAAACTCATTGTGGAGGACGCCAAGTAAGAAGAATATGGTTTCTTTTCGTCCGCTCAAAGCCGGCGGACGGCAGCAGACAACAAGGCGGCCGGGTCATAGTGACCCGGCCGCCGTTTGGTATGCCGTTTGGGAGGGGGAAAATCAGTTGTCCGCCCGGTTGTAGTTGCACTTCATGGCAAGGCTGGCCTGGCGCAGGATCTTGCCCAAGGCGTCGATGGACTCCTTCTTGGCCAGCTGGCACAGCTTCTTGTTGGCCTCGTCCAGCTGGTCGAACTTCTTGGCCGAGATCATCTTCTCGTCAAACTCGTGGATGATGCGGCTGCCGCCGTTGGCAATGGCGGCCTGATAGCGCTCCACCAGCTGGATGCAGGCGGTGTAGTTGTTGTCCGCCATGGCGGCGATGAGCCGGCTGGCCCAGTAGAAGGTGTCGGTATCCACCTCCATGGTGGTGCCGGTGAGGTAGGCGGGCAGGGTGTCCACATTGGCGTAGACGGGCAGGGCGGCGTTGAAGGAGTTGGGACCGAAGCAGATCCACTCCACGGCGGCGATCTCCTTGGGCAGGTAGCCCCGGATCTGCAGGATGGCCATGGTGCCCGTGCGGCCGATGCCGATGGGGCGGTACTTGCCCTTCTCGGCGCCGTGGCCGTAGGGGTTATACTGGGTGCCCTGGTAGTAGGAGGAGAGGATGTACTTCACTTCCTCCACGGTGATCTTGTGCTCGGGGACGAAGGACCAGGGGATGTCGTCGCTCTCGGGGGTGAAGTCGGCGTCGGGGCCGTCCCACTTGTAGGTCTTGGGATTGAAGTACCGGCCCATGTACCAGGCCCGGGGGGTGTTGTAGACGTGGTCGGAGTCGGAGTGGGAGCCGAAGGCTAGACGGGGATTGAAGGTGCCGTCCAGGTCCAGGGCCAGGTGGTTCTTCTCCACAAACTCCTTCATGTCCGCCGAGCACATGAAGTTTTTCTTCTTGCCCAGGGCGTCGTCAAAGTCAAAGTGGTCGATGCCAAACTGGTTGGGCATGATGACATAGCGGTCATCGGGCACCCGGACGGCGATCCAGTGGTGGCCGCCGATGGTCTCCATCCACCAGATCTCATTGCCGTCGGAGAAGGCGATGCCGTTGGACTCGTAGGTGCCGTACTGCTCCAGCAGGGCGCCCAGCCGCTCCACGCCCTCCCGGGCGGAGTGGATGTAGGGCAGGACCACATACACCAGGTCCTCCTCGCCCAGGCTACCGGGGACCTCCTTGCCCTTCCGGCCCACCTTGGGCTGGTAGCGGACCATGGGGTCGGCGGCCAGCACCCGGGGGTTGGTGGTAATGGTCTCGGTGGCTGTCATGGCCACGTTGGCGGCGTTGATGCCGTTGGCCGCCCACACGCCGTGGGCGGTGCTGACGCTGGGGGTGGAGGTGTAGCGCAGGGGGTTGTCGGGCAGCTGGATCTCCAAATGGCCGATCTTGCTCTTGTACTTCCGGGGCTGGTCCTTGGGCCGGACCACGATGAGCTTCTTCTCGTCAAAGAAGCCGTCGTCGTTCCGGGCGATCATGGTGGAGCCGTCATAGCTGGCCTTCTTGCCAACCAGGATGGTGGTGCAGGGCATGGTATATCGCTCCTTTTCGTTTTGAGTTCCGATGGGGGCCATCGGGGTTTGGTAAAGCTAATTATAGCACAAATTTTGAAGATGTGTGATGGAATATCAGCCAAAATTGTGGTGTCGGAAGGGGATATTGTGCTATAATAGCCCCAAGGGACTATTATATTGATTAAAATAAAGCCGACAATAAAAAAGGAGGACCCACCATGGACTTCACCCAACTTGTTGCCCAGCGCTATTCCTGCAAGGCATACGGCCCCCGCCAGGTGGAGCCGGAGCGGCTAAAGGCCATCCTGAACGCCGGCCGGCTGGCCCCCACCGCCAAGAACCTTCAGGAGCAGCATATCTATGTCCTCCAAAGCCCCCAGGCTCTGGCCAAGGTGGACGAGCTGACCCCCTGCCGCTACGGCGCCCCCACCGTGCTGGTCGTGGCCTGGGATAAGAACAACGTGTTCACCTACCCCGGCGGGCAGCGGGACTCGGGGGCGGAGGACGCCGCCATCGTGGCCACCCACCTGATGCTTGCCGCCGCCAATGAGGGGGTGGACAGCTGCTGGCTCAACCTCTTTGACCCCGCTCAGGCCGGCCGGGTGCTGGGCCTGCCCGAAAACGAGGAAATTCTCATGCTGCTGGACCTGGGCTACGCCGCCGAGGGGGCCGGTCCCCTGCCCAACCACGACAGCCGCAAGAGCCTGGAGGACACGGTGACCTATCTGTAAGGAGGCAGGGCCATGGACAGGGAAAACAAGTGGCAAACCAGACCCAAATGGCTGCGTGAGCTGGCGGTATTGGCGGTGGCCGTCCTGGTGGCCGGCTTTGCCTATGTGAACATCTACTACCCCGCCGACGAGACCGCCCTCCGGGCCATGGAGGGCAGCGAGACGGTCTCGGTGGTCCGGACGGACACGGGCTGGCTCTTTGATGGCCCCGGGGAGGAGGCCGCCCTCATCTTCTACCCCGGCGGCAAGGTGGAGGAGACGGCCTATGCCCCGCTGCTCCTCCGGGTGGCCCAGGGGGGCACAGACTGCTTTTTGGTGAAGATGCCCCTCCGGCTGGCGGTGTTCGGCAAGGACCGGGCCGGGCAGGTCATGGAGGGCTACTCCTACGACCACTGGTATCTGGGAGGGCACTCCCTGGGGGGCGCCATGGCCGCCGACTTTGCCGCCGGCCACCTGAATGAGCTGGACGGCCTGGCCCTCCTGGCCGCCTACCCCACAAAGCCCCTCCACTGGGCGGGCTTTGCCGCCCTGAGTATCTGGGGGGAGGAGGACGGGGTCCTCAATAGGGAGAAGTTCCACGATGGGGACCAATATCTGCCCCTCAATCCCGTGGACCTGCGGGGCATGAGCATCCCCGGGGGCAACCACGCCCAATTTGGCTCCTACGGGGCGCAGAAGGGGGATGGGGAGGCCGCCATTTCCCCGGAAACACAGTGGGACATCACCGCCAAGGCCATTCTGGACCTGACAGCGGAGCCCTCCCTCCGCCGGGCCCGGTGGGAGATAAGCCCTGTCTGCTGCGGCGTGCTCTACCTGGGTGCCAGCGAGAGCGATGACCCCGCCGCCATCCGTGCCGGGGTAGACCCGGCCCTTCTGGAGCAGTACCCCTTCCTGGCGAACATTCCCGACGAGCGGGTGGTGTCCCTGGGGGCGGGGTGGGACCTCTACGCCATCATCCCCCGTCACCGGGAGGCCCAGGTGGCGGTGACCCGGCTGGACATGGACCCCGACACCGGGGAGACCCTGACAGGTCCCACAGTCTACGACGGGCCGGGGCCTGTCCTGCTGTGGTGCAACGCCAGCGACATCTTCCCCAATGCCCGGGTCACGGTGAAGGACGAGGGCCGGACCACCGCCGAGGGCTTTTCCGACGGGGTCACTTTCTCCCCCTATCTCAGCCTGAAGGACGGCTCGGTGGCCACCGATGCCGGGGAGAAGGTCTATCTCTTCGGCCAGGACACCCCATAAGGAGGACGCCCCATGAAGTGGAAAATCAAATACAATGCCCCGGTGGTGCTCACCTTTGCTCTGGTCTGCGCCCTGACCCTGCTGCTCAATTTCCTCACCCAGGGGGCAAGCAACCAGCTGCTGTTCATCGCCCGCCGGGGGAGCCTGGCAAGCCCGCTGACCTACCTGCGGCTCTTTACCCACGTGCTGGGCCACGTCTCCTGGGAGCACTATGCGGGCAACATGATGCTCTTTTTGCTCATCGGCCCCATGCTGGAGGAGAAGTACGGCAGCCGGGATCTGCTGCTGGTCATTGCCGTCACCGCCCTGGTCACCGGGGCGGTCCACTGCCTGCTGAGCCCGGCAGGGCTGCTGGGGGCTTCGGGGGTGGTGTTCGCCTTCATCATTCTGGCCTCCATGACCTCCTTCCGCTCGGGGGAGGTGCCCCTGACCCTCATCCTGGTGGTGGTCCTCTACCTGGGCAGGGAAGTGGTAGCCGGCCTCACCGCCGACAGCGTCTCCCAGCTGGCCCATGTGGTGGGGGGCGTCACCGGCGGATGGTGCGGCTATCTGGCCGCCGGCAGAAAGTGAGGTAGGCCATGATCGCCCTCATGCCCATCGCCGCCCTGCCCGCCCTCTCTCTGATGGGGCTCTACATTCTGGCCGCCGTGCTGCCCGCTTTGCTGCTCATGCTCTACATCTACCTGCAGGACGCCGTGGAGAAGGAGCCTTTGCCCCTGCTGCTGCGCCTTGTGGGGATGGGGGCCCTTGCCGCCCTGGCGGCCCTCCTGCTGGAGGGGCTGGGCCAGCGGCTTCTCGGCGTTTTGGTCCGACCGGGGACGGCGTTGCATACCCTGCTCACCGCCTTTCTGGTGATCGCCGCCGTGGAGGAGGGGGCCAAGCTCCTTTTCCTCTGCCGCCGGACCTGGGACGAGCCCAACTTCAACTACCGCTTTGACGGCGTGGTCTATGCCGTTTTTGTCTCTCTGGGCTTTGCCGCCTTTGAGAATTTGCGCTACGTTTTTGCCTTCGGTCTGGGGGTGGCCCTGCCCCGGGCGCTGCTGGCCGTCCCCGGCCACATGGGCTTTGCGGTGGTCATGGGCTATTTTTACGGCAGGGCCCGGCTCCGGGAGAACCGGGGCAGATCGGGCCGGCCCAGCCTGGTTATGGCCTGCCTGCTGCCGGTGGTCCTCCACGGGGTCTACGACGCCTGCTGTATGCTGGGCACCCGGCTGGCTACGCTGATTTTTGTGGTCTTTGTGTGCGCCCTGTATCTGTCCGTCTTTTATCTGATCCGCCACGAGGCCGAGGCCGACGTGCCCGTCTGAATACATCGCCCTGACATAGAAAGGAGACAGAAAAATGGAACTCAAACAAGTCCTGCTCAGCCGCAAGTCCTGCCGCAGCTACACCGAGAAGAAGGTGGAGAAGGAGAAGCTGGAGGCGGTGATCACCGCCGGCTCTCTGGCCCCTCTGGGCCTGCCCATGGACGGCAAGCCCCACCTCACCGTGGTCACCGACCCGGCCATGCTCAAGACCCTCAACGGCCTCTTTGGCCCCGAGCGGGAGGTCATCTACAATGCCCCCGCCCTCATCCTGGTGTCCTGCCCCTCCTCGGCCCCCGGCATCCCCGAGATGAACTCGGCCTGTGTGGTGGAGATGATGAGCCTGATGGCCACCGACCTGGGCCTGGGCAACATCTACCTCTACGGGGTCTGCGCCGGGGTGAAGCAAAACCCCGAGCTGCTGAAGGCCCTGGCCATCCCCGAGGGCTATGCCCCCTTCTCTGCCCTGGCTCTGGGCTACGGCAGCGAGGGGGTGGCTCCCTGCAAGGAGTTTGTGCCCACCCTCACCCGCAACGACATCTAAAGAAGCTGCCGCCCGGCCGGGAAGTTCCCGGCCGGGCGGCTTTTGCGCCTGGGGGTAGGGGCGGCTTCCATGCCTGTGGGGTATCCTTCGACATAGAAAAAAGATGGGATTTCCGGGGAAATTTCCATTGCAAAATGGTGGGAAATCTGGTATATTACTATCATAAAAGGCGGAGCCCTCCCTGCGGGGAGCGGCTCTGCTTATCCTTGAATAAGAAAAGAGGTAGAATGTCTTGGCAACGAAGCTGAATGTTGTAGACGAAACCAGAAGCCCGACCAAAACCATTCTGCTCCTGGCATGGCCTGTGCTCATCGAGCAGATCTTCTCCACCCTGATCGGCTATGCCGACACCGCCATGGTGGGCTCCCTGGGAGCCGCCGCCACCGCCTCGGTGTCCATCAGCATGTCGGTTATCATGCTTCTCAACGGTGTGGTCATGAGCCTGGGTATGGGTATTACCACCATGGTGGCCCGCTCTGCCGGCGCCGGCGACTACGAAAAGGCCCGGTCCTTTATGCGCCACGCCATCCTGGTCATCCTTTATGTGGGCCTGCCCATTGCCGGTATCATCCTTCTGCTCCACCGGGCCATTCCCCAGTGGATGGGGGCCGAGCCCGAGGTGGTGGAGCTGGCCGCCGGCTACAACATCATCACCGGTGTGGGCCGGATCTTCGGCATTTCCTCCATGATCCTGAACTCCGCCTTCCGGGGCTATGGCGACACCAAGACCCCGCTGCGGATCAACACCACCATGAACATCGTCAACGTCATTTTCAATTTCCTGCTGATCTACCCCACCCGGACGCTGAACATCTTCGGGCTGAGCTTCACCATGTGGGGGGCAGGCTGGGGGGTCAACGGCGCCGCCGTGGCCACCTCCGTCGGCATGGCCGTGGCCGGGCTCCAGGGCCTGCACGTGGCCTTCTTCCGGGACAATGAGTTCCGCATCGACTTCAAGGGCCCCTGGAAGATCGACTGGGTGTTGATGAAGCAGGTCTTTGACATCTCCCTGCCCGCCATGCTCCAGCGGTTCTTCATGTCCGCTTCGGGCATCATCATCACCAAGAGCGTGGCCACTCTGGGCACCGTGGTGGTGGCGGCCCGGACCCTCTGCGACAGCGCCGAGAGCATTGCCGTTATGCCCGCCTTCGCCTTCCAGACGGCCACCACCACCCTGGTGGGCCAGTCCCTGGGCGCCGGCAAGCCCCACCTGGCCGAGAAATACGTCAAGCGGACCGCCATCATTGCCGCCATAGTCATGGTCTTTGGCACCGCCGGGCTCTACTTTGGCGCCCGGGCCATCATCGGCATCTTCACCCCCGATGAGGCGGTTATCGCCCTGTCGGTGGAGTGTATGCACATCATCGCCTTCATGCAGGTGCCCCAGGCCGTGGGCTGGACCCTCACCGGTGCCCTTCAGGGCGCAGGAGATACCAAGATCATCTTTGTCATCAGCCTTATCACAAACTGGGGCATCCGCTGCCTGGGCAGCGTGCTGGCCATCCTGGTCTTTGGCTTGGGGCTGCCCGCCGTCCAGTGCGTCATCCTGGTCCAGGGCATCGTCCAGATGATCCTGTTCTTCCTGCGCTACCGCAGCGGCAAGTGGAAGACCGTCCTGAAGGATTAAAAAAGCGGGTAAAAGGCCTGCAAAAAGCATGAAAAAGGGGTCTGTGGATGTGTCCACAGACCCCTTTTTGCCCTCCAAAAGAGGGAAAACCTATGGAAAAGCGGGGGGAGCGCTATAAAAAAGGGGGTCTGGACAGCGTCCAGACCCCCTTTTTTACGTTTTTTAGCCGTTGAGGAAGTCCCAGGCGGCCTGGCAGTGGAGGGCCACGCCGGTGCGGAAGCAATCCTCGTCAAAGATGATCTTGTCGCTGTGGTTGGGGTACTCGGTGCCGCCGCCCAGCATGGCGAAGGCCCCCTTGGTGAGGACGGTGTACTCGGCAAAGTCCTCGGCGCCCATCTGGGGGGTGGACTCCACCATCATGGCGGGGGCGTCCACCACCTTGGCGGCTGCCCCCCGGAGGATGGCCAGGGCCTCGGGGTCGTTGACCAGGGGCTCGGTCATCATGTTGTACTCCACGGTGGCCTCACAGCGGAAGGCGGCGGCGGTCTCCTTGGCGATGCGCTCCATGACGGCGGGCAGGGCGTGGTGGAGCTTCACATCATAGCAGCGGCAGGTGCCCTCCATCTCGGCATGGCCCGAGATGATGTTGAAGCGGGAGCCGCTCTGGAGCTTGCCCACGGTGACCACCAGGGGCTGGGTGGCGGGGAACTCCCGGGAGACCATGGTCTGCAGGTTCATGACGATGGCCGAGGCGGCCACGGTGGCATCCACACAGGCCTCGGGCATGGCGCCGTGGCCGGTCTTGCCGGTGACGGTGATCTTGAACATATCGGCCGAGGCGGCAGAGGAGCCGGGGCAGGTGGCGATGATGCCGGTGGGGACGCCGCCGCCGGCGATGTGGATGCCGAAGATCATGTCCACACCCTCCAGGCCGCCCTGGGCGATGACCGCCTTGGCTCCGGCGGCCACCTCCTCACCGGGCTGGAAGATGAGCCGGACGGTGCCCTTGAGCTCGCTGCGGTGCTCGCTGAGGATCTTGGCGGCCCCCAGCAGCATGGCGGCGTGGGTGTCGTGGCCGCAGGCGTGCATAAAGCCCTCGTTCTGAGACTTGAAGGGGACGTCGGCGGTCTCGGTGAGGCTCAGAGCGTCAATGTCGGCCCGGAGGGCCACCGTCTTGCCGGGAGCGCCCCCCTCGATGGTGCCGATGACACCGGCGGGCTCCAGCCGACGGTAGGGGATGCTCAGCTTATCCAGTTCCTCGCAGATGCGGTCGGTGGTACGGAACTCGCACATGCTGGCCTCGGGGTGCATATGAAAGTCATGGCGCAGGGCGATGACCTCGTCGGCCACCTGCCGGGAAAGGGCTTTGAAATCCATGGGAAGATCTCCTTTCAAAAATGTGATGTAGGGACGGAAATTACACGATGAACTTCAGCAGCACGCCGGCCACGATGACCGACACGATGGTGACGCAGGTGAAGCTGCCCACCAGCATAACGGGCATGATCTCGCCGGAGATGGCGGCCTTCTCCTGGGGGTCGGAGATGTTCAGGTCCAGGGCCTCGTTGGCCAGCATCACGTTGACCGGGAAGCCCAAAAAGGCGTTGAGGACGGTGGCGTAGCTGATCCAGAAGGACTTCTTGAAGAGCTTGCCGGCCACAACGGCGATGGCGGCCATGGCGGCGGCGGCCAGCAGCACCAGGGTGCCCGAGACCTTCAGAGCGGCCAGGATGGACTGCAGATCCGAGGAGGCCAGGCCGCCGAAGAGGTAGATCATGAGGACGGCAATGCAGAAGCCGTAGGCGTTGGCCTTGGTCAGGCAGTCCTTGGACAAAAAGCCGGTCTCGTGGCCGATGAAGCCCAGGAACAGGGCCCAGACGTACATGGACACTGAGAAGCCCAGCTTTGTGGTGCCCACCTGAAGCAGATAGGACACCAGCGCCAGCAGGGACAGCTTCATAAGGATCATGTTGGTGGACTCCGTCTTGACCTTACCGCCCTCGGCAGCCCCCTCGGCGGCGGGGGCACGGAGCAGGCCGCTGGCGTAATCCCCCTTCAGCCGCTGGACCTCCTTGCGCAGGCACAGGGCGGTGAGGGGATAGCCCACAATGCCCTGAAGGGACATACAGACCATGGCCACCAGAGCAGCCTGGTTGTTGCCCACCTCGGCGGCCCGCTCCCGGACCATGGCGGTAGCGATGGCGGCGCCGGTGAGAGGGGGCGCAGCGGCGGCGGCATTGCTCATGCCGAACAGGCCGGCGCCCACAGTGAGGCAGATGGCGATGATGGCGGCAACGCCCATGAGGCAGATGACCACCGTCTGCCACTGGGCGATCATCTCCCGCCGGGAGATGAGGGTGCCCATGTTGGTGACCAGCAGGGCAGCCGTCAGGCTGAAGAGGAGGGCGGTAATGCCCGAGGCAGCCACGATCTCGGCGGGGAATACCTTCGTCCAGAACAGAGCCAGCAGCAGGAGCGTAACGGTCAGGGCCATGGGGACGGCGCCCTGGGTGAGCTTGGCTACCAGCTCGCCCAGAACAAGGACGGCCAGCAGGGCTGTCAATGCACCGTAAGGTGTCAACAGCAGACTTTGAATAAATTGCATGCGTTTTCCCTTCTTTTCTCTCCAAAAATAACAATAGCCCCCCTGGGTGGCCCTTCGAAGCAGCCAAACGGAGGGTTATTTAGGTTTGAATTATAGCAGGGTGCAGGACAAATTGCAAGAGCTTTGAATAAAAAAGTTGACAAATTTTTAAGTGCTTACAAAGTGTTGCAAATCGTCCCCTTGCCATTTGGTGAAAAGTCTGTTATAGTGGGGAAAACAGAGCTGGAAAAAAGAGGGGAGGGCAACAGGATGGAAACCCTGCTGCGGCCGGTGGCCCATATGGAGAGCGAGTTCAGCGAAAAATTCGGCGTTCCCCGGCAGAGCGGGCTGGTCTCCCAGCTCCGGGGACAGGTGGTCTTTGAGAGCGAATTTCGCACCCCCGACGCCCTGCGGGGCATTGAGGGCTTTTCCCGCCTGTGGCTCATTTGGGGCTTCCATCAGGCGAAGCGGGACCACTGGGCGGCCACGGTGCGTCCTCCCCGGCTGGGGGGCAATGAGCGTATGGGGGTCTTTGCCACCCGGTCCCCCTACCGGCCCAACCCTGTCGGCCTGAGCTGCGTGGAGCTGGAACGGGTGGAGTGGGACAGCCCTCGGGGGCCGGTGCTCCATGTGCTGGGCCATGACCTGGTGAGCGGCACCCCCATCTATGACATCAAGCCCTACCTGCCCTACGCCGATGCCCACCCCGACGCCCGGGAGGGCTTTGCCGGGCGTCCCGGCGCACTGGAGGTGGAGTTTCCCGCCGCCCTGCTGGAAAAGGTCCCCCCAGAGCGCCGGGCGGCCCTCACCGGGGTGCTGGCCCAGGACCCCCGGCCCCATTACCACAGTGACCCGGAGCGGGTCTACGGCATGGCCTTTGCCGGGCTGGAGGTCAAGTTCACCGTGGCGGGGGAGAAGCTGACGGTGACAGCCGTGGAAAGAGAATAAGAGAAGGAGTGTTTTTTATGACCCAGACCGCCCCCTCCCCCTTTCGGGAGGGCATTCGGGACGGCATCCCCATCGCCTTGGGATACTTTGCCGTCTCCTTTACATTGGGCATCGCCGCCCGGAATGCCGGGTTGAATGCGTTTCAGGGCTTTCTGGCCTCCATTCTGAACCTGGCCTCGGCGGGGGAGTATGCCGGCTTTGCCCTCATCGCCCTCTCCGCCCCCTATTGGGAGGTGGCCCTGGTCACCGCCATCACCAACGCCCGTTATCTGCTGATGAGCGCTGCATTGAGCCAGAAGTTCAGCCCTAAGGCCACCCTGCTCCAGCGGCTGAGCGTGGGCTACGCCGTCACCGACGAGATCTTCGGCATCACCATGGCCCGGCCCGGGGCGCTGGAGCCCCGGTACAACTACGGGGCCATGGCGGTGGCCATGCCCGCCTGGGCGGTGGGCACCGCCCTCGGGGTGGTGGTGGGCAACATCCTGCCCCTGCGGGCGGTGAGCGCCCTCAGCGTGGCTCTCTACGGGATGTTCCTGGCCGTCATCATTCCCCCCGCCCGGAAGAGCCGGGTGGTGGCGGGGCTGGTGGGGCTCAGCTTCGCCGCCAGCTACGCCGCCGGAGTGCTGCCGGTGGTGTCGGGCTGGTCGGAGGGGACAAGGGTCATTCTGCTGACCCTGCTGCTGGCCGGCGGGGCCGCCGCCCTGTTCCCGGTGAGAGAGGAGGATGGAGATGGGCAATAACATCTATCTCTATATTTTTGTCATGTGGGTGGTCACCTATATCATTCGGGTGCTGCCCCTGACCCTCATCCGGGGGCAGATCCAAAACCGGTTTTTGCGCTCCTTCCTCTATTATGTGCCCTATGTGACCCTGGCGGTGATGACCTTCCCCGCCATCGTCACCGCCACCCAGGTGCCCCTGGCCGGTGCTCTGGCCCTCTGCGCCGGGGTGGTGCTGGCCTGGTTGGGGGCGGGGCTGTTCCCGGTGTCGGCGGTGTGCTGCGCCGTGGTCTTTGCCGTGGAGCTGTTTTTGGTATAAGCCCGCCGCTTCCCGTGCCCGCCAGGCAGAAGGGACGGGCCATCAAAGGTGTCTTTCAAAGAGGAGCACCCGGTCCCGGGAGGGGCCGGGTGCTGTGCTTTTTCCCGGCAGGCCGGGGAAAAGGTAGAAAATTGTAAAGTGAGATACAAATAATTTTACTAATCTGCCAAAAAACGTAAAAGTTCCCTTGCTTTTTCTTGTCAAAGTGCTATAATGAATAATAAGCGTATGACCGCAACGCCGGAGTTCCAATCAGAGTATAACTAAGGGAGGATCACTCATGGGTAAAAAGTTTGTCTACAAGTTTTCCGAGGGCAACAAGGACATGCGGGAGCTTTTGGGCGGCAAGGGCGCCAACCTGGCCGAGATGACCAAGGCCGGTATGCCTGTGCCCCAGGGCTTCACCGTTACCACAGAGGCCTGCACCCAGTACTACAACGACGGCCGCACCATCAACCCTGAGATCCAGGCCGAGATCATGGAGAACCTGGCTTGGCTGGAGGAGCATAACGGTAAGAAGTTCGGCGACCCCACCAATCCCCTGTTGGTCTCTGTCCGCTCCGGCGCCCGGGCCTCCATGCCCGGCATGATGGACACCATCCTGAACCTGGGGTTGAACGACGTGGCCGTGGAGGGCTTCGCCAAAAAGACGGGCAACCCCCGCTTCGCCTACGACTCCTACCGCCGTTTTATCCAGATGTTCTCCGATGTGGTCATGGAGCTCTCCAAGAAGCGCTTCGAGGAGATCATCGACGAGGTCAAGGAGAAGAAGGGCGTCAAGCAGGACATCGAGCTGGACGCCGAGGACATGAAGGAGCTGGTGGTCCGCTTTAAGGACTTCTACAAGAAGGAGAAGGGGGAGGAGTTCCCCCAGGATCCCAAGGTCCAGCTCATGGAGGCCGTCCGGGCCGTGTTCCGCTCCTGGGATAACCCCCGGGCCAACGTCTACCGCCGCATGAACGAGATCCCCTACGACTGGGGCACTGCCGTCAACGTGCAGACCATGGTCTTTGGCAACTCCGGCCCTAACTCGGGCACCGGTGTGGCCTTTACCCGCAACCCCGCCACCGGCGAGAAGGCCCTCTTCGGCGAGTACCTCATCAACGCCCAGGGCGAGGACGTGGTGGCCGGCGTACGCACCCCCTCTCCCATCTCCAAGCTCCACGAGGAGATGCCCCACGTCTATGAGGAGTTTGCCGCCATCGCCGACAAGCTGGAGAAGCACTACAAGGATATGCAGGACATGGAGTTCACCATCGAGGATGGCAAGCTCTATATGCTCCAGACCCGGAACGGCAAGCGCACCGCCGTGGCCGCTTTGAAGGTGGCCGTGGACCTGGTGGCCGAGGGCATGATCGACGAGAAGGAGGCCGTCCTCCGTGTGGAGCCCAAGCAGCTGGACGCCCTGCTCCACCCAACCTTTGATGCCGATGCCCTGAAGAAGGCCGAGGTCATCGGCAAGGGCCTGGCCGCCTCTCCCGGCGCCGCCTGCGGCAAGGTGGTCTTTACTGCCGAGGACGCCAAGGAGTGGGCCGACCGGGGCGAGAAGGTCATTCTGGTCCGGCTGGAGACCTCTCCCGAGGACATCGAGGGCATGCAGGCCGCCGAGGGCATCCTCACCGTCCGGGGCGGCATGACCTCCCACGCCGCCGTGGTGGCCCG
>CAJUSE010000035.1 GCA_910588975.1 uncultured Oscillospiraceae bacterium | reverse complement strand
TCCCCCATGCTTCCGGGAAGCAGGATGACGAAATCGTAACTCTACGCCTACAAAACGGTAGGCTGTCTGCATTATACATGAGAAGATGGCGGATTGCAAGACCTGTGAACGCATGGTGAGCCCAGGAAACGACCTGGACCGCTGCGGGGGTATTGGTGGTAGGACAAAAGGAAGGGCCCGCCAGAGAGCCGGAAAATGCTCCCTATGCGGGCCCTGTTTTACTTGTCGCCATATCTGATCTCCGGCAACCATTGATACCGTTCCTCGAATGGGAAGAAATCTCCGGTCTCGCCGCAGATGCGCTTCATGGCCTCATCCATCTTGACCCTGGCATAGTCGGCCTCATCGTTCTTGGTCAGGGCGTCGAAGAACTGGTCATAGCACTTGCCCCAGGCATCCAGGACCTTCTTCAGCCGGACGTAGCCGAACACATCCTTGCCCATGACATCCGGGTCGTTCAGCGTCAAGATGAGGGTGTCGGTCATGTACTGGACGAACGTCTGACGGGTGGCCTCCTGGAGCAGCCGCTCCTTTTCCTTCTTGCGGGCCAGGAAATCATTCTTCTTACCCATGGAGCACCTCACACCAGATACCGGGACATGAAATGGTCGAAACTCTCATAGTCGGACCACTCAGTCGTTCCGTCTCCGGCCTCAGACACTACATCCCAGAGACGGGCCAAGTCTTCATCGTACTCGGCGGTATCGACATCCAGATTATGGTGGAGGCAGTAGGCCATCCACAGGGAACGGAGCTGGTCCCTGGCAAGCTCTTCGATGAGGTAGCTCTCAACGATGAAGTCCAACATGAACTTGAACTCAGCGTTTCTTTCCACGCTTCTTTCCTCCCTTCTTCAGATAGGGACACCCAGGACCCATGAAGTCCTCGGTCGGTTCCCAGTCGGACAGAACGATCTCGCCGGTCTCCTCGCACCAGCTATCGCCTTCTCCGATGTACTGGCAGTACGGGCAGACATCAGGATTACAGTACATTATACTGCCGCTCCTTTCTGGCACAGCTCCACATCGCTGGGGACTTGGACCACCTCCGGGCTTTTCTGCCCGGTGTGCTTTGCCCACCAATCATTTCGGAGGGCGTTACACCAACGGATGCCAGCGCCGTTTCCTCCTCGCCCAGCGTTATACCGCTTCCCGCACAGGGCGCACTCGACAAACCGCCATCCGCCTTTTGTGTACGTCTTCATGTGTCTGGTATCCATCAATCTTCACCTCCCGTAAGGAAGAAGCCCACGTTATCCTCGAAGCTGTCCAGGGCCGAAGACAGATACCGGCGGTAGACGGGTCCGTTCTGCCGGAACCAGACGTGCGTGTCCAGACAGTTGAAGAAGCCCTCGATGTCCTGGTCCGGGTCGAGGTGATAAAGTGCTTCTGCCTCCTCTGCCTCCTCATCGTTCAGCTCCCGGCTGTTTTCGATGCCCTCCAGCTCGCTGAGGCGGTCATACACAGCCCGACGGAGATGGATAATTCCAACATCCACCACGGCCCTAAGCAAACCGTTGAAGTTGAAGCCTTCACCGTCAGGCCAATCGAGCCGTCCCAGGACCTCATCCCAGTCGTATCCCACACGGTCCAGCAGCTCCAGGTCCAGGGTGCCGCAGGACAGCATCTCGCACAGGAGACTTTGCGTTCCGGTCATACCTATACCTCCTTTTCCGCAGCGTCCAGCGCCGCAGCGATTACCTGATCCATGTCGTAGTACCGGTAGCTCCCCAGCCGGCCGCCGAAGATGACGTTCTCCTCCTGACGGGCCAGGGCCTCGTACTTGGCATACAGGGCGTTGTTGGCCTCGTCGTTCACCGGATAGTAGGGCTCCGCCCCAGGCACCCACGTCTCAGGGTACTCCCTGGTGATGACGGTGGTGGGCTGCCAGCCGGACTCGAAGTGCTTGTGCTCGATGATGCGGGTGAACGGAACGACAGCGTTGGTGTAGTTGACCACGGCGTTCCCCTGGTAGTTGTCGGTCTGAAACTCCTCGGTCTCGAACCGAAGGCTCCGATACTCCAGGCGGCCAAACCGGTGTCCGTAGAAGGCATCAATCGGGCCGGTGAAGACGATACGGTTGGCCGTCCTATCTGCGTCAACGTGGAAGAAGTCTATGCCCAGGGCGATGCGTGACCCCTTGAGAAGCGCCTCAAAAAGACCGTTGTAGCCACCGATTGGGACGCCCTGGTATCGGGAGTTGAAGTAGTTGTTATCGAAGGTGAAGCGCAGAGGAAGACGGCGGATAATCGACGGGGGGAGCTCCCGGCAGGGGCGGCCCCACTGTTTCTCCGTGTACCCCTTGACCAGACGCTCGTAGACATCCGGCCCGACCATGGACAACGCCTGTTCCTCCAGGTTGCGGGGCTCCCCGATGCCGAGCTTCTCCACCTGGAGCCGTATCTTTTCCTTGGCGTCCGTGGGGCTGATGTGCCCCCAGAGCTGGCAGAACGTGTTCATGCTGAACGGCAGGTTATAGGCTTTCCCCTGATAGACGGCGATGGGAGAGTTGACGAAGCCGTTGAACTCGACGAACTGGTTGACGTACCCCCACACTCGTTCGTCGTCGGTGTGGAAGATGTGCGGGCCGTACTCGTGGACGATGATGCCGCTCTGCTTCCGACAGTAGCAGTTGCCGCCGATGTGGGGCCTCTTGTCGATGACCAGACAGCTCTTCCCTCGCTGCGTCATCTCGTGGGCGAAGACCGAACCGAACAGGCCGGCCCCGACAATCAGGTAATCGTACTTATCCATATCCATGCTCCTTCTTAAACTTGGGCCAGATGTCCTCTTCGCAGTCTCCGGGGATGTCCTGAAGCGGGCAGCCTTTACAGGCCGGAAACTTACCGCAGAAATCATCGAAATCTTCCGACTTCATAGCTTCCTGCCTGTCGCACTTGCCGTCCATGGAGCAGGTGTCACAGTCGTAGGTTCCGTTCTCGCAGTTGGTGTCTTCCTCGATGTAGCCTTCATCAACCAGATGCCCATGGAACCCCTCATCGAGAAGCCGGAGCCCATGCCAGTCGGTCAGGACCCGCAGGACCTCTTCTCCGCCCAGCTCGGAGAGAACATCCCACATCTCAGTCTGTTGCTCGGTCATCGTTCTTACCTCCCATCTTGTAGGTCTTCGATTTCTTCTTCCCGGTCCCCTTACGGTACTCGGCGATCCAGACCACCTTGCCGCTTTTGTAGTGGCGGTAATGACCACGCACAGTAAAGATACCTTTTGGGCTTGCGTGTGAGCTCATAGGAGCTGCCAGAAGCGTCCCGTTGTCCCGTCGGAGTATGTAGGTAGTCCGCTTTACAGGCTTTCTTGGAGAACGCTTTGTGGCCTTTTTGGAGCGTGTGACCTTTTCCTTGTCAGCGGGCTCTATTTCTTCGCCATACTCCACCCTACCGTAGGTCATCAGGGCCATCAAAGAACAGTAGACGGTCAGCACAGATCGGAAGCTCTCCTCCGTCACCTCCATCTTTCCACGCTTCAGAACCAGCGTTTTGTCTTTGGAGACCGTGAACTCCGCCTTTCCAAGGTTCACAAATCCGTTGCTGAGGTGGAGCCGGAGTGTGTCCCCATCCCGGATACCCTTGATGCGGAAGGCGTTGTGCTTGAACACGATTTCGATTGCCTTCTTCGGCGCAGGAAGAGAGCGGACCAACTCTTTGTGCTCGTCCCTCCAGTCGAGCAAGGCAGTTATGTCCTCTCGGGACAGCTCGATCTTATCCATCGTCATACCTCCCGACGAAGATGCCGGCGTATACCCTGCTGCCAATCAGGTAGTGATGGTAGTGGTGGCCGGGCTCAACCTCCTCTTCCCGGAGACCCGCCGGGCGAAGGACCAGCGGGTGCTCTCCGACATCAACGACGTACTCGCCATCCGGGACCAAACCAAGCATCCAGGCGTCCGGCTTCCGGGCCATACTTTCGGTGTGACCCATGAGACAGATAGCCGTAGCCTCATCCGGCAGGACCAGGGAGAAGAGGCTGAGCTGTTCGTACACGGCCGGCATCACTCGTAGCTCCAGCGGCCGACCTTGTTGCCGTTCACGTCTATGACGGAACCATCGGTGTACCCAGCCTCCAGCTTACAGATGACATCCAGCAGGATGCGGCGTACTTCGGTAGCGTAGGGGTCCAGGACATGATCCCCGTGACGGTCGGTACGGCTTTCGTCCCGGAAAGCAGCGTTGCCGGTCTTTACTTCCAGCTTGAACATCAGATCACCTCTCTTCCACGGTCCACTCCTCGTAGGTGGCACCCAGACCACGGCATTTTCTGTTCTCAGCCGTACAGCGGTCGTCTGCCAGTTCCGGGGTCTTGCATACAGCGATGATGTGGTGGTCGTCACGACCACCACCGGTTACGATATACACTTTCATATCAGCTCGCCTCCTTTTTGATGATGAACATGAATCCCTAGTACTCTCCACAGCAGAAGTACGGACGGATGTCTGTGACCATCGTGTTCTTCATGTCGTACTTCTGCCGAACCTCTTGGCCCGTCATGGGCCAGGGCCAAATACCGGCGTCTTCCCTTCTGTCGGAAAAGTGAACGACCTCTCGGTCATCCACCCCGCACAGCTTGAATGCCTCTTTCAGAGTTACCATCAGGACGCCTCCTTCTCGGTGGCCGGGTCGTGCCAATGGAGGCCCCTGGCCCGGTACAGCGGAACCCAGTGTTCGTCGTAGAAGCTGTATCCGGCGCCGTCGATGCCGAAGAAGTACCCGAACTCCTCGGACTCGTAGATTCGGAAGCCGCAGCGGGACATCACACCGATTCCATCCATATCCGACAGCCAGTAGTCATCGGCGCTGTCGCCGAAGGACCACATCGTTCCCCACATGGGGAGGCTGTCATCCCGGACGACCTCGAAATCTCCCTCTTCCAGCGAGACCTTGAAGCCGTCGTCCAGCTCGATGCAGTAGAGCTCGGACTCCTCATCGTAGCTGATGACCTCTCCCTCATCCTCCTCGCCGTTGTAGCTGTCGGGGAGGCTGGAGCTGGGGACATACACCCGGCACCCGTAGGACGGGGTAGTGACCTCGTGCCAGTCCTCGAAGTCCAGCTTCATCAGCTTGTCGATCATGCTCTGCGGGATGGCGTTGAACTCCCGCACCCACTCTTCGGCGGCCTCCCGGACCGTCATGCCTTCCCTACGCATTTAAGTCATCCCCCTCCAAAATTTTTCCGTCGATTTCATCGGCGTCATATTCCCAGGCCATTCTGCAAGCCATCTCGATAGCCTCGTCCTCGTTCTCGGCCTCCACCTCCAAGGTGTGAACCGACGTGACCTCGACCAGGAACTTCTTCAGCTCCGCCGGCTTCAGCTCGTACCTTCTGGCCGCCTCGTCATCCAGGGGCTCCCGATACTCCAGATACCCCCAGGCGGGGCCGATGCCGGGGACCTCCTCCCTGGTGTCGAAGTTTTCGATGCTCTCCGGCCGGCCAGGGAAGGTCCCCGGCCCGACCGGACGCTGGGTGGAGTAGTAGCGGTACATCAGACCACCTCCTTCCGCTCAACCAGCAGGTCATACAGCTTGGCCTTCAGGCGGACCACCTCGGCCTCAGCGTACTCGGCTCTATCGAGAGCCTCATCCCTCTGGAGAACCAAACCGCTCTCACGCTCCAGGAGCTCGTCCACCTGTTCCTTGAGCTCATCGTTCTCGCTCTTGAGCTTCTTGTTGCCCTCCACGACAAAATCGTAGGCATCCCGATTTCTTTTCAGTTCCTCGGTCTGAGGGTTCGTGTAGGTATTCCAGAAGCGGGTCACTTCCTCCCAATGCCAGATGTTGGTGAGGATGGAGTAGAAGGTGCTCTGCGTGGCCCTCCGGCCGCTGCTGCGGGACCCCTTCGGGTCCGGCTCGCCCTTCTCGTTGTCCCGGCCGATGTCGTTTGCGAGGCGGGCCAGCTCCTCAATCGGGGTGTGGCCGAAGATGTCCTGGGCCCGGCAGATGTCCTCCTGGGCCAGACTCAGACCGTGGAGCTGGACCTCGCTGACCAGCTCGGCGGCGGTCTTGATGTTGTCGTACTTGCTACTCATATCGTGTGCCTCCATCCTACGTTCTCGTAATTTATTTGGTGTTCCATGACTAAAGTGTACCACCGGGATACTTCGAGCGTCAATCGAAAAATTACGATTTTGCAAATATTTTTTGATATTCTACGTCATCGTAGGAACAGGGCGCACTTATACAGCCTCCGGGCTGCCGGAGACAAAATCCACGGTTCCGTCCGCATACTTGTCAAACAGGTGCCGGGCCTCGTCTTCCTGGCAGGAGGTAATCGTGGCATCCTCTTTCTGCCAGAACGAATAGTGGACGATGAAGAACCGGTCTTCCGGGTCCCGGTACAGCTCCATGTAGCGTCCATCCTCCACGTCGGTGTGGCAGAGAGCGTCGGCCTTGGCGGTGTCGAAGGTGATGCCAGCGACCATCCGCTTAACCCTGGGGCCGGTTCCCCGGCGCCGGACGGAGACCGTCTGGCCGGACCCCTGGCGATCCACCAGCTTGATTTCGTAGCCGAGCTCGTGGATGAGGTCGATGAGCTCCTGGGCCTTCATGCTGTTGGTCGTCAGCTTCTTGCTGAGGTACTTGTGGTCCTGGCCCACACGCTCAGCGAGCTCTTTCTGGAGGACCCCACGGAGTTGGAGGGCGTCCTCTACGATGTCAGATGCTTTCATCTTCATACCTCCTTATCTACTTGCGGCAATACGGGCAATAGGTCTTTTCGGGAACCAGCTTGCTTCCCTTGCTGACGCTCCAGCCTTTTGCTCGAATCGACCGTATCATGTCGGATTTGGTGGTGTGACCAATCCGAACGATTTCCGTTCCGCATTTGTCGCAGCGAGCTACAATCATCAGCATGACGAGGAGCCTCCCTTCACGCTTTCCAGCCTCTCACCCATGAGCCACCGCTTACACTGGTCCACGCTGTCGAACTCCTCGGTCCAGGCATAGCCGGTGCTGTTGTCGATGCCGATGACCTTGTTTCCGTCCCGCAGATAAAACAGGCCACGGGGCTCATACTTGGTGGAGAAGGCCACGATGCGGGCGGAGCCCATAAGGGCGGTGAAGTCTTCCTTCGTGATTTCCTTCACGCTACGCATTGACGACCCTCCCCATGGCCCGGTCCGTCATATCGGTGTAGAGACTCCTGAAGATGTCGGCCTCCGAACGTGCCTTGATGAGCTCCGACTTCAGGTCGGCAATATCCGCTTCGTGCCGTTCCTTCTCGGCCCTGTACTCCTCCTCCCAGTTCCGGGACGTGTCGGGGGGGGCGAGATGAGGGGAGGGGATGTGGATAGGCTCAGGGGCGGCCTGAGAAGCCGTAGGAGACGCCTGATGGCCGTCCATGTTCAGGTCCAGGGAAATGAGTAGGGCCATGTCGATGCGGACCATTTCATCTTCGGTAGCCGACGAGATGTAGCTGATGAACCGCTCCTTGTGAACGCTCGTGACCTGCTCGCAGATTGCGACCGACTCGCTGGTCGTTTGCCGGATGGTGACGTGCGTGGGCAGATCGTTCCTGGGGTTGTAGGTCAAGTAGACCACCTCCAGGATGTCGGAGGTCTTGTTGAACCGGTCGTTGGAAACGATGAGGGCCGGTCGGCCTTCGGGCTGGTTGGAGCCGGACGCTGCCCTGCTCCCGGACTTCTCCACATAGAAGATGTCTCCACGTTTGAACTCCTGCATCATTCTTTCATTCCTTTCTACATTTCTGATGGCGATGCCAGCGGTGGGGTCGTAGTAGCCTTCGCTGTTCCTCATATCATTTGTCGCCGCCTTTCGACGGGATGGGGATGAACCGGCAGCCTTCGGGATTGGCGGCAACGTACCGGAGGGCGACCAGGGCCAGAACCGCATCAGACATGAACTCCTCGGCATCCTGCTGGCCCATACCTTCGTGGTTGGTTACAAGCAAATGCTGGGCGACCATCTGGAAAACCTTCTCCAGGTCTTCCGCAGCTTCAAGCCACCGCTCAGGCGGAATCGACTGACCCAGCTTTACATCTACGATATTATCCATTCGTACTCCTTTCCCCTTAAAAACACCAGGATGGAGCGCCTGGGACGGTTCCGGGTGATAGGTTGATTGATTTCAGGTGACGTGGTGGCCTGGAAAACGGTGTTTGATGGTATCAATCGTCCTCCAGGTACTTTTTAGCGAGATCGGGCCGGTTTCGCTCGGTGTAGTAGTCGAACAGGAACTCCCTTTGCGCTTTGGTCATAGGTCTGGTATCGCTGGAAGTTGGTCTTGCAAGACCCAGACCGGGGTTGTCCAGAAGGACCCACCCATGTTCAAGCAGGACATCTCCTCCAAGGCCACGGTCAAATGCTTCCCCAGAAAATCCGAGCTCTAATGCCTTCTTCCACGCCCATCCCTGATGCTCCCCAAACGGAACTTCGTGGAATTTGCCGGACGGCTCCAGCCATCCATAGTCATCCGTGGTGGTCTCCGGCCCCGTCATTCTCTCCAAGAAGCTGTCAAGCTGGGAGGTCAAGCCCGGTATCAGCGGAACAGGCTCGACATCATCAAAAATTGGCCTTCTGTGGTCATAATCAAGCGAGAACCACGCACTATTGGCCTCACGCTTCTGCGTATCGGACAGGCCCTCCGCCACAAGGCTGAATTTCACCTGTAAGTCATGAAGCTCAGACTCGGCAGTTTCCAGCTTCTTAGCCAGTTTACCGATATGGTCTGCGATACTGAACCGACAATCCGGTTCATCCAAGTCGTAGAGCCCATAGCTGTCCCCAGGGTACGTTCCTCGAATTTCGGCCTTTCCGTCCAGGACCCGGAGAGCTAAGGCCATCCGCTCGTACTCGTTTAGCTGGTCACTCTGGAGTCCAGCGCAGAGAAGGTCCAGGGCCTTAGCCATGTCGTTTCTGACGTAAAAATGCTCTCTGGCAACATCGGTGATAATCTTTCCTTCGATGGAGAATGTCAAAGACTTGTGTTCGGCCATCACTCATCCTCCTCATCTTCTTTCGGGTTCCAGTGGTACTCGCAGTCCGGGTTCTCGCACCGGCCATTCCACATACCCTGCCCGCAGAGAGGGCAGGTTTCGTATTCGTAGCCGCTATATCCGACGCCCATGTAGCCCATATCATCTCTCCTCCCTGTCGAAGAAGCAGTTTTCCAGGTTGACCTCCGACGGGTGATTGCATATCATGTCCAGGATTTCCAGGTCAAAGTGATACCGCTCTAAATCTTCCGGGGCCATGGTTTCCTTGGCGAATTCCAGTAGTTCAGACCAGTCGTGATACTCGCCGCAGTCGCAATCCTCTTCGATGTCCGAGACGATGTAGTCCCGGACATAGACCTCCAGCCGGTCGATGAGAGTGACGGAACTATCGAAACGGTCGCTTTCGATGTCCCCCAGGTTAGCCCCCTGTCGGTCCACCAATCCCCACCCGTCCGGGTACTTGATGAGCCGGAACTCGATGAGGTCGAGGAGCTCGTCAAAAAGTTCCTCCCATCTGTTTCTCTTGTTCATCCATCTCCCTCCCTTCTGATGTAGTTCATGCAACCATCGCTCTCGGTGATGATAGGGACCCGGTGGAAGACTTGCGGATACCGGCACTCTCCGGCGCTATTGTAGGCGCAGTCGGATGTTCCGCAGTCATCGCACAGAGATTTGTAGTATCTCTCCATTGTGACGTCATACTGCTGGATGGTTCCGTATAGCAGGTAGACAACGCCTTTACTATGCCGCTCATCGAACCAGTGCCAGATTTCTTCTCGGCCCACGCCCGGCCCCCAGCCCATGAACGGGGCCTCGATACACTCCGTTTCCGGGTTCATGGGGATGTCGGAAAACTGGGACCAGAGCTCCTCCAGCTCCTCGTCCCGGTCTCGCAGGGTGTCGATTTCATCCAGGCCATCGTGGATGGTACAGTAATCGGGGTATTCGAGGCGGCTCTCAGAGTGGAGCCGGTCGATGACCTCAATAGCCTGTTTCTTACACCCACTCATCCGAACACCACCTCCTCGAAGATGGCAAGTTGGATGATGCAGTCGGCATCGCCGGCGTCGATGTCGCAGGTGTCGATGGCATTGTCCTCGACCTGAACATGGCAGCCCTGCTCGAAGTAGAGCTTCACACCATTCAGGAACTTGCCCAGGGTCAACTCCCATGTCTGGGCGCTCTCGGCGTCATGCAGGATGAGGATGCCTCCACGGGAAATCTGATCGCTGGCGGTCTCGCCCAGATACTCACCCAACACCTCGGCCTTGCGGCACCAGTAGTTGATGCCTCCCTCCAGGGCCGTAACCATGATGTCGTCGATGTCCTGCTGGGTCAGGTTGACCTCAATCTGAGGCCGGACGGTGAACCTCTTCTTGCTCATATCAACCATCCTCCTTCTTCATCCGGTGGCAGGTATCGGTCTTGCTGTCGTAGTCGCAGGGGGTAGGCTCCTCAGTGTGCCGACACTCGTCGCAGAGCATAAGCCGCTCTCCGCAGACGGGACAGAACGCCTTGAAGCCCATCGTATCTGTGTTCCACCGCATCTCGACCTCGCTCTCACAGTGGGGGCACACCTCGGTAACGATGTACGTCCGCTCGCCGTCCACGGCTTTCTTGCTGAGGTCCACGAAGCACTCCATCTCGCTGGCGTGGAGAACGATGCGTTCTGTCTGCCCCGTCGGGAGACCGCAGAGCTTACAGATGGTTGCCCACTCGTCAAAGGACCAGTCTTCGGGTTCCAGGATGAGGGGCTCGGTATCCCGGAATTTCTGGTATCCGTCATGAACTTCGTATGCCATATCAGTCCATCCTTTCTACTGTCATATCGGTGATTTCTGCGTCGAAGAAGTCGATTTCTTTTCCGGTGGCGATGGTCTTGGCCTCCTCTTCGCTGTCGGCCTCAACCACCACGTCCCCGTAGCGGAGCTCGCTAATGCGAACACGGTACTTCACTCAGCTCACCTCCTCCCTGGTAATGGTGCCAGACATCCAAGCTCCCTTGCGGGTCCCAATGCTGGGGAGACGATCCAGGAGGCACCTCTTCATGCCGTCCAGGTACTTCAGGTAGTGACGGCCCTGGAGCCCGCTGAGGTGATCGTCGTAGGGGTCTTCTTTCTGGAGCAGCTCCACAGCCAGCGACCACTCGTTGTCCTCGACGGCGATGTAGAACAGCTTGCTTTCCAGGATGACCCGGCGGGACCGTCCGCCAAATCCGGGCTCCGTAAGCCATTTATCGAGCATCGGCCTCTCAAAGCTGGGGAACATCCTGACGAAGCTGCTGATGAAGCACTCCAGGATGTCGTCCTCTTCCTCGCCGGTTCCCCACTCGTCGTAGAGCCATTCGTTTCCGGTCAGCTCATCATAGCTGAGGTCGCCCATGAGCCGGGTCTCGGGATACTCGACCCCCGGCTCATCCCGGCGGTACACATGGAAGTGGTCGTTGTCGATGTAGTACAGGCCCTCGTGGGGGCCGGCGACGCAGACATTACCCCGTCCCATCATTCTCCCTCCCCGAAGTCCATGTTGGACAAAATTTCGTTGCCGGCCGCAACCAGCAGGTCTTGGAACTTGCGTTCATTCCGCCGCAACCATGCGGCTGCCTGTTCCTCGGTGAGGGTCACATCCTGTTCCTCGGCGGCGGCTATAACATCCTCCGGCGCCCATCTGGTAATGGCGTACCACTGGGGCTTCTCCACCTCGGCCTCCGTCCTGTTGTACTCCAGAATGGCCGTCATGCTGTCAATCCGATGCTGCATGACACACTCCCGCATCAGCTTCCTACCACTATCCAGCCGGACAGTGTACTCACGGTCCTGTAACGGGTGGAACAGCACGATTTTATCCACGCTGTCGCAAATCGTAGTGACCCGCATATTCCATCCGAGCTGCCTCATCAGGTTGCGAGCCCTTCCGTATCCGATTGCCATATCGTCGCCTCCTAATCTCCGATGCTGAAGTAGTCCGAATAGACCTTGCCGTCCTCTTTGCAGAAGTAGTAGCTCCTGTCGCCATAGGATTCTTGGTCGCAATAAAGGAATATCAGGGTTTTACCACCCCGCCTCGCTTCAGAAGTCCCATTCAGCGCAAGGCTGTACTCATGGCTGTCAAGGAACTCTTTGAGGGACTGCCTGTTTGGAAGGCCACTGGCCGGAATATCAACGCTCATATTCTCCCTCCTTTCAGTCTTCGTCCTCCCAGTCAGGGAGGCTATCCAAAAACCGGTTGATAAACGGGATATGCGGGAATACGAAGTCGGCGACAAGGCATCCAATGCCCAAGATGAGCAGATACCCGGCCAGGATAGCAAGGGCCACCGCCGCCTCTTCTGCCATATCCGGTGTCATGTACCTCATCTCCTTCCTGTGGCTTCCCACGACTGCGGGCTGTCCAGCTTGCTCCCGGTGTTCCAGGAGCTCCGCAGTTTCGACCGGGTGCCTCCCGGTTCTCGTCAGGTGGGTTCAGCAGAGGTCCAGGTACTCCCTGATGGCCGTGGTGATTTCCTCGCCGGTGGGGATGTAGTCGCCGTTGTCGTACAGGTCATACAGGAACGAATCGTCGTGCTCTTCAAGGGAGAGGGGGAAGCAGTTGGCCTCAGCGATAAGCATTACCCGCTCCCTTGCATTGGACCAGAACTTGTCGGCCTGTTCCAAATCAGTCATTTCCTCGGTAATGCCCTTCATCTCATAAATACCGTTCATTTCTCTTACCCCCTGTAAACTTCTTCAAATCCGTTGATGGTGATGGTGTTCTGCGTTCCGCCCAGGTAGATGACGACGTGAACATCGTCTCCGTCCTCCTCGAAGGCTACGTCGATGCACTCGGCGTTGGCTTCCAGCACGTCGAAGCCCATCTCGGTCAGCTCCTCAGTGATGTCGCTCAGTCTTCCGTACCAGCTATCCAGCCGCTCCAGCTTTTCCATCATGTCAATTACCTCCCGGCTCATCGGCCTGTCATCTTCCTACCACTTCGTAGGATTTGTTTTGTTTGATGATGATAGTGTACCACCGGGATACTTCGAGCGTCAATCGAAAAATTACGATTTTGAAAAAATATTTTTCAAATCTTCGTTCTCGTAGGATTTGGGCGCAGAAATTGGGGGGTGGGCTCAGGCCGCCCAGGGGTGGCGACGGCCGGTGCTTTGGAAGTAATCGGCGTCCCACTCCCTGGAAGCGAAGAAGCGCCGAACCCGATCCTCGCCATACTCACCGCACCGTGAACACCAGCCAGTGGGAAGGTGAGCGCAGACCTGCCAGCGTTCCCGCTTCTCAAAGCGGTTCATGGCCTTCGCCGTTGCGATGACGGTGTTCACATCGGCGCCGACGAGCCGGCAAGCGGTACTGAGGGCCGAGCCGGTACAGGAACTTTCCTTATCCTTGACCCAGTAGCTAACCCTGTCATCGGTGGAGCCCAGAACGAGGCTGCCGTACTGGTTCTTGTGCTGGGCGACGAAGTCACGGTAGCTACGTTCCGCCTCCAAATATTCCTGCGCCATCTCGACCAGGACCACCGGATTGTAGGTGAACTGCTTGTTCATCACGATTCTCCTTTCTCGCTCACCGCTCGAAGCGGTACAGGTCAATCAAATCCTGCTGGTATGCGGTACGGAGCTGACGTTCCTCCAGCTCTTCTACCATGGCCTCGTAATCCTCGGCTACGAGACGCTCGCACTCACAGCCCTCTTCCAGCAGCTTGCCGCAATACGGGCAGTACATCCTCGTCATGTTGCTTCCTCCTTTGCCCTGCCATCATCAGGCCGGGTGGGGCAGTTCCCGGCGACGGGCCGTAGCCCGTTTCGGCTTACTTATCATTCTTCAGGATGTATTCCAGTAGGGCAATCTGGTCACGGAGGCTCTTGACCTCCTCGAACTCCCGGCCGATGGTGTCGATGTCGCTCTCCAACCAGCCGTGGGCAATCTCTGCGGCGGAGCATTTGCTGGCCCTCTCAACGAGACCCAACCGGCTCTGCTCCAGCTCATCCTCTTTCCAGCTCAGGGTCTTCTTCAGGTTCTCAATCCGGCTCTCGATTTGCTCTTTCATTACTGTTGTCTCCTTTCTGTTCCGTGGGCTCAGATGTCATCCCGGCCGTCGATCTCGAAGGTGGTGGTCACGGCGTCCTTCTCCAGCAGGTACATGACGTTCGTGATGGTCTGGTCCTTGCTGTGCTTCTGGATGTCCTCGGCGATGAAGTACAGGTTCTCGGTGTTCGGGTAGAGGCGTTCCACCCAGTTGAGCATATGCTCGTAGTCCTCGTTGTCCCCACAGGTGTAGAGGTCGTGCTTGATGCAGGTCTGGCGGACGCTCATACCGGACCAGCGGCGGTTGACGGCGATGTTCGGGGTTTTCATATTCATTTCCTCCCGGCATTAGATTTTCTACGGTTCCGTAGGTTTTTGGTTGTTTCATGATTAAAGTGTACCACAGGGGCAAATCCTTTGTCCAGCGTTATTTTTACGATTTCGTAAAAAATTTTTCATTATCTACGTCAACGTAATTATATAGGTAACAGGTGCCCGTAGAGGCCGTTTTAAGGCCACCTGGGACACGTTTGCCTTTGGTAGGGTAGTTTGTTGGCCGGGACCCATAGGACGGTTTTTCACGGCTGTATTTCAATAATAGAGGGCTTTTGGCCTTTTGGTTGGTGTAGAGGCGGCAAAACGAAAAAAATCCCCCTCCCCGGCGATTGCTGACCGGAGAGGGGGATGTCTTGTTCCAGGCGGACCGATGGGCGTCCGTGATGGACGGAAATACCGCCCTTTTTTGTCCGTTCTGGGGGGACTGCCTTAAAACTCATTTAGAAGCCTTTTGAGCTACGGTTACTTTCAGGGGTATAAGTATATGGGTAGGCGGCTTAACGTCGATTTCCCAGTTTTTCCCGTTGGAAAAGCATACGATTTCTGCAAAATTTAACTGGTTTACTTCAAAAAAGTTGGATGTTAGCAAATACTACAAAACAGGATGCAGTTTAGCTTCCGGGATGCAGCGATTATCCCAGAAACGAAAAAAGCGCCCCCCAGCCCGAAGGCCAAGGGGCGCAGGTGTCATTTATTCTGCCGGATGGTGTTGAACTGCTCCATAGTCTGCTTCAGCTTATCGAACCCATACATAGCGGCGAAGCAGACGAAGAAGCCCAGGACGATGGCGCCGACCACCATGTACCATGTGACCGGGATGCCGACGATCTGGCACATGGCGAAAAAGGCAACCAGCGTCACGGCCATGGCGACGAGGAACGCCAGGACGTTGGTGGGCAGCTTCTTCCAGGTCAGGCCCTTCAGAACATCGACGATGATGTTCGTGACGATCACGAGGGCCAGCACCACGGGCAGGATGATGGAGATGACGACGGGGATGTTCTGGATGATGCTTTCCATTGCGAGTACCTCCTAAAATCATTTGACTGCCCCGCCCAGAGCGCATAGCAGCTCGCCCAGGCTGGGGTAGCCTTTGTAGTTGGACTTCCAGTAGTCCGGCGTGTCGATGACGCCGGCGGACACCAGGGAGGCAATACCGTCCTCCGGGGTGGCGGTGCGGGTGCCGGTCTTGCTGATCTTCGCCGCCGACTTCGTGAACAGGATGTCCAGGTGCTTGACCTTGTTGCCGGAGACGGTCTGCTTCCAGTAGTCCGGGGAGTTGATGACGCCCAGCTTCGCCAGCTTGTCGATGGCGGTCAAGGCCGGGTGCTGGATGTCCTTCTCATCCACCCAGCCGTAGACCGTAGAGCCGCCGCCCTTGACGGCGATGAGCTGGTACGGGTGCTTGCCGTTGTAGAGCTGCGTGACCTTGGCCTGTCCGGGCTTGCAGGTGGCGGGCTTGCTGGCGTTGGCGCTGTAATAATGCGTGGTCCCGGTGAACTCAACGATGTCGCCGACCTTCAGGCCGAGAGACGGGGCGGAACCAGTAGCCGGGGTGCCGCTGGAGGCGACCGGGGGCTTTACGGCGGTGCCGTACCCGTTGAACTTCCGGGCGTCCACCCACCAGTAGTAGGCACACTGGCTGCGGAAGGTCTGGATGTCCCCGTTCAGGCGGGCATCCTTGGTGCTGGCCGGGTCGTTGATGCGGACCTTTCCGTCCTGCCACCACAGGACGACAAAGTGGCCGCCGGTGGTCCAGAGCCCCTTCAGCATCAGAGCGATGAAGTAGTATCCCTGCTTCAGCATCTCCTCGACCTTCTTGTGGTTGGCGTGGTCCGGCTTGCCGTAGGTCTTCGTCCAGTTAAGCATATCGCAGTCGATGCCGAACTCGGCGAACTGGGGCTTGAAGTAGCCGTAGTAGGTTCCGTTGCCCAGAGCCTTGTAGCCGTGGGCCATGGACCAGTTACAGGCGTCCTCCGGGGTGAACTTCTTGCCCGTGATGGTCTCAATCAGCATGGCGGCGGCGGTGGGCCCGCAGCCGGAGCCGCCGATGGTAGCGTTCTCGCCCTTGACCCGGTAGGGCTTATTCTTCCAGCGGGCGTCTGTCTGGAGATAGGAGACGGGTTTCTTGTTCATAGTCATCCTCCTTCGTCGATTTCTTCCTCTTCGGAGATGGGTGGGATCCCTCCTGCCGCATTTGTGCCGAACACCGGCCCTTCATTGTGCTCGAAGATGTTCTCCAACACCTTCAGGACGCCGACGCCCAGGATGGTATGGATGGCCGGCTCGGACAGCTCGGCCATTGTGTAGACCTGTTCCAGCCGGATGGTGGAGTAGATGGCGATGCCATAGCTGGTAAAGACCCATACCAGGGCCGACACCTGCGTGGTGACGAAGAGCATCCTGGTCACTGAGCGGAGGATGCTGGGGCGCTGGCAGCCCGCCCGCAGCTCCCTCAGACGCTTCCGTAGGTGGCGGTAGGTGGCCTCGCAGTAGATGACGCCCAGGGCGATGCCGACCACCAGGGCGCCGGCGGCAATCAGGATCATCTTCATGGCGACTGCTCCTGCCTCGCTGCGCTGCTTTCCTGAAGGAAGTCATGCAGCTTCAACCGCTCCATGTAGACCTCCTGGATATTCTTAATCGCCAGGACCGCCCGGTTGTTCGGGTACTCCGGGTGTTCTCGGCAATACAGCTCATAGGCATCTATCTCAGCCAACACCTCGGTGAACTCCTCCTTGGTGTGGTCGATGTCCCGAAGCAGCTCATTGTTGAAGTGCAGGATACGGGCCCGGTGCCCATCAGCACATCGCCGGTCATCCATGGTGATATGGGCATCCAGTTTCTTGATGACCTCGGCATTGATGGCCCGGCCGATGGCTCTTGCCATCCAGGACCAGGGGTTCACTTTGACGGGGGCGATCTGTACCAGGGTCATCATGACCAGAAGCAGACCGCCCCCGCCAGCCAAAAGCTCTTGGACGTTCACAACTACATTTCCTCCTGTTTTGATAGCGATTTTGGGTTTCTCAGTAACGCAGAAGGCCGCCCCCGATAACGGGAGCGGCCTCTTTGCGCCGGTCCTTAGACCTTGACCTCCAGGGCCTCCAGGATGCCCTCCACCTCCTCACGGAGCTTGGCGGGCACCTGCTC
>CAJUSE010000034.1 GCA_910588975.1 uncultured Oscillospiraceae bacterium | reverse complement strand
CCAAGGAGGTGGAGGAGTCCATCTGCCGGGTGGCCCAGATGGGCCGTGCCGCCGGAATGCACCTGATCGTGGCCACTCAGCGGCCCTCGGCCGACGTGATCACCGGCCTGATGAAGGCCAACATCCCCTCCCGCATCGCCTTTGCCGTGGCCTCCTCTCTGGAGTCCCGCATCATTTTGGACAACACCGGCGCTGAGAAGCTGGTGGGTCGGGGCGACATGCTTTACCTACCGCTGGGCTCCGGAAAGCCCACCCGGGTCCAGGGCTGCCTTATCACCGATGAGGAGGTGGCCCGGGTGGTGGAGTTTGTCAAGCAGGGAGGCACTGCCCAGTACGACGAGAGCGTACTCCACCAGATCGAGCAGAACGTGGCCGAAAAGGAGAAGGGTGCCAAGGGAGTGGGCGGCTCTGCCCCCGAGGATGTCTCTGATGAGTATGACGAGCTGCTGTCCGCCGCCATCGAGGTGGTGGTGGATACCGGCATGGCCAGTGTATCCATGCTCCAGCGGCGGCTGAAGCTGGGCTACTCCCGGGCCGCCCGGCTGGTGGACCAGATGGAGGAGAAGGGGGTCGTGGGGCCCTTTGAGGGCTCCAAGCCCCGGCAGGTGCTCATCTCCAAGGAGCAGTGGCAGGAGATGCAGTATAAGCAGGGGATGGTAGATGTGGCGCCTGATGTTCCCCCTGTCTCCGAGCCTGTGCCCGAGGAGCTGGAGTTTGAGCGGGATGTGATTCCCCAGCCCACCGAAATGCCTCCTTTTGATATGAGTGAAGAAGATTTTTGAGAAAAATTTCTACCTTTTGAAAAAAGGACTTGCTTTTTACCGTCTGTTGTGCTAAAATAATCAAGCTGTCAATAAGACGGTATGCGGCTGTAGCTCAGCTGGATAGAGTGACTGGCTACGAACCAGTAGGTCGGGGGTTCGAGTCCCTCCAGCCGTACCAAAAAGGGTGACCACCATAAGGTGGTCACCCTTTTTGATATTTGGACAGGACGAGAACCCTTGGGTGAGATACGGCAGCCGTTGGCAGCTTGCTGCCTTACGGATGCCTATACCGGCGCAGCCGGTAGTCCCTCCAGCCGTACCAAAGAAAAAAGCACCCCATTTGGGGTGCTTTTTTCTTTGGTGTTGTTATGTTGGACGAGAACCGAAGGTTCGACTTAATCTCCGTTGGCGGCTTTGCCGCCTACGGAGAGTTAGTGCCGGCGCAGCCGACGGTCCTTCCAGCCGTACCAATAACCAATAGAACAATTCCTCTTTTCCACCTTTTCCTTGCAATTTCTCTTTAACGTGATATACTGTTAAACATAGTCTTTAACGCTTTTATTTTACAGTGAAAGGGAGTTTTTTCATGTCTGTCAATCAGGATCGTGCCTGGAAGTACCTCCATGACCTGTCCTACATCTGGGGCAAGGGCACCGAGGAGGAGAAGGGGGCCTACGCCCGGGTCACCGGCACCGAAGGGGAGCGGCTGGCCGCCGAGTATCTGAAGAAATGCTGCGAGGAGCTGGGCATCCCCGCTGCCATCGAGGAGTACGAGATCGACCACTCTGACATCCATACCGCCGCCCTGACCCTCAAGGGAGGCAAGGCATACACCGCCTACGGCGTGGCCCACACCGGAAACACCCCCGCCGAGGGCATTACTGCCCCCTTCCGGTTTGTCACCAACGGCGACCAGGACGCCGACCTGGTGGATCTGAAGGGCAAGATCGCTCTAGTCACCGGCCGTGTCACCCCCAAGCTGGCCCGGACCCTGAAGGAGAAGGGCGCCGTAGCCTATGTGGTCTCGGTAGGCGGCTATTTTGACGACGAGCGTATCGCCAACGGTCCCCGTGTTCCCGTCATGTCTGCCTCCGCCAAGATCGAGCTGCCCGGGGTGGCTATCCACATGCGGGACGTGAAGGATCTGGTATGCAATCACCAGGGGGAGGAGCTGACTCTGAAGCTGGACCAAACCCCCTGCAAGTGGACCGCCCGGAACGTCATCGCCGAGATCCCCGGCACCGAGACTCCCGAGGAGGTGCTGGTCCTCTCCGCTCACTTCGACACCGTCATTTATGCCCTGGGCAGCTGGGACAACGGCACGGGCTGTGTCACCCTGCTGGAGGCTATGAACCACTTCAAGGCCAATCCGCCCAAGCGTACCGTCCGTTTCCTGTGGTGCGGCAGCGAGGAGATCGGCCTTGTGGGCTCCAAGAAGTACTGCGAGATGCACAAGGACGAGCTGGATAAGGCCATCTACAACATCAACATTGATATGCTGGGTGCTCCGCTGTCCCGAAACCTGTTCTGCGCCAGTGCCAGCGAGGCTACCTACTATTTTACCGAGACCTACGCCAAGATGAAGGGCTGGGCCTTCAAGGGGGAGATGGGGATGTACTCCAGTGACTCCTCCAGCTTTGCCAACGCCGGCGTGCCTGCCTGCTCCTTCGGCCAGGATATGCCCCGGGGCGGCGCCGAGATCCACAACTACCGGGATACCATGGACGAGGTGGACCCCAAGACCCTTATCGACGGCGTGGCCTTTGTGACTGACTATGCCGAGACCATCCTCAACGCCAGGGTCAACCCCATTCCCCGCAGCTTCGCTCCCAAGGTCACCGAGCGCATGGAGCAGATGAAGAAAATGTTTGCTGACATGGAGCCCAAGAAGGACGAGGAGAAAGACGAAAAGGCTGGGGAGAAGAAGGACGAGAAGTAAGATAGTAATGGAATAACGGAGAGGGCCGGCACCCATCTGTGCCGGCCCTCGTTTCATTTTCGCAAGGGAAATTTTTGAGGTTGACAAAACGGAAAAAGCATGGTATCATATTCCTTGCCTTTGACCGCCGTCCATTTGGAGAGATGTCCGAGTGGTTTAAGGAGCCAGTCTTGAAAACTGGTGACCCCGCAAGGGGCCGTGGGTTCGAATCCCACTCTCTCCGCCATAATTTATCTTTCTTCAGCCATGCAGAAGTACCCAAGTGGCCGAAGGGGCTCCCCTGCTAAGGGAGTAGGCGGGTAAAACCGCGCGAGGGTTCAAATCCCTCCTTCTGCGCCAAAGGAGAGCGCCCGAAGTCGAAAGACTTCGGGCGTTTTCGTTTACATTTATCGGTTCGGACCCGGAAATTCTGCAAAAGGTATTGCAAAAACCTGGCAGATGGAGTAAAATAGTCTCACCAATTTTGCTTTTCTGGAGGAAATCAATATGCCTACTATTACTGCCGGCGAGTTCCGCAACGGTGTCACCTTCGAGATGGACGGCAAGGTGATGCAGGTCGTCGAGTTCCAGCATGTCAAGCCCGGTAAGGGCGCTGCCTTTGTCCGTACTAAGATGAAGGATGTGCTGGGCGGCGGCGTCACCGAGACGTCTTTCAACCCCACCGCTAAGTTCGAGACCGCCTATATCGAGCGCAAGGACGCCGAGTACAGCTACAACGACGGCGATCTGTGGTACTTCATGGACCAGGAGACCTTTGACATGGTCCCTGTGGGCCAGGGCGATCTGCCCTCCGGCTTTGAGTTTGTGAAGGAGAACACCATCTGCAAGCTGATGATCTACAAGGAGAAGGTGGTGGGCGTTGAGGCCCCCAACTTCGTGGAGCTGGAGATCACCGAGACTGACCCCGGCTTCAAGGGCGACACCGCCACCAACGTGACCAAGCCCGCCATTGTGGAGACCGGCGCCGAGATCAAGGTGCCCCTGTTCATCAACATCGGCGACAAAATCAAGATCGACACCCGCACCGGCGAGTACCTGGAGCGCTCCAAGGGCTAATAGAAGCGTGGAGAAGTACCCAGGGTACTTCGGAACGTGACAGCCCAAGACTGGAAAGGAGATCACTATGACCATTTCTGAGAAGGTTGCATACCTGAAGGGTCTGGCCGAGGGGCTGGATCTGGACACCGAGAAGTCCAAGGAGGGTAAGCTCATCTCCGTGATGATCGGTATTCTGGAGGAGGTCGCTTTGGACCTGGAGGACCTTCAGGAGGTCACCGACGAGCTGGGCGAGGAGGTAGACGCCATCTCCGACGACCTCAGCGACGTGGAGGAAGTCGTCTTTGACGAGGACTATGAGGACGATGACGAGGACTTCTTTGAGGTTGAGTGCCCCACCTGCGGCGCCGAGATCGACATCGACGAGGATGTCCTGGAGGCTGGCGTTGTTGAGTGCCCCGCCTGCGGCGACAAGTTTGCCCTGGACCTCTCCGACGAGGAAGAGGACGAGGACTAAGTGCCAACTGAGGAGCGGACGGCCCAGGCCGTCCGCTCCTTTTTCTATCTCTGAAAGGAGGGAAAACATGACCCCCATTGAGACCCTGCAAAGCTGGCTGGGGGAGGCCCAATGCGCCGTCTTTTTCGGCGGGGCCGGCGTGTCCACTGAGAGCGGTATCCCCGATTTCCGAAGCGTGGACGGGCTGTACAACCAGCAATACGCCTATCCCCCGGAGGAAATTATCTCCCGTAGCTTTTTTGACGCTGACCCGGCAGAGTTTTACCGCTTCTACCGGGATAAGATGCTCTACCTGGACGCCCAGCCCAACGCCGCCCACCGCAAGCTGGCCCAGTTGGAGCAGGCGGGAAAACTCTCCGCCGTCATTACCCAGAACATTGACGGCCTTCACCAGGCCGCCGGCAGCCGGGAGGTGCTGGAGCTTCACGGCAGTGTCCACCGCAATCGGTGTACCCGCTGCGGCAAGAGCTTTGACGCTGCCTATATGAAGGCGGGGGAGGGGCTGCCCCTCTGTGATGCCTGCGGCGGGCTCATTAAGCCCGATGTGACCCTTTACGAGGAGGTTCCCGACCAGGACACTATGGCCCGGGCGGTGAGCTACATTCGCCGTGCTGACCTGCTCATCGTGGGGGGCACCTCCCTGGTGGTCTACCCGGCGGCGGGACTGCTGCGCTACTATTCAGGCAGTCGCCTGGTCCTCATCAACCTGGGGGAGACCCCCTATGACTCCACTGCCGACCTGGTCATTCACGGCAAGATCGGGGAGGCTTTTTCCAAAATCGAAGTGTAGACACTTGGCTTATTGTAAAGGATACGTCCAAAAGGAGAAGGGCGGGAACTGCGGTTCCCGCCCTTTTGTTGTTGACCTGGCGGCCCAAAATGTGTAGCCGGACAAAGGTCATAGCTTTAATTGGTAGTAATATTCTCCTTTGTCGATTTTTCCTGTAAAGGAAAAGCCAAAGGAGAGATACAGGCTTTTGGCGATTTTATTGGCATCGTCGATCATCAGTACCACAGTTTGGATACCCTGGGCCTTCAAGTACTCCAAAATGCAGTGCAAAGCTTGCCTCCCCAGCCCTTTCCCCTGAAAAGCGTGGTCGATCATAAACCGGCAGATGGTGGCAGTGCCGGCGTCTTCTTCGGTGTGCCGGTACATGAAAAAGCCAATGAGGGTATCATCGGCATAGAGCGCTTTCGGGTGCATGGTGAGGTCGAATTTTGACTCAGCCACAGAGACGGCATTGCAGCACAGATATTCCTCCATCACGGTGCCCACACCGTCTTTGTTTGTGGTCAGGTCGCAAACGTCAAAAACATTTTGCATATCGACCTCTTTGATGGCGACCATATGCCACCCCCATTCCTGATGGTTGTTATCATACAATATTTTTGGGTGAATTGCAAGAAGGGTGTGCGTGTGTTGATGCAACTGCATTCAAGTAAAAAAATATATTTTTATTGATATTCGATAAAAATATATTGACAAACAGATTTGCAAGTGCTATTCTATCCCCAGAAGGAAAGGAGTGGAAGTCCCATGGAAAAAACCAAAGCTCAAAAGCTGGCTGAAATTTTGAAGGTGCTTATCACCGTCACCCTTGTGTGCAATCTGGTCGCCCTGTTTCTGGTCCCTGGCCTGGCCGGGATCCAGGGAGCGGGGGGCTGGCAGGCCGCCTGGGGCGTGCCCGAGGGGGAGCCGGTCCCCAATGGCCCGGTGATTTTCCTGGCCGTGTGCTGGCAGTATCTGTTCCGGGTCTGGCGGGAGGGCTACTCCGCCGTCCTGACCCTCTTCCTCTGGGCCTGCGGCACCTGCACCGCCGTCGTCCTCCGGCAGGCCGGGAAGGTACTGGACACCATCATCACCGGCGATCCCTTCCAGCTCGCCAACGCCAAAAGCCTGAACCGGGCGGCAGGGTGCTTCTTTGTTGTCGCTCTAGCCGCTCTGGTGCGGCTGATCCTCCAGATGGCCCTCTTTGGCAGCTTCAGCCCCTACAACGCCCTCTTTGTTCCCATGTTCCTCATGGCCGGCCTGCTGTGCCTGGTTATGTCCGCCCTCTTCCGTCAGGCCGCCGAGCTGAAGGAAGAGAACGATTTGACCATATAAGGAGGTGGCGAGATGCCCATTGTAGTCAATCTGGACGTGATGATGGCCAAGCGGAAGATGAGCGCTGGCGAGCTGGCCCAGAAGGTGGACCTCACCGCCGCCAACCTGTCAATTTTGAAAAATAACCATGCCAAGGCGGTCCGCTTCTCCACCCTGGAGGCTATTTGCAGGGCTCTGGACTGCCAGCCCGGCGACATTCTGGAATACGTGCCCGGGGAGGAGCAGGTGGAATAGACATAGCCGGGGCGCTGAAATGGAGCGTCTTTGGGCCGACACGTCTCCCAAAGGAGGAAATACCGTGAAAAGACGGATGTTTGAAACTGTTTTGGCGGTGGCGCTGTCCCTGCTTCTTAACGCCTGCAGCCCGGAGAGCCAGCGCAGGGACGCCATCGGTGACATTCTGGGACTACGGCTGTCAGGGGGCACTGAGGTCCTCTATGAGGACACCCACGGCGGCTTCCACGGGGACGGTTACACCCGGGCCGTTTACGACTTTGAGGAGGACCTGGCCGAGGCCATCGCCGAAAATCAGGGGTGGACGGCCCTGCCCACTACCTCTGGCCTTATACCCTTGCTGAATGGCAGTGCCGGCGGTCCCTTTGAGAGAAGGGAGGGCGTCCCCTTCTTTCCTCAGAGCAAGGAGGGCTTCTACTATTTCCGGGATCGTCACAGTGAGGCCGTCGATGACCGGAAGGAGGGACGGTGGGATAGTCGCTCATCCTGGAATTTCACCCTGGCCATCTACGACAAGGCCACCTGCCGGCTTTACTATGTGGCCTTTGACACCTGAAGGGAGGAAGCATCATGAAGGAATACGGCCCGCCCCACACCACCCAGAAAGAGCGGTTTGAGGGCTTTGCCATGGCCCACCTCGGTCTGTCCTGTCTGGGCTTTTTTCCCTTTTGGCTGCTGATACTTGGGATGGCGGCCGGGACAGAGGGCTTTGGCTATACCGGGGCCTGGGGGATTGCTGCTGTATACCTGTTGGCCTATTTTCCCCTGGGGATGGCCACCGCCTGGCTCAACAACTGGACGGTTCCGCTGACCGACCGGGAGCGTTGGCAGGCGGTGATCTATCCCACCGCCGTGGCCTGGGCCTGGGTGGGGGTGGTGGTCCTCTCCTTGAGCGCCGCCAACGGCCCTCTGCTTATCATGGCCTTCTATGCCTCCGTGCTGTTGGCCGCTCCCTCCAGCGGGCTTGTGCTGATGGCCATGCCCCTGTGGGGCGCTTATGACACCCTGGAGGCCTTGGTCCTCACCGGCCTGCTGGCTGGGATCCTGCCGCCCCTCCTTTTCACCTGGGGCAGCTTCTGGGCCAGTGGCCGGGCGGCAAAAAAGACATTGAGAAGGGGCGCTCAACCTGTTGCTCCCAAAGCATAGAGAAGGAAAAGAGGGCGGCACCCGGACCGGTGCCGCCCTCTCTCACTTGTCGATACAGTAAAAAACGGAATTTCCGCTGGCCAGCAGGCCACCCTGGCTGTCCTGGACGACTATGTCCACGTGGCAAATGGTGCTGCCCCGGTGGTTCACAGTGGCCTGGGCTGTGATGGTATCCCCGGCCTGGCCGGGCCGGAGGAAGTTGAAGTTGGAGCTGAGGGTCACATAGCTGCGGCCATCTCCCCGGGCGGCCATGCCGGCGGTGTTGTCAGCCAGGGAGAACAGCACGCCGCCATGGGCGATGCCGTAGGGGTTGAGCAGCTCATCGGTGAGAGTGAGGGCAAAGACCATCCGGTCCCGCTCCATCTCTCGGGGCTTTACCCCCAATAGCTGCATAAAAGGATTGTGGGCGCAAATATTTTGGATGTCCTCTTCCAGTGTCATGATAAGCTCGCTCCTTCGTTTTGGGCGGCCGGGCCGTCCGGTGAAATGGGGGATAGCAGGTCCACACTTCGCCGCTGTTATCCCGTTGGCAAAGATGTAATAAGGCAGGAGCACTCAATGAGTGCTCCTGCCTTATTGGCGCAGCGGGTGGGATTCGAACCCACGTGTGGTTGCCCACAAACTGATTTCGAGTCAGCCCCGTTATGACCACTTCGATACCGCTGCATCTCATTTTGCGCCTTAATAGAATACCCTATTTTCCACCGTTTGTCAATATTTCCAGCCGGGTTTCTTTTGGTTTTCGGCTCTGCTTTGCTGCGCCATGAGAGGGAGTAGATGCCTGTGCCGGCGCAGCTGCTGCACAAACAAAAGGGGGCACTCCCGGCGGAGTGCCCCCTCTATTTCAACACGGTCGTAAGCTCCCGACTTACCGGGGCAGATGCTCCTCCAGCACCTGGAACAGCTTCTCCACGTCAATGGGCTTGGAAATGTGGCCGTTCATGCCGCTGTGCAGGGCCTTCTGCTTGTCCTCCTCAAAGGCGTTGGCGCTCATGGCCAGAATGGGGATGTCAGCCAGGGCCTTGTCCTCCAGTGAGCGGATGGCCACGGTGGCCTCATAGCCGTTCATCACCGGCATCTGGATGTCCATGAGGACAAGAGCGAAGGTGCCGGAAGGGGAGGAAGTCAGCAGATCCAGGGCTGCCTTGCCGTTCTCGGCAACCTCCACAGTAAAGCCGGCGTCCTCCAAAATGACCTTGGCGATCTCCTGATTGAGCTCGTTATCCTCCACCAGCAGGATGTGCTCGCCGCCGTGGCCCTCCCGGGTGAGAGCGCCCTGCGCCGGGGCTGCCGGGGAGGTGTGGCAGGGCTTTTCGGTATCGTTGTGATCAATGCGCAGGCCGAGATAGATGATAACCTCAGTCCCCACGCCCACCTTACTTTCGATGCGGATGGTGCCGCCCATCATGTCCACCAGGTTCTTGGTGATGGTCATGCCCAGGCCTGTGCCGATAATGCCGCTGGTGGTGGAGGTCTTTTCCCGCTCAAAGGGGTCAAAGATGTGCTCCAGGAACTGGGGGCTCATGCCCATGCCGGTGTCCTTGATCCGGAACTCATAGCCCCGGTAGCCCGGCTTGGGGTCGTCACGTTCGGTGACGGTGAAGTCGATGCGTCCGCCGGGATTTGTATACTTCACGGCGTTGCTGAACACGTTGATGAGCACCTGATTGAGCCGCAGCTTGTCGCACAGGACGGCGTCTGTCCGGATGCCGTTTGTGTTGATGCAGATATCCAGCTCCTTCGCCATGGCGCTGGCCTGCATCATGTTGCCAAGGTCGTCAATGAGCGGGCGGAGCAGGCAGGGCGCTTCCACCAGCTGGGTCTTGCCGCTTTCAATGCGGCTCATCTCCAGCACATCATTGACCAGGTTGAGCATGTGCTGGCTGGAGGCCATGATCTTGTTCAGATAGTCCTCCACCTGCTCCCGCTGTTTGCTGTGGGACAGTGCCAGGGTGGTGAAACCAATGATGGCATTCATAGGAGTGCGCAGGTCATGGGACATGTTGCTCAAAAAGGCGCTCTTGGCCTGATTGGCCTGGTTGGCCTGGGCCAGGGCATCCTCCAGGGTGTGGCGCTGCTCCATTTCTCGGCGGGTGGCCTCGTCCACGTTGCGCAGACCCAGTACCACCTGGTGATTGCCCGGAGTGCGGACATAGACGATCTTCATTTCATAGTAGTATACCCGATCTCCTCGCTGAGATCGATACCGCAGATCGAAGAGGGGAGACTTTTGCAGTTGCCGTTCTAACCCCTCCGGCGCCAGGGCCTGGCGCAGCTTATCTTGGTCCTCTGGATAGACCAGAGTATCAATGTATTTTTGCATGCACGTCTCGAAGGTAAAGTTACCCTCAAAGGCGCCGCCTGTGAGCCGATTTTTCTCCTCGTCCACCCGAATAGCCCGGCCCGCACCGTCTCTGTCAAAGGCACACACCAGGCTGTAGTCGATGCTCAAAGCCTGAATCAAAGCAGCCTGTCGCCGCTCCTGCTCCAGCTCCTGCTGCTTCTGGCGGGTCATATCCAGCAGGAAGCGCTGGTAATAACGCTCGCCGTTTTCCTCCAACAGCTTGATGTTGCCCATAATGTGCAGGGTCTCACCGTCGGGATGGAGCACCCGGTACTCCACGCTGACGCTGTCGCCCACTTGCTCCAGGCTTTGAATGGCATTGTGCAGGGTTTCCTTGTCCTCATCCAAAACGGTGGGGGCCACCATTTCAAAGCCCGCCTCCATCAGTTCCTCACGGCTGCGGTAGCCCAGCATTTTCAGGGCGGCCTGGTTGATGTCACGGACCACGCTGCCGTCTATGGAATGGCTGAGGATGCCGCAGTCCAGCGTGGTGAAGATGGTCTCCAGAGCCTCGTTGCGCTCGAGAAGGCTGCGCTCGTAGACCCGCTCCTGCGTCACATCCACACCGATGCCCACTGTGCCCATAACGCTGCCGTCCAGGTCATAGAGGGGGGACTTATAGGTGATGAACAGCTTCATCTCATCGCCGCTCTTCACATTCTCCTCAGCGGTACAGGTCCTGCCCGAAGCCATGACAGCCCGGTCGGTCTCGGCGCAGACCTCGGCATCGGCAGGTCCCACGTCCCAAATGAAGCAGTGGTCTTTGCCCTCCACCACGCCTTTTGGCTTGTCGACAATTTGGCAGAAGGCGTCGTTGACCTTTTCGTGAAGGCCGTCGGCGCTCTTGAACCAGATCATATTGGGGCTGGAGTTGATGGCGACCTCCAGATACTGGTTGGTCTGCCACAGGTCTCTGTCCCGCTTCACATTCTGCTGCCAGCGCAAAAAACGGAAGCGGGTCTGCTCCGCCCCCATGTTCGCCGGCCACACATCAGCCAGTTGGGACAGGTAGGGGAGAAGGGCGTCCATATCCTTCTCCCAGGCCAATACGATCACGCCAGCCGTGGGCTTCTTGCTCTTCAGGATGGGATCCAGCAAGGCATCCGGGCTGTCCTGGGCCAGGTTGACCAGGATGATATCAGCGGCCTGAAGGAGGGCCGCTTCCACCCCGCCGGCTTGGGAAAAGCTGTGGGAGAAGGGGGTGAGAGGCGGCATTTCCCGGATGGTATCAAAGGCGTCGCAGGCCGGGCCTGCGAAACAGAATTGTAGGTGACAGTGATACATAAGGAGTCCTCCTTCGGGTGAAGTCGTGTCACTTCAATGGTCCGGCCGGCGGCCGGCGCTACCTTCCCGCTGTCCCCTGTGGAGGGTGGGGACAGTTTCATAAGGTTTTTTAACATAAAGTGGCAATTTGTATCCAAAAAGCAGTAAAAATATATGCCGCCCACGCCCCCTCGGCCTTCAGGGGTATGGAATCGACATTTTGCCAAAAGATTTCGAAACTAAATCATGTGAAATATGGCATTCTTAAACAAAAGTGTAGCATACCCATTGCTAAAAATCAAGCATTTACTTTATTTTTCAAAATAAAAATAGGCTAAAAGAGTTTTGAAGCCGCTTTTTTCGTGTTTTTTTGGAAAAAAACGGCTTTGTTAGAGGGGAAACTCTCCTCCAAAAACGGGAAAAACCTTGATTTTATGCCCCAAATTTGCTATTCTGACAGCAGAAATCTGCGGTCCGGTGGCCTTTTTGCCGGCATAGAGAGGAGTTTTTACCATGAAATACGCCTTTACCAACGCTACCATTTTAGACGGCTCGGCCGATATGACACCCCAGCCCAACAAGGTGGTCCTTGTGGAGGGGGAGAACATTACAGCTATTTTGGATGCTGCCCAGGTGGAGGAGAGCACTCTGGCCGGCTGCGAGGTGGTGGATCTGGCGGGCAAGTACCTCATGCCCGGCCTTGTGAACCTCCATGTCCATCTGCCTGCCGGAGGAAAGCCCCCCAAGCCGGGAAAGAAAACGGACAACAACAAGCTGGCTAAGACCATGACCTCCAACGCCATGCTCAAGCGTATCGCCCAGGCTATGTGTGAGGGATATGCCAGGACCGAGCTTATGAGCGGGGTTACCACCCTGCGCACGGTGGGCGGCATCGCCGACCTGGACACCACCATTCGGGACCGCATTGCCCAGGGCAAGGCGGTAGGCCCCCGCATCCTGGCCTCCAATATGGCGGTGTCGGTGCCCGGTGGGCACATGGCGGGCTCGGTGGCCTACGCCGCCACCACCATGGAGGAGGCGGTGGCCCTGGTGGGCAAGATCGCCGGAGAAGGGGTGGATCTCATCAAGCTGATGATCACCGGCGGCGTGCTGGACGCCACGGTGAAGGGGGAGCCGGGGGAGCTGAAGATGCCCCCTGCGTATGTCAAGGCCGCCTGTGAGGAGGCCCATCGGCTGGGGCTGAAGGTGGCCGCCCATGTGGAGAGCCCCGCCGGCGTCATCGTGGCATTGGAGAATGGGGTGGACTCTATTGAGCATGGAGCCGAGCCAACCGAGGAGATGATGGCTCTGTTCCGCAGCACCGGGGCCTGTCATGTGGCAACCTTCTCTCCTGCCGTGCCCTACGCCCTCTTTGACCCGGCGGTGAGCCACGTCAACGAGGTGGAGAAGTACAACGGAGAGGTGCTGTTCCAGGGCATCATCAACTGCGCCAAGACCTGCCTGGACCAGGGGATCCCTGTGGGACTGGGTACAGACACCGGCTGCCCCTTTATCACCCACTACGATATGTGGCGGGAGGTCAACTACTTCCACAAGTTCTGCGGCGTGTCCAACGCCTTTGCCCTCCACACCGCCACGGCGGTGAACGCCGGTCTGCTGGGCCTGGGAGAGGTGACGGGGACGGTGGAGGTGGGCAAATGCGCCGACCTGCTCATCACCGTGGGCAACCCCATGGAGGACCTGCGGGCTCTGCGCTATCCCCATATGGTTATGGCCCGGGGCCAGCTGGTCCGGGACCCCAAGGTGAAAAAAGATCCGGCCATTGAGGAAGAGCTGGACAAGTTTATGTGAGTTTTCTTCCTGAAAAGGCGGAAAAAGGCCGGTATCCTGTGCGGAATACCGGCCTTTTTGCGTGTTGGATGGGGCGGGGCGTTTATTCGGCCTGCATGAGGGTGAGGAGGACCTGGACCATCTGCTCCATCTCCTGGACGCTGGCGAACTCCATAGGGCCGTGGGCGTTATAGCCGCCGGTGGACAGGTTGGGGCAGGGGAGGCCCTTGTAGGACAGCATGGCCCCGTCGGTGCCGCCCCGGATGGCCACGCTGTGGGGCTCCACCCCAATCTTCCGATAGGCCTCATTGGCCCGGTCGATGAGGTACATATGCCCGGCCAGTTCCTTCTTCATGTTGAAGTACTGGTCCCGCAGCTCCAGCTCCACTGTGCCCGCCCCGTACTTCTTGTTCAGGTAGGCGGCAATGTCCCGGAGCATCTCCTTTTTCTCCTCGAACTTGGCCATGTCGTGGTCCCGGACAATGTATTCCAGGGTGGCGGTGGTCTCGTCCCCCGCCATGTGGCCCAGGTGGAAGAAGCCCTCGAAGCCCTCGGTGTGGGCGGGGATCATGGCCGGGGGCAGCATGGAGTTGAACTCAATGGCCATGAGGATGGCCGAGCGCATCTTGTTTTTGGCCGAGCCGGGATGGATGTTGAAGCCGTGGACGGTGACGGCGGCAGCGGCGGCGTTGAAGTTTTCGTACTCAATGCCCCCGATGGTGCCGCCGTCCACGGTGTAGGCGGCGGTGGCTCCAAAGCCGGGCACGTCGAAGTGGTCGGTGCCCCGGCCAATCTCCTCGTCGGGGGTGAAGGCCACGGCGATGCGGCCGTGGGGCAGCTCGGGATGGGCGGCCAGATGGGCCACGGCGGTCATGATCTCGGCAATGCCCGCCTTGTCGTCGGCCCCCAGAAGGGTGGTGCCGTCGGTGACCACCAGGTCCTGGCCCACCATCCGGCCCAGGAAGGAGAACTCACTCTCCCGCATGACCATGTCGGGGTTGAGGACCACGTCGCCCCCCTCGTAGTGGATCACACGGGGCTTCACGTTGGCGCCGGGGGCGGAGGGGGCGGTGTCCATGTGGGCGATGAAGCCCAGGGTGGGCACGCTCTCCCGGCCGGCGGTGGCGGGGAGCCAGCCGTAGACATAGCCAAACTCGTCCATGTGGGCATTTTCCAGCCCCAGAGCGGCCAATTCCTCGGCCAGGGCCTGGCCCAGCACCTTCTGCTTTTCGGTGGAGGGGGCGGTGGTGGAATACTCGTCAGACTGGGTGTCAAAGGTGACATACTTCAGGAACCGATCCAATACGTTCATAAAAATCTTCCCTTCTGTTCACATTTCCCCCGTTGACGGGGGCGTGCTTTCCCGTTACAATGGAGATACTGAAAGTATAGCATAGTTAGGAGGATTTTTCCATGATAAATCGGGAGGAATTTACCTTTCCATCTGCCGAGGGCGATCACCAGGTCCACGCCGTCCTGTGGCTGCCCGAAGGGGAGGTGCGGGGGGTGGTCCAGCTGGTCCACGGAATCTGCGAATATATCCTGCGCTATGAGCCCTTCGCCCTCTATCTGGCCAGCCAGGGCTTTGCGGTCACCGGAAACGACCATCTGGGCCACGGCCAGACTGCCAAGGACGACAGTGAGTTTGGCTATTTTGAAAACTGGTGGGACCTGGTGAAGGACGTGCGCACCCTGCGCACCACAGTGGGAGAGCGTTTTCCCGGCAAGCCCTACTTCCTGCTGGGACACTCCATGGGTTCCTTTGTGGCCCGGACCTACCTCATTGACTACCCCGGCACGCTGACCGGCTGCATCCTGTCGGGCACCGGCCAGGAGCCGGCGGCCACCGTGGCCCTGGGCAAATTCGTCACAGGGCTGGGAGATCCCCACAAGGTGAACAAGCTGTTTTATGATTTGTCCATCGGGGCCTACAACAAAAAATTTGCCCCCAACCGCACCGTGGCCGACTGGATCTGCCGGGACACCGGGGTGGTGGACGCCTATCTGGCTGACCCCTACTGCAATTTCCGAACCACGGCGGGGATGAACCACGCCATGATGAGGGGATTGCAGTATTTGGGCAAGCGGGCCAACCTTCAGAAGATGGATAAGGATACCCCCGTCTACCTCTTTGCCGGGGATGCCGACCCGGTGGGGGCCATGGGGAAGGGGGTCAGGAAGGTGGCCGGGTGGTTCCGGGATGTGGGGGTCAAGGACGTGCGTATGAAGCTCTACCCCGGCGGCCGGCACGAGATGCTCAACGAGATCAACCGGGAGGAGGTCTTTGCCGACACCCTGGCCTGGCTGGAGGAACACCTGTAAGCCCAAGGGGCGAGGCCCCATGAAAATATAAAAGGAGGAACATACTATGGCGCTGGTCCACCTGAACTTTGAAAGCCAATACCTGCAGAACAACACCGACGTGCTGGTCATTCTGCCCGACCGGGCCCGGACGGTGGAGGCCAGGGAATTCTATGAGAAGGGGAAGAAGTATCCCGTCCTTTGGCTCCTCCACGGCACCTTCGGGGACTACACCGACTGGATCCGCAAGAGCAACATTGAGCTATACGCCTGTGAAAATGACCTCATCGTGGTCATGCCCTCCGCCCTGAACAGCGACTATGTGGCCTGGGAGGGTTTTGCCACAGGCTATGATCCCTACCGCTTTATTCTGGACGAGCTCATGCCCCTGGTCCACAACTGGCTGCCCGCCTCTCCCCGGCGGGAGGACAACTTCATCGCCGGGCTGTCTATGGGCGGCTTTGGGGCCACCATGCTGGGGGTGAATAACCCGGACAGGTTCGCCGCTGTGGCCGCCCTGTCTGCTCCCCCCACCGCCCCTGAGGCCATGGCCATGCCCCGGGGGAGCGAGATCATGCCCGGAGCCGCCAAGCGCCGGGCCAACGCCATTGCCAACGCCGGCGGCGAGGAGGCCTATCTGGCCGGGGCCCAGAACACCTGGCGCATTATCACCGAGGCCTATGAGAAGGGGACCCGACTGCCCCGGCTCTACTTCTCCTGCGGCAAGGAGGACTTCCTCTATCCCGGCTTCAAGGCATGGAAAAAGCACACTCAGAAGATGCACATGGACGACATCGTGCTGGAGGAGGTCAAGGGCTATACCCACGAGTGGCGTTTCTGGGATTTGAGCATCCAGCACGCCCTGGACTTCTTCGGAGTTACAGAGAAGGACAAGAAGGGCAACGAGTTTTAAGGCGGGCCTTCTGTCAAACAGGTATGAAAAGGGCGCACCCGAAACCGGGTGCGCCCTTTGTTGCTGCTTATCAGTCGGAGAGATACTGCTTCACCAGCTCCTGAAGCAGCTCATCCCGGTCCAGCCGGCGGATGAGGGAGCGGGCATTGTTGTAGTTGGTGATATAGGTGGGGTCCTCAGAGAGAATGTAGCCCACGATCTGATTGATGGGGTCGTATCCCTTTTCCTTCAAAGCATCATAGACCGAGGTCAGGATCGCCTTGATCTCCTGGTCCTTCTCATAGCGGATATTAAATCTCCGTGTCAGGTCCATATCGTCCATGGGTCACACCTCCTTGGTAGGTTACAAGAAAGATTGTACTCGAAAAAAGGAGCGGTGTAAAGAGATAGAAGGGAAAATTTATAAATGTTTTATAACTGTAACATTTCCGGCTGTGGATTTTACCGCAGCACGACCCCCAGTTCCTCCTTCAGGGTGGCCAGGATGCTCTGGACATCCTCATCGGCCTCCTGGTTGGTGAGGGAGCGCTCGTCAGAGCGGAGAATGAGGTTGAAGGCCACGCTCTTTTTGCCCTCGGGGATGCCGGTGCCCCGGTAGATGTCAAACAGCTTGACCTCCTTGAGCAGGCCCTTGGCCCCCTTGCGGATGGCCTTTTCCAGAGCGCCCACAGTGATGGACTCGTCGCAGACCAGGGCGATGTCCCGGGTCAGGTTGGGGAACTTGGGAAGGGGGGTATACTCCCGCCCGGGGCCCTGGGCGGCAAAGAGGGCCTCAAAGGACAGCTCGCCGCAGTAGAGGGCGTCGTCCACCCCATAGTTTTTGGCCACCAGGGGATGGACCTGGCCAAAGACACCCAGCAGAGCCTCGCCGGCGTAGACCTGGGCGCACCGCCCGGGGTGGTAGGAGGGATTGTCGGCGCAGGGCTCGAAGTGGACCTCCTCGCACCGCAGATCCTTCAGAATGGCCTCTACCAGCCCCTTCAGGCCGTAGAAATCCATGCCGCCGCCGTAGGCACCCAGAGAGAGGACCCGGGCCTCGTTGGCCAGGCCGTCCTCGCCGCCGGGGAGGTAGGTTTTGCCCACCTCGTAAAGCCGGACCACGGCGTTGCGGTAGTTGTAGTTGCGGGTCAAGATCTCCAGCATGGAGGGCAGCAGGGTGGTGCGCATGATGGAGGTGTCCTCTCCCAGGGGGTTCAGGATCTTGAAGGACTGGCGGCGGGGATCGCCCTCGGCCCAGCGGATCTTGTCGTAGTAGGAGGGAGAGATGAAGGAGTAGGTGATGATCTCGTCATAGCCGGCGCTGCGGCAGATCTCGCCCAGCCGGCGCTCCATCTGCTGCGCCGGGGAGTAGCCCCCACGGGTGGTCTGGCCCCGCATGAGGGTGTAAGGGATCTCGTTATAGCCGTAGAGCCGGGCCACCTCCTCGGCCAGGTCGGCCAGCCGGCGCACGTCGCCCCGGTAGGAGGGGATGACCACTTCGGCGGGGCCGTTGGGGAAGTCATGCTCCTTGGTCAGAATGTTTACCCGCTCCAGCAGCTGGTACATATATACTGGGTCCAGGTCGGTGCCCAGCAGAGCGTTGACCTTATCCGGGTCCATCATCACGGTCCAGGGGTTGGGGACGTTGTTGAGAATGTCGATGCAGCCATCCACCACCTCACCGGCGCCCAGCAGTTCGACCAGCTCGCAAGCCCGGTCGACAGCGGGGAGGGTGTTCATGGGGTCCAGGCCCTTTTCGTACTTGGCACTGGCCTCGGTGCGCATGCCCAGGGCCAGAGCCCCCTTGCGGATACAGGTGCCGTCGAAGCAGGCCGACTCAAAGACCACGTCCACTGTGTCGTCCACGATCTCGCTGTTGAGCCCGCCCATAATGCCGGCCAGGCCCACCGCCTTGGTCTCGTCGGCGATGACCAGATGGTTGGCGTTCAGGGTGTGCTCCTTGCCATCCAGGGTGGTGAGCTTTTCTCCCTCCACGGCCCGGCGGACGATGATATGCCCGCCGGAGACGTAGCGGTAGTCGAAGGCATGCATGGGCTGGCCGTACTCCAGCATGACGTAGTTGGTGATGTCCACGATGTTGTTGATGGGCCGGACCCCCATGGCCCGCAGCCGCTCCCGCATCCACTTGGGGGAGGGGCCGATTTTCACACTGCGCACCATCCGGGCGGTGTACCGGGGGCACAGCTCGGGGTCGGGGGTCTCCACGTCCAGCAGCTCGGGGAGGACGCCCTCGCCGCCCCCCTTGACCTCCGGCTGGTGGAAGCGGCAGGGCCTGTCGAAGGTGGCCGCCGCCTCCCGGGCCAGACCGATCACACTGAGGCAGTCGGGGCGGTTGGGGGTGATCTCAAACTCCACCACGTGGTCGTCCAGGCCGGTGACGGTCTTAATGTTGTCCCCGGGCTTGCAGTTCTCCTGGAGGACGAAGATGCCGTCGGGGATGCAGTTGGGGAACTCCTTCTGCTCCGCCCGGAGGTCGGCCAGGGTACAAATAGTGTTCGTCTTTGTGTTGTAAGCCACCAGATCCCACTTGTGGAGATTCTGACAGTCGGTTACCAGAGTAGTGGCACAGGGTCCGTCATCCTCCGTGCGGATGAGTGTGCATTCCCATTTGCCCTCTCCAGAGGGAGAGACATTTGCCACCCCTGCACACTCCACCGAACCGAACATCTTGTCTCCAGGCTTGATATCCGCCGGGATGGAGGGCTTTTCCGGGTCAATGGGGTGGTAGTCGTTCAGGAGGGCGGCGGCGGTGATGACGCCGTAGGGGAAGTCACGCTCGTCCAG
>CAJUSE010000033.1 GCA_910588975.1 uncultured Oscillospiraceae bacterium | reverse complement strand
AGGGCGGCAGCGTCATCCAGAAGATCACCGCCGAGTCGGGCGCCCAGATCGACATCGAGGAGGACGGCACCATCCACATCGCCTCCCCCGACGCCGAGTGCTGCGACAAGGCCAAGAAGATGATCGAGACCATCGTCTTTGTCCCCGAGGTGGGCTCTCTCTACTACGGCAAGGTGGTCCGCATCATGCCCTTCGGCGCCTTCGTGGAGCTGGCCCCCGGCAAGGACGGCATGGTCCACATCTCCAAGCTGGCCGAGCGCCGGGTGGAGAAGGTGGAGGACGTGGTCAACATCGGCGACATGATCTGGGTGAAGGTCACCGAGATCGACGAGAAGGGCCGTGTGAACCTCTCCTACCGTGACGCCCTCCGGGAGATGGAGAACAACCCCGGACTGAAGAAGTAAAAATGCCTTTCAAAAGGGCTCCTTTCCCATGGAAAGGAGCCCTTTTTTGCGCCCAAAACCCCCTCAAAAAGCCCTCCCTGGCCCCCTAAAACCGTTGCAATCCCGCCCCAAAGGGGCTAAAATAGAGGGGAAATCACCGTAAAGGAGGGCCTTTTATGCCTATTAAAACCCCAATTATCACCGAAATTGCCTATCAAACCTGGTGTATCAACGAGTTTGGCATGGATGCCATGTTCCTGCTGGAGGGGACGGAAAAGGCCCTGCTCATCGACTGCGGCACCGGCCTTTTCCACCTGCCCGCCCTGGTCCGCTCCCTCACCGGCAAACCCCTTGTGGTGGCCCTGACCCATGGCCATGTGGATCACGCCGGCGGGGCATTCCAGTTCCCCCAGGTCTATCTCCACCCCGATGATGTGCCCATGCTGGACACCGTCACCGACGTTTCCCGCCGGGGCTATGCCGCCGCCCTGCTGGCCCAGTGTGACGGGCTTTTCGCCGTCACCGAGGCGGACGTTTTGCCCCGCTCCGGCCACACCGAGTATCTGCCCCTCCGGGAGGGGGACACCATTCAGCTGGGGGACCGGGAGGTGGCCGTCTACGAGACCCCGGGCCACACCCCCGGCGGGCTCAGCTTCCTGGACCGGCGGGAGCGCATCATCTTCACCGGAGATGCCTGCAATATGAACACCCTCATGGCCCTGGGGGGCATGGGGAGCGGCAATGACCGGCCCAAGGCCTCCATCAGCGACCTGCTTGCCACCGCCCGGAAGATCGAGGCCCTTCACCCCCACTACGACCGCAATTATAACGGCCACATCGGCTACGCCGCCATGGTGGACGCCCGCCCCATGCTCGAGGGCCTCACTCGGGACGCCATCCGGCTGTGCGAGGACCTGCTCTCCGGGGCGGTGGTGGGCCAGGAGGTCCAAAACCCCTTCTCGGGCACCTGCCTGCTGGCCCGGAACAACACCATGCAGATCCAATATTCCCCCGAGCAGGTGCGGTGAGAGCACGTCCTCCAAAACAGCTGCGGCTTATGGTATAAGTCAAAAAATTATTGATCATTCCACAGCTCTTAACAAAACAAAAAAATTGGCGGCTAAGGCCAAAAAGACCGTTGACAAAGGACATTCAAGCGAATATAATGACATTGCACAAATTAACCTCTGTTTTAGTAAAGTTTTAGTGCATTTCGTTGACCGAATTGAATAGAGCAGAAAAACGGGCCTGGTAGACCCGAAAAAAGAAAGGATGGTTGTTCTATGAGTTCTGGCAAAGAAAAGAAGCTGATGAGTTTGTTCGACCTGACCTTTATGGCCATGGGCGGCATCATCGGCGCCGGCATCTTCTCCTCGGTGGGTTCCGGCATCGGCGTGACCGGCCGAAGCATCACACTGGCCCTGATCGTCGGCATGGTGTTCCAGATGTCTCAGCAGGTCCGCTATGTGTTCACCTCCTCGATGTTTAAGGTGTCGGGCGGTATGTACTCCCAGGATGCACTGGTCCTGAACCCCTATCTCACCGGCGTGGCCGGCGTCATGCTCATCATCAACGCACTGAACTGGGCCGTATATGGCATCTCCATTGCCAGCTACCTGGGCGATTTGTTCCCGGTGCTGAAAAACGCCCCCAAGCTTACTGCCGCCGCCGCCCTGGCCGTGTTCTTTGTGATCGGCTACATCGGCGTTTCGGCCTTTACCAAGGTGCTTAACATATTCGGCGTCCTTAAGTTCGTCGCCCTGGGCCTGTTTATCTTCTATGGTTTTTCCAAGGTCCAGCACGGCGGCTTTGAGGGCGAGCCCTACTTCTATGGCGGCCCCGCCGACTTCTTTACCGCAGTTGCCCTGATGAGCTTTGCCTGCGGCGGCGCTACCAAGATCATGAATGTGCAGGCTCTGGCCGCCAACCCCAAAAAGGATATCCCCAAGGCCTGGCTGATGGCCCAGCTGGCAGTGGTGGTGATCTATGCCCTGCTCGGCTATGTGGCCTCCGGCGTGGCTCCCTACGATCAGGTCGCCAACCAGAGCCTTGGCACCATCGGCGGTCTGTTCATGCCCGTGGCTGTCACCGGCTTCTTTGTTGTGGGCGGCGCACTGATGTCCATCTCCACCTCGCTGCTCAGCTCCATCCCCGGCACCCCCCTCACCGTCATGGGCATGGCGGATGACGGCTGGCTGCCCAAGATCTTCAAAAATCGTCTCTTCGTGTTTGTGCTGCTCTACATCATCAACATGATCCCCATCTTCCTGGGCTTCTCTCTGAGCGAGCTCATCTCCATGCTGCTGGTTCCCTCCGCCATCATCACCGCCATCAAGAACTACCGTGGCATGAAGCTCCCCGAGCTGTATCCCACCGAGTGGGAGAACAGCCCCATCAAGTGCTCCGTTGGCCTGTTCAAGGCCCTGATGGCCATCTCCATTGTGACCTCTCTCATCACCTCCGCCTTCTCCATGCGCAACCTCACCACCGCCCAGGCCATTGGCACCGTCGCCATGACCATCGTGACCTTCGTGTACCCCAAGGTGCGTATGAAGAGCGGCGCCGTCAAGATCGTCTCCACCACCGATATGGATAAGGAAGAGGCTGTTGAGGCCAAGTGATCCCTTTGCAGAACGGCAAGGGGACAGAGCTTTTATCCCGCATAAAAAAAGCCCCGGCGGGGAGGTTAAGCCTCCCCGCCGGGGTCTTTTTGTGTCGTTTTTTGCTTACTCGGCCTCGGTCAGAGCCTTGACGCTGTCGGTGAACAGCTCCACGGCCTCGTCGGCGTTCTCGGCGATGATGAACATGAACCAGTCACCCTCGGTGACGAACTTGGCGTTTTCCACCTTGGGCAGGTTCTGGCTCAGGTACCAGGAGAAGGTGTCCGCCTGCTGCTTGCGGTAGCTCTCAAAGGCGGCCTTCAGATCCTCCAGCTTGCCCTCGGCCACCTTGCCCACGGCCAGGGTGTCGGGGGTGGTCATCATGCCGGTGAACACCACGCCCTCGGTCATGAACTCGGCCTTGAAGCCGTGGGCCTCGCCCCAGAACTGCTCCAGCTCCTCGGGGCTGTTCTTCATGTTGGCGCCCAGACCGGCGGTCTCCATCAGCTGGTAGGCCAGCTTCATGATGGGAGTGCCGTTGGGGGTGGTGATCTCATAGCTCTCCACCTCGTCGGTGGAGGTATCGGTGACGGTGACGCCCTCCACCTTCTCCAGCACAGAGACGGGGACGTAGGTCACGCCCTCATGGATCAGGGCGGCGGCCTCCTCCACCTTCTCGTCGTTCATGGAGATGGACATATCGCTGAAGTCCACCACGATGCTCACGCCGTTGAAGTGGAAGAAGCTCTGGTTCTCGTCCTTGTACCAGGAGGCGCTGCCGTGGTCGGCCTGGGCCACAGCCCGGAGGGGCACATAGCCGGTGGGAGCGTTGGCGATGTTGGCCAGCTCCACGGAGACCTCCTCGGTCTCCCAGGAGCCGGGGGTCTCCTTGGTGTAGGTATAGCCGGTCAGCTCCTCGCCGTTGAGGATAAGGACCTTGTTAAAGCTGCCGGCGAAGGGGTTGGCAGAGATGAGCATGGGGCGGACCCGGGCGCCAGGATGGGTGGTCTCGGCAGCAAAAGCTGCGGTGCTGGCAGTCATGGCAACAGCCAGACCGGCGGCGGAAATGCGCTTGAAGTTCATGTAAAGCAGTCTCCTTTTGCATTGTGATTTCGGCCAAAACAGCCGCATTACACCCCTTAGACGGCGGGGAAGAAAAAAAGTTCCCGAAAAAAATAAAATTTTTTCTTTTCCCCTCCCGGGCGGGCATGATATAATAGCCGCAAGCAGGCGTGCGCCGTATATGCGGCATATGGACCCGGGAGATATCCCCGGGGAATGCCCGCAAATCCCAGTTCAAGGTGGTGAGCCCATGACCCGCACGGAGATCTTGACCAAGCTCGCCCACTCCCCCGAGGAGCGGCTGCTCCTGTCCCGGGTCTGGGACAAGCTGGAGCTTGCCCGGCGGGGCGTCCCCGGCCACACCCCCTTCCTCTCCACCGCCCAGCAGGATATCGCCAGCCAGCTTATTTCCGCCGCCGGCCACCCCCGGCACCTGTTTTCCGGGGGCTGGGCCGATGCCGAGCGGAAGATCTGCGCCTTCCTCCCCGACTGGCAGGAGGAGGAGCTTTGGGAGAGCCCTCTCACCGCCCTGCACTGCACCTGGCAGTCGGAGGACAAGCTGTCCCACCGGGACTTTCTGGGCGCCGTGCTGGGAGCGGGGCTGGACCGGGAAAAGGTGGGGGATATTCTGGTGGGGGAGGGGCAGTGCGACCTCATCGTCTTTGAGGAAATTGCCCCCTATCTGCTGCAAAACCTCACCGGGGCAGGGCGGGCCAGGCTCCGGGTGAAGCAGATCCCCCTGCCGGACATCCAGCCGCCCCCCCTTCAGGTCAAGACCATCCACGACACGGTGAGCTCCCTGCGGCTGGACGCCGTCATGGCCACCGGCTTTTCCATGGGCCGGAGCAAGGCCGCCGAGCTCATCGCCGGGGGCAGGGTGGAGCTCAACCACCGCCCCTGCCTGAAAACGGACCGGACAGTGGGGGAGGGGGATGTGCTCACCTGCCGGGGCTTGGGAAAATGCGTGGTCAGGGAGGTGGGGGGCCTGTCCAAAAAGGGCCGGACCATCCTGACCATGGAGCGCTATTTATAAGGAGGATACCCATATGATCACCGACGCACAGATCCAGCGCATCAACGAGCTGGCCCGGAAAAGCCGGAGCGAGGGGCTCACTGAGGAGGAGAAGGCCGAGCAGGCCACCCTCCGCCGGGCCTATGTGGACGCTGTCAAGGCCAGTTTGGAAAGCCACCTGGAGAACACCTATATCCAGGAGGCCGACGGCAGCGAGACCAAGCTGAAGAAAAAGGACTGAAAAATAATCATGAAAGAGAAGGGCACTCCTTAAGGAGTGCCCTTCTCTTTCATGATTATTAGCCAACGCTATTATAGTCTGCAGCCAAAGCATTCATGGCCTTAAACATTTTGTACCGATAGATAAATGGGCCAGCAATGATCAGCGTCCCTAAAACATTCCACAGCCAAAAGTCGGCAGGCGATAGCTTGCAGTCAATTCCACGTCTTTGAAGTTCATTCCTAATGCGGTCACAGATTTTATGTTCCCATACGAGATATGCGATGCCAAGCGTAATTGGGCCTACCAAGAAAAAGAGAAGGCAATAGTGCATTGTCTTTTTCCCATCATATCTGCCAGCAATGGTATTAATGTCCTCCGAAACGGATGTCATAACAACAAGGCCATAAATACCAAATGTAATGAGCGACAGAAGGACATATTTAAGCAGGCTTTTGTTTGTTTTTAGTTGCCTTGCGGGGAGCGGAGAGGTCAGCGACTTTTCCTCAACAGAGCAACCACATTTAGGACAGATAACGGCTTCTTCCACCAATTCTGCCCCACATTGTTTACAGTACTTCATTATTTCTCTTTCTCCTTTCAATTTTCACCCATGCAGAGTAAACATACTCCAGCAATTAGGTTCACAAAAAGCAATGTACATATTTTTAGCCCTGTGCCAATTGGCTCCTGATTTTTAAATTTTTGAAGGATTGAAACAGTAATGGGAATGCACCAAATCAAAGGAATGAGCAGCCACCCCCAAGAAATGCACCCCAAAATCAAAAATATTTTTACTACTGTTTCCATTGCATCATCTTTTTCTGCCGGCTGTGCAAATTCTTTTTTCTTTTCAACGGCACACCCGCAATGTACACAAACAACGGCTTCATCGTTGATCTCAGCACCACAGTGGACACAATACATAATATTCATCCCCTCTAAGAGGAAAAAAGAACTCCCTCAAATTTTAATCATCTTTTTTATAATTATAGGGTGCGTTTGTGATACTGTCAAGAAGAAAATAAAAAAGATGATTAACGGTGGGGGAAACATGCGGATATATAAGGCGGGTGACCGTTATAATATTTCTGGCATCAGGATAAAGGAAGCCCGAAAGCAGGCAAAAATTTCGCAAGGCATGCTGGCGGCTCGTTTACAGGTTCGGGGACTGCAATTAGAGCAAATGGCAATTAGCCGCATTGAGACAGGCCTGCGGGTGGTGGCAGATTTTGAACTTCCGATCCTTGCGGACGCATTAGATGTTACCGTTGACTGGCTTTTGGGCCTGTCGGATTGATTTTACCAATCACATGGTCGCACAATACAAGGCCCCGGTCGTTGACCGGGGCCTTGTTGCATTTTATGCCAGTTCAAATCACTTTCACTGCACTTAGTCAGTTCCCTGGTTCAGGTCGGTGGGGGCGTGTCCCAAAAGGGCCGGAGCGGCAATGCCGCTCCGGCCCGCTTTTTCAGGGAAGGTCCCGTGTGATAAGGCTCAGCAGGTGGACGGCCTTGCCGCCCCCCAGCTCAATCCCACGGCCGGCGCTCCAGCCGTAGACGGCCACCCGGTCAGTGGTGCATTTTTTGGCCTGGGCCTCCATGAGGGGCAGGATGCCCCCCTCGGGGATGGGCAGCACGTTGGCCGCCTGGGCGGCCATCCGCTTGGGGGCCATCCCCCGTTTCCGCTTGGAGGGCATGGCGTAGCGGCCGGGGCCGTCAAACTGGCAGTCCTCGTAGCGCTCGTCCAGCTCCACCACCTTGATGTTCATTTTCTCCATGCAGGTGCGCACGTCCCGCTGCATCTGGGGGAACTCCCGGAAACTGTAGGAGTCCTGAATGGTCATCTCCTCCCCGCCGTAGTCGGGCCAGGGAAAGTCGGGGTCATTCAGTAGGTAGGTATAGAGCCCCACAAGGTTCACCTGGGGGGAGATCTCCTTGGTGACCTCGGCACAGTTGGAGCAGATGACCAGCACCGTGTCGCCAGGCTTGAACAGCCCCTGGCTGTAATGACAGCAGCCGCAGATGAACACACCTTTGGAGTAGAGATAGTCCCGGATCTGCTCGTTGGACCGCTCCGAGCCGCCGGCGTAGGGATAGGAACAGGATTGCAGATAGTAGACCATGTGGCAGACCGCCTTTCTATCAATATGGTTTTTTGGCTTGACATTGGACCTACTGTCCAATATAATAATACTATAGTCTCGCTAAATAGTCAAGTATTATTTTACAAAAATATTATTATTTTTTATTTGGGGGTATTTTTATGTTGGGCCAGACTGTACGGCGGCTGCGGCAGGAGCGTGGATTGGGGCAGGCAGAGCTGGGAGAGCAGCTTGGGGTCAGTAAGCAGAGCGTCTCCAACTGGGAGAACGGGAACATCACCCCTCCCATTGACGTTCTGGTTCGTCTGGCCGACTATTTCGGGGTCAGCACCGACTATTTGCTGGACCGGGGCGGGCGGCGGACGCTGGATGTCACGGGGCTGCCCAGCGCTCAGGTCACCCACATCCAGCTGCTGATCGAGGACCTTCGGGCCGCTCAGCCCCGGACCACCGCTACCGCTCAGGGCGGGATGGACTCTGCCATGCTGGCCATGGGGGAGCAGCCCTGAAAAAACAGAGAGAGGGCCGCTACACCATGTAGCGGCCCTCTTTTTTGAATGATGGGTAGATCTGTTAGACGTTGAAGCGGAAGAGGACAATATCTCCGTCCTTCATAACGTATTCCTTACCCTCGGAGCGGACCAGGCCCTTTTCCTTGGCGCCGGCCATGCTGCCGCAGGCCTTCAGGTCCTCGAAGGCCACCACCTCGGCACGGATAAAGCCCCGCTCGAAGTCGGTGTGGATCTTGCCGGCGGCCTGGGGGGCCTTGGTGCCCCGGGTGATGGTCCAGGCCCGGCACTCGTCCTCACCGCCGGTGAGGTAGGAGATGAGGCCCAACAGGGTATAGCTGGCCTTGATGAGCCGGTCCAGCCCGGACTCAGCAATGCCCATATCCTCCAGGAACATGGCCTTCTCCTCCTCGGGCAGCTCGGCGATCTCGGCCTCCATCTGGGCGCAGACGGGAATGACCTGGGCCCCTTCCTTGGCGGCCAGGTCGCTGACCAGCTTATAATACTCCACGTTCTGGTAGTCGGCAAAGCCGGCCTCGTCCAGGTTGGCGGCGTAGATGATGGGCTTGAGGGAGAGCAGCTCGGCGGTGGCGATGATGGCGGCTTCGTCCTCGTCGCACTCGAAGGACCGGGCGGAATTGCCCTCGTTGAGCCAGTCCCGCAGCCGGGTGAAGAGCTGGGCCTCGGCCAGGAACTTCTTGTCCCCCTTGGCGGCGGTCTCCGCCTTCTTGATCCGCCGCTCCACCATCTCCACATCGGCCATGATGAGCTCCAGGTCGATGGTGCCGATGTCCCCCACCGGGTCCACGGGCACGTTCACACTGGCGTTCTCCACCACGTGCATGATGTTCTCGTCGTCAAAGCAACGCACCACGTGGACGATGGCCGAGCACTCCCGGATGTTGGCCAGGAACTTGTTGCCCAGGCCGGCGCCCTTACTGGCTCCCTTCACCAGGCCAGCGATGTCCACGAACTCAATGACCGCCGGGGTGGTCTTTTTGGGGTGGTAGAACTCGCTGAGCCAGTCCAGCCGGGCATCGGGGACAGCCACCACGCCCACGTTGGGGTCGATGGTGCAGAAGGGGTAGTTGGCGCTCTCGGCGCCGGCGTTTGTGATGGCGTTAAACAGGGTGGATTTTCCAACATTTGGAAGTCCGACGATTCCCAACTTCATTTTATCATTTCTCCTTTGTCTTCAAGGGGTTTTTCACCGTTCAAGGGGTTTTACAGTACCACCATTGTATCACATGGGGCCGCATTTCTCAACATGGAAATTGCCTTGCAGGGGCCACATTTCATGTGCTATACTTCTGCTTGCCTCATATTTTCGCCGGAGAGGGTCTTTATGAAGAAAGCAAGTGCCTATTCTGTCTATCTGTTGTTCCGTTTTTCCTTCTCGCTGCTGTTTTCCATGGCGACGGTGCTCTCTATTGTCTACCACCTGGAGGTGGTCCGCCTGGACCCCCTTCAGCTTGTGCTGGTGGGGACCGTGTTGGAGAGCGCCTGCTTTTTGCTGGAGCTGCCCACCGGCGTGGTGGCCGACCTTTACAGCCGCCGGCGCTCCGTGCTCATTGGCGTATTTCTGTATGGCGTGGGCTTTCTCATGGAGGGGACTCTGCCGTGGTTTGGAACGGTACTGCTGGCCCAGGTGGTGTGGGGGTGCGGCGACACCTTTATCACCGGGGCTCTGGAGGCGTGGATCGCCTCGGAGGAGCAGGGGCGGCCCATGGACCGAATTTTCCTCCGGGGCAGTCAGCTGGGACAGCTGGGCAGCGTGGGCGGGGTCATTCTGGGCACCCTGCTGGGAAATGTCAATTTGCAGCTGCCCATCGTCACGGCAGGTATCCTGTGCCTGGTGCTGGGGCTTATCCTGTGCCGTATCATGCCCGAGACCAACTTTTCCCCTGCGCTGGAGGAACGTCAGGGCCTGCTCCGGGATCTCGCCAGTCTCTTTAAGCTCAATCTGAACTTTGTGAAGGGGGCCCCCGTCCTGCTGGCCCTGCTGGCCATTACCCTGTGCGGCGGCCTTGCCAGCGAGGGCTTTGACCGGCTCTCCACCGTCCACTTCCTGGAGGACACCGTCATGCCCGTCGTTGGTCCGCTGAACAGCGTCACCTGGTTTGGCGCCATCAGCCTAATGGGAAACAGCCTTGGCGTCCTGGCCTCCCAGCTGCTCATTACCCGCATGGAAAAGCGGGGGACCATCCACCGCACCGGCCTGGTGATGTTCTCCAGCGCCGGATATATCCTGTGTCTGGTCCTCTTTGCCCTGGGCCGCAGCTTTTGGCCCGTTTTGGCCCTGTTCCTGCTGGCCGGGCTTATGCGCACCATTCAGGGGCCTGTGCTCTCCGCCTGGATGAACGACCTCGTGGAGGAGCACATGCGGGCCACCGTCTTTTCCACCGGCGGTCAGCTGGATGCCCTGGGTCAGATCCTGGGCGGGCCCATGGTGGGGCTGGTCGCCCAGCGGTCCTCTGTATCCTGGGGGCTTGCCTGCACCGCCCTTTTGCTGTTTCCCGTGCTGTTTCTTGTCCCCCTGGCTGCGAAGATGAGCCGGGAGGTCTAATCCAACGTCCAGATACTCTCCCTGCCCAGGATGTCCCGCAGCTTCACCCGTAGGGGGCGCTTGGGGCCGGCCAGGGTGCCGTCCCAGCGGGCCCGGGTCGCCTTGCCGTCCAGGGTGGCAAGGCCCCGGCGGTCGATGACCACCTCCCGGGCCGAGTGCCAGGGGCCCTGGGCCGAGGTGCAGTCCAGGCTCACATACTCCAGACAGTCCAGCCCGGAGGGGTCAAGGGGCAGGGGGTTCTTTTTGGCCCGGGCGTTGCGGGCCGTTACCTGTTCGGCCACCTGGGGGCTGAAAAACCGGGCCACCCGGACCCGCTTCCCCTCCCGGTGCAGGGTCACCTGGTGGCCGGGCTCCCGGACGGGGCCGTCCTCCTCCAGCCGCCAGATGTCAAAGGCCGCCCCCTGGGCCACCAGCCGGTCCCGGGCGGTCTGGAGGGATCGGGGGTTCACGTCCCCGTGGACGAACCGCCGGCCCAGACTGTGGGCCGCCGCTGCCGTCACCCCGCTGCCCCCAAAGAGGTCACAGACCAGGTCACCGGGGTTTGAGGAGGCGGAGATGATCCGCCGGAGCAGGGCCTGGGGCTTCTGGGTGGCGTAGCCTGCCTTCTCCCCGGAAAAGCTCTGGATCTGGATGGAGTCCAGCCGGTCCCCCTCGCTGCAGTTCCAGGTGTCCTCCAGGGGGATACCCTTGCCCTTGGGGGGCTTGCCATCCCGGCGGACGTAGCCGTCGGGGTAGGGGAGGTAGGCCTTGTGGAAGGTGGCCTTGGGGCCCATGGTGTAGTAGAAAATGGTGTCGTGGTTGCGCACCCAGTTGTTCCCCGCCGACTTGAACCCGGACACCCAGCCGATGCGCCAGATGATCTCCCGCTGGAAGTTCTCTGCCCCGAAGATCTCGTCCAGCAGCACCTTTACATAGTGGCCAATGTGCCAGTCCAGGTGAACGTAGATGGAGCCGGTGTCCTTCAAAATGCCCTTGATGGCCAGCAGGTTTTCATACATCCAGTCCAGGTATTCCCCCCGGTCCCAGATGTCGCCGTAAAACTTGTGGGCGAAGCTGGCCCCCGGAAGGGGGCTTTGGCCGGGGACGGGGCGGAGGTGAATCTGGCCGCTGTAATCCACCCCGGAGGCAAAGGGGGGGTCGATATAGACCAGGTCGGCCTTGACCCCACGCTCCCGGAGGGCGGCGCAGAGGGCCAGGCAGGAGCCCTGGGCCAGCGCCCCCTGCCCTCCGGCCTTGCCCACCTCCTCGGCGAGAACGGCGGGATAGCAGGGCAGGCCCCGCTTCAGCCGCTTTCGGACGGCGGGGCTCTTTTGATATAAAATGGGGCCCTCCCCACCGGCGGGGGCGACAAAGGGGATGTAGGTCTCCGGCATGGCGCTCACCTCCCTGACACACAGTTGAATACCCAGATTATAACAGAGTTTTGGGGGAAACTCAACCCTTGCGCCGGGGCGGCGGATGGGGTAGAATGGCCGCAGAGGAGAAGTGCCCATTTCCCCCGTTGGGGCAGAATGGAGACGCAGAGGAGGTAAGCCCATGGCAAAGTGGCTTTTTACCCCCGCCGGACTGGTGGGGCTGTGGCTGGTGGGGGCCAACGCCCTCGCCTTCGCCCTTATGGGCCTTGACAAGGGCCGGGCAAGGGCAGGGGGACGGCGGGTGGCCGAGCTCACCTTCTTCTCCCTGGCCCTGCTGGGGGGCTGCCCGGGGGCCATTTGGGGCATGTACGCCTTTCACCACAAGACCCGCCACTGGTATTTCCGCTGGGGCCTGCCAGCCATTTTGGCCCTTCAGCTATTGACAATTTTGTATCTGTTTCTATGAAAAAGCTCCCTGCGTGCAGCCACGCAGGGAGCTTTTTACTTAAAGAAAGAGCCCCCGGATCACGGTCTCCAGCATTTGATCCCAGTGATAGAGCCGGTCGGTCTCCTCGGAGGTGGAGGACCACTTCAGCAGCAGGCCGGTGTAGACGCTCACCGTCATCATGTAGCTGTTTTCCGCATCCAGCCCTCCCCGAAACCGCCCCTGCTCCACACAGCGGGACACGATTTGATTTAGGGCGTCCACATAGGACCGCCCCGCCTCCTTCAGCACGATCATGGAGCGGATCTGCCCCTCATAGGAATACCGGGTCATGGCCTTCCCCAGCTGCTTGAAGTAGGCAAAGGACACCCGCTCCAGCTCCAAAAGAGCCTCCGGCCCATCCAGATCGGGGGCGGGGTGAAAATTTTCCTCCACATACCGGTCCATTTCGTGGTTCACTGCATAGGTGACGATGTGGTCCTTGGAGGGGAAGTGGTGGTAAAAAGCCCCTTTGGTCACCCCGCACTGGGCGCATATGTCATCGATCGTCACTTTATCGACCCCGTAGCGGCCAAACAGGTCAAAGGCCGCCTCGGACAGCGCTGTCCGGGTCTGGGCCGATCTCTTTTCTCTGGGGGTTGGTGTCCGGGCCATATCAGCTGCCTGCCTTTCCTCGTATCTCTGTTTATCATACGGCTTTCTTTCCAAAAGGTCAAGGTTTTACCGATTTCCGCAGGCTCAAATTATTTTCGTCAAAGTATTGACAACTGGATGGCCCCATAGTAAAATGCATATCACAGTACATACTCTGGTATGTTATTTAAGGAGAGGAGATTTTCATCATGAACAAAAAGCTGACCAGTCTTTTCCTGAGCGCTGCTCTCATGCTGGGCTGCCTGATGGGCTGCGGCGGCCAGGGCGACTCCACCCCCACCCCCGCTGCTGGAGGCCCCTTCACCGCCGGGACCTATGAGGGCGAGGGGCAGGGCAACAACGGCCCTGTGAAGGTGTCTGTGACCTTTACCGCCGACGCCATCACCGAGGTGAAGGTCACAGAGCACGGGGAGACCCAGGGGCTCTGCGAGGCCCCCATCGAGCGGATCCCCGCTGCCGTTATGGAGGGCCAGACTCTGGCCGTGGATGCCGTCTCCGGCGCCACCAACACCAGCCGGGCCATCCTGGAGGCTGTGGCCGCCTGTATCACCGCCGCCGGCGCTGACCCCGCCGACTTCCAGACCCCTGCGGGCAACGGAGATGCCGCCGAGGTCATTGATGTGGACTGCAACATTCTGGTCGTCGGTGCCGGCGGTGCCGGCCTCACTGCCGCCCTCAGCGCCATCCAGAACGGGGCCGAGGACGTGATCGTCATCGAAAAGCAGGCCGTCTTTGGCAGCGCCTCCGCCGTGGCCGGCGGTCTGGCCGGCGGCTGCTCCGAGCTGCAGAAGTCCTTCGGCATCACCGAGGACTCCCCGGAGCAGATCTACGCCGACATTATGAAGGGTGGGCATATCAACCGGGAGGACCTGGTGAAGCTCTGGTCGGAGAACATGGGCTCCACGCTGGACTGGCTCATTGAGAACAAGGTCCCCATCACCCAGCAGTTCTCCAACTTCCCCGAGCACACCTATCAGCGCTCCTACCATGTGGACGGCGGCTCCGGCGTCATGCTGGAGGTGCTCTCCCAGGATGTGAAGGATGCCGGCGGCCAGATCCACATGGAGACCAAGGCCCAGAGCTTCCTCACCGACAACGGCGCCGTCACCGGCGTGGTGGCCACCGACGCCAAGGGCAACACCGTCAACTATCACGCCAACAAGGTCATTCTGGCCTCGGGTGGCTTCGGGGCAAACCCGGATATGCTCACCGATGGGGTGTCCATCGCCCTGTTCTACGGTGCGGCCTCCTCCACCGGCGAGGGCATCAAGATGGCCGAGGACATCGGCGCCCAGCTCTCCTACATGGACTACGCCAAGATGTACCCCACCGGCATCCAGGTGGAGGACAACTACGCCCGGGTGGCCACCGTCCACACTGCCCTGACCACCCAGACCACCGGCGCCATCCTGGTCAACAAGGAGGGCCAGCGGGTCCTGGATGAAAACCTGGACTTTGTCTCCATCAAGGAGGCCACCAAGCAGCAGACCGACCACATCATCTATCTGGTGATGGATCAGGCAGCCTACGACGTGTGGTCCAAGTCGGCCAATGACAGCGCCAGCCCCTCCGGCCGGTTCACCTATGAGGAGCAGGAGAACTGGTTCAACTCCGATGCAGCCTACCCCATCTTCAGCCGGGACACCGATCTGGCCAAGGCGGCAGAGGGCGCCGGCATTGACGGCGAGGCCCTGGTGCAGACGGTGAAGGATTGGAACAGCATGGTGGCCGCCGGCAAGGACACCCAGTTTGGCCGTGACGAGCTGGCCCCCCTGGCCGAGGGCGGCACCTACTACATCATCGAGCAGAAGCTCCGCTTTGCCACCACCCTGGGCGGTGTCACCATCAACACCAACTTTGAGGTGCTGGACAACGACAACAACGTGATCCCCGGCCTGTATGCCGCCGGCGAGTGCGTGGGCGGCGCCCACGGTGACGAGTCCATGCCCACCTGCATGCTCTCCTGGGCTGTCACCAGCGGTAAGCTGGCCGGCGCCGTGGTGGCCGGCAAGTAAGCTCCACATTCTTTTTCCCTTCAGGAGGGCCCCGGCGGGACCCTCCTTTCATATTTTCCCCCTCTCCCTCATATACCTTTCACAGGAAACACCGTAGGGAGTGTTGCGTGTGAAAGGAAACATGGAGGACCGGGCCGTCCGCCTGGCCCAGTACATCATAGAGAACCGGACCACCGTCCGTGCCGCAGCCACCAAGTTCAACGTGAGCAAATCCACCGTACACAAGGATATTCAGGAGCGGCTGCCCACCTTTAACCGGCCCCTCTACCTCCAGGCCAAGGCAGTGCTGGAGGAGAACAAGGCCCAGCGCCACATCCGGGGGGGCATCGCCACCAGAAAGAAATACAAGGGAAGATAAAAAGAGGGGCCCCGGGCGAGGATCTCGCCCGGGGCCCCTTTTTTATCCGTGTGGCTTTTTACTTGATATCCCCGGCCACGGTGGTGCCGGTGGTCCGGCCGGTGGTGGCGTAGATGCCCAGAGAGGCAGCCAGCACATAGTTCTCGTTGTAGAAGTAGCGGTTGCTGTCAGCGCCGGTGGCATAGAGGCCGGCGATGGCGGTGCCGCTGGTGTTCAGCACCCGGCCCTCGGTGTCGGTGAGGACACCGCCCTGGGAGCCGAAGGTGTTGGGATAGAACTTCACGGCGTAGAAGGGGGCGCTCTCCAGAGCCACCAGCTTGTCAGCGGCCTTGCCCTGGTCAGCGTCAGCGCCAGCCTTCACCTGCTCCATGTAGCGGTCGTAGGTGGCCTTCAGGGTGGCGGCGTCCACCTCCATGCCGGCGGCCAGCTCCTCGATGGTGTCGGCCTTGACCACAACACCGGCGGTGACGCCCTGGTCCAGAATGGCCACGGTGTCGGCGTTGGAGGAGTCATAGATATACCAGAAGGGGCCGTTGCCGTCCTGGATCATGTCGGAGCCCAGGGAGTCCACATACTTGGCGGACTCGTTGGCAAACCGCTCACCCTTGGCGTTGACGCCCAGCTGGGCATCGGTGGTGAGGGTGGAGGCGTCAGCCACGGCGGCGGCGAACTCGGGATCCACGGTGGTGGCCCAGATAGAGGTGAAGAAGTTCTCAAAGGTGTCGGCACCCACGGCCTGAGCCATCAGGAGGCCGTCACCCACACAGCCGGCAGCGGCGGTGTTGACAGTGCCCACCTTGGCCACCTTGGGGGAGTACTGGGCAGTGATCTCCTCATTGCCGGAGCTGCCGCCGGTGGCCAGCACCACGGCGGGAGCTGTATAGGTAATGCGCTTGTCGGCGGTCTCGGCGATCAGGCCGGTGACGGCGCCGGCATCGTTGGTGGTCAGCTCGGTGGCGGTGCACTCGGTGATGATCTCCACTCCCAGCTTCTGGGCAGCGGCCACCATGTCATCCACCAGGCCACGGCCGCCCTTGGTATGGGCAGCGGCGGGGTAGGGGCCAAAGAAGGTGAAGGGCTCGGCCCCGAAGGAGACCCCGTGGCTGGCCAGCCAGTCCACAGAGGCGCCGGTCTGGGCAAAAACGGCCTTGGCCCGGTCCATGTCGGGGTAGCCGGACTCCTGGCCGGAGTAGGACATCCGCTCGTCCCAGTACTTCAGGAAGGACTCCAGAGAGTCGTCAAAGTCGAAATCCTTGTAGAGCTCAGACTCCACGCAGATGAGATAGCCGCCGGCGATGGCGGTGGTGCCGCCGGTGGTGGCCATCTTCTCCAGTACCACGATGTTCTCCACACCGGCCTCGGCGGCGCTGATGGCGGCAGCCAGGCCGGAGATGCCGGAGCCCACCACCACCATGTCGGCGGTGCGCTCCTCCTCGGTCTTGACGGTGTCGCCGCCCTCCACGGGCTTCTTTAGGGCCTCAATGTCGGCCCCGGCCTGGGTGGCGCAGTCCTCCACGGCGGCCAGAATGGCCTTGGAGGTGACAGTGGCGCCGGCCACGGCGTCCACGCCCAGGCTCTGGTGCTCGGTGATGGCGGCGGGGATGCGCTCAATGGCGGGGTCGGAAATGCCGGCGGTCTCGGCGTGCTCGGTGATGGTGACGGTCTCAATCTTGTCGGTAGTGAAGGTCACTTCCACCTTCACGGGGCCGTTCATGCCCTGGGCCTCAGCGGTGTAGGTGCCCGCCGTGAAGGCCCCTCCCTGCTCGGGCGTGGGGGTGGAGTCGCTCTGACCGCCGCAGCCTGCCAGCATGGACAGGACCAGGGCACCGGCCAGTGTTAGAGACAGTACTTTTTTCAATTTCAGTTCCTCCTTACAGGTTTTGGGTCGTGCGAAAGACATTATAGCCTTCCGCCACTTCATTGTCAAGATTTGGACAAAAACCGACCGGCAGGGCATCCTGCCGGTCGGTCACAGCTGTTTTTCAAATGTGTCTCAAAATAGGCTCACACCTCATTGATGACCCCGCAAAAGACCACCTGGCCGCTCTGGGTATCCCGGATGAGGAAGGCAAAGGGGCGGTCCAGGTAGACCTGCTTCACCTGCCGCTCCACAGGCAGGGCCGCCGAGGTGCACTCCACGATGACGGCGGTGACAGCGGCGGCCTCGGTGCCCTCCTCGTACATCTTCATATAGGTCTTGTGGAGCACGTCGCTGACATGGGCCTCAGAGCCATCGGCCCTGGCCGCCTCGGTGAGCATCCCGTTGAGGGCCCCGCCCTCAAAGAGACTGCCCAGGCCCAGTTGGCAGAGGGTGGAGCGCAGGCTGGCGGCGTACTCCACCTCGAACTTAGGCAAGCAAATGTCCACATCATAGGCCCCGGTGCGGCTGCCCAGAAGGCTGTCCAGGTCCAGCCCGGACAGGTCCACCTCACCCTCGGCCCTGGGCAGGATGCCGATGAACTCATAGCCCTCCTCATAGTCCTTGGCAAAGCCGGTGGCCCAGTCATTTTCAAAGTAGATGGACAGCCGCTCCTCCATAAATTTGGCGTCCATGTCCCCCGACGGGCCGTGGAACTGGCCATCGCTGACCTGCCAGTCCTGGAAGGGGTCTACCCACTTGCCGTCAAAGTAGAGGGCGTTGATGAGCAGGGCCAGGGTGTCGGCGGCGAGGGCATCGGGGGTGATGATGGAGTCGATCTTGTCCCGGGTCTGCTCCTTCACCCAGCCATTGATGGCGTCGGCGTCCTGTTGGCTGCCGGGGGTGAAGGCACCCTCCCCGGCGGCGTAGGCGGCGGAGAGGGTATCCTTGAAGTCCTGCGCCACCAGGTCATTCAGGCCCCCATTAAACCACATGGTGTTGGCGATGGAAAGGGTCTTGTCCCCCTTTTGGAGGTAGGGGGCAAGCAGGGCGTTGAGCTGCCCGGCGTCCATGCCCAGCAGGGTCTGGAGAGCCTCCCTGGCGGCGCCGTCAGCTCCGTTGGCGGCCATGGCCAGGGCCATTTCGATGGACAGGGGAGAGAGGATCACGTTCTCCCCGGTGTGGGCGGCCGCCTCCACCTCCAGCAGGCGGCAGACCAGACCGTTGGGGGTCACAGGCTCCAGCGCCACCGGGGTATTTTCCCCCGGCGTGGGCCGGGGCACCGGGCTGACCTGGGGATTTAGGGGAACATACATCTGGGCGCAGCCAGCCAGAAGGGCCAGGCACAGGCCCAGGGAAAGCAAACGGCGAATTTTTTTCATAAAAAACCCCTCCTTTGCCCAGTTAGACGCAAAGGGGGGGGAAAATGTTCCAGATTTTTTGCAGATGGCCTTTGTCACCCCTTCATCCGCTCCAGGTGGACCATGAGGGCGGCGATATCGGCGGGGGAGACCCCGGAGACCCGGCTGGCCTGGCCCAGGTTCAGCGGGCGGATCTCCTGGAGCTTCTCCCGGGCCTCCAGCCGCAGACCGGAGAGGGAGAGGTAATCCAAATCGGGGGGGAGGGTGCGCTTTTCCAGCTTTTTCATCTCCTCCACCTGCCGCCGCTGGCGGCGGATGTAGCCGGCGTATTTGATCTCAATTTCCGCCGCCTGGGTCACCGCCGGGGGCAGATTGGGCCGCTTGGGGTCCAGCGGGGCCAGGCTCTCATAGCTGTTCTCGGGCCGGCGGAGCAGGTCGGCCAGATGGCCAACCGGGCAGGGGGTGCGCTCCAGCCGGGCCATCTCGGCGTCCACAGCGGCGTACTTGTCCACCACCTTCTGATAGTCCTCGTCGCTGACCAGGCCCAGGTCATGGCCGATGTGGCTCAGCCGCCGGTCGGCGTTGTCCTGGCGCTGGAGGAGCCGGTATTCTGTGCGGGAGGTCATCATGCGGTAGGGCTCGTTGGTGCCCTTGGTGACCAGATCGTCGATGAGCACCCCGAT
>CAJUSE010000032.1 GCA_910588975.1 uncultured Oscillospiraceae bacterium | reverse complement strand
GTCCCCTGGCGGTTCTTGGGGGGTCTGGGGGGCCATTCTTGCCGCTCAAGAATGGCCCCCCAGATGCTCCCACCTGCCAAGGTGGTGCAGACCCCTGCAAAAAGGCAAATGCCCTCCCCCAAAGTCCCCTCCCCACTATCTGGGAAAAACCGTTCCCTCACTCCAACAAATACACCCTCTCCTCCCCCTGCTCCTCCTCTGCCCCCAGCACTCTGCTCTGGCAGAAATACCGCAGAGCGTCACAGATGTGGGTGATCTCATGGGGCTCCTTTGCACAGTCGCTGGGGTTGGCCTGATCCCGGCACAGAGCCCCCAAATCGTGGAACAGCTCCCGGCAATCCTGGCTCACCACCAGCCCCGGCCGGCCGTCAGGCCCCGGGGCCAGGGCCTCCTTCACCGCCATCCACCCCTGGACCCGGCTGCTGTCCGCCTTCACAAGCCCCACCCCGCAGGCCCCAAAAAGCTCTGCCATGGTCCGCCCCGTGTCCTTCTGCCTGGCCCACAGGTCAGGGGGCGCAATGGTGTAGCGAATGTCCTCGTCCTCCCCGGTGAGCTCCAGGATCCGCTCTGCTGCCCGGGAGACGATAAGCCCCGGCTCCTTCCACTCCCGGTAGACATAGGAGCGGCCCTTCCCGTCCACCGCCACCCACAGGCAGGCCAGCATGTCCAGGCCGTAGTCAATGGAGCGGTACTTGGGCCAGGACTCGGGGAGCCGGAAGGGGATATAGCTGTGGCTGTCCCTTGAAAACTCGGGGAAATACTGCCCGGCCAGCACGCTCCAGTCCCCGTAGCGGTGGGCCGGGCGAATGTCCTCGGGCAGCAGGTCCAACAGCTTCACATACTCCGGGCTGCCCACCATCAGCGCCTGGTTGTCCTCCACCGTGGCCGGGATAAAGGCGTAGTCCGCCCCCTCCTCCCCCGGAGCAAAATTCCGGTCGATGAACAGCCGCTTGACCCACATATGGCCCACACCCCCCGGGTTGCAGGTGAGATAAAACCGTTTTGGGATGCCCCGCACCCCCCGCAGGGTGGCTGCTATGGCCCGAAACTCCCACTCGGTAAAGTGGGTGGCCTCGTCCATGAAGATCCAGTCAAACTCCTGCCCCTGGTACTCTCCGATGGCCCCGCTGCTCTGCAAATGGCCAAAGCGGATGACCGAGCCGTTGCCAAAGCGCAGGCTCCGGCTCCCGGCGTGGTAGTGGTAGATCCCCTCCCCCTTTCCCTCCATGCCCCCCAGCAGGTCCAGCATGGGCTGGATGAGGGTGGCCTCCAGCTCCGGGTAGGTCCGCCGGAGGATGAGGATGCGGATGCCCGGGTAGTGCAGTGCCCCGGCCAGCGCCTTGCACCGCACCGCCCAGGTCTTGCCCCCTCCCCGGGCGCCGCCGTAGGCGGTGTACCGGCACCGGGAGAGGAAAAACTGCCGCTGCTTCTCGTTGGGCCGGGGCAGATAGAGCACCGGCCCGTCATATTTTGTCCTTTCGCTCAACGCCCCTTCTCCTTTCTCCCTGGGTGGAAACCGGGCAAAAGTTGTATGCCGGCGTACACATAGAGAAAATTTTTATTCGCCGTAGCCGCCCCCCTTTTCCCCGCCGAAGATGACCCGCAGCGGGCCGGCGGCCTGGGGCTCGGGCTTGTCAACATAGCCCCCGTAGCAGGGCTGCTTCAGCAGCAGCAAGCTCACGTTGCCCGACCCCTGCTCCAGCTCGTCCCGGATCTGGTCCATGGCCCGGCCCACCACCTCCTGCAGCTCCTTCCACTTGCCCTGGCCCGCCTCAATGGCCGCCATCTCCTCCTCGTTCACCCTCAGCGCCGCCCGGAGCCCGGGCCGTGTGGGCCGCCGCCCCCTCTCATCGCATTGGGCCATATAATCCCGGATGCGCCGCTCTGCCGCCGCCCTGGTGGGGGGTGTCCCCAATTTCTTGCCTGCCATATCATCCCTCCGTTCCTTCGGGCCCTTTCCCCGCCCTTCGGCAGGATAGCCCTCTATCTGTATATACGTCCCCACCTGCCCCAAACCGCCCCGTCAAAATGACGATTTTCTCCCCCTCCGGGCACAAAAAAAGAGGGACTTCCCAGTCCCCCCAACGTCAAAGCCCATTTTTCAGAAATTCCCCCCGCCCTGTGCCCGAACGCCCCCCTGCGCCGGGAAAAATACCCCCTCTCCGGCGGCATCTCTATCACGTGGCCGGACGAGACCCGATGTTCTCCACAACGTACCGTGGCGCAGGAGGCGCCCCAATGCCCTACGGGCATCACTCCCATCACAGGAGCCGGAAAGGGGGTATTTTTTCCGGCACACCCCCACAAATATACCCTCACGCCCCGCCGCCGCAAAATAAAAACCCCCGCCGGGCATTTCGCCCGGCGGGGGTCCTCTCCATTCAAATTGTGATCTCTCAGTCACTGAGAACTTCCAATTCCTTGTTGTCCTTGTTGAGCACCTCGGCGGTGCCATCGGCCTTCACGATGACCAGGTCCTCCACCCGTACGCCAAACTTTCCGGGCAGATAGACCCCCGGCTCACAGGAGAAGGCCATGCCCTCCTCCACCGGGTCGGTGTTGCCCCCGATGATATCGCCGGGATCGTGCTCCTCCAGGCCGATGTAGTGGCCCAGCCGGTGGGTAAAGTTGGGGCCATAGCCGGCAGCGGCGATCAGGTCCCGGGCGGCGGCGTCCACGTCGCAGCACCGTGCCCCGGGCTGAACGGCGGCCTCCCCGGCCAGGTTGGCCTTTTTCACCAGCTCGTAGATCTCCCGCTGGTAGTCGCTGACCTCCTTCCAGAAGAAGGTCCGGGTCATGTCCGAGTGGTAGCCCTTCCGGGGCGAGCCCATGTCGATGAGGATGGTGTCCCCCCGCTTCAGCTTGGCATCGCCGTTGTGGTGGTGGACGTCGGCCGAGCCCTCGGCAAAGGCCACGATGCACCAGCCGGGCATGTCCGCCCCCTCTTCCACAAACATCTGGGAGATGATGGCGGCGGCCTCCCGCTCGGTGATGCCGTCGTGGAAGATGCCCCGGACCCGCTTCATCACCCGGTCGTTCATCTGGCTGGCCTCACGGAGAAGCTGCCGCTCGGTCTCGTCCTTGTGGGCCCGCTGAAGGTTGATGGCCCGGTCGGCCAGCACATAGTCGCTGGCGGCCTGAAACTCCCGCAGGGGCAGCAGCCACTTGGCGGGATAGCCGCCGTCAAAGCCCAGGGGCTTGGTGTGGTCGGTGACCTTGGCCACCTCGGCGCAGACGTTGTCGCCGTCGGTGTGATAGACCACGTCCATGCCCTCCAGGCCGGTGTAGCCGATGACGTCGCTGCACAGCACGGCGGCCCGGTCCCCCGTCACATAGAGGAAGGTGGCCCGGTCGCTGGTAAAGGCGCCGAAGTCGGCAAAGTAGTTGATGTTGATGGGATTGCCCATAAGGACCTGGGTCAGCCCCTCCCGGGCCATATAGGTCCGCAGGCCCTCAATGCGTTGGGTGTGCAGCATAAAAACTCCTCCTTGTTTCACTGGTTGAAAACAGGATACCACATTCCCGCCTGGTTTGCAACGGCTTACCAAGAAAAAAGTCACCCCCTTGTCATCCGGGGAAAAATCTGCTATACTGGGCATACACAGACAGAGATAGTTTCACGGCTCCGGCCGTGTATTTCCCCTGCCAGCGGAAGGCGGGGGAGGGCAGACGACCAACTGCCCCTATATGTTCCGCTCTCCCGCCGCCGGACGTGTCCTTTTGGGTACGCCCTCATTTTGGCGTGGTCGGGATATTTTCAAAAAAGGACGTTCCAACATGACCTTCCAAGACCTGCACCTCATGCCCCAGATCCTCTCCGCCCTGCGGGACATGGGCTACGAGAAGCCCTCTCCCATCCAGGAAAAGGCCATTCCCCCCGCCCTTCAGGGACGGGACGTGCTGGGCTGTGCCCAGACGGGCACGGGCAAGACCTGCGCCTTTGCCACCCCCATTTTGCAGCAGCTCTATGAGCGGGACCAGGCCGCCCGGAAAGACGGCTCCCAAGCCAACCGCAGCCCCCGCCCGATCCGTGCCCTCATCCTCACTCCCACCCGGGAGCTGGCCCTCCAGATCCAGGAGAGCTTTGAGCACTACGGCAAAAACCTGCCCCTGCGCTCCGCCGTCATCTTCGGCGGTGTGGGCCAGCAGCCCCAGGTGGATAAGCTCCGGGCGGGGGTAGACATTCTGGTGGCCACCCCCGGCCGGCTCCAGGACCTCCACGACCAGGGCTTCATCCACGTGGAAAAGCTGGAGATCTTCGTCCTGGACGAGGCCGACCGGATGCTGGACATGGGCTTCATCCACGATGTGCGCAAGATTCTCAAGTGGCTGCCCCAGAAGAAGCAGACCCTCTTTTTCTCGGCCACCATGCCCCCCGAGGTCCAGGGCCTTGTGGGCTCCCTGCTCCACGACCCGGTAAAGGTGGCGGTAAACCCGGTGTCCTCCCCGGTGGAGATCATCGACCAGCGGCTCTACTATGTGGACCGCACCAACAAGTCCAAGCTCCTCGCACAGCTGGTGAAGGAACCCGGGGTGAAAAATGCCCTGGTGTTCACCCGCACCAAGCACGGGGCCAACAAGGTGGCCACCGACCTGGGCAAAAACGGCATCCCCGCCGCCGCCATCCACGGCAACAAGAGCCAGACCGCCCGGCAGCAGGCCCTTGCCGACTTCAAGGCCGGCCGCATCAAGGCCCTGGTGGCCACCGACATCGCCGCCCGGGGCATCGACATCGAGGAGCTGAGCCACGTATTCAACTATAACCTCCCCGACGTGCCCGAGACCTACGTCCACCGCATCGGCCGTACCGGCCGGGCAGGCCACGAGGGCATCGCCATCTCCTTCTGCGAGTTTGGGGAGAAGGAGCTCCTCGCCCCCATTGAAAAGCTGCTGAAAAAGCCCATCCCAGTGGTGGAGGACCACGACTTCCCTATGACGAATTTCGACCCCCCCAAGCGGGATAAGCACGGCAAGCTGGTCAATGCCGACGATGCCGAGGCAAGACAGGCCGCAAGGGAGCGGAAGGCCCAGCGCCAGAAGGAAAAAACCGCCGCCCCCGCCCAACCCTCACAAGGGGGACGTGGCATCCGTAAGGCAGCAGAGCCCCTCGCCCAGCCCCCCGCCCAGACCCCTGCCGCCGGCAAGCGGCGCAGCGCCGGCTACAAGGCCAGCAAGACCCTGGACGAGGCCCTCACCGCCATGTCCCCCAGCCCGGAAAAGCCGGGCAAGCGGCCCCCCCGTCAATCCTCCCCCGCCCCGGCCAAATCGGGCAGAGCTTCCTCCCGGCCGGCCCCCAAGCCCATCTCCACCTCCGCCATCTACTCCGACGACGCCGAAAAGCAGTCCGCCTTTGAAAAGTGGATGGCCGAGGAGCGGGCCATCCAGGCCAAGAAGGGCTACGGCGGAGAGGAGATCATGGACGCCACCGCCCGCCTGCTCTCCCCGAAGGGCGAGCATAGCCGCATAGGGGAGCTTGGACCGGAGCGAGGGCGAGCGCAGGGCCGCAAGCGGCCCGCAGACCAGCCCGAGTCGGAGGGAAAGCGACCCGGCCATGCGGCCAATGGGAGCCTGACACAGCCACCCAAAGGTAAGCCCGCCCGGCAGCCCCGGCAGGAAAAGCCGGTCAGACCTGCCAAAGCCCAGGCCCCGTCCAAGCCCGCAAAGGCATCCGCCCCCAAGTCCGATAAGTCCAAGTCCTCCCGCCGCCCCTCCCGCCGTGGCCCCATGGAGGTCACCCTCCGCCTGGGCAGTCAGAAGGACTCCACCGAACAGCAGGGCAGTCTGATGAAGCCCTACTACTTCAACCCCGACGAGGATTAAAAGATCCCCGGAGTGCCTGCTTTCAGGCCCTCCGGGGATTTTTGCGCCCCGGGGCAAACTTTCAGGACTGTTCCCCCCACCCGGCGCATATGCTGAAGGGTACCCTTGCTTGACAAGGGCAAAGGTACAGACACCAACGAGGAGGGACAAGCGATGAGAGCGATCCGATGGGGCCGGCTGCTGCGGCGCAGCGGCGGCCTGTGTATGGCCTTTGTGGCCCTGTGGCTTCTAAGCATGGGGACGGGGGCGGAGGCGCTGGGGAGCGCAGTGGGCCGGCTGGCCTCCAGCCCCGCCTTTGTCACCGCCGTCCTGCGTACCGAGCTGGGGGCCCTGCCCCAGGGCGGCCTGTCCTTCTGGCAGCGGCTGGCCGTGGAGCAATCCCCTCTGCTGTGGGCCAATCCTCCCGGGGAGCTCTCTCCGGCGGCCTCGGCAAAGCCCCTGCCCGATGCCCAACCCGCCCCCGACCATGACGACCTCTCCCCCGAGCCCGCCGCCACCACCGCCCCGGGCAGCATTGTGGAGCAGACCCTGGTGCCCACCAGCGACAAGGGCTATGTCACCGGGGCGGGGCTGTACTTATATAACCGCACCGACCTGACGGTGGACCTGGCCGCCCTGGCCCAACGGGCGGTGGAGCTCACCCTCTCCCCCGCCCAGGATGGCCCCCAGATCCTCATCGTCCACACCCACGCCACCGAGGCCTACACCCCTGACGGCACCGATGTCTATACCCCCAGCGACAACAACAGCCGCACCCTGGACCAGAACTACAACATGGTCCGGGTGGGGGAGGAGATGGCGGCGGTGTTCACCGAGATGGGGCTGAAGGTCCTTCACGACAAGACCCTCTATGACTACCCACAATACAACGGAGCCTATACCCGCTCCCGGGAGGCGGTGGAGAACTACCTGAAGGAGTACCCCACTATCCGGGTGGTGCTGGACGTCCACCGGGACGCCCTCATCGCCGGGGACGGCACAGTGTATAAAACGGTGACCACCGTCAACGGTGCCAAGACCGCCCAGGTCATGCTGGTGGTGGGCACCGGGGAGGTCCACCCCAACTGGGAGAAAAACCTGACTCTGGCCTGCAAGATCCAGCGGAGCCTGGACACCCTCTACCCCACCCTGGCCCGGCCCATGGCCCTGCGCACCAGCCACTATAACCAACAGCTCTGCCCGGGCAGCCTCCTGGTGGAGGTGGGCAGCCACGGCAACACCCTTCAGGAGGCCCTTGCCGCCGCCCGGGAGCTGGCCCGGGCCACCGGCGCCGTCCTCCTGGGCCTGTTGGAGGAATAGCCCACCGCCCTTTTGCAGAGGCGCACATGGTTGCCGCTATAGAAACACGGTCCCGCAAGGGGCAAAAAGCCCCTCCCGCCTGCACGGCGGGAGGGGCGTTCCCTTTACAAAGGCTCAGTTCAAAAACCCTTCCAAAATCTTCTCTTCAGCCTCTTCCTCGGTGAGGCCCAGGGTCATCAGCTTCAAAATCTGGTCCCCGGCGATCTTGCCGATGGCCGCCTCGTGGATGAGCTGAGCGTTCAGGTCCTGGGCGTCAATGGCGGGGATGGACTTGATCTTGGCATTGTCCATGATGATGGAGTCGCACTGGACGTGGCCAAAGCCGGCGGCCTTGCCCGTCATGCAGGGCCGGAAGATCTGCACGCTCTCCCCCTTGCCCACCGACCGGCTCACCACCCGGCCGGTGGCTCCCTCGCCGGCCAGGATGATCTCCATATTGCTCTCGGCCCGCTGGTGGCCGTCGGTGAGGAGCTTCTCGTTCAAAATGCACTCCCCGCCGGCCCCCACCACCACCACGGTGTCCCGGATGGTGGAGTCCACCCCGGCGATCTGGGTCATCTCCAGGGTGATGGAGGCCCCCTCCTCCAAATAGACCTCGGTGCGGGGGTTGAGCACCCGCTCGCCGGTGCCCTCTCCCTCGCCGTAGTGGCGCTCCACATAGCGCACCTTGGCGTTCTTACCCACGTGGAACACGTGGATGCCGTCGTGCTGGCTGGTCTCGCAGCCGGCGTTGTGGATGCCGCAGCCGGCCACAATGTCCACATCGGCCCCCTCGCCGATGAAGAAATCGTTGTAGACCAGATCCTTCAGACCCGTCTCGGTGAGGACCACGGGGATGTGGACGCTCTCCCCCTTAGTGCCCGGCTTGACGATGATGTCGATGCCCGGCTTGTCGGCCTTGGTCTGAATGTCGATGTTGGCGGTGGTCTGTCTCTCGTCCGACTGACCGTTCACCCGGAAATTATAGGCGCCGATGGGGGTCTTTTCCAGCTCGGCGATCTCCTTCAAGAGCTTCCAATCCAGCTTTTCCATGGCTTACAGTCCCTCCTTCATAAACCCGCAGCCGGGCAGGGTCCGGGCCATGATCTGGGGGAAGATCTCCTCCCGGGGCCCGTGGCTGGCCACCTCGCCCTTCTCAATGACCACGATCTCGTCAGCCAGCTGGATGATGCGCTCCTGGTGGGAGATGATGAGCAGGGTGGCGTCTCCGTTTTTGTGGATGCGCTCAAAGGTCTCGGTGAGCTTGGCGAAGGACCACAGGTCGATGCCCGCCTCGGGCTCGTCAAAGATGAGCAGCCCCGCCCCCCGGGCCAGGATGGTGGCGATCTCAATGCGCTTGACCTCGCCGCCGGAGAGGGAGGCGTCCACCTCCCGGTCGATGTAGTCGTCGGCGCACAGGCCCACCTGGGTCAGATAGCGGCAGCCGTCGCTGGGGGTCAGCTCCCGCCCGGCGGCCAGGCTGATGAGGTCCTTCACCTTCAGGCCCTTGAACCGGGGGGGCTGCTGAAAGCCATAGCTTACCCCGGCCTTGGCCCGGTCGGTGATGGAGAGGTTTGTAATGTCGGTGCCATTCCAGCGGATGGTGCCGCCGGTGGGCTGGTTCAGGCCCATGATGGTCCGGGCCAGAGTGGTCTTGCCGCCGCCGTTGGGGCCGGTGATAACCACCAGCTTGCCCTCGGGGATGGTGAGGGACACGTCCCGCAGGATGCCCAGCTCGCTGCCGTCCTCGGTGGTGACCTCATAGCGCAAGTGGCTGATTTCAAGCATAATATCGAAACTCCTTTGTGGATGAGTGTTCTGTGGGATTTCCTATCAATTCAGTATTGTATCACGCAGCAGAGGAAAATACAAGAGGGCGGGGAAATTTTATCCCCCGTTGCACCCGGCGGGAAAATTTGGTATACTTTTTTGTAACAGGTGACCCACATCTATCTCTTCTCGCCTATCCCTTCGTAGGGGCGGCCTGCGGCCGCCCAATCCTCACAAGAGCAAATCGTATCGCAAAAAGAGCGGGCGGCCACAGGCCGCCCCTACTCCACATCCGGGAGGTTATCGCCATGTCTGCCACGCCCAAAATCGCCCTCATCACCGGCGGCAGCCGAGGCCTCGGCGCCGCCATCGCCCGGCGGCTCCACACCAACGGCTACACCGTAATTATAAATTATGTAAACTCAAAAGAAAGGGCCGAGGCTCTGGCCCATGAGCTGGATGGCCTGGCGGTCCAGGCCGACGTGGGCGACCCCGACCAGGTCCGGGCCATGGTGGCAACTGTTCTGGAGCGGTTCGCCCGGCTGGATGCCCTCGTCTGCAACGCCGCCGTGGCCTGGCAGGGGCTCACCCAGGATATGAGCGATACCGATTACCGTAAAATTATGTCAACCGATTTGGACGGTGCTTTCTACTGCTGCCGCTCCGCCCTGCCCACCATGATCCGGCAGAAGGCGGGCCGTATCGTCCTCCTCTCCTCCATGTGGGGAGAGGTAGGGGGCGCCTGCGAGGGGGCCTACTCCGCTGCCAAGGGAGGGCTGCTGGCCCTGGGCAAGTCTCTGGCCAAGGAGGTGGGCCCCTCGGGCATCACGGTGAACCTGGTCTCCCCCGGGGTCATCGACACCGACATGAATGCCCATCTCACCCCCGAGGACCTCTCCGCCCTCTGTGAGGAGACCCCCCTGGGCCGCATCGGAAAGCCGGAGGAGGTGGCCGCCGCCGTGGCCTTTTTGTGCAGCGAGGAGGCTGGCTTCATCACCGGCGCCGACCTGCCCGTCAACGGCGGACTGGTGATTTGATACAAGGGGCGGGACAGCCTGTCCCCCCTGATCTGCGAGGCATAAGGAAAAAACCTCCTCACCGACTTCGGTGAGGAGGTTTTTTCGACGTTTACTTGCCCAGCCAGACCAGGTTGGAGTCGCTGACAAAGTTGGGCACCGAGTAGAGCACCACGGCCAGGTCAATGCCGTTTTTGGCGATATACTCCCGGGTGGACTGCTTGTTATACCGCAGGTCCACCAGGTGGATCTCGGAGAAGTGGGGGGTGAGGAAGGGCACCAGGGAGTCGGAGTAGCTGTCCCGGATCAGCAGCAGCTTGGGCTTGCCCTCGTTGCCGGCGATCTTCACCACCCCCAGGGACTGCTGGCCCCCCAGGAACATGGAGTACTTGTCCTTTTTCTCCAGATAGCTCTCGTCATAGAGCTGCCGGGGCTCGTCCACCGGGTTGCCCTTGGCGTCGTAGGTCTTGCTCACCACGGTGATGTTCTCCGTCTCGGGGACGTAGGTGTCCATCTCGTCCGGCTTTACCCAGCGGACACCGGAGGTGGAAAACAGGGTGCCGTAGAACTCGTCGGAAACGGTGGTCTTGGTGTAGTTTTCCAGGGGGATGATCTCATCGGCCATGCCCAGATCGGTCATAAGGGCGGTGTAGCCGTAGTAGGCCCCCAGGCTGGTCCAGTGGTGGTCGGTACGGTAGAAGATGTCCTCCCCGGCGTGGCCGGGCAGGGTGGTCCACAGGCTCTGGGCCAGCTTGACCGAGGGCATGGCGGTCCCGGCACGGTCCGCCACCCCCTTCTGGTCGGCGTTGGGAGCACCGGCGGGCAGCTTGTCCTTCCAGGCATAGGCCTGGGTGGGGATGAGGCCGAAATACACGGGCACCCCGGCGCTCTGGGCGAACTTCTCCACATAGCCCAGGTTCTTGTCCACCTTGGCCCAGTCGGGCTCGTCAAAGCGGGAGATGAGGGTAGCGTCGTCACAGAAGTAGATCCCGTTGTTCTCCCGCTTGCCCATGAGCCGCTCGCTCCAGGCCTTGGCGGCCACCCAGCCGTCCCGGCCGGGGAACTGGTCGGTGGTATAGCGCTCGTAGTCGGCCATAAAGGAGCCGGTGTAGAACGCCCCCTTGTCCTCCAGAAGGTTCTTGGGGGCCAGATCGCCCCAGGTCAGCTTGGGCCGCTGGGCCAGGGTGCGGTTCTCCACCTGGGAAAACTCCTTGTCCGGAGTCAGGGCGTTGGCGGCAAAGACCAGGGCCAGGGAGGAGCAAAAGAGAGCGGAGAGAAAGCGGGCATAGCGTTTGTTCATGGAAAACACCTCGCAGAAAAATTGAGCGAACTTTTATAGGTAAGGGCACACCCTGTGCGCCCGGCTTAAAATTGGAAATAGAGGAAGGGGTTGTAGGTCCCGTCCACCAGATAGGCCGTGGCCAGGGCCAGGGCAAAGAGCATGAGAAGGGGCAGGGCCACAGCCTTTCCCTTCTGGGGCAGCTTTTCCCAGCTTTTTGCCCCCAGGGGGGTGGAGGCCAGAGCGGCCAGGACCAGCACCACCCCGTAGGAGCGCAGGTAGTAACCCACCGCCCCATTCCACAGCCCGCCGGCGGCAAAGCCGAACATGGCCGAGAGGTAGGGGCCCAGGGCGGCGAAGTCCTCGATGGCAAAGAGGGCCCAGCCCACCAGCACGATGAGCAGGGTGTAGCCGTGCTGCACCGGGGCGGGCAGCTTCTTCAGCCCCTCCCCCCACAGCAGCTTTTCCCCCACCAGCAAAATGCCGTAGTAGAGCCCCCAGAGGAGGAAGTTCCAGTTGGCCCCGTGCCAGATGCCGGTAGCCGCCCAGACCACAAGCAGGTTGAACACCAGCCTGCCCTTCCCCACCCGGCTGCCCCCCAGGGGGAAGTACAGGTAGTCCCGGAACCAGGAGCTCAGGGAGATGTGCCACCGCCGCCAGAAATCGGTGATGCTCCTGGCCGTGTAGGGGTAGTTGAAGTTGCCGGTGAACTCAAAGCCCAGCATATTGCCAAGGCCCACCGCCATGTCCGAATACCCCGAGAAGTCGAAGTAGAGCTGGAAGGCGAAGGCCACCACCCCCAGCCAGGCCCCGGCGGTGGTGAGGGAGGCGGCGGGCATGGCCTTGTAGACCTCCCACAGAGCGCCGATGTTGTTGGCCAGCAGCACCTTTTTGGCAAGGCCCACGGTGAAGATCTGCACGCCGGCGGCAAATCGCTCCACCGGGTAGTCCCGCTCATCGATCTGGTCGGCCAGGTCCTTGTACTTCAGAATGGGGCCGGCAATGAGCTGGGGAAACAGGGTGACAAAGGTGCCGAAGTTGACGATGCTCCTCTGGGCTTTGGCATCCCCCCGGTAGACGTCGATGGTGTAGCTCATGGTCTGGAAGGTGTAGAAGCTGATGCCCACAGGCAGCTCCAGCCCCAGCACGGGCATGAAGCCCAGCCCCAGGCCGGCCAGGGACCGGGCGATGAAGTCCCAGTACTTGAAGAAGCCCAGCAGGGCCAGATTAAAGACCACGCTCTGGACCACATACCGCCGGGCCCGGCGGTCATTACCCTGGCTCTTTGCCTTTTCCACCAGCAGGCCGTGGACATAGTCGATGCCGATGGAGGCAAACATGATGAAAATGTAGGCCGGCTTCTTCCAGCCGTAGAAAATGAGGTTGACCACCAGCAGCAGGCCATTGCGCCACTTCACCGGGCACAGGTAGTGAAGGGCCAGCACGATGGGAAAATAGGTGAAGATGAAAAACAGGGTGGAAAAGACCAAAGGGACACCTCCCTTATGATAGAATTATGTAAACTAATTGTTCGGCACAAGGTGGGTTTCGCCCTCACCGACCCAATGCCACCCTTGGGGGGTGGAACCACCGGGCGGCCACATGGGGCCGCCCCTACGAAGGGTATTACCAGGAACAAAGAGATTGCAAAACAGGGAAATTGGGCGCTCCCTTACTTCACTGCGCTCTGGAAGGCGCTGGCGGCAGCGTCGGCGTTGGGGCCGATGTAGAGCAGCACCCAGTCCCCCTGGGTCACCAGCTGATAGCTGTCGATGTAGCTGCCAGTGTCGGTGTAGAACTCGGCCTCCTCCTTCAGCCCCTGCTGCCGGGACTGGCAGGCGGCCTTCACCGTCTCCAGCTTGCCCTGGGCGGCCCGGGCCACAAAGACCTCCTGAAGGCTGGTGCTCATGTCGGGCTGATAGAGGGCGTAATCGGCCAGATCCCCCTCGGTGAGGCTATAATAGGCATCCAGGGCGAAGGAGGTGTCCACAAAGCCGGAGATGCCCCCGGCGGCGGCCACCGAGGTGTAGACGCTCTGGGCGGTGGGGGCAGTGGGCTGGGCCTCGGGGCTCTCCTGGGCCGGGGTCTCAACGGGCTCGACCGTGGCCGGAGCGGTGAGAGCCGGAGTGGGAGCGGCAGTGGGGGTCGGGGTGGTCTCTGCCACAGGGGTGGGCGCCAGCACGGCGGTGTCCTCCCCGCCCTCGGTCACTGCCTTCTCAAAGGCGGCCACGATGGCATCGCTGTCATCGCTGACGCAGAAGAGCAGGTAGTCCCCGCTCTCCACCAGCTTGTAGTCCTCCACCAGGGCCAGCTGGTCAGGGAGGTACTGGGACCACTGGGCCTGCAGGTCGGCCTGCCGCTTCTCTGCGGCGGCCTTCACCGTCTCCATGTTCCCCTCCTTCACCCTGGCGATAAAGAACTCGGTGGCATGGACGTTCATGGCGGGGATCTTGGCCACATACCCCTCCAGCAGAGAGGCATCCAGATAGTACAGGCTGCTGAGCAGGTCGTCGTCCAGATCCACCAGGGCGGGCAGCTCCATGGTGTTGGCAATGGCCTCCCAGGCGGCGTTCACCTTGCCGTCAGCGGTGACGGGGCCTCCCTCGGGGGTGGGGGTGGGGCTGGGCGCCCCGCTCTCCACCGGGGAGGGGCTGGGGACCTCCGAGGGGTTGGGCTCCTTGGGGGAGCAGGCAGCCAGGGAGAGGGTCAGGGCCCCGGCCAGAGCCAGGGCGGAAAAACGGGTGTACTTCATAGGGGTGATAACTCCTTTTATCGCAATTTAGGCCCTTTTCAGGCCGTACAGAGAGCTTAGACGGCACCCGCACGAAAAAGTTCCATGCTGACGGGGAAAATAACAGCCGGGGCCTTTTACCCCTTCCGCCGCCTGGGCACGTGCATGGCGGGTTTGCCCTTTTTGCGGGCGGGCTTGCCCTTGCCCAGGGGCTTTCCACCGTGGGCCTTGGCCCTGCTCTGCCGGGGCTGGGCCTTGGCGGAGGCAGCCGGAGCGCCGGCCAGGGAGAGCTCGATACGTCCGGTGGCCGGGTCGGCCAGGGTGCAGACCACCTCCAGGGGGCTGCCGAAGGTATAGCTTGCCCCCGGCCCGGTGAGGGTCAGATGGTCCTCGTCGTACTGATAGCGGCCCCCGGGCAGGCACTCCAAGGGAAGGAAGCCCTCCACCCCGCTGGGCAGGGTGGCAAAGAGCCCCTGGCGGGTGACCCCGCTCACCAGAGCGGGGAAGGTCTCCCCGATATGATCGGCCATGAACCGGGCGAAGTAGAGCTTTTCAATGTCCCGCTCGGCGCTCTGGGCGGACAGCTCCCGGCGGGAGGACTGATCGGCGGCCTGGGCGCAGGCCCCGGCCAAGGCCTTGGCCCCGCCCCTCTCCCACTGGCTGTGGAGCACCCGGTGGACCATAAGGTCGGGGTAGCGGCGAATGGGGGAGGTGAAATGGCAGTAGTGTTTGGCCCCCAGGCCGAAGTGGCCCAGGTCCTCCGGGGCATAGCGGGCCTTCATCAGCGAGCGCAGCACCATCATGCTCACCGCCGGGGCCTGGGGGGTATCCTTCACCGTGTCCAGCACCTTCTGCAGCTCGAAGCTGTCCCCCTGACGCAGCTGGATACCAAGAGGAGAGAGCATGGTCCGCAGGGCCTCGGTCTTTTCGGCGGTGGGCTTCTCGTGGATGCGGTAGACCCCGGGCAGCCCGGCCCGGCCCAAATGGGCGGCCACCGTCTCGTTGGCGATGAGCATAAAGGACTCGATGAGCCCCTCGCTCACCCCAGGGGTGCGGGTGACCACGTCCACCGGGATACCGTCTGCGTCGCAGAGGATATAGCTCTCCCGGCTCTCCAGGTCCAGCGCCCCCCGCCGCCGGCGGGCCTTCTCCAGCACCTGGGCCAGCCCGGCCATATCCCGAAGCATGGGCAGGATATTCCGGTACCGCTCCGCCAGAGCCGGGTCCTCCCCGGAGAGCAGGGCGTTGCAGTCGCCGTAGGTCATCCGCTCTGTGGAGCGGATGACGCTGGGGGCGATGGTGTAGTCCTTCACCGCCCCGTGGCCGTCCAGGGTCATGAGACAGCTCAGGGTGAGCCGGTCCACCCCCTGGTTCAGGGAGCAGATGCCGTTGGACAGCTCCACGGGGAGCATGGGCACCACCTGGTCGGCGAAGTAGACCGAGGTACCCCGCTTCAGGGCCTCGGTGTCCAGGGGCGAGCCGGCGGGGACGTAGGCGCTCACATCGGCGATGTGGACCCCCAGCCGCCAGCCCTCCCCCGCCCGCTTCAGGCTGATGGCGTCGTCCAGGTCCTTGGAGGAGGCCCCGTCAATGGTGATGATGGTCTCCTCCCGCAGGTCCAGCCGGCCCTCCAGGGCATTGGCCGGCACCGACTGGGGGGCCTGGGCGGCCTGGGTCAGGACCTCCTGGGGGAACTGCCGCTCGATGCCCTCCCGGTAGAGGATGGCCTCCACCGCCGAGGGAAGGTCCTCCGCCGGGCCAAAGACCCGCTCCAGGCTGCCCAGGGCGGGGGTGGTGGCCGAGCCGTAATGGCTCACCGCCACCGCCGCCCGGGTGCCGTTTTTCACCCGGGCCTTGCCGGAGAGCTTGATGGGGCCGGGCAGACGGCGGTTGTCAGGCTCCAGCCAGAGCCCCCGGTCCAGCTTCCGTACCACCCCGGTGACGGTGGGGTTGGCCCGCTCCAGAATGGTCACCACCCGGGCGGTGGGGCTGCCCGGCCGGCGGGGATCCTCCCCGGCGGACACGGCCTCTACCCGGTCCCCGTCCCAGGCCCCCATGGTCTGCCGGGGCGGGATGAAAAGGTCCTGGGTCTCCCCCTCGGGGAGGAAAAAGCCAAACCCCCGGTCCGACCCCTGAAAGCGGCCGGTGAGGGTAGTTTGTGTATGCTGGGACAAAATATCACTCCTGCTCTTCATGGTTCTTTCGTGCAAGGCGGGGCCATTCTTGCCGCTCAAGAATGGTCCCCCAGGTACGCCCACCTTTCAGGGTGGAAAAGCAAATCGAATCAAATGTGCCCATGGACAACGGATACCACCAGTATCCCCATCTTGGGCAGAAAAAACGCCCTCCCGCATGGGGAGGGCGTTTTCGTTCCTTACACCAGCGAGATGACCACGCTCAGGACCACAAAGGCGATGGCCACCCACTTGGTCCACCGGGCCAGCTTGGCGTCCAGGCTCTTGGCCTTGTTCTTGCTCAGGAAGGTGTCGGCAGCGCCGGAGACCGAGCCGTTGATGCCGGCGGTCTTGCCCTCCTGCAGAAGGATGACGGCGATAAGGAAAAGGTCCACCACCAGAAGAAGGATCGTCAGAGCCAGTTTCATTGTGCATCGTTCCTTTCCGCCCGAAGGCGTGTAAAATCATTTTAACGGAAATCTATCATAGCATATTTTCCGCCAAAAGGCAAGGGGGAGTTGCAAATTCCCGGCAAAAATTGATTTTTCCCCACAAATAGCCAATTCACTCTACCAAAAGCCCAAGATGTGTGGTAAAATGCTTTCCAGTGAGCGCTCTTATCCCTCCCCGGCGGGGGGAGGACCATCATAACAAAGGAGAGGTTGGGTATGGACGTTATGGTCATCGGCATCGCCGGAGGCACCGGCTCGGGCAAGACCACCCTGACCGAGCAGCTGAAGGGGCGGTTTGGGGAGGACGTGTCCGTCCTCAACCACGACAACTATTATAAAAGTCATTCGGATATGCCCTACGAGGAGCGGGTCCACCTGAACTACGACCACCCCGACGCCTTTGACAACGACATCTTCGCCCGGGACCTGGCCGCCCTGCGCCGGGGGGAGGCCATCCAGTGCCCGGTCTACGACTATACCATCCACGACCGCTCCGCCGAGACGGTGGAGGTCCGCCCCGCCCGGGTGGTCATCGTGGAGGGTATCCTCATCTTTGAAAACGAGGCCCTGCGAAGGCTCATGGACATCAAGATCTTTGTGGACACCGATGCCGACGTGCGCATCCTGCGCCGGCTGGTCCGGGACGTGAAGGAGCGGGGCCGGACCCTGGACTCGGTGGTGGACCAGTACCTGAACACCGTCAAGCCCATGCACGAGGCCTTTGTGGAGCCCAGCAAGAAATACGCCGACCTCATCGTCCCCGAGGGGGGCCGCAACCTGGTTGCCCTGGACATGATCATGGAGCGCATCCGGGTCCACGTGGAGAGGAAGTAAGGCCCCGAGGGCAAAATGAGACAGGGAGGGACAGATAATATGCTTTCTTGGCTCTTGTCCTTCTTTGATTTCCTTTTATTTCTCCTAACTCTGCGTCCAAGTATATTTATCTTGATTGTTGCTGCCGTTTTCTCTATTTTTCCCGTTGCTGACGGCATTCGTGATGGCAAGATTGATTGGAAGGCTGTCCGGCGGCCTTGGAAAATTAGTTTAATTGTTTTATTTGTACTTTTTTCTCCTTTGTTCATCCTAATAATTTTTCATGCGCTTTTTGGAAGTGGTTAGAGAGAGGACCGGCTCTTTATTCTACACATAAAACAAAGCCGCCCCGGGGAAGGAGTTTCCCCGGGACGGTTTTTACGTTGTGCGGCATGTTCCCGTTTGCGGTATGGTTTGCAGGGCCCTTTCGGCCTCCTATTTCACTCTGTTGTCCCCACGGAGGACACTCCGGCCTGGGCCATGATGAAGTCCATATTCTCCTCGGTCAGGGTCAGGGTGCCCATGTGCCCGTCGTTCCAGGCCTGAAGCTCGCCATAGAGCTTGGCGGTCTCCTCCCGGGCGATGGCCGGGTCCACATCGTAGTAGGTCTGGAGCATGGTGAAGGCCTGCTGCCAGGTGCGGCTGTCGGCCATGGTGTAGTCGATATACTTCTCCAGCATCTCCACCGCCTGCTCCGGGCGATCGGTGACAAAGTAGTACTCGGCCAGGTGCCGGGGGATGGTGTTGGAGTTCACCTCGGCCAGCCGCAGGGCGTGCTCGTCGGCCCGGGCCAGGATGGCCGGGTCGGTGGAGCCGGGGTCGCTCTCCTCCATACCCTTGACGGCGTAGACATAGGACAGGGTGTAGGTGGTCCACTCAAAGCGGTCCAGCTTGGCCGCCTTATCCAGGGCCTGGAAGGGGTCCCGGTAGTTGCGCTCGGAGATGGTCTTGGCCATGCTCATATTGAGGTAGAGCAGCACGGCAAAGACGGTGAGCAGCACGCAGGCGGTCCCCGCCAGGGCAGTGCCCGCCTTCTCCCCGCCGGGGAGGGGCAACTCCTGCCCCACGCACAGGCAGATAAGGCCGAACACCCCCAGGGCCATGGGCAGGTAGAAGCAGAAGGAAAAGACGATCTCCACACTGGCATGGGCGGCCATGAACACCAGCGCCGCCAGCAGGGCGGGGGCCAGGGGGTGGGCCTCGCTCCCCCGGCGGAGGTTCTTCACCAGGGCCAAAGCCAGGGTGAGGAGCATACCCACAAACAGCACCAGCCCCACCACGCCGGTGGTGACCAGAGCCTCCACATAGTGGTTGTGGGCGTATTTCGTCTCGTAGAAGAAGGACTGCACGCCCAAAATGGCGTTTTCAAAGGCGCCGATGCCCAGGCCGATGACCGGGCTGCGGCGGAAGAGCTTCATGCCGTCGGCGAAGAACACAGTACGCTGGATGGCGTTCTGGTTGGCAAAGAGGCCCTGGAGACGGTTGGCGATGAAGCCGGGGAGCAGCTTGTACTCCAGCTTCAGGCTCTTGCTCTCGGGCCCGGTGTAGCTGACCCGCTCCAGGGTGCGCTCCTCCCCGCCCTTGGAGGAGAAGTTGAAGTAGACCACCATGCTGTCCTCGGGGACGGTAAAGGCGGCCCCCTGAGCGTTGCCCCGATAGAGGACGGTGGAGGTGTGCATCATGGTGTCCTGCTGGTTCTGGCTCTCGATGGTCACCTGGAAGCTGTCCGGGCCAAGCTCCACGTCGCCGCCCGACCGGCCTGCCACCTCCAGGGTGTATTCCCCGGGGGCGGGGTACTCCGCCCGGCGCAGGGTCTCTCCGGCGGAGAGGTCGGCCGGGCCGGTGAGGGTAACGGCGGCAGCGGCAAAGGCCACCAGCACCACCGCCATGGCCCCCACGGCGGCGGCCAGCGCCTTGCCCTGCCGGGCCAGGGTGGCGGCCAGCTTCTGGCCCACCAGCTGGTCCACGGCGCACAGGGCGGCCGCCCCACCCACAGCGCAGAGCAGGGGGATGGGCTGGACCCCATCCCAGGCGTCAAAGGCGGTGAGGAAGATGGGGAACACACACACCAGGGTGATCACCAAGGTCTCCACCATCAGCAGGAACAGCCCGGCCTTCCGCTCCCGGCGCTCGGCCAGCAGCAGCACCAGAAAGGCCACCACGATCATGCCGCTGGCGCCCATGGAGAAGGCCAGCACAAAGGCCAGGGCGTTGAGGAACAGGCAGACCTGGTGGAGCCGGCGCTCCCCCACGTCCCCGGCGCTCACTGCAAGGCCCAGACCCAGCAGCACCCCCAGGCCGGCCACGCCGGCAAAGGCGTTGGGGTTCTGGTAGATGGAGAGCATCCGCACCCCCGCCTCCACCGGCTCGGTGCCCAGCCCCACATTGGAGGTGGTAAAGGTGCCGGCAAAGGCCAGGAAGGGGCCGGAGAGGAAGTGGGTGGAGAGCATATCAATGCTGATAAGGCTGGCAAGGGCGGTGCCCCCGGCCAGGATGGTGGCCGCCGCCCGGCCTGTGCCCGCTCCCCGCCGGGACCAGGCCAGAATGAGCAGCAGGATGGAGAAGCCGGCGGCCAGATAGAGGAAGGAGCGCAGGGCGAAGGAGCCCGACACGGCGTAGATCATGGACAGGCCGTTCATCAGCAGCCACAGGCACACCGACAGGGCGGGCAGGCTCATCCGCTCCCGGAGGTAGGGCAGCCGGTACAGGCTGGAGCCCACCGCCAGCACAATAAGGGTCAGCGTGATCCCCTTGGCCGCTCCCCCACCCATCAGGCTGGTGGCCAGGAGGAAGCCGAACATCCCCAAAGGCACCGCCCAGCTCATCCACTTGGGGACCTTGGTCGGGGCAGGCTTGGCGGGGGTCTTGGGCTTTTCCGTGGGCTTGGGCTGGACTGCCGGGGCCTGGACGGTCTCCTCCCCCTTGAGGGACTGGGAGACGGCCGGCTTGGCGGCGGACTCGGCCATGCGTTCTTTGCGTGATTTCTTGGGCATTGTAGGATCCTCCCCTGTAAAAAGAGCGATATATGGATACATTATAGCAACCTGAGGGAAATCTGTCAATTTCTCCCCGCCCGGTCCCGCAGCTTTCTATTGCCCCCGGGGCAAAAGGGGGGTATAATAGAGGTACCTATCACCCGGGAGGTCCCCCATGGAAAAGAAGGTCCTGTTCACCGCCTCCACCTATTCCCATATCGTCCACTTCCACCTGCCCTATCTCCGGGAGTTCGCCCGGCTGGGCTGGCGGGTGGACGTGGCCTGCGGCGGCCAGCCCATGGACATTCCGGCTGCCCGGCAGGTCATCCACCTGCCCCTGGAGAAGTCCATGACCGCCCCGGCCAACTTCTCCGCCGCCGCCCAGCTGCGGAAGGTGCTCCGCCGGGAGAGGTATGACCTCATCATCACCCACACCGCCCTGGCCGCCTTCTTCACCCGGCTGGCCGCCACAGGCGTCCCCTGCAAGCTCATCTGCGTCTGCCACGGCTACCTCTTTGACGAGGATACCCCCCGCCTGCGCCACAACATCCTCATGGAGGCCGAGCATCTCACCGCCCCCCACACCGACCTGCTGCTGACCATGAACGCCGCCGACCTCCGCACCGCCCGGCGCTTTGGCCTGGGCAAGCGGATCGCCTCCATCCCCGGCATGGGGGTGGACTTCCCCGCTCTGGACGCCCAGGCCGGGGGCGGGCCCGCCCTGCGGAAGGACCTGGGGCTGACCGGGGAGGACTTCGTCCTCCTCTACCCCGCCGAATTTTCCCAGCGCAAGAGCCAGGCCACCCTCATCCGGGCCATGCCCCTGCTGCCCGACCGGGTCAAGCTGCTGCTGCCCGGCCAGGGGGCGCTGCTGAAAAGCTGTCAGGAGCTGGCCCGGCGGCTGCGGGTTGACCACCGGGTCATCTTCCCCGGCCAGGCCGGCGGGATGGGGGCCTGGTACGCCGCCGCCGACTGCGCCGTCACCGCCAGCCGCAGCGAGGGCCTGCCCTTCAACGTCATGGAGGCCATGCACGCCGGCCTGCCTGTGGTGGCCACCGCCGTCAAGGGACACACCGACCTCCTCCGGGAGGGGGAGAGCGGGCTGTTCTTCCCCTACGGTGACCAGCAGGCCTTGGCCCTTGCCCTCCGGCGGCTGCTCCACCGGCCCGGCCTGTGCCGGGCTCTGGGAACAGAGGGGCAGCGCTCGGTGGAGCCCTACGGCCTGGACTGGGTACTCCCCCAGGTCATGGCCGCCTATGGGGAGGTCGTAGATTTGTAGGCCCTGCTCTCCGTGCCCGGAGGCCTGCCACGCAGTGCAGACCGGAGGCCAACAAACCCGAAATAGAACAGCCCGGGGAGGGTTCCAAGGAGAGGGGGACCGCAGTCCCC
>CAJUSE010000031.1 GCA_910588975.1 uncultured Oscillospiraceae bacterium | reverse complement strand
GTTAAAGTCCACATGGCCCGGGGTGTCGATGAGGTTCAGGTGGTAGGTCTCCCCATCCAGGGCCTGGTAGGAGAGCCGCACTGCCCGGGCTTTGATGGTGATGCCCCGCTCCCGCTCCAGGTCCATGTTGTCCAAAAGCTGGGATTCCATCTCCCGCTGCTCCACCGCCCCGCACAGCTCGATGAGCCGGTCGGACAGGGTGGATTTGCCGTGGTCGATATGGGCGATGATAGAGAAGTTTCTGATTTTGGATTGGTCGGTCATAGGGGTTACCTCCGTAGGCAAATCCACCGGGGCCCCATCGCAGATGGGGCGCACCGAAGGTGCGGATATTAAAGTCAAAAAAGGGGCCCCCGCAAAACCGAAGGTTTTGTGGGGAGAGGAGGGGCAGAAAGGGGAATTACTTCTTTCCCTTCCAGCGGTTGCCCATGTTGTAGCTGATGCGCTCGCCGGTGTTGTGGATGATCTGGAGCAGGGACTGGTGGGCCTCCCGGTTCATCTGGGACAGAGCGTCGTTGTTCATGGGGGGGAAGACCTCCCGGCCCTTCTCCCGCAGCTGGGCGTGGAGGGCCTCCAGATAGTCGGCCTCAGAGTAGATCATATCCGCCTGGGCGCACCCCGCATCGAAGCGGGTGGAGGAGATGGAGAAAAAGTCCTCGTTCTCGTTGCCCGAGGTGCGGTACAGGTGCCGAAAGAGCTGATAAATGGCCGAGGAGAGATAGTTGGCGGCTGCCGTGATGGCCTCTCGGGAGCCCACCTTGCCCAGCAGGTCGAAGAGCAGCCCCACCGAGTTGACCACCAGCTTCTTGTTCAACGTGGCCACAATGCTGCCCCGAAGGGTGTGGTCCCGGTCGGCCGAGGCATCGTAGAAGGTGTCCGGGTCGATGGTGGCCCCGTCCCGGGTCAGGGTCCGGCCCAGCAGGAAGTCGGCGGAGACGTGGTAGTAGTCGCAGGCCCGGCGGACAAAGGCCAGGCCGGGCTCCCGGGCGCCGTTTTCATAGTGGGACAGCAGGGCCTGGCTGATGCCGAGAGCCTTGGCCGCCGTGCGCTGGCTGACCCCCATGTCCCGGCGCAGGAGGGACAGGGAACGGGAAAAATCGTTGTTGGGTTCCATGTGTTGCTCGCCTCTCTCTATCTTTTCTGTAAACAGTAAGTATAGTATAGCGATGAGAATACATTTTGTAAAGAAAAATTTGCAGGAATGGTCAGTTTTCCGTTGAGTTTTTTGCTCCAGGGGGTGTATAATAGAAATAGCGTGGCCCGGTAGGGCCAAACAGAATTTGAAAACACAGGAGGAACAATAGTATGGCAAACTTTTTTGACTCCATGAAGGCCAACCTGAAGCAGACCCGCCGCACGGTGGCCTTCTCCGAGGGCACCGACGCCCGGATCCTGGAGGCCACGGCCCGGCTGCTGAAGGAGGACCTGATGAATGTGGTCCTGGTGGGCAACGAACACGATGTGAAGGCCGCCGCCCAGAAGGCCGGCTTTGACATCGCCGGCGCCCGCATCCTGGACCCCGAGACCTATGAGGGCATGGGGGCCATGGTGGAGAAGATGGTGGAGCTGCGCAAGGGCAAGATGACCGCCGACGAGTGCGCCGCCATGCTGAAGAAGGCCAACTACTTCGGCACCATGCTGGTGGTCATGAAGGAGGCCGACTGCATGCTGGGCGGCGCCACCTACTCCACCGCCGACACCGTCCGGCCCGCCCTGCAGCTGGTCAAGACCCGGCCCGGCGCCCACCTGGTGTCCTCCTGCTTCATCATGACCCGGGACACCGGGGATGAGGCCCTGAAGACCATCGCCATGGGCGACTGCGCCATCAACCTCAGCTATGAGGACAGCACCGACAAGGAGGGCAACGTGACCATCACCGGCGCCCAGAAGCTGGCCGAGGTGGCCATCGAGACCGCCCGCACCGCCAAGATCTTCGGCATGGATCCCAAGGTGGCTATGCTCAGCTTCTCCACCAAGGGCAGCGGCAAGGGGGGCACCGTGGCCCTCAGCGCCGAGGCCACCAAGGTGGCCCAGGAGATGGATCCCTCTCTGGCCATCGACGGCGAGATGCAGTTTGACGCCGCCGTCAGCCCCACCGTGGGCCAGCTGAAGTTCCCCGGCTCCAAGGTGGCCGGCTACGCCAACACCTTCATCTTCCCCCTCATCGAGGCGGGCAACATCGGCTACAAGATCGCCCAGCGGCTGGGCGGCTATGATGCCTACGGCCCCATTCTCCAGGGCCTGAACGCCCCCATCAACGACCTGAGCCGTGGCTGCGTGGCCGACGAGGTCTACTCCATGGCCATCATCACCGCCGCCCTCATCTAATTAGAAGGTCGGAAGTGCGCATTTGAAACCAACTGCGGGCCGCCCTTTTCGGGGCGGCCCGCACGCTATTTTTCCTATACGAGGTGATCCCATGTCCCTGAAAGAGGAGTGGAGGCGCTCCCGCCTGCAAAGGGAGAATGACCAGGCGGTAAAGGTTCTGCTCCGGGGCTGTGACCCTGGTCCTCTGTTGACGTTGGCTCCCCAGTTTAACACTATTTCCGGGTTTTTGGCATTGGAGCACCCCGTACTGTTTGACACTATTTTCTTTAATTATATCTATGCTCTTTTGGCCTCCGGGGAGGGCATCGCCGTACTGGAAAATTTGGAACAGCTTACCGATGCAGGGGTGACTGCCGGGGTGGCCCAGCGAAACTTTTGTGTAATCAGCTGTCTGCGGGGCCAGGCGTTCACCTCTTTGGAGCGTTGGGAAGAGGCTGTTGCCGAGCAGAACAAGGCTATGGAGATTTTCAACCGCCTGCCTCCTAATATGCGCTTCCCCGGGGGCATTACCTTCTCCTCGCTTCAGTGGCAGCTGTGTGCCAACGGTTATGCCATCCGTATCCACCGGGGAGAGCTGGAGGGGCTGGAACCTCTCCTTGTCCAGCTGCTGGAAGGGGCCACCTACCTTCGGTGGCAAATCGAGGCCTGGCTTTTGCTGGGAAAGTTTCATCTGAAGGAGGGAGAGCCCCAAAAAGGGAAAGAATATCTGGAGACAGTCGTGGCCCAGGGCAACCGCCTTCGTGCCAAACAGGAGGCCGCCGAGCTTCTGGGATCTCTCCAGGGTCAGTCCCTCACCGGGGCCCAGCTGGCCCAAAAGGCTCTTCGGCAGGCTGGCAGCTATGATGCCCTGGACCCTGCCCCGGCTCTGGCCATCTGTCAGGAGACTCTACAGCGCCCGGAGGTCTTGGCAGAAAAGCTGTGGACTTCTCTCCTGCGTATCTGTGCCGCCACTGCCCTTATCAACTTGGGGCAATACGACAAGGCACGGGAGGAGCTGGACAAGGTCCGGCTTACCCCCGAACTGGAACAACTGCGGCCGACCAGGGTATCCGCTCTTCTCCTGTGGCTCATTCTGAGCACCACCCAGGGAGATCTGCATGCAGCCCGGCGCTATCTGGGGCAGCTGGAGCCCCTTTGCCCACCCAAAAATACCCCGACAGGTACCCTTTGGTCTCTGGAGCGGGGGCGGTGCGCCCTCCTCATCCAGGAGGGCTCTCTGGAGGGCGTGGAGGCCCGGGCTCAGGCTCTTTTGGAGGGGGCCGGGGATCGGAGTGCAAGAGTCTTTGCCCATATGGTGCTGGCCCAGTACTACCTGGCCGCTGGGCAACGAGAGAAAGCGCAGCCCCACCTGGAGTATGTGGCCCAGCGGGGCGGCAGTCATCACTTTTGCGCCGAAGCACAGGTCCTCCTGGCCTCTATTTTTTGATGTTTTTCAAAATTCTCTTGAAAAATAGCACCTCCGCCGCCGGCGGAGGTGCTATTTTATCTAAGAGGGGCATACCCCGACTTCTCCACCAGCTCCTGCCCCTCCTCGCTCAAAGCCCAAGCGATGAACCGGTCCATCTCCTCCGTTCGCTCCCCCTTGCGCACCACCATATAGAAGTTGTCGGTGATGGGATAGCTGCCCTGGCCGATGGTCTCCTGGCTGGGGGCCACCCCGTCCACGGAGAGCAGCTTGATGTTGTGGTTTTCCTTCAGCTGGGCGGCGTAGATGTAATAGGAAAAGCCAATGGCCCCGGGGTTGTTGCGGTAGTCGGCCACCCGCTCGATGATGCCGCTCATCAAATCGTTGCGCAGCTCGGTGGGGGGCTCGGTGATGGGCACCTCCCCCATGAACTTCTCCAGCCCCGTCTGGGAGCCGCTGCCCCGGTTGCGCTGGTAGGGGAGGATGGGGGTGTCTTTGCCCCCCACCTGCGCCCAGCTTGTAATTTCTCCCGAGTAGATGCCCCGCAGCTGGTCCTGGGTCAGGGAGTCCACCGGGTTGCGGGCGTTGGTGAAGAAGATAAAGCCCTCCCGGCCCACGGGGATGAGGTCAAACTCCACCGGCACGTTGGATCCTTCGGGGTAGTAGTGAGCTTGCTCCTCGCTGGGGGTGGCGCCAAAGAAGATGTCGGTCTCCCCCTCGGCCAGGAGCCGATAGCCCAGCGATGTATTATGGTAGGTGAAGGGGCTGTCCCCCTGGTTCAGGGGCAGGATGTTCCTGGGATAGGTGGCGTTGACCATGGCCGAGCACACCGGGAACAGGGCGGCCGCCCCGTCCACCACTGGCAAATCGTCAAAGGGGGAGAAACGGAGGGAGGCCTCCCCCTCCAGCCGGGCGATCTGGCTGTTCTCCTCAAAGGGCAGGTAGAGGGAGGTGTCAATGTTGGAGTTGTCCACGATGGTGATGGACTCCTGGTAGGCATTCCAGCCGTAAGTGCCCACCAGTGCCACCAGGGAGACCAGCGCCACCCCGGCACTTGCCCGCTGAAAGCCCTTCCGCCACCCGCCCCTGCACAGCAGGGCCACCACCCCCAGCAGCAGAGCGACTGCCAGGCCTACAGCCCCGGGGAGCATATTGACCGGGAGGACGACAAAGAGGATCAGCAGAAAAAACAGTCCGAAATAGCCCACCGGGATCAGTGCGGCCCCGATGCCCAAAACCAGCAGCACCCGCCCCCAGATGGGCAGCGAGGCCCAGAAGGAAATTTTCTTTTTCGGTTCGTCCATAGCGCAGGACCTCCTTTCACACCCCCATTTTACCACAGAAATACCCGCCGTGACCGACCACTTATGCGCCAAAACCGACCACTTGTCCCGGTTATGGGCAAAACGGCCCCTTTTCCCCCTGTTTTCAAAATCGGTTACAAAATTGTAACTGTATGTTGCTTTCTAAGGCGGTTTCTAACCACAAGATGTGGACCCACCCCAATTTTTCCTTGTCAAAAATCACCGAAAATGCCAAAAACTCTTGACGGGAGAGGAGAAAGCGTGTATGATAGCTGTTGTAACCAAATTGTAATCTTTTGTTTCCACCCTGTTATCAATGGGAAAATGGATACAGATAGAGACTGACAGGAAAGAAGGGATGCTGCGTGGACGAGAGCCTTCGTTATCCATATCGAGTTCCGGTACACGCCCCGGTCAAGGTGCGTTCCGCCCCCCGGCTCAGGACCAAACGTGAGCGTGTGTGGCGCCTGCCCCATCTGGCCCTGCCCAACTTTTTGGAGCGGCGCAGCCGGCTCCAGCCCATCGTCTTTCTCACCACCGCCCTCTCCCTCACCGCCGCCGGCGTGTTGGGCACCCTTTACGGCCCCGGCTACCGGGTGAGCGTGGACGGGGTGGACCTGGGCCTGGTGGACAGCCCCAAGGCCGTTGTGGCCGCCGCCGCACGGGTGGAGGACCGGGCCTCGGAGATCCTGGGCTACGACTACGACCTGAACCAGGACATCAGCCACTCCTTTGAGGTCTGCCTGCGGGAGGACGTAAAGCCCATCACCGATGTGGAGACCTACCTCTTCGATCAGATCGGCGAGGTGATGAAGACCTCGGTGCTCACTGTCAAGGGCCAGATGCTGGGGGCCGCCGACAATGACGCCGCTCTCACCGCCATGCTGGAGGGCATCAAGGCCCCCTATATCACCGAAAACACCGTCCTGGCCGAGTTTGTGGAGCCCCTGAGCGTCAGCCGGGAGTACACCGCCACCTCTGCCATCCGCAGCATCGACTCCCTCCGGGAGATGCTCACCTCCAACAGCCTGGAGCAGGTGGACTACACCGTCCGGGCCGGGGACACCTTCTCCGCCATCGCCAACAGCAACGGCATGCGGGTGGCCGAGCTTCAGCTGCTCAACCCCGATGTGAACATCGACCGGCTCCAGATCGGCCAGACCCTCACCATCAGCAAGGCCGTCCCCTTCCTGTCTGTGCGGACGGTGGACAACGTGACCTATGACGGCCCCGTGGCCTTCGAGGTGAAGGAGATCACCGACGACAGTATGTACCAGGGCAACAAGAGGGTGGTCACTCCCGGCGTGGAGGGCTGGGCCACCTACAATGCCGACGTGACCAGCATCAACGGCGAGGAGACCGAGCGGGTCATCAACTCCACTCAGGTCCACACCGAGCCTGTCACCCAGGTGGTGGCCGTGGGTACCAAGCCCCGGCCCAAGACCATGGCCACCGGCTCCTTCCAGTGGCCCATCTACGGCAAGATCACCTCGGGCTACGGCAACCGGTATATCTTCGGCTCCACCTCCTTCCACTCCGGCATCGACATCAACGGCTACTACGGCCAGCCCATCGCCGCCGCCGACGGCGGCAAGGTGGTCTATGCGGGCACCGGCACGGGCAGCTATTGGAGCTACGGCAACTACGTGGTCATCGACCACGAGAATGGCCTGCAGACCATCTACGCCCACTGCTCCAGCCTGGTGGTCCGGGCAGGGGAGCGGGTGTATAAGGGCCAGACCATTGCCAAGGTGGGCTCCACCGGCCGTTCCACCGGCAACCACTGCCACTTCCAGGTGAAGGTGAACGGCACCACCGTGAGCCCCTATAAGTACCTCCCCTAACTGAATAAGGAAAGAGGTCCCCCTCTCCGGGTCAAACCGGGAGGGGGCCTTTTTTGCTTACCCCACCAGGGCCTCCAGCTCCTCCGGAGTCAGAGCGGGCTGGAGGGCCAGGGACACCGCCCGGCCCAGCAGCCGGCCCATGTCCTCGATCCGCTGGTCAATGTCCTTTGGGGTGACCAGCAGCTCCCCGCCGGGCAAGTCCTCGGGGACCTGGCCCCCTGCCTGGCTGAGGAGGTCGGCGCAGAGGGTGGCCCCCTCCACCACTGTGGGCACCCCCAGGGCGATGACAGGTACCCCCAGGGTGTTTTTGTCCAGGGAAAAGCGGTGGTTGCCCACCCCGGAGCCGGGGGAGATGCCCGTATCCCCCACCTGCACCGTGGCGCACAGCCGTTCCACCTGCCGGGCACAAAGGGCGTCCACGGCGATGACAGCAGCGGGGTGGAGCCGCTCCACCACAGCCAGAGCCAGCTCCCCGCTCTCCACCCCTGTGGTGCCCAGCACCCCGGCGGCCAGGGCGGAGACCGGCCGGAAGTGGCCGAAGTGCTGGGGGAGCATCTCCACCAGGTGCCGGGTGACCAGGGTGTGGTCGCAGGTCTTAGGCCCCACGGCGTCGGGGGTGATGGCCCGGTTGCCCAGCCCCACCACCAGCACCTCTCCCTGCTGGGGGAGCAGGGGGGTCAGCAGGCCCCGCAGGGCCTCCACCGCCCGGGCCATGGCCCCCTCCTCCCGCCGGGTCATGGCGGTCAGGTCCAGGGTGTGGTAGGTCCCCTCGGGCTTGCCCAGGGCCTGGGCCCCCTGGGGGCTGGTCACCCGGACGGTGGTGAGGGGAAGCCCCTCCCGCTCGTCCTCTATACATTCCACCCCCGGCAGCTCGCTGCCCAGCCCCTGATGCTGCTCCAGTGCCAGATCGGTCCTCCACGGCGTCATAGACCGCCCTCCCTTTCCCCAAGATGTTGTGGTCAAAATTTTGCTCAGGGGCTATTTTTTGCGCCCACATATTCTTTATACAAAAAAGTGAGAAAAGTTCAAAAAAATCCTTGCAATTTCGGAAAAGCTCTGATAAAATAGATACCTGCACGGGATTACTATACCCGCAAATTATGTGAAATGGGCGTCATGCCCCATGTCATTCGGAGGAGGTGTTAGGTTTGCCGAACATTAAGTCTGCCAAGAAGCGTGTTCTGGTGAACAAGGCCAAGGCAATGCAGAACAAGGCCGCCCGGTCTGCTCTTAAGACCAACATTAAGAAGTTCGAGGCCGCCGTGGCGGAGGGCAACCGCAGCGAGGCCGAGGGCGCTTACAAGGTCGCCGTCAAGGCCGTGGACAAGGCCGTCGTCCATGGTATCCTGCATAAGAACAACGCCGCCCACAAGAAGAGCGGCATGACCCTGAAGCTGAACAAGCTGGCCTGAAGACCGGGTCGATGATGAAAACCGCCTGCTTGGACGCAGGCGGTTTTTTGTCTGTTACCGACGGTTCCCGGGCGAAAAGAGGGGAGGGATCAGGTGTGAAACCATCCATGGGCTCCGGCGCTGTGGGCTTTCTCTGGGAGTTGACCCAGCTCTACTTCAACAAGCGGGTCTCCCGGGCGGCGGCCGAGCTGGCCTATTTCCTGGTGCTCTCCTTTTTCCCCTTTGTCATCGTCCTCAACGCCGTGGTGGGCACCCTGCCGGTGGACCTGCTCTCCGTGCTGGAGGGGGCTGACGGGGTCATCCCCGGGGAGGCCCTTGGGGTCATCCGGGAGTATGTGGGCTACATCACCATCAACCAGTCCCGGGCCCTGCTGGCGGCGGGTATTGTGATGATGCTGTTCTCCGCCTCGGCGGCCATGCGCTCGCTGATGCACGTTATGGACGAGATCTATGACCGGCGGACCTACGCCGGACTGTGGCAGGTGGTGGCCAGCGTGGCCTTCGCCGTGCTGTTTCTGGTCACCTTTTACCTCTCGGTGGTGGTGGTGCTGACAGGCAACTGGTTTTTCCACCTGCTGGAGGGGGTGCTCCGCCGCTTCCCCATCTTTGACGGGGTGAAGCTGCCCTGGCAGTGGCAGTGGATGCGCTTTGTCATCCTGTTCTGCCTGGTGCTCATGTTTATGATGCTCCTCTACAAGGCCACCGCTCCCCGGGGCAGGCCCAAGCCCCCGGTGCTCACCGGCGCCTTTTTGGCCTCCGGTGCCCTGGTGGGCTTTTCCATGATCTTCTCCTATTTCATCGGCCTGTCCTCCCGGTATTCCCTGGTCTATGGGTCCCTGGCCTCAGTGGTGATCCTGCTGGTGTGGCTCTATCTCTGCGGGAACATCGTCATTTTGGGCAACTGTTTCAACCGGGTTTGGTATGGCAGAAAGTGGCGGCCCTATTTGGAGGCCGAGGCATAAAAAACACTGGCCTGACGGCCGCATTTCAGTTATAATAAGATAGAAGGGCCGCTGGCTTGGCAAGGTAACGGCACAGACAGGGCCTTTGAACAACGGTCAAAGATGGGGAAAGGTGAGGTGGAGCAGGATGAAGCTGGACAGTCTGGCGGGCAACGCCGCCCTGAAGGGCCAGCTCTCTGCCCAGGCCGCCGGCCGTGGCCTGAGCCACGCCTATCTCATCAGCGGCCCCGAGGGCTCGGGCAAGGCCACCCTGGCCAGGCTGCTCTCCGCCGCCCTGGTCTGCACCGGCTCCGGGGAGGCCCCCTGCGGCGCCTGCCCCGGCTGTAAGAAGGCCCTGGGGGGGATCCATCCCGATGTGATCCATGTGGACCTGTTGGAGGACAAGCGGGAGATCCTGGTGGACCAGGCCCGGCAGATGCGCTCCGACGCCTTTATCCGGCCCAACGAGGCCGAGAGGAAGGTCTATGTGGTCCACCATGCCGACACCATGAACGCCCACGCCCAGAACGCCATTTTGAAGCTGCTGGAGGAGGGGCCGGCCTACGCCGCCTTCCTGCTGCTGTGTGAAAATCCCGGCTCGCTGCTGCCCACCATCCGCTCCCGGTGCGAGGGCCTGGCCCTGACACCCCTGACCCTGGGGGAGACCGAGGCCTATCTGACCGGCCGGTTCCCCGATGCAGACCCCACCCGGCTCCGGCAGGCCGCCCGGGACAGCGGGGGCATCCTGGGCCGGGCCATCAAGGCCCTGGCGGGGGGAGAGGGGGAGACCATCACCCCCGCCGCCCACCAACTGCTCTCTCTGGCTGCCCAGGGGGACGAGCTGGCCCTGGCCGGCTTCTGCATCTCCCTGGAGAAGTGGAAGCGGGATGAGGTGGCTGCCCTGCTGGAGACCGAGATCGGCCTGCTCCGGGACGTACTGGCCGTCCAGGCCGGGGCAGAGGTCCAGCGGGGCGGGGACATGGCCCAGGCGGCCCGGCTGCCCCGGAAGCGGCTGCTCGGCTGGGCCCAGGCCCTGGAGGAGCTGCGGGGCGCCGCCCAGTTCAACGTGGGCGTGGGCCACCTCTGCGGGGCCCTCTGCGCCGCCCTGAGCCACTGACCCCGGGCCTTACGAAAGGCCCCTCCATAACTGAGATCGGGACAGGCGGCCGCCGGCCGCTCCGCAATACCGTGACTCCATTGTATCAGGAGGTGCATTATGACAGAGATCGTCTCCATCCGCTTTAAGACAGGCGGGAAGGAATACTACTTTGACCCCCGGGGGCTGGAGCTCCACGTGGGGGATCAGGTCATCATCGAGACGGCCAAGGGCCCCGAGTTTGCCACCTGTGCCCAGGCCAACACCATGGTGGAGGACCAGCAGGTGGTCCAGCCCCTGCGCCCGGTGCTCCGCCTGGCCACCGACCGGGACCGGCAGGCCCTGGAGCAGAACCGGGAGCGGGAAAAGCAGGCCCTGGCCATCTGCGAGGAAAAGGTGGCCGAGCACAAGCTGGACATGAAGCTGGTGCGCTGTGAGAGCTCCTTTGACGGCAACAAGCTGCTGTTCTTTTTCACCAGTGAGGGCCGGGTGGACTTCCGGGCACTGGTGAAGGATCTGGCCTCCACCCTCCACACCCGCATCGAGCTGCGCCAGATCGGGGTCCGGGACGAGTCCAAGCTGCTGGGCGGCCTGGGCATCTGTGGCCGGCCCTTCTGCTGCAACGCCTTTCTGGACCAGTTCCAGCCGGTGAGCATCAAGATGGCCAAGACCCAGGGGCTGAGCCTGAACCCGGCCAAGATCTCGGGGGCCTGCGGCCGGCTCATGTGCTGCCTCAAGTACGAGCAGGACGCCTACGAGGACGCCGTCAAGCGGCTGCCCAAGAACGAGTCCTTTGTGGAGACCCCCGACGGGGCGGGCACTATCTCGGCGGTGGACTATCTGCGGGAGACGGTGAAGGTTCGGCTGGAGGACGCCCCCGAGACCCCCCAGGTCTATCAGGCCGATGAACTGAATGTGATCCGTCCGGGGAAGGGCCGCCGGCCCGAAGGCTATGTGGTGCCCCCCCGGGAGGAGCTGGAGAAGCTGCGCAAGACCACCCCGCCCCCTGCAACGGCAGAGAAGCCCGACCTGGGCACCTCCATTTCCGCCGCTCTGGGGGAGAGCGAGGGGGACCGGTCCCGCCGCCAGCGGGGCGCACGCCGTGGGGGAGAGGGCAGGCCCCGGCAGGACCAGCGGCCCCAGGCCCCCAAGGCCCAGCAGGAGCCCAAGCCCGGAGCGGGCAAGGAGAGCCAGGGCAAGTCCGGCAACAGCCATCGTCGCCGCCACCGGGGTGGCGGCAAGGGCAAGGGCACCGGCGGCCAGGGCTGATATTGAAGTGAAAAAAGCGGGACAGAGAAGCCCTTCTGTCCCGCTTTTTTGCATCCAAACCCTCAAAAAACGGGTCAAAACCCGGCCCAAAGAGGCCAAATACCCGTGGGAAAGGGGGTCAAGGCCCCTGAAAAACCGGGGTGTCGCCCTCAAAAAGGGCAAAAAGCCCTCCCTGAAAAGGGAAAATGGCCCGTAGAATTCAAAAAAGTCTCACGAAATCTTCATGCTTTGGACATATTTCCAAGGTATCTTATACATTGTCGCAAGCAATCATAAGCACAAAAGGAGTCTTTGCCATGTATTATAATGACTATAACCGCTTCGAGAACTCCGTGGAGCCCGCTGTGGAGATCCAGCCCAAAAAGAAAAAGACCGGTCTGCGGACTGTGGCCCTGTGCCTGGTCTGTGCCCTGGTGGGCGGCATCGCCGGCGGGGCCGGCGTGGGAATGGGGGCCGGGCTGCTCTTCCCCAGCAAGGCCACCATCTACGAGAGCAAGCGCACCCCTGTGGAGGTAGAGACCACCAAGGTGGATGGCCACACCGCCCTCACCGTGGCCCAGGTCTATGAGTACAACCTCCAGAGCGTGGTGGGCATCAACGGGGACGTCAAGACTAACTACTGGGGCCAGGTGGTGTCCAACCCGGTGGCCGGGTCGGGCTTCGTGGTCACCGAGAACGGCTATATCATCACCAACTACCATGTCATTGACGGGGTCAGCGATCTGAAGGTCACCTTTGCCGACGGCACCACCTACGACGCCGTGCTGGTGGGGGGCGAGGAGGCCAACGACGTGGCCGTGCTGAAAATTGAGGCCACCGGGCTCAAGCCGGTGCTCATCGCCGACGAGGACCAGCAGACCCGGGTGGGGGAGCAGGTGGTGGCCATCGGCAACCCCCTGGGCGAGCTGACCTTCACCCTCACCGCCGGCTATGTCTCCGCCCTGGACCGGCTCATCACCATGTCCGACGGCAATACCATCAACGTGATGCAGACGGACGCCGCCATCAACTCGGGCAACTCGGGGGGGCCGCTCTTCAACATCTACGGCGAGTGCATCGGCATCACCAACGCCAAGTACTCCAACAACGGCTCCTCTCAGGCCTCCATCGAGGGCATCGGCTTCGCCATCCCCATCCACGACGTGATGGGCATGGTCACCGACATCATTGAGAAGGGCTATGTCACCGGCAAGCCCAACGTGGGCGTGCTCATCGACAATGTGTCCAGCGAGGCCACCCGGCGCTACGGCATCCCCCAGGGGGCCTACGTGCTGGCCGTGCTGGAGGGGGCCTGCGGGGACAAGGCGGGCATCCAGGCGGGGGACATCATCACCGCCGTGGGGGAGACCACGGTGGAGTCCAGCGATGCCCTCCAGGCCGCTGTGAAGGAGCACAAGGCGGGGGATACCGTCACCTTTACCCTCTACCGGGAGGGGGAGACCCTGACTGTGGAGGTCACCCTGGACGAGAGCAATTTGGAGCGTTCCGAGGCCCTCAATGAGCTGAACCGGGAGTACTCCGCCGCCCAGCAGGAGAGCCAGCAGCAACAGCAGCAGCCCAGCCAGGGCTACAGCTTCTCCTGGCCCTTCGGCTGGGGTTGGTAAGATCGGAATAGGAAGAACAAAGAGCCCGCCGCAGAATATTCTGCGGCGGGCGTTTTTTGTGGGCGATGGGGGATGTTCGGCGTTTGTGTAGACAGGACAAAAGAACCGTCCCCTTGTCTTCTCTTGCTGGGGGCAGGGCAGGAGAAATGTCCCGTGTTCTCACTATTGGATTGCAACAGCAATACCGTGAGCGAGGACATCATCAGTTGTTGCGTTAGGGCTTGTATCAGCTGCATTAATAATTGTGATATCCCATTTTGCTCGATGTGTTGCTGCGCTCTTTTTAACATTTCCAAAATCGCCAATAGTGCCCTCAACCGAAAATTTGTGGCCTATTTGTGATAAAACATAGTTGTTATCCATGGCAGCTACTACGGTACGAGCATACTCGTCTCTACTTCCGTCATTGCAATAGATAGTATATTGTGCATTTAGATCAACGTGACTCGGGTCGTCAACAGACAAAGGGCTGGACAGAGATAGGCTTAGAGGACCGATCCCAATTGCCAAAGAAGCAGAAAGAGAGGTTGGAGCACTGATAATTTGCACATCTCCATCAATTGTTGTATCTATAAATGCCGTATTGGGCACAGTTGTCTGCGTTAAAGCAGCAGATTTAACATGGAGAAAACTTTCCGTATTACTATTCAAACTTGGATTGTCTTTACACGACATGGTTTTTCCAATAATTTTTAGGGTATACGTAAAATGCTCATGACTGCCAACTGGAATATTTCCATAATTTGCCGTGGATGCAAGCGTAATGGTATGAATCTGTGGGCATTCGAATTCTTTGAAAGTAACTGTATACTCTCGCTGCTGTGTATTAGTTTGAAGATACGGAGTGTACGAACTACTGGAACAGTCTATCGGCTTAAACTCTCGTGCAACCCATGCCCCCATAACTGTATTCGTTGGGACCTTGTCAATCATGGTGTTGAATGCTGGGTAAAGATAGTCGAAACATTCAATGAAAATGTAGTCCTTAGTGGGACTTGTTTCATCTTTAAGATATAGTTTGAGAACACTTGTTGCTTTTGTTGTTGTGCAATAATCTGAAAAAAACATACCAGTTGAAGTGCTGTCAACATATTCCATATTTACAACACTATATTTTGTATTTGTACATAAACCGGAAAAGTAAAGTGCTTGACGATTACTTGATTTTGCAGAAGGGGTACCGGTTATCTTGAGAATATCATCTTTGATTTGAAGCGATATAGATAAAGAACCATCTGCAGTCGTAGATGTTTTTAGGGATGTGTCCATGAGGGTGGTGTTTGAACCAATGTTCGAGTCGTTGGAAATATTAGCCCCATCTTCTGCAACGTCAATTACAAAAGCAACTTTAGCAGTTGCATTTGACTTGAGAGGGCAATCAAGTGCGGAAGTCGGAACATAAAGGGACATCAAAAGAGTGAAGCACATAATAAATGCTAAAGTTTTTTTCATTTTTTACCTCCCAATAATGTCTACTGCAAAAGAGTCACATACTGTTACAGAAAAGGCCAACGCCGAAAAAACAAGGGGTGACCCTTTTGTCTTGCAGATGTTATTGATGTTCAATAGGTCACATACCCCGACACGCTGATTTTGTTGTCGGTGTTGTTCCGAATGGCGAAGGTATAGTTCCCCCGCTTTTCAATTTTAAGGGTCTTGTCGATGCTGCCCTTGGTCACGGTCAGATAGTGGAACACATTATCCGAGTCCAAAAGGCCGAAGTCCACACTGCCATTGGGCGTGTAGCTGGCGTTGATGCGAACGGTTTCGCCGACTTCCAGGGGAAAAGCGGTGTCTGCCGTTGCCATCGAATTTGCCTCCACCGTCATATCAAATTTCCCGGTGGCGCAGACAACGGGCACATCGGCCCCAGGCAGGTCTGCCGCCTGGACATTCACGCAGGCACACCCGACCAGCAGGGCACAGGTCATCAGAACGCTCAACAGCCGTTTCATTGTTTGCACTCCTTTCTTAGTCCCCCCAGGTAAAGCCAAAATTTGAATTGGGGGTAGACACGATTTTTTCTTCCTGCAGCTTTCCGACTGGTATTACTTCTTCTGTGTCTCCCCCTTTCTGTGATAGATGTCCGATCACCATGGCCATGGTAAGGATTGCGGCAATAATCAGTACAAGAGCGATAATGCCCCAGCAGCGGGACTTGGCGGGGGGCGGGGTCTGTTTTTCCTCCTTTTGAGGTTCGGGGAGAGCGGCATCATCGTTGAGCAAATAGTCCAGGGGAACCGCATAGAACTTGCTTAGCTTCTTCAAATTTTCTGCCGAAGGGGCTACCTCTCCAAATTCCCATCTGGAAATGGTCTGGCGGGATACGTTCATTTGCTCGGACAGATCTTCTTGGGTGAGCCCTTTTTTCTTCCGAAGGTCAATCATTTTCTCTGTCAAATTCATTGGTATACCTCCACTCTACTATTTAGCTGGTCAAAAGTAAACCACAACATGTTTACATTTACGCACGTTTTTGTTGCATTCCCGGGTTGCGGGGTTGCAAAGGGCAAAAAATGGGCGAAGAAAAGGATATTCTCTGAATAAAATCATACCGTTGAGGGGGAATTTTGTCAAGGGGAGGGGCAGGAGCGGGCGGCCGCAGGCCGCCCCTACGGGGAGATACCGCAAGCACAGAAATGGTGAATGGGGGCGGGGGCGGTGGAGTGTGGGGAGCGATGGGGAGAATTTGCCCGCCAAAGGCTTGACGGGGGGCGGAAATGATGGTACAATGGGCCTTACAGCGATGAGCGGGAGGAGTAGATCCTTCTGTCCCAGTGAAGAGAGGGGCCGGGCGGTGGAAGGTCCTCTGGGGCGGGGTCGAAGGGCACCCGTGAGCTGCGGGGAAGAAATGCCCCGCCGGCGGCCTCCGTTACGGGCATTGAGTGTCCCTCTGTCAGAGGGAAATTCAGGTGGAACCACGGACTTTATCAAGTTCGCCCTGAGCCAATAACGGCCCGGGGTGTTTTTTTATCCCTGAGCCCCACATGAAAGGAGCAGTTTGCAATGAAGAACAGCGAAAAGACCATGGACATGATCGTCAACCTGTGTAAGGGCCGGGGCTTTGTCTATCCCGGCAGCGAGATCTACGGCGGCCTGGCCAACTCCTGGGACTACGGTCCCCTGGGCGTGGAGTTCAAGAACAACGTGAAGAAGGCCTGGCTGAAGAAGTTCGTCCAGGAGTCCCCCTACAATGTGGGGCTGGACGCTGCCATCATCATGAACCCCCAGACTTGGGTGACCACCGGCCACGTGTCCAGCTTCTCCGACCCCCTGCTGGACTGTAAGGCCTGCAAGGCCCGCCACCGTGCCGACAAGCTCATCGGCGAGGAGCACCCCGAGGTGAACGTGGACGCCATGAGCTTTGACGAGATGGACGCCTTTATCTCCGAGCACGAGGACATCATCTGCCCGGTGTGCGGCAAGCACGACTTCACCCCCATTCGGAAGTTCAACCTAATGTTCAAGACCCAGATCGGCGTTACCGAGGACTCCTCCTCCATCTGCTATCTGCGGCCCGAGACCGCCCAGGGCATCTTTGTGAACTTCAACAACATCCAGCGCACCACCCGGAAGAAGCTGCCCTTTGGCGTGTGCCAGGTGGGCAAGGCCTTCCGAAACGAGATCACCCCGGGCAACTTCACCTTCCGCACCCGGGAGTTTGAGCAGATGGAGTGCGAGTTCTTCTGCGCTCCCGGCACCGATCTGGAGTGGTTCGCCTACTGGAAGGACTTCTGCAAGAACTGGCTGCTGAGCCTGGGCATCAAGGAGGAGAACCTCCGCTTCCGGGACCACGAGCCCGCCGAGCTGGCCTTCTACTCCCGGGCCACCACCGACATTGAGTACGCCTTCCCCTTCACCGACTGGGGCGAGCTGTGGGGCATTGCCGACCGGACCGACTTCGACCTGGGCCGTCACCAGGAGGCCAGCGGCAAGGATCTGACCTACTACGACCAGGAGAAGAACGAGCACTTTGTCCCCTATGTCATCGAGCCCTCCCTGGGCTGCGACCGGGTGGCCCTGGCCTTCCTGTGCGAGGCCTATGACGAGGAGGTTGTGGACGCCGAGAAGAACGACGTGCGCACCGTGCTGCGGCTGCACCCCTTCCTGGCCCCCTTCAAGTGCGCCATTCTGCCCCTCAGCAAGAAGCTCTCCGAGCCGGCCATGAAGATCTACGAGGAGCTGTGCAAGGACTTCATGGTGGACTTTGACGATGCCGGCTCCATCGGCAAGCGCTACCGCCGCCAGGACGAGATCGGCACCCCCTTCTGTGTCACGGTGGACTTCGACACCGTGGGCGACGACACCAAGGCCGGCGACGGCTGCGTCACCGTTCGGGAGCGGGACTCCATGGAGCAGGTGCGCATCCCCGTCAGCGAGCTGAAGGGCTGGCTGGCCGAGCGGGTGAAGTTCTAAGGGTTCTATGAAGAAATCCTGAATTTTCCGCCCCCGGCGTTGAAAAACAGGTAAAGTGTGTTAAAATAGTGGGGAGCGGAATTCCGCTCCCCACTTTTTTACGGAAATGAGAGCATTATGAAAAATTTCTTTCTCTTTCAAACAGAACTGGGCCCCGACTGGTCCCGGGGGCGGAAATGGGGCTGGTGGGCCTGGAATTTGGGCCTTGTGGTCCTCTCCGGCCTGGCATTGGGCGGGATGAGCCTGCTGCTGGCCACGGGGACCTATCCGTTGAGCTTCGCCCGGGGCTATCTGGAAAAGCCGGTGCTGCTGGCGCTGAACCTGCTGCCCCCGGTGGCTCTCATCCTGCTGCTCTATGGCCTGACCCGCCACGCCGGGTGGTCCTTCCTGGTGACGGCGGCGGCGGTGCTGGGACTGTCCGTGGGCAACTACTACAAGCTGGCCCTCCGGGATGACCCCCTCATGTTTGGGGATCTGTTCCTCCTCAAGGAGGCGGGAGACATGGCGGGGAAGTATGAGCTGGCGGTGGGCAAGAAGCTCATTTTCGTGGCCCTCTGCGCCGTGCTGGGCTGTGTGGTGCTGTTTTTACTGGTCCGGGGCAAGCCCAAGAGGGGCTGGGGCCGGTGGGGGGTGGTGCTGGCCGGGCTGGCGCTGGCGGGGGGGCTGACCCCCAGGCTCATGGACAACGGCCTTTACAACGGCGGCGCCGCCCACTACGCCCACATTCAGGACTACTGGTCGGCCACCCAGCAGTATGTGGCCCATGGGTTCCTCTACCCTTTCCTCCACTCCATCCGGGACACGGTGGAGCTGCCCCCCGAGGGCTACCATGCCGGCGAGATGACTGCCCTGCTGGACCAGTACCAGCCGGCGGACATCCCCGAGGAGAAGAAGGTCAACGTTATGGGCATCATGCTGGAGGGGTACAACGACTTCTCCAAGTATGAGGGAGTGGAGCTGGCCCAGGACGTGTACGCCGTGTGGCATCAGCTGGAGGCGGAGGGCTACTCGGGGGACCTCATCGACAACATCTTTGCCGGGGGGACGGTGGACACCGAGCGGGCCTTCCTCACCGGGTTCACCCACCTGCCCACCTTCCGGGGCAAGACCAACTCCTTCCCCTGGTACTTCCGCAGCCAGGGCTACACCGTGGAGGGGATGCACCCCTGCTACCAGTGGTTCTATAACCGGGTGAACATCAACGAAAACCTGGGCTTCCAGGACTACAAGTTCGTGGAGAACCATTTTGGCCAGTTCACCGACGGCAATGTGGCCTTTGACAACATTTTCTTCCCCGAGCTTATCAAGGCCTATGACAGGGCCAAAGCCGAGGGGCCCTACTTCACCTTCTCGGTGACCTATCAGGGCCACGGACCCTACGACACCGACGTGTGCTGGTGGGGGGAGAAGGGGGAGTTTGTCACCCCAAAGGAGGGCCGCAGCGACGAGGAGCAGTATATTCTGGACAATTATTTCGGCTCCATCGCCAACACCAACGAGAATTTGAAGGCCCTCACCGACCATTTGCGGCAGGACAGCGAGCCGGTGGTGCTGGTCCTCTTTGGGGACCACAACCCCTGGCTGGGGGATGGAAACTGGGTCTACCACAACCTGGGCATCAATTTGGACCTGTCCTCCCAGGAGGGCTTTGCCAACTACTACGGCACCCGGTACCTCATCTGGGCCAACGAGGCCGCCAAGGAGGCCCTGGGCACCGACATGACCGGGGAGGGCCCTGCCATCAGCCCCAACTACCTGATGACCGAGCTTTTTGACCTGTGCGGCTGGGAAGGCCCCGCCTATATGCAGGCCATCCGGGAGGTGAAGGGGCAGGTCCCCGTTATCAACACTCCCACCGGGCTCTATATGGAGGACGGGGTAGTCACCGACAGCCTGTCCGAGGCCGGGGCGGCGCTGGTGCGGGAGTACGAGGGGCTGCAGTATTACAGCAACAAGCACTTCCTCTATGAGGATGTGGAATAAGGAAGCTTAGACATGAAAAAGGCGGACTGCCCGGAGTGGACAGTCCGCTTTTTTGTGCTTTTTTGCAGAAAAAAGGGCCTTATTCCTTTACAAAGTAGGCAAAGCCGGTGGCACCGGGGCCCACATGGGTGCCGATGACCGAGCCGATGGGGCCCTCCAGAATGTCCTCGGTGGGGCAGAGGGGCCGGATGTAGGCCTTGATGGCCTCCATGGCCTGGGGGGCATCGGTGTGGCCGTAGGCCATGGGCAGGGAGAGGTCCGCAGGCTCGGCGGCCAGCCGCTTCTCCATCCACTGGAAGGCTCCCTTCTGGCCCCGGGATTTGCCGACGGCCTCCACCACGCCGTCCTTGACGCTGACAATGGGGGTGACTCCCAGCACACCGCCCACAAGGGCGGTGGCGGCCGAGATGCGGCCCCCCATCTTCAGGTATTTCAGGGTCTCCACCACAGCGTAGAGCCGCAGGCGGGGGGAGAGGGCGGCGACAGCGGCGGCAATGTCGGCGGCGGACATGCCCTGGTCCCGATACCGGGCGGCCATCTTCACCAGTAGGCCCAGGCCAAAGGTGACGGCGCAGGAGTCCACGAGATGGAGGTTTTTGCTCTCCAGCTCATCGGCGGCGATACAGGCGGACTGGAAGGTGCCCGAGAGCTTGGAGGAGAGGAAGATACCCACCACCTCGTCCCCGGCCTCCAGGTAGGGCCGGAAGAAGGAGACGAATTCGTCGGGGTTGATCTGGGAGGTGTGGGGCAGGGTGTCAGCAGTGCGCAGCCGGGCGAAGAAGTCGGCGTTGGTGATGTCCACCCCGTCCCGGTAGGTCTCCTCCCCAAAGTGGACCTGAAGGGGGATGAGGTCCACCCCCAGGGCCTTGCACTGGTCGGGGGAGAGGTCGCTGGTGCTGTCAGTGAGAATACGGATCATGGGATACGTCTCCTTTTTACTGTTGATATTTTTCCCGGAAGAAAAGGGTCAACCCCTCCAGGGCGGTGACCAGGGCATCGGCCTGGGCATCGGTGAGGGTGGCCAGCCCACGGTCCACCATGTCCCGGTGAAACTGGGCGTGGTGGGCATCGGCCTGGCGGCCCTTCTCGGTGGGGACGATGCGCACCGCCCGCCGGTCGTCGGGGTCCTTTTGCCGCTCCAGATAGCCCTTTTTCTCCAGAAGGGAGGTGACGGTGGTGAGTGTGCCCGCCGTCACCCGCTGTTCTGCGGCGATGGCGGTGGCCCGGTTGTCCCGGCCCTCGTCTACCGCACGGCACACATCCTCGATGAGGTGGAGCTCCCGCAGGGACAGGTCGGGAAAGGCCCCGGTGAGACAGAGCTCCTCTGTTTTCAGGATCTCGTCAAAGATGTCCACCAGAAACCGGTTGATGTGTTCTCTGCGATCGGTCATGGAAAGGCTCCTTTCTTTTGATATTCAAATAATTTGAACATCAAAGTGATTGCCATAATACACCGATTTAGTTTGAATGTCAAGATAAATTTGCAAAAAAAGCCGCCGGGAGGTTTTCTCCCGGCGGCAGGGGGGTCCAGGGCGGGCCGCCCAAGGGGGCGGCCCCCACATTTTTAACAATTCAAAATGTGGAGGAGGAAGGGACGTCAGTCCTCCTCGGTGGCGGTGACGGCGATGTTCAGCTCCTTGAGCTGGGCCTCGGTGACCGTGCTGGGGGCGCCCATCATCAGGTCCTGGGCGTTCTTGTTCATGGGGAAGGGGATGATCTCCCGGATGGTGTCCTCCCCGGCCAGGAGCATGACCATACGGTCTACGCCGGGGGCGATGCCGGCGTGGGGGGGTGCGCCGTAGGTGAAGGCGTTATACATGGCGGGGAACTTCACCTTCACGTCCTCCTCCCCAAGGCCCACCAGCTTGAAGGCCTGGATCATGATCTCGGGGCTGTGGTTCCGAACGGCGCCGGAGGAGAGCTCCACGCCGTTACAGACGATGTCGTACTGGTCGGCGGTGATGGTGAGGGGGTCGAGCTCCCCCCGCTCGGCCTTCTTCAGGGTCTCCATGCCGCCGGAGGGCAGGGAGAAGGGGTTGTGGCAGAACTCCAGGGTGCCCGACTCCTCGCCGATCTCGTACATGGGGAAGTCCACGATCCAGCAGAAGGCGTACTGCTCGGCGTCCATGTGGTTGGGGCAGAAGGCGCCCAGGGTCTTGAGGAGGACGCCGGCGGTCTTTTGTGCGGCCAGCTTGGCCCCGGCGGTGAGGCCCACGAAGGTGTTGGGCTTCAGACCCAGGGCAGAGATGACGGCCTCCTTGTTCTCCTGGACGAACTTGGAGATGCCGCCCACCAGCTCGCCGTTCTCGTCCATGCGGAACCAGTAGGCCTTGTTGCCCGCCTGGACCTCCACATCGGCGCAGAGCTTGTCGATTTGCTTCCGGGTGCCCTCGAAATCAGAGACCACCACCGCCTTGACGGTGTTGCCGGCAAAGGGCTCGAAGCCGCAGTTCCCCAGCAGCTCAGTGGCGTCCTGGACGATGAGGTCGATGCGCAGGTCAGGCTTGTCCGAGCCGTACTTCTCCATGGCCTCCAGGTAGGGGATGCGCATGAAGGGGGCGGAGGAGGCCCGGTCATAGGCGCCGTACTGGGCAAAGATGGGGGGCAGCACGTCCTCCACCACGGCGAACACATCCTCCTGGCTGGCGAAGGCCATCTCCATGTCCAGCTGGTAGAACTCGCCGGGGGAGCGGTCGCCCCGGGCGTCCTCATCCCGGAAGCAGGGGGCGATCT
>CAJUSE010000030.1 GCA_910588975.1 uncultured Oscillospiraceae bacterium | reverse complement strand
CAGCAGTCCTCGTAGGGGAGGATGGAGGTCTCAAAGGTGTTGATCCGCCGGGAGATGCGGACGATCTCCTCCTTGTCCATGCCTACCACCGGCCGGAACACAGGCAGGTCGGTGACGGCGCCGGTGCACTGCATGGCCTCCATGGTCTGGCTGGCCACCTGGCCCAGGCTCTCCCCGGTGACGATGGCCCCGGCGCCGGTGCGCTGGGCCACGGCGGTGGAAATGCGCATCATGAACCGGCGCATGACAATGGTGAACAGCTCCTCGGGGCAGGAGCGGCGCAGCTCCTCCTGGATCTCGGTGAAGGGGACCACGTGGACCATGAGCCGGCCCGTCCAGGGGGTCAGCAGCTTGGCCAGGTCCAGCACCTTCTGCTTGGCCTCCATGGAGGTGTAGGGATAGGAGAAGAAGTGGACCATCTCCAGCTCCAGCCCCCGCTTGGCCATCATCCAAGAGGCCACCGGGGAGTCGATGCCCCCCGAGAGCATACTCACCGCCCGGCCGGCCATGCCCACAGGCAGGCCCCCCGCCCCGGGCTGGGTGGGGCCGTGGACAAAGGCGGCGTCGTCCCGAACCTCTACATAGACAGTGAGGTCAGGGTGGTGCATATCGGGAGTCAGGTGGGGGTAGCGCTCGTCCAGCTCGCCCCCCAGATACTGGGCCAGCTGGATGGAGTTCAGGGGGAAGGTCTTGTCCGAGCGCTTGCACTCCACCTTGAAGGTCCGGGCGGCGGCCAGCTCCTCCCCCAGGAAGTCCTGGATGGCGGCAAGCATCACGTCCTTGTCCTTCTCACAGGAGCGGCAGCGGCACACCCCCACGGCGCCGAAGATCTTCTTCATGGCCTCAAAGGCAGCGTCCACATCGCAGTCATCGCTCTGGGGCTCCACATAGGTGATGGACTGCTTAGAGTAGACCTTGAACTGCCCGTGGGGCCGCAGCCGCCGCCGGGCGTTAGACATGAGCTGATCCTCAAAATTGTGGCGGTTCAGGCCCTTCAGGACCAGCTCGCCCAGCTTCAGGAGAATGATGTCGTTCATGGATTTTGACCTTCCTTTGTTGATTTATAAGAAACGTAACAGCAAGGCACAGCGCAAGGGCCAGGGGCAAAGCACCCCTTTTTTGCTCCAAATCTGGGAGTGAGTGCACAAGGCTTTGGGCGCCTCCAGCGCCATGATATGCTTTCCGAGGGTAGAACATAGGGGCGGCCATGTGGGAAACATGCCGCAAAAAAGGGGCACTTTTCCCCCGGCCTCACAGCAACGCAAAACGTAAGAGCCGGGCGGAAAAAGGTCCTTTTCTGCGTCCTATCAAACACGTGGCGACCACAGCGTTCCATCGGCGGCGGCCCATCGTGGGCATCGGAGATGCCCAATGCCCTACGGGCATAACTTCCAGTTTTGAAGCAGAAAAGGGCCTTTTTCAGACTGGCCCGGGAATAGGGATCCCCTATTCACCAGCCCGGGGCGAAAATCCGCTTATTTGCCCCCCAGCAGCTCCAGCAGCAGGTCGGGGCGGTTGGTGATGATGCCGTCGGCGCCGTGGTCCATCAAAAACTGCATATCTTCCACCCGGTCCACCGTCCAGGGGTTGACCCCCACCCCCCGGCGGTGCATCTTCTCAATGAGGGCGGGGTCGGCCAGGCAGGAGTGGTAGTCACAGTGGAGGTAGTTCACCTCAAAGTCCAGCGATGCAATGTACTGGTCCAAATCGTGCTGCAAGGCCAGAGATGCCCGGGCCTGGGGGAAGGTCTGGCCGGGATAGATGGCCGCCAGGGCCCGGGCCTCCTCCATAAGGATGGCGGCGGGGTCAGCCCCGTGGCCCTCCACCGCCAGTGCCTCCTGGGGCAGGGTCAGGTCCGCCGGGACGAGCTGGTCCAGGGGCTTGTCCCCCGGAAAGGCGGCGGCCATCTGGGCCATAGCGGGGGTGCCCTCCATGTTGGGCAGGGTCAGCGCCCCCACCCGCAGGTCGGGCAGGATGGCCTTGATGTCCCGAAGCAGGCTGTGGTCAAAGGCGGAGACGATGATCTTCTCCATCATGCCCGATACCCGAATGGCCTGGGCCACCGGCCCCACATAGGGGATGGTGCGGTCCATGGGGGCTTTGAGCTCGATGTTCACCACCCGGAAATCTTTCGTGGCGGCCAGACACTCGGCCAGGGTGGGGATCTTCTCCCCGGCGAAGTCGGGACTCTTCCAGCTGCCGAAGTCGTATTGGCGCAGCTCGGCCTCGGTCATGGACAGGATGGCCCCGTGGCCGTTGGAGGCAGCGTCAATGGTGTAATTGTGGTGCATGACCATCCTGCCGTCCCGGGTGAGCTGCACGTCGGTCTCAATGCCGTCCGCCCCCACAGCCAGGGCGGCACGGAAGGCGGAGATGGTGTTCTCCGGGGCGACGTGAGAAAAGCCCCGGTGGGCGATGACGAGGGGTCGGAACATGGCAAAAACCTCCTTTATAGTTGCGGGGTCACACCCTCCCCAAAGGAGGGCAAACAGCAGCTTTTCACCGGGTCAGCCAGCCGGTGGCACGGTACTGAAGGGCCTCGGCCAGGAACATGATATCTTGTTAGCTTAGAAAAACTCCTTTATCTTTTCCATCATTCGGCTAAACCGAGAATCAATAAATTTATTATACGCAATTTCAAACTCAACTGCTGTTAATGATTCATCGAGAACCCATTTTAAATCATCTTTTGAGGTAAATGTAAATTTTTCTTCCAATTCTGAAAGTGCATATTTGGAGTCCTTCAGATATGCTTCATCTTCGTACACTGTTTTTGCTCCTTTTGACCGATTTTCATGTTCCGGCAACAGGCACAGATTGCCAATAGAGCTTATTGGTAATCCAAACTCATCACCATAGCGGTCCAAACAGACCCTCATCAATTTTTTCGTTGCCAAATGCTCAATATCATATTTCGAGGAATCCGCTTGATCAGCCGCTGAAAATATATGCAAATATAAAAGCGCTAAAAACATCTTTTCAGGTTCTTTGGGTTGTGCAACCCTTTTGTGTTCTCGCCGCTCACTTTTTGTTTCGTCATACCACGTTTTAATCTGTGTTTCAAAATCACTCCACGGTATTTTTTTGCCATAGTAATCTCCGCTAAAGATTACCGAATCGATTCTCGTATCGCCAGCATTTCCCCAGCGTTTCTGAAGTATATCTAAGCAATAGCGTTTCCATGCATTTTCCTCTAATGCCACTTCGTACTGATCCCATGAAGGCTTCGAGCTTTCCAAGGATATTGAATAGTTTATCGGACGATCTTTGTTATCTCTTTGATATGTTGCATAGCGAGCCACAAATATGTTTGCAACTAACGATATAATCTGAAATTCTGTGTGCAACGGCCCAGCGACTGTTTGAGCGTTTAGTTTAAAGCGATTGTATTGTCCAATAAGTTTTGTTGCTGTATCAACGCACTGAAGAATTCGTTGCAAAAGCAAAGAAATCTTATCTTCCCCTACAAGTTCATCAAATTTAACTTGCAAGTTTTTGGAATTAGAATTTCTTAAGCCTATACAAGCCGTGATTAAAGAAAAGCCTATGCTGTCTATTTCTTTAATATTGTCTTTATCTGCCCTCGTTCTAAAAAGCATAGGATAACCCTGCCCCAATAACTTTCCAAAACCATAAGCTATTTCAAATAAGCTCAGTTTATTGTTTTTAACAAATTCTGCCGGATCAAAATCAGATAAATCTACCCCATCAACTACCATAGCCTCATATCGGTCCTTGTTATAGGCAACAATTTTTCCGAGTTTAGGGAACTTTTGTGTATCAATCGGATAGCGTTTTGTCCATGTTGCTGCATAGATTTCATATTTCGAAAGTTGAGTCCCTTTTGAATTGATTCGTTCAAAAATTTCTGGAAGGGCATCATCATCTCCCTCTATTATAATTGCGGGAATTTCCATATTACAAAGTCCATTGCATAAATCTCTGAACTTTTTCAATGTTGGTTTTACCGCATCACTAATATCTTTTTCTTTCCCTGCAGCGGATGGGTATTCCTTTATAAATTCTACTGTGTAGTCAAAATATTGCATATCTTGAACTTCGCTCATCGTTTTAAAAGAATTCTTAGCCCACTGAACAAGATGATCTTTTATTGACTCTATAATAGACGTAGAGCTATTTGCAATTTCAGCGATATCCGTAAGATTTTTGGGCAAATTTTCATCAATATCCCCATCATTGAAAAATCGAGCCGGCTCACTGATGAACTCCCAAATTGTCGAGGCCCGTTGAAGACCATCAATAATTTGATATCTATTATTTACTTCATCGTGATATAAAAGAATTGTACCAAAAGGCAATCCCCTTTTTAGTGTGTCACTAAACTCATCTTTCTGCCTATCTGTCCAAACTCGACCCCGCTGATAAAACGGCACAATAAATTTTTTGCTCTCAATTTTATCGTGAATTTCTTGCGCTGTAAATGATCCAGGCTTCCAAGTATTCATATTTCTCACCTGCTTTTATTTTTATATAGCAACTTTCAACTTTCTTCTATTTTGTCAGCCAGCCGGTGGCACGGTACTGAAGGGCCTCGGCCAGGTGGGGGACTTGGATGTGCTCGCTGCCGTCCAAATCGGCCACAGTGCGGGCCACCCGAAGGATGCGGTCATAGCTGCGGGCGGTGAGCCCCAGCCGCTCAAAGGCCCCCTTCATCAGGTTCTGGCAGCCCTCGTCCAGGGGACAGTAGGCCTCCAGCTCTCCCCGGCCCATCTGGGCGTTGCAGGGGGGACCCTCCGGCCCAAACCGCTCTGCCTGAAAGGCCCGGGCGGCATCCACCCGCTTTTTGATATCCGCCGAGGACTCCCCGGTGGGCCTGTCCGAAAGGGTGTCGAAGCCGGGGGCATCCACCTCCACCACCAAATCGATGCGGTCCAGCAGGGGACCGGAGATCTTGGCCTGGTACTTCTCCACGTCCTTGGGGTTGCATTTGCACCGGTCCCCATGGCCGTACCAGCCGCACTTGCAGGGGTTCATGGCACACACCAGCATGAACTGGGCGGGGAAGCTCTCGCTGCCCCCGGCCCGGGTGATCTGAACCCGCCCCTCCTCCATGGGCTGGCGGAGCACCTCCAGCACGTCCTTGTGGAACTCGGGCAGCTCATCCAAAAACAGCACGCCGTGGTGGGCCAGGGAGATCTCTCCCGGCCGGATGAGGGGGTTGCCGCCCCCGGCCATGCCCATGGCCGAGATGGTGTGGTGGGGGGAGCGGAAGGGCCGCTGGGTCAGCATGGGGTGGTCCTTATCCGTCATGCCCAGCACCGACCACACCGCTGTGGCCTCCAGGGCCTCCTTCTCGCTCAGTGCCGGCAGGATGGAGGGCAGCCGCCGGGCCAGCATGGACTTGCCCGACCCCGGCGGGCCGATCATCAGCACATTGTGACTGCCCGCCGCCGCAATTTCCAGGCACCGCTTCACGTTCTCCTGCCCCTTCACCTCGGCGAAGTCCAGCAGGGTGTCCCCATCCCCGGCGGGGATCCAGGCCGGGGCGGGGGAGAGGGGGGTCTCCCCCTTCAAATGGGCCACCAGCTCGGTCACATGGGCCACCGGGTAGACCTCCAGCCCCTTGGCCAGGGTGGCCTCGGCGGCCGAATCGGCGGGGACAAAGAGCCGCTTGATGCCGGCGGAGCGGGCGGCCAGAGCCATGGGCAGCATGCCGGGCACGCTGCGCAGAGCCCCGGAGAGGCTCAGCTCCCCCACAAAGGCGGCCTCCGGGTCCAGCTGGGGCAGCTGGCCCCCGGAGCGGAGGATGCCCACCAGAATGGGCAGGTCGTAGACCGTGCCCCCTTTCTTGCGGTCGGCGGGGGCCAGGTTCACCGTGATGCGGGAGACGGGGAATTCCAGCCCGCAGTTCTTCACCGCCGAGCGGACCCGGTCCCGGGCCTCCTTCACCGCCGTGTCGGGCAATCCCACGATCTCAAAGTTGGGCAGACCTCCGCTGAGGTCGCACTCACAGAGCACCTCGTAGCCCTCCACGCCGTGGAGGCCCAGCGAGCGCACCTGGGATACCATAGGCCCCTCCCCCTCTCGCAAAAGCGCCGGTTTTCCCTGCCAAACAGGGTCATTTTCCCCATTTTACCACACCCAAAGGGAAAATACCATAGGCAAAACCGGGGAGGTGGGGCAGATATGGCCCCCTTATCCTCTCGTAAGGGCAGCCCCAGGCCGTCTCCACAGGCAAGGGCATTACAAATTTACAGGCAGGTCCGATCCAGTTTTCTCGCCCAGGGGGATTGATTTTTTCCAAATTTTCGCTATAATGAAGATAACAGGTCTCAACAGGACCTTAACTCACATTCAAGGAGGACGTTTCCAATGAACAAGACGATTGCTTCTCCCAAGGCTCCCGCCGCTGTGGGCCCCTACTGCCAGGCCAAGCTGTGCGGCGACACCCTGTACACCTCCGGCCAGCTGGGTCTGGACCCCGCCACCGGCAAGCTGCCCGAGGGCATCGAGGCTCAGGCCAAGCAGTCCCTGACCAACCTGGGCAACGTGCTGGCCGAGGCCGGCATGGGCTTCGGTGACGTGGTCAAGACCACCTGCTTCCTGGCCGACATCGCCGACTTCGCCGCCTTCAACGCCGTGTACGCCCAGTTCTTCACCGGCGAGGTGCCCGCCCGCTCCTGCTTCGCCGTCAAGAGCCTGCCCATGGGCGGCCTGGTGGAGATCGAGTGCATCGCTGTGAAGTAATTTACAGCAGCTCACACCCTTTGGAAAAAGAGCGTGGCGTGTTTTGCACGCCACGCTTTTTCCCTGTATGGCACCCCCTCTGCCACAGAGGGAAAAAGCGTGGCTGCCCGCCCCAGCCCTTCGCCCGGCAGGGCCACCCCGACACAGGAGTTGATACCATGGACCAGCTTCGCACCCATCTGGAGCAGATCGCCGCCCTAGGGCTCACCAAGGCGGTCATCAGCAAGCCCCTGGCCAAGAGCCAGGAGGTAAAAAAGATCGTCATTGAGCCCAAGGCGGGCTTTTTCCAGTGCAGCAAGTACACCGACAAGCAGGTCTTTCACGAAAATGTGGACCCCGCCGGCCTGACCGATGCCCTGGAGACCCTCATGGCCGGCCAATACGGCCAGCTCAACGCCTGGGACGGCAAGGGGGAGTATATGCTCCTGGTGTCCTCCAAGGGCAAGTGTACCTTCAAGCGGCTCTCGGCCAAGCCCACCGCCGCCCCGGCACCCCAGGCCGGCCACAACCGAAAAAAGCAGTACATCCTGGAGGCCAGCGCAGACATCGCCCCCCTGGTGGACATGGGCATCTTCACCAAGGAGGGGAAGATCGTCTCCTCCATGTACGACAAGTACCGGCAGATCAACCGCTACATCGAGATCATCGACGACGCCGTGAAGGACTGGGACGCCAAGGCCCTCAACGTCATTGACTTCGGCTGCGGCAAGAGCTACCTCACCTTCATCGTCTACTACTACCTCACCTATATCCGCCACATCGAGGCCCACATCATCGGCCTTGACCTGAAGGCCGACGTCATCGAGAAGTGCAACGAGGCCGCCCGGCGCTACGGCTATGAGAACCTCCGCTTTGAGCTGGGGGACATCAACGGCTACGCCGCCCCCTTCGATGTGGATGTGGTGATGACCCTCCACGCCTGCGACGTGGCCACCGACTTCGCCCTCTACAACGCCATCACCTGGGGGGCTAAAATGATCTTTTCCGTGCCCTGCTGCCAGCACGAGCTCAACGGGCAGATCCAGGGAGGGGAGCTGGGCATCCTCACCCGGTACGGCATCCTTCAGGAGCGATTTTCCGCCCTGTGCACCGACGCCATCCGGGGCAACCTGCTGGAGTACTGCGGCTACAAGACCCAGCTGCTGGAGTTCATCGACTTTGCCCACACCCCGAAAAATGTGCTCATCCGCTCGGTGCGCCGGCGGCACACCCCCAAGGAGCACAAGGCGCTCATGCTCAAACAGGTGGAGGCCCTCATGGCCCAGTTCCACTTTGAACCCATGCTCTACAAGCTGCTGTTCCGGGAGGGCTTTGCCCAGAGCGAGCACAACCCCAGCCCCATCTACTGCGACACGCCGGACTTCCTGTAAGTCCGGCGTGCTTTTTTGATGCAAAATAAAAAATGTGTAAAATCGCAAGATTTTGTTTTCCAACTGCCGCTACTTATGTTATAATATTTCTATCTATGACCACTGGCCCGGGGCGGCGGTGCGCCGCTGTCCCGAAAGCCCATGGGCCACAGGCGGGGGCGCCCCCGCCCGGCAGACCTCAAACAGAAACAGGAGGGGTTCAGAGTGAAAAACAACAAGGTGACCGTTACCATCGCCGGAGTAAGCTACAACCTGATCTCCGAGGAGGAGACCGCCTATATGGAGAAGGTGGCCGCCCACGTGGACGAGAAGGTCCACGAGCTGGACGGCTCCGGCATCTCCACCACTGAGGCCGGCGTGCTGGCCGCCCTCAACATCGCCGACGAGTACTACAAGGCCCTGGCCACCGGCGAGCATCTCCGCTCCCAGATCAAGGAGCTGCTGGAGGAGAGCGCCAAGCTGAAGGCCGAGATCTCCGAGAAGAACCGGGAGATCTTCAAGCTGCAGAACAAGAAGGGCTGATATGCTGGAGCTGCTGTCCCCCGCCGGCTCCATGGACTCTCTGGTGGCCGCCGTCCAGAATGGAGCCGACGCCGTCTACATGGGCTACGGCGATTTCAATGCCCGCAGAAATGCCAAGAACTTCACCGAGGCGGACTTCGCCTCGGCGGTCTCCTATTGCCATTTGCGGGGTGTCAAAGTCTATCTCACCCTGAACACCCTGCTCACCGACCGGGAGCTGACCCCCGCCGCCGAGCTGGCCCGCCGGGCCAGCGAGATCGGGGCCGATGCCGTGCTGGTCCAGGACCTGGGGGTGCTGCGGGCGGTGAAGCAGGTGGCCCCCGACCTGCCCGTCCACGCCTCCACCCAGATGACCGTCCACTCCCTGGACGGGGTGAAGCTGTGCGCCGATCTGGGCATGAAGCGGGCGGTGCTCTCCCGGGAGCTGAGCGCCGACCAAATTGAATACATCTGCCAGCACTCCCCCATTGAGATCGAGGTCTTTGGCCACGGGGCGCTGTGTATGTGCTACTCGGGCCAGTGCTTCTTCTCCGCCCTGGTGGGGGGCCGCAGCGGCAACCGGGGCATGTGCGCCCAGCCCTGCCGCATGAAGTACGGCTGGAACGGCCGGGCGGACAGCTACCCCCTGTCCCTGAAGGACGCCTGTCTCATCGACCGGCTGCGCCAGCTGCGAAAGATGGGGGTGGCCTGCCTGAAGCTGGAGGGGCGGATGAAGCGGGCCGAGTACGTGGCCGTCATCACAAAAATTTACGCCTCGGTCCTCAAGGAGGACCGGATGCCCACCCAGCAGGAGCTTCAGGACCTGGAGCTGGCCTTCTCCCGCAGCGGCTTTACCCAGGGCTACCTGGACGGCAAGCTGGGGGTGGAAATGTTCGGCGTCCGGGAGGAAAAGACCCCCGAGCCCAAGGAGCTTTTCGCCCAGGCCCGGCAAAGCTATGAGAACCAGGAAAACCCCCTGGTGGACGTGAGCTTTTACGCCATGGTCCGCAAAGGCGAGCCTGTCCAGGTGGCTGTGAAGGATGAGGACGAGCGCACCGTCACCGCCGCCGGGGAGGTGCCGGAGGAGGCCATCACCAGGGAGCTCACCGCCGAGCAGGTGGAAAAGCAGCTCTCCCGCACCGGGGGCACCCCCTACCTCTGCAAGGGGGTCACCGCCCTGGTTGAGCCGGGGCTCAGCGTGCCCCTGTCCGCCCTCAACGCCCTGCGCCGGCAGGTGCTGGAGGAGCTGTCCGCCCAGCGGCAGGCCCTGCCCCAGCGCCGCCACGGCAGCTACAATGCCGGGGTTCGCTACGAAAACCCCCGCTCCCTCCCCGCCCTCACCCTCTCGGTGCGGAAGGCCGGCCAGGTCAGCCCCGAGCTGCTCCGCCGCAGCCCCGCCGCCCTCTATATCCCCCCCGACGAGCTGGCCGCCCACCCCGAGTGTCTGAAGGGGCTGAGCCCAGACACCGTGCTGGGGGTTGTGCTGCCCCGGGTGGCCTGGGACCGGGAGATGGACCAGCTGCGCCGGGACATGGAGAAGTGCCGGGAGCTGGGAGCCACCCAGGCCCTCATCGGCTCCTACGGCCTCATTGAGCCTGCCCGGGAGTTGGGCTACACCCTCCGGGGGGACTACGGCCTGCCCGTGTTCAACGCCCAGGCGCTGAAAGAGCTGAAGCGGCTGGGCTTTGCCTCGGCCACCGCCTCCTTCGAGCTGAAGCTGGCCCAGATCCGGGACATCAGCAAGGTCATTCCCCTGGAGGCCATCGTCTATGGCCGGCTGCCCCTGATGCTCACTGAGAACTGCATCATCAAAAATCGGGCGGGCCAGTGCGCCTGCGACACCGAGAACATCCTCACCGACCGAAAGGGGGAGCGGTTCCCGGTGGTGAAGGCCTACGGCTGCCGCAACGAGATCCTCAACAGCAAAAAGCTGTTTCTGGCCGACAAGCCCGAGTGGCAGAAGTGCGGGCTGAGCATGGCCCGGCTCCTGTTCACCACCGAAAACCCCTGGGAGTGCGTCCAGGCCCTGGAGCGGTATCAGGGGGAGGGCTTCTGGTCCCCCAACGATTTCACCCGGGGACTGTATTACCGGGGCGTAGAATAAGTATACTTTGAAATGAGGAAACACCGTGAGTATTGACCTGCGCATCAAGGCCCTGTCACCCAAGATCGGCACCGAGCTGCCCGTTCCCTCCTACGCCACCGCCGGGTCGGCGGGGATGGACCTGCGGGCCTGCCTGGACGAGCCCCTGACCCTGAACCCGGGGGACCGGGTGGGGGTGCCCACCGGCTTCGCCATCGCCCTGCCCGGGCCGGAGTGGGTGGCCTATATCTTCGCCCGCTCGGGGCTGGGCATCAAAAACGGCATCACCCTGCCCAACTGCGTGGGGGTCATTGACAGCGACTACCGGGGGGAGCTCATCGTGGCCCTCACCAACCTCTCCGACACCCCCTACACCGTACAGCCCGGGGACCGGGTGGCCCAGCTGGTCATCTCCCCCGTCATCCAGGCCAATATCTCGGTGGTGGACGAGCTGGACGAGACAGAGCGGGGCGCCGGCGGGTTCGGATCCACAGGAAAACGGTAAAATGAAAGGTGATGTATCCATGGACATTATCCTCGCCTCCGCCTCGCCCCGGCGGCAGCAGCTTCTGACCCAGATGGGTCTCACCTACCGCATCCACGCCGTGGACATTGACGAGCACATGGACCGCCATCTCTCCCCCGGGGAGCTGGTGGAGACCATTTCCCGGGAAAAGGCGGCCGCCTGCGCCGCCCTGGAGGGCCCCGAGCCCCTCATTATCGCCGCCGACACGGTGGTGGCCAAGGACCACCGTGTGCTGGGCAAGCCCCGGGACCAGCAGGATGCCCGGGAGATGCTGCGGCTGCTCTCCGGCTCGGACCACGAGGTCTACACCGGCTACACCCTCCGCCAGGGGGAGCAGGTCCGCACCGGGCGGCAGATGACCGCCGTGACCTTCCGCCCCCTCACCGAGGGGGAGATCGACGCCTATATCGCCACCGGGGAGCCCATGGACAAGGCGGGTGCCTACGGCATTCAGGGCTACGGAGCCATGCTGGTGGCGGGCATCCGGGGGGACTATTTCAATGTCATGGGCCTGCCCGTGTGTGCCCTGGGCCTCCATTTGAAGGAGCTGGGCATAAACTGTCTGGGGTAAGCCAAACGGGACGGCCCCTGCTGCCCCGGAGAGGCAAAGGACCCGTCCCCCTGTCCCCGCCCGCCACTTTGATAAAGGGAGCGTTTGTTTGAAAGACTTTCTGAAAAACAACGGAATACTCATTCTGATCATCGCCGTGCTTTTGAGCCTTATCACGGCGGTGGTCTCTTTGACCTTTGGGGGCTTTGTGAACCCCTTCGCCAACGTGGCCAACGTGCTTGCCACCCCCTTCCGCAACGGCATCCACGCCTTTGTGGAGTGGAGCGAGGGGGTCTACTCCGACGCCTTTGAGCGGGAGCAGCTCATTCAGGAGCTGGAGCAGCTGCGGCAGGAGAACGCCGAGCTGCGCCGCCAGGCCCGGGAGGGGGAGGCCAACAGCCGGGAGAACGAGCGGCTGCGGGACCTGCTGGGGCTGAAGAACCTGCGGCCCGACTTCCAGTTCCAGGAGGCCACCGTCACCGCCCGGGGCTCCTCCAACTGGAGCGCCACCCTCACCCTCAACGTGGGCTCGGCCCAGGACGTGGCCCAGGGCAACTGCGTGGTGGACCGGTACGGCAACCTGGTGGGGATCATCTCCTCGGCGGGGCTGAACTGGTCCACGGTGACCACGGTGGTGGATGTGGACCTGGAGATGGGCGCCCTCAACGCCCGGACCGACTCGGCCGCCATCGCCGAGGGGGATTTCGCCCTCATGGGCCAGGGCCGGCTGAAGCTGAGCTTTCTGCCCCAGGGGGAGCAGCTGCTCTCGGGGGACACCATCCTCACCTCGGGGCTTCAGTCCGGGGGGACGGCGGAGTACCCCTCGGGGCTGGTCATCGGCTATGTGGAGGCGGTGCGCTCGGACGAGAGCGGCATGAGCGACTACGCCATCCTCACCCCCGCCACCAAGCTGGAGGAGCTGGAGCAGGTCTTTGTCATCAAGAGCTTTGAAATGGTAGAAAAGTAGGGGCGGCCTGTGGCCGCCCGATCCCTATAAAAGCCGATTTGCGTTATAAGGAAAGAGCGGGCGGCCACAGGCCGCCCCTACGAAAAGCAACCGGCAAAAAATCCGGCAAAGAAGGAGGCGTTCACCATGACCACCCGGGACCATATCATCAAATGGCTGGCCTACACCCTGGCGCTGCTGCCGGTGTGGTTTCTGGACGCCTTTCTGCTCAGCCGCTTCCCCCTCTGGGGGGTGCGGCCCATGCTGCTGCCGGTGTGCGCCATGGCGTTGGCCACCCTGGAGGGGGCCACTGCCGGGGCGGGCTTCAGCCTTGGGGTGGGGGTCCTCTTTGACGCCCTGGCCCCCGACCTCATCCCCGGGTCCATGACCCTGCTCTTTGCCCTGCTGGGGCTGGGTTGCGGCCTGCTGGCCCAGTACGTCCTGCGCCAGGACCTCATCGGCCACCTCATCTGCTCGGCCCTGGCCCTGTGCGCCATCGACGCTGTACGCATCGCCCTGCGGCTCACCGCCGGAGTGGCCGGCGTTGGGGCCATGGCCCAGGTGGCGGGCAAGGAGATCCTGTGGTCGCTGTGCTTCGTCCCCGGGGTCTACCTGCTTTTCCGCTGGGTCTTTCGCCGGGTGCCCAAGCCCACCGTGCTGTAAGGAGGGCAGAGCATGGACACAAAGCAATTTCACGCCCGCTCCCAGGTGGTGCTGCTGGCTCTGGCCGCCATCCTGCTGGCCTTCATTGGGGTCCTCTACAATTTGCAGGTCGTCAATGGGGCCAAATATTTGGAGCAGTCCACCCGGAAGATCGCCAACACCGAGACCGTTCAGGCCGCCCGTGGGGAGATCCTGGACCGCTACGGCCGGGTGCTGGTCACCAACCGGGCCAGCTATCAGGTGAGCCTGAACACCGCCCTCATGGGCACCACCCAGCAGCGCAACGAGACCATTCTCAAGCTGCTCCAGCTGTGCCGGGAGCAGGACATGACCTGGGGGGACAGCCTGCCCGTCACCGCCCAGCCCCCCTTCCGCTATACGGTAAAGAGCCCCTTTGAGACGGTGCGCACCGGGGAGGACGGGACCGAGACGGTCTCGCCCACCACCCTGAGCCGGCTTTGCACCACCCTGCGTCTCAAGCTGTCCGACCAGCCCACCGCCCAGGAGCTGGTGGACGCCCTGCGGACCTACTTTGAGGTGGACGAGACCGTCTCCGCCGCCGAGGGCCGGGCACTGGTGGGGGTGCTCTACGAGGTGACCCTGCGCAGCAAGGACATCCTCCGCACCGCCTACACCTTCGCCGAGGACGTGGACATCGACTTCATCACCGTGGCCAAGGAGCGCTCCCTCCGTGGGGTGGAGATCGACACGGTCACCGTCCGGGAATACAAGACCTCCTACGCCGCCCATGTGCTGGGCCAGGTGGGCTCCATTACCGCCGAGAACTGGGACTACTACCGGGAAAGGGGCTACCCCATGAACGGCACAGTGGGTGTGGACGGGCTGGAGTTCGCCTTTGAGGACCTGCTCCGGGGCACCTCCGGGGTCAAGGACGTGGAGCTCAACCAGAACGGCAAGGTGGTCAGCGAGAGCTGGCACGTGGACCCGGAGACCGGGCTGGAGCAGGCCGCCCAGCCCGGGGGCAATTTGATGCTCACCCTGGACATCAACCTTCAGGAGGTGGTGGAGCAGGCCCTGGACCGCCATGTCCCCGGTATGACCGAGGAGAGCGAGAAGGCCGCCTGCGTCATCACCGACATGACCGGGGGCGTGCTGGCCCTGGCCTCCTACCCCTCCTATGACCCGGCCACCTACCGCCGGGACTACAACACCCTGGCCTCCGACCCCAGAAGGCCCCTCTTTAACCGGGCCCTCCAGGGGCTTTACGCCCCCGGCTCCACCTTCAAGATGGTGGTGGCCGCCGGTGCGCTGGAGGAGGGGGTCATCACCCGGAAGGAGAAGATCTTGGACACCGGGCGGTACACCCACTATGACCGCATCCAGGACCAGCCCATGTGCTGGTACTTCCGCCAGTACGGCAACACCCACGGCTACGTCAACGTGTCCGAGGCCATCCGGGACTCCTGCAACGTGTTTTTCTACGAGACCGGCCTGCGGCTGGGCATCACCAAGATGGACGAGTACGCCGCCCTCTTCGGCCTGGGAGAAAAGACCGGGCTGGAGCTCTACGAGGAGGCGGGGGAGGTGGCCGGCCCCGACACCAGTGCCAAGCACGACCAGCCCTGGTACGAAGGGGACACCATGTACGCCGCCATCGGCCAGGGGAACACCCAGCTCACCCCCATCCAGCTGTGCAACTATGTGGCCACCCTGGTCAACGGGGGCAGTCACTACCCCACCCACCTACTGAAGGCGGTAAAGTCCAGCGACTACGCCCAGGTGGTGGAGGAGTACCGGCCTGTGGCCCGGGACGAGATCGGGCTGGACAGCGACAACATCGCCGCCGTCAAGGAGGGCATGTGGATGGTGGCCAACGAGGGCTCGGCCGCCCGGTACTTCCGGGACCTGCCGGTGGAGGTGGGGGCCAAGACAGGCACGGCCCAGGTCTCCCGCAACAGCGAGGCCCACGCCATTTTTGTGGCCTTCGCCCCCTATGAAAACCCCGAGATCGCCATCTCCATCGTGGTGGAGCACGGCGGCTCGGGCACCTCGGTGGCCGAGATCGCCGGGGAGATCTTCAGCTACTATTTCTCCACCCGGGATGCCATGGACACCCCGGCGGTGGAAAACACCCTCATCCGATAAAAGGGAATACTGCGCCCATGCAGGAGCGGTCTATGGTCGCCCGATCCTTGAAAAAGCAGATCCGCATTGTAAAAGGAACAGGCATCGGCCGGACACCGATGACTTTGGTTTTTCGCTTTCAATTCTTAACACCTGGAAAGAGTGATACACCTTGCATATAGCCGAAACCCAGCGCTGGTTCGACCCCTCCGACCTCCGCTGCAAGGCCCCCTACGGGGCCGTCCCCTCGGGGGAGCGGGTCCGCTTTACCCTCCGCCCGCCCCGGAGGGCCGCCTTTGTCCGGGCCAAGCTCATCGCCCAGTGGGAGTTTGACGGCGGGCGTGTCACCGAGACCGACCTGCCCTGGGTGGGCCTGGAGGGGGCGCTGGACCTGTTCTCCGGGGAGCTCTGCACCGCCGGCTACACCGGCCTTGTGTGGTACTCCCTCCGGCTGGAGCGCTTTGACGGCACCCGGGAGGAGACAGAGACCTTCCAGCTCACCGTCTATGACGGCAACGAGACCGTCCCCGGCTGGTTCGGGGAGGGGGTCACCTACCAGATCTTCCCCGACCGGTTCTGCCGCCTGTCCGTCCCCGACCCCGCCGGCATGGTGGGGGGGCGCACCGTCCACCAGAGCTGGGAGGAGGAGCCGGTCTACCTCCCCGACGAGCACGGGGAGATCCGCAACCGGGACTTCTTCGGCGGCTCCCTGGCGGGCATCCGCTCTAAGCTGCCCTACCTCCAGAGCCTGGGGGTGGAGACCATCTACCTCTGCCCCATCTTCGAGGCCGCCGAGAACCACCGCTACGGCGCCGCCGACTACGAAAAAATAGACCCCATGCTGGGCAGTGAGGCGGATTTCACCGCCCTGTGCGATGCCGCCCACCGTCTGGGCATGCGCATCATGCTGGACGGGGTGTTCAACCACACCGGCTTTGTGTCCAAATACTTTAACGGAGACGGCTTTTATCCCACCCTGGGGGCGGGCCAGAGCCCCGACTCCCCCTATGCCGGCTGGTTTTACTTTCAGCAGTGGCCCCACCGTTACGCCTCCTGGTGGGGCATCTACTCCATGCCCACCACCAACAAGGAAAACCCCCAGTGGCTGGAGTACATCACCGGGGAGAAGGGCATCATCCGCCACTGGCTGCGGCTGGGGGCCGACGGCTGGCGGCTGGACGTGGCCGACGAGCTGCCCGACCGGGTGGTCCACGCCATCCACGCCGCCGCCCGGGCGGAGAAGCCGGATGCCCTCATCATCGGCGAGGTCTGGGAGGACGCCTCCCAGAAGGTGGCCTACGATGTCCGCCGCCGGCACATTCTGGGTGGCCACTGCGACAGCGTGATGAACTACCCCCTGAAAAATGCCCTGCTGGCCTTTCTCCTGGGGGGGAACGCCGCCCAGTTCCAGGCGGAGATGGAGCAGCTGCGCCAGAACTACCCCCGCTGGGCCTTCTACTCGGCCATGAACTCTCTGGGCACCCACGACACCCTCCGGGCCCTGACCCTGTTGGGGACGGGCACCGACGGCAAGGACCACGACCGGGATTGGCGGGCCCATTTTGCCATGGACGAGACACAGCGGGCCCTGGGTGTGGCCCGGCTGAAGCTGGGGGCGCTGGTGCTCTACGCCTTCCCCGGCTCGCCCACCCTCTACTACGGGGACGAGGCAGGCATGGAGGGCTTTGAGGACCCCTTCAACCGCCGCACCTTCCCCTGGGGCCGGGAGGACAAAGGCCTGACCGCCTATTTTGCCGCCCTGGGCCAGGCCCGGAAAGGCTTTTCCAGCCTGCGCCGGGGGGAGCTGAACTGGCTGCGCTGTGACGGCCGGGTCCTCTCCTTTACCCGGAGCCTGGAGGGGGAGGCGCTGCTCTGCGCCGTCAACGCCGGGGACCACCCCGCCGTTTTGTCCCTGCCCGATGGCCGCCGGCTCCGGCTGGAGAGCATGTCCGGGGGCCTCTACCGGCTGGACGGGGAGCCGGAACAACTCATTTGACGCAGGAGATACCGACAGCCGCCGGACGTGGTCCGGCGGCCGTCTTTTTGTCCGCTGCGCCGTATATCCCCCGGTATATTTGTCCACACTTTCCATAGAATAGTGATACCCACCTTTGCTTGACAAGGGCAAAGGTACACTGATTTAGAAAGGAAGGTGGCTCAATATGAAGCTGTTTCCCACCCGCCGCCCCTCTCACGACCCCGTCCAGGCCCACCGGCTGGAGCTGGAGGAGAGCCTTCACGACGCCCAGCTGCGCATCGCCCAGGCCTATGCCGGCTTCAACGCCGCCACCGACCCGGAGCTGGTGGAGTCCTTCGTCTATGAGATCCAGGCCCAGAAGGTGCGCTACTCCTACCTGCTGCGCCGGCGGAAGGCCCTGGAGGAGGGGGCGGCCCTCACCCCGGCCGACGCCCTGAGCGTGGGCTGAGATGGAGGGCACGCTGACCCAGGCCCTGCCCTATGTGGTGGGGGCTTTGTGCTTTGTCACCGCCCTGTGTCTCCTCCGCCGGCCCCTGGAGGGCCTGCTCCGGCTGGCGGGCCGGACAGGGGTGGGCCTTGGCTTTTTGGCCCTGTTCGCCCCCTTTGGCCGTCTGGTGGGGGCGGCGTTGGGGGTCAACCTCTTCAACGCCCTGGTGCTGGGGGCCTTGGGAGCCCCCGGCTTTGGGCTGCTGCTCCTGTGGAACTGGCTGCTGCGGTGAACTGACCCCTTACTTTATTTCCGAACTGGCACTTGTCACCATGTCAGTTTCCTCCTATAATGGTGGTACGACAGGGTGCCTTTCCCCGGCACCCCATTTTAGGAGGCGTTTGCCATGAACAAGGATCGTTTTTCCGTCCAGAAGCTGGCCCTGCTGGGCATGATGACCGCCCTAGTCTTTGCCGGCAACTATCTGCGGGTGATCATGCCCATCGCCATCGGGGGCAAGACCTCCTTCACCCTGGCCAACATTCTGTGCTGTATGTCCGGCCTGGTGCTGGGCCCCGCCGGGGGCCTTGCCTCGGGGCTGGGCTCTGCCCTCTATGACCTGACCAACCCCCTCTACGCCGCCGAGTGCTGGCTCACCTTCCTCACCAAGGGGGCCATGGGCCTGGTGGCCGGCCTGACGGTGAAAAAGGCCCTGAGCGAGGATAAGCTCACCTACCCCAAGGCCCTCACCGGCGCCATTTTGGGCTGCGTGACCTACTACATCCTCTACTTTGCCAAGAGCGTGTTCTACGACGGCATCCTGCTGGAGGGGCTGACGTTGACGGTGGCCGTGGCCGTCATCCCCCTGAAGCTGCCCGCCTCCATCTTCAACGCCGCCGTGGCCATCATCGGCGCCCCGGTGCTCACCATCGCCGTCCGCTCCGCCCTGAAGCGGGCCGGCCTGGGCCGGCTCACCAAGGCATAAAAACACATTCTATACACAGCAAAAGGCCGGATTTTCATAAGAAAATCCGGCCTTTTGCCCTCCAGATCCCCCTTATTTTCCCCCTCTGCCCCCCCTTTTTCCCGTCCTTTTCCCGTTTTTTCCCTCCCTTTGCCCCGGTTTTGCCCCCTCTTTTTCCGCTTTTTTGCCCCTTTTGGCCCTTGACTGCACCCCACTTGAACCATTACAATAGAGAAAAAGCCCCCTTGGGGGCGTATATGCAAGGGGATCGCTATGGAACTGAAGCTCATTGGACAGGATTTTTCCGTGTGCAAGGTGGAGGACTACTCCCAGGTCGATCTGGAGCAGGAATATTGCTTTCTGGCCAAAACCGACGAGGAGCGATCACTGGTGTGCCCCTCAAGCTGTGTCCCCGGAAATGTCCTTGTGCGGGACGACGGGTGGCGGGCCTTCCGCATCCAGGGGATCCTGGATTTTTCCCTCATCGGCATCCTGGCCGGGATCGCCACCCTGCTGGCCGAGGCCAAGATCAGCATTTTTGCGGTCTCCACCTACAACACCGACTACGTTTTGATAAAGTCGGAGCATTTTGACCGGGCCCTGCAGGTCCTGTCCGGCGCCGGCTATCAGATCATACCCGCATAAACATTTGAGAAGGAGGAATCTCACATGGAATACAGAAAGCTGGGCAGCACTGGACTGGAGGTCAGCGCCGTCGGCCTGGGGGCCGAGTGGCTGGAGCGGCACAACACCGAGGAGGTCAAGGCGGTGGTGGACCGCTGCCATGAAATGGGCATCAACATTCTGGACTGCTGGATGAGCGAGCCCAACGTCCGCTCCAACATCGGCGCCGCCATCGCCGGATGCCGGGAGGACTGGATCATCCAGGGCCATATCGGCTCCACCTGGCAGAACGGCCAGTACGTCCGCACCCGGGACATGGACCAAGTGGTCCCCGCCTTTGAGGACCTGCTGAGCCGCCTGGGCACCGACTACATCGACCTGGGCATGATCCACTTCATCGACGACCCCGAGGAGTTTGAGCGGCTCCAGGAGGGCGAGTACATCCGCTATGTGAAGGAGCTGAAGGCCAAGGGCACCATCCGGCACATCGGCATCTCCACCCACAACCCCTTTGTGGGCCAGCTGGCCGCCAAGTGCGGCTACATCGAGGTCATCCTCTTCAGCGTCAACCCCGCCTTTGACATGCTGCCGGGCAGCAAGGAGATCGACACCCTCTTTAAGGCCGAGTCCTATGTGGAGGGGCTGGGGGGCATCGTCCCGGAACGGGCCGAGCTCTACCGGCTGTGCGAGGAAAACGGGGTGGGCATCACCGTGATGAAGGGCTACGCCGGCGGCCGGCTCTTTGACCCGGCCCAGTCCCCCTTCGGGGTGGCGTTGACCCCGGTGCAGTGCCTGCACTACTGCCTGACCCGGCCGGGGGTGGCCAGCGTCATGGTGGGCTGCGACACCCCCGAGCACGTGGAGGCCGCCTGCGCCTACTGCACCGCCACCGAGGAGGAGCGTGACTACGGCCGGGTGCTGGCCGCCGCCCCCATGCACACCTATCCCACCGGCCAGTGTACCTACTGCGGCCACTGCGCCCCCTGCCCGGCGGGCATCGACATCGCCATGGTCAACAAGCTCTCCGACCTGGCCGCCGCCCACAACGGGGCCGTCCCCGCCACCATCCGGGCCCACTACGACGCCCTCTCCGCCCACGCCGGAGACTGCATCGGCTGCGGCGGCTGCGAGAGCCGCTGCCCCTTCGGCGTCCGGGTCATCGAAAAGATGGCCCAGACAAAGGAGCTGCTGGGATAAGGGGAAAATGATTCCCTTCATGTTCAAACGGAGAGATCGCCATGAAAAACACAGCAAAAAAATTGATTGTTGAATTGCTAACATTTGGAATTTTTATCTCGGCGATAATGGTCTTAGAGCTTGCAATATACGTCCCCATTTACCCCATACTTTTTGCAGATAATAAGTTGGATCATTCAACGCTTCTGTATATTAAACTTGGCCTGAATATATGGCATTTATTTGTTTTGTTGTTCATTGCTCCGAAGGTTATGGACAAAATCCGTGCATTCCTTGAACGAAAAATGGGCATCGGGCGAAAAAAAGACGCTGAACAGGCAAATGATGCCCCAAAGGCTCCCGGGGGCGATGGGGCCAGATAAGGCAGCAGACAAAACTCAAAACCAAAAGCCGTGCCGGACACCTGTTGGTGTCCGGCACGGCTTGTTTTTTCTCAATGGCAGCCCTTGCAGTGGGAGCAATCCCCGCCGCAGGAGCAGGACTTGCCGCTTTTGTGGTCCCGCCACATGGAGCGGACGGCCAGGGCCACCAGCCCCACCAGGGCGGCAATGACGATCAATTCACCCATAAAAATTCCTCCGAATATTGCAGTTGTGCCTTACCCGCCGGACCTTACCGGGTTTGCGGCGAGTTGGAAGTTCTTTTGCCGACTTTTCTTTCAAGAAAAGTTGGCGGCCACGCTGGAGAGGCTGTGGGCGTGCTCTTTCTCCTGATAGCCCTTGCGGAACAAAAGGTACAGCAGAGCGGTCAGGGCGGCCAGGGCCAGGACGGTGAACAGGCCGAAGGTGGCCTCGCCGGTGAACAGGCCGCCGATCTGGTAGACGATCATGGAAATGACGTAGGCGAAGGCGCACATATAGCCGATGGCAGCCAGGGTCCACTTCCAGTTGTTCATCTCCCGGCGTATGGCGCCCATGGCGGCAAAGCAGGGGGCGCAGAGCAGGTTGAAGATCATGAAGGAATAGCCGGTAAGGGCGGTGAAGTCGGCCCCCACCATGGCCCAGATGGCCTCGCCGTTGTCCCCCAGCTCCTCGCCGGCAAAGTTATAGAGCACGCCGAAGGTGTTGATGACCTCCTCCTTGGCGATGAGGCCGGTGAAGGTGGCCACGGTGGCCTTCCAGGCCATGTCGCCCACCCAGCCCAGGGGATAGAACACCCAGGCAATAGCGTTGCCGAGGGCGGCCAGCAGGGAGGTGTTGTTATCCTCCACCGCCCGGAGCGCCCCGTCCACGAAGCCGTAGCCCTGGAGGAACCACAGCACGATGGAGGAGAGCAGCACCACGGTGCCCGCCCGCTTGATGAAGGACCAGCCCCGCTCCCAGGTGGCCCGGAACACGTTGCCCATGCTGGGCACATGGTAGGCGGGCAGCTCCATGACGAAGGGGGCGGGCTCCCCGGCGAAGGCCTTGAACTTCTTGAGCATGATGCCCGACACCACCACGGCGGCGATGCCGATGAAGAAGGCGGACACGGCCACCAGCGAGCTGCCGCCGAAGATGGCGCCGGCCACCAGGCCCACAATGGGCAGCTTGGCCCCGCAGGGGATGAAGCCGGTGGTCATAATGGTCATCTTTCGGTCCCGGTCCTGCTCGATGGTCCGGGAGGCCATAATGCCGGGCACGCCGCAGCCGGTGGCCACCAGCAGGGGAATGAAGGACTTGCCCGAAAGGCCGAAGCGGCGGAAAATGCGGTCCATGACGAAGGCGATGCGGGCCATATAGCCCACGTCCTCCAGAATGGACAGCAGGAAGCAGAGCACCAGGATCTGGGGCACAAAGCCCAACACGGCCCCCACGCCGGCCACGATGCCCTTCTGGATGAGGCCGTAGAGCCAGCTCTCCCCGGCCACCCCGAGGGCGGTCAGGATGCCGTCAAAAAGGCCGGGGACGATCTCCCCGAAGAGGACGTCGTTGGCCCAGTCGGTGGCGAAGGTGCCGATGCCCAGGCCGCCGTCGGCAACGGAGGTGCCCATGGCGATGGCGTAGATGAAATACATGATGACGGCGAAGATGGGCAGGGCCAGCACCCGGTTGGTGACGATGCGGTCGATCTTATCCGAGGGGGTGAGGGCGTGGGCGGCACGGGCCTTCTTCACCGCCTGGCCCACCGCCTTGGCAATGTAGGCATAGCGCTGGTTGGTGATGATGCTCTCGGCGTCATCGTCCAGCTCCCTCTCGCAGTCGGCGATGTGCTCCTCCAGGTGGGCCCTCTCCCCGGCGGTGAGGGCGAGCTCCTCCAGCACCTTCTCGTCCCGCTCGAAAACCTTGATGGCATACCAGCGGAGATAGCGGTCGTCCACCTTGCCCTGAAGGGACTCCTCGATGTGGGCGATGGCGTGCTCCACGCTGCCGGTGAACACCGGGGGCAGCTTCCCGGCCAGCTGGGCCTGGGCCAGCTCCACGGCGGCCTGGGCGGCCTCCAGGCCCCCCTCGTTCTTCAAAGCGGAGATGGCCACCACCTTGCAGCCCAGGGCGGCGCCCAGCCTGTCAAGGTCGATGGTGTCGCCGTTTTTGCGCACCAGGTCTATCATGTTCACCGCCACCACCACGGGTAGGCCCAGCTCGATGAGCTGGGTGGTGAGGTAGAGGTTGCGCTCGATGTTGGTGCCGTCCACGATGTTCAGGATGGCGTCGGGCTTCTCGGTGACCAGGTAGGATCGGGCCACCACCTCCTCCAGGGTGTAGGGGGACAGGGAGTAGATGCCGGGCAGGTCCTGAATGACCACGTCCTTGTGGCCCTTCAGCCTGCCCTCCTTTTTCTCCACGGTGACCCCCGGCCAGTTGCCCACATACTGGTTGGAGCCGGTGAGGGCGTTGAACAGGGTGGTCTTGCCGCAGTTGGGAT
>CAJUSE010000029.1 GCA_910588975.1 uncultured Oscillospiraceae bacterium | reverse complement strand
CACGGCATGGTGCTGGTCACCGGCACGGCGGGCAGCGGCAAGTCCACCACCCAGGCCTGCATCATCGACCGGATCAACCGCACCCGCTCTGACCACATCATCACCCTGGAGGACCCCATCGAGTTCCTCCACCGCAACCAGAAATCCATCGTGAGCCAGCGGGAGATCGCCATCGACACGGCAGACTACCTCTCCGCCCTGCGCTCCTGCCTGCGCCAGGCCCCCGACGTGATTTTGCTGGGGGAGATGCGGGACCACGAGACCATCCGTACCGCCATGACCGCCGCCGAGACCGGCCACCTGCTCATCGCCACCCTTCACACCAAGGGGGCAGTGAATACCATCGACCGCATTGTGGACTCCTTCCCCGCCGGTCAGCAGGGCCAGGTCCGGGTCCAGCTGGCCATGGTCCTACGCACCGTGGTGAGCCAGCAGCTCCTGCCCGGGGTGGATGGCGGGCGGGTGCCTGCCTATGAGATCATGAACATGAACAGCGCCATCCGCTCCCTCATCCGGGAGTCCAAGACCCACCAGATCGAGGACGCCATCGCCCGGGGGGGCGAGGAGGGGATGATGAGCATGGACCAGTCCATTCTGGAGCTGTTCCGGCAGGGGCTCATCACCGCCGAGACCGCCCTGGAATACGCCGACAACCCCGAGCAGCTGCGCCGGAGGATGGGCTGAGAGAAAAATTTTGCCCACTGTAAGAAAAAAGGGAAAATGTAACCGGTTTTGTAACCGGGATATGATATACTGTCCCCGAAAATTCGAAAAAAGGAGGCCGGGCCTGTGGAAAAGGGAAATGAATTTCGCACCACCGTCATCTGTGTGGACGGATATGAAAAAAAGTCGTTTTCCGGGCGCTTTTACAACCCCTATTGCGAGGGGGAGAGCTTTGAGAGCCTGACCCAGATGCTTCTGAAGATGGACGATATGTTCAATGAAATGCGCCTGCCCCAGTCCTTTACGGCGGTGCGGGCCTTTGGCACCAGCAACAGCGAGCGGGCCAAGGATGTCCCCGGCGTGACCACCCAGGAGGGCAAGCTGGCCACCTTTGCCGTGCGCATTCTCTTTCGGCAGAACGCCAGCTGGCAGGGGTCGGTGACCTGGCTGGAGGGCAGCCGGGAGGAGAGCTTCCGCAGTGTGCTGGAGCTGATCTTCCTTATGGACAGCGCCCTCAGCGGTCGATAAGGGAGAGCGCATATGGCAGGACCGTCAAAAAAACAAGTTACCCTCCGCACCCTGTTCACCGCCCTGCTGGCCCTGGCTCTGGCGGTGAGCCTTGGGGTGCTGGGCTTCAAGCTCTGGGACTACCGCCAGGGGGACGAGGACTATGGCGAGGCCGAGGTGATGGCCGGCATACCCGACCTCGGCGACCTGCCTCAGCCCACCCTTCGGCCCCAGCCCACGGCCGCCCCCACGGCGGAAGCCGACCCGGACAGTACGGCCCCAGCCCAGCCGGAGCCCACCCCCCAGCCCACTCCCGACCCCTACGCCCAGGCCCTCCAGAGCATGGACTTTGCCGCTTTGCAGGAGGTGAACGAGGATGTGCTGGGCTGGATCTTGGTGCCGGGCACCCGCATCTCTTACCCCCTTCTCCAGGGGGAGGACAACAGCTATTACCTTGACCACACCTGGAAGGGGAGCCGCAACTCGGTGGGCTCCATCTTCATGGAGTGCCAGTGCAGCCGGGATTTCAGTGACTTCAACACCATCATTTATGGGCACCGGGTCAGCAACCAGTCCATGTTCGGCCAGCTCCACGCCTATGCCGACCAGGATTTTGCCGACCTCCACCCCAGCTTTTACATCACCGACGCCGCCGGCACCCGGCGCTACGACATTTTCGCCGCCTATGAGGCCCCGGTAGACAGCGCCGTCTACCGGCTGGGGGTGTCCAGCGACAAGGGGAAGGAGACCGTCATCAACCTGGCCCTGGAGAGCTCGGTCATCGCCACTCCCATCCAGCCCACCTCGGCCAACCAGATCGTCACCCTGTCCACCTGCACCGGCAACGGCCACGCCAACCGCTGGGTGGTGCTGGGCGTCCTGGCCGCCATTGAGTGAGAAAGGGACGCCCCAATTCGGATAAAAGCATAAAAAGGGGACCGCCGCTATCTCAACGGCGGTCCTCTTTATGTAGTGTTACGATTTGGCCGGCTCCATCTGATCCATGGGGGTGGTGGGGTCGGGGAAGACGTCCTTCATGGAGGTGTCATAGAGCTGAAGGGTGCCCCGGGCCGAGCGCTTGACCGTATACAGAGCCTGGTCGGCAGCCCGGAACAGGGAGGTGTAGTCCCGGCCCAGGTCCCGGGTCCGGGCCACGCCGATGCTCACAGAGAGCTGGGCCGAGTCAAAGGGCTCCTGCAAGACCGTGACCATGGACTGGAGCAGCTCCAGATCCTCGCCCTTTTCGCTCTCCCGGCCGGTAAAGACCAAAAACTCGTCCCCACCGATGCGGGCCACGATGGTGTCTGGGTCGGCAACCTTCTGCAGCCGCTGGGCGGCCTCGGTGAGCACCCAGTCCCCGAACTGGTGGCCGTAGGTGTCGTTGGCCTCCTTGAATTTGTCCAGGTCCAGCACGGCCAGGGTGAAGGACTTGTCCGGCATCCCTGTCAGCAGCTCCACGGCCTGGGCTTGGGCCCGGCGGCGGTTGGGCAGGTTGGTCAGCGGGTCGTGGGAGGCCAGCTGCTCCAGGGTGTCCAGCCTGGTCTTGGTGTCGCTGATGTCCACCAGCTTACCGATGACCCCCTGGTAGCGCAGGGCATCCTCCCCGCCCCAGAGCACCTTGCAGGTGAAGCGGACCCACAGCTCCCGGCCCTGGATGGTGAGCTGGCAGGTGTAGTCCACGTCGGTGTCCCCGGGCTGAAGGGCGTGGATGGCATCCCGTAGACCCACAAGCCCCTCCTGGCGGAGCATGGGCACCACCTTGTCATTGGTCATGGGGGCGGGAATGACCTGGGGCAGGTTCAGGTACTGGGCGCCGTTGTCCGACAGGGTGAGAGAGCCGGGATCCACGGTGTACTCAAACTGGATCTCGCTGATCATGCTGGACAGGGTCTGGCGCTTGATGCGCTCCTGCTTCAGCAGCTGGCCGGTCTTGCCGGTGGTGGCCTCCTCCCGGCGGAGCATCTCGTCGGCCACGCCCTGAAGCCGGGTCTGGCTCTCCTCCGAAGCTGCGGGGGCGGTGTGAAACAGGCGCTTGATCTCGTTGCTGCACTCCAGCAGACATTCGATGAGCAGGGGGGAGAAGGAGCCGGACTCTCCGTTGCAGATCATCTGGACGGCCTTCTCGTGGGAGAATGCCTTTTTATAGACCCGCTCACTGGTGAGGGCGTCGTAGACGTCGGCCAGGGAGACCACCTGGGCCGAGATGGGGATGTCATCCCCCACCAGCCCGTCGGGGTAGCCCTTGCCGTCATAGCGCTCGTGGTGCCAGCGGCAGATGTCGTAGGCCACCTTCACCAGCGGCTCGTTGCGGTGGAAGGCCAGGCCGTCCAGAATGGTGGCCCCCATCATGGAGTGGGTCTTCATAATGGCGAACTCCTCCTCGGTAAGCTTGCCGGGCTTGTTGAGGATGGCGCCGGGGATGGAGATCTTGCCGATGTCGTGAAGGGCGGAGGCGGTGGCGATGAGGGCCACCTGCTTCCGGTCCAGACCGTAGCGGTCTGTTTTGGTGATGAGCCGGTGGAGCAGCAGCTCGGTGAGCTTGCGGATGTGGAGGACGTGCAGGCCGCTCTCGCCGTTTCGGAACTCCACGATGTGGGAGAGGATGTCGATCATCATCTCGCTCTGCTTGGCGGTCTCCCGGACCTGTTCGGCCACCATGGTGGTCAGCTGCCGCTGCTTGGCATAGAGCAGGATGGTGTTGGCGGCCCGGTGCTGGAGCACCGACATGTCCGAGTCCCGGCTGAAGTAGTCGGTGGCCCCCAGGTTGTAGGCCCGCTCAATGGAGCCGGCATCCACATCGGAGGAGATGATGATGACGGGGATCTCCTTAATCCACCCCCGGTCGTTCATGGTGGCCAGCACCTCGAAGCCGTCCATGGTCACCATGTGGATGTCCAGAAGCAGCAGGGAGATGGCGGTTCCCTCCTGCTCCATCATCTCAATGGCCTGGGGACCGTCGGCGACCTCGGAAATGTCGTAGTCGTCCTCCAGAATGGCCTTCAAATACTCCCGGTTGAACTCGGAGTCGTCGGCAATGAGGATGCGGGGGCGTCGGGACTGCTCCAGCTCCGGCAGGTCCTGTAAGTCCTGCAATTCCTGTTCAGCCATGGAGAAACACCTCTTTTTTCTGTATTTCAGCTTCCTGTTTCCACCGAGATATTGTCGGTGCCGTGGGCGTCGAACTCGGCGATATAGGCCTCGATGCGCTCGGTGAGCTCCTGATAGTTGCTCTCGTCAATGGGCACGTCGTCCATATCCCGCCGGGCCAGGTCCTCGGCCAGGATGTCGAAAAAGACGTTGTTTTCATACTCGATGATAGCCTCATGGATGCCCCCCTCGGCAAAGGCCTTGGAGGGGACGGGCACACCCATCCAGTCCTCGGTGAGGGTCTTCATGCCCTCCTCCCGGGCCTTTTGAAACAGCAGGCTCTCCACCTCGTCATAGTCGGTGAAGCGGTCCTCCCCCCGGGTGGAGTTCAGGATCCAGTTGCCGATATAGGCCATGTCCAGCAGCCGGCGCAGCTGCTTGCGGGTCAATTCCAATTTCATAGAGCGTGACCTCCTTTCCCATCACGGGGATGCTCTACAAATGGGATCACTCCCTATATTATAATCGCTCCGCCACAAATGTCAAAGGGTTGGGGGGAGTATTTTTTCTCCCGGGGCAAATTTGACTTGCTTTTCGCAGTCAAAGCCCTCATAATAGAAGGAAATATGGGTCTAATTTCCAAAATTGCGGCCTGTTTTTTCCCTTTTGGCGGGGGCGAGGGGGCACATTCCCCTTTCCCTTTGGTCCCACTTGTGCTATTATGGACTATACCCATAGGGAATACACGATATTTGGAGCTCATACGAGATGAATACACCCACCCTGGAGACAGTGCGGCTGCGCTTGAGAAAATTTGAGGATGGGGATCTGCCCGCCCTCCATCGGATTTTAAGCGATGAGGAGGTCAACCGCTTCCTGCCCTGGTTCCCCATGAAAAGCATGGAGGAGACCGGGAAGTTTTATGAGCAGCGGTACAGGGCCGTCTACGCCCGGCCCCGGGGCTATGCCTATGCCATCTGCCTGAAAACAGACGACATCCCCATCGGCTACATCCAGGTGGGGACAGAGGAGCCCTACGACCTGGGCTATGGCCTTCGCCGGGAGTTCTGGCGGCAGGGGCTTGCCAGCGAGGCGGCCGGGGCCCTTGTGGCCCAGGTGAAAAAGGATGGGCTGCCCTACATCACGGCCACCCACGACCGGGACAACCCGGGCAGCGGCGGCGTGATGAGAGGGATCGGGATGAAATACTGCTACTCCTATGAGGAGCAGTGGCAGCCCAAAAATATCCCCGTCATATTCAGAATGTACCAGCTGAATTTGGACGGAAATGACCGGCGGATGTACCGGGGCTATTGGGAGAAATACAGCCATCACTTTGTGGAAGAGTTTTGATGGACAGCGTTGAGAAAGGGGGAATGGAGCATGGACACAAGGCCCATCGGGGTCTTTGACTCCGGCCTGGGGGGGCTCACCGGCCTGGCCGCCCTGCGCCGGCTGCTGCCCGGGGAGGACTTTGTCTTTTTCGGAGACACTGCCCGAGTGCCCTACGGGGCCCGGGACCGGGATACCCTGGTTCGGTTTGCCCGGCAGGACGTGGCCTTCCTGCGCACCTTTGCCCCAAAGGCCATTCTGGTCTCCTGCGGCACTGTGTCGGCCAACGCCCTGGATGTGCTCCAGGAGGAGAACGACCTGCCTATCTACGGGGTCATTGACGCCGCCGCCCGGGCGGCGGCAGCGGGCACCCGGAGGGGGAAGGTGGGGGTCATCGCCACCGAGGCCTCCATTCGTTCCGGGGCCTTTCAGGGGGCCATTGCCGCCCAGTCCCCCACTCTGGAGGTGACCGCCCAGGCCTGCCCTCGGTTCGTCCCCCTGGTGGAGAGCGGCCATTTCCTCCCCGGAGACAGCCTGGCCCGCCAGGCCGCCCTGGAGTATCTGGAGCCCGTGCGCCGGGCCGGGGTGGACACCCTGGTGCTGGGCTGTACCCACTATCCTCTGCTCGCCAACCTCATCAGCGAGGTCATGGGGCCGGCGGTGACCCTCATCGACGTGGGGGCGGTCACCGCCCAGGCCATGGCCGGGGAGCTGAAAGGCCGGGGCCTGCTGGCAGAGAGGGCGCAGGGGAGCTGCCGCTACTTCGTCAGTGGCCCCACCCAGACCTTTGCCGATCTGGCCTCCACCTTCCTGGGGGAGCCTGTGGACCGGGTGGAGCAGGTGGACATAGAGAGATACTGAGGAGGGGGCGGCATGAAGCGAAATTGGCTTTTGTGGGCCGATATGGGGATGACAGTTGTCACGCTGGCCTGCTTTTGGTACCGGCTGGAGGAGGCGGAGCAGTGGCTCTCCTTCGCCGGCTTTGGGGCGCTGTTTATGATGTTGTTTTACGGCATGCTGCTTGGGCTTTTGGCCCTTGGGGGCGTGCTTCTGGCCCTGTTTATCCGAATGAGGAAGCGGGGGCTTTTGGTCGCCGCTTCGGTGTTTCAGGGCCTTACGGGGCTTATCTACTTCCGGCTTTGGACGGCCATCCCCAGCCTTTGGACCTGGACCGAGACCGCATTGGCGGCGCTGGAGGTCCTTGTGGTCATGGAGCTTGTGGCAGAGTGGACAAGGCCCGCCCGGTAGGAGGGGCCCGGCATTTGCAAAATCCGCCCTTTACACCGATTGAAAATACAGGTATAATAGAAAATAGTTTGGAATTTCGAGGTTTTCCTATGTCAAATACCAATGTGATCATCACCATTCAAAGCCGGCAGTGCTTTGCCGATTTGAAGGAGGACTGGGTGGAGCAGGTGGCCCCCGGCTGTCTGGAGCAGGGCACGGGGGGATATATCCTCACCTATTTGGAGGGGGAGTCCTCCGGCCTGGGAGGGACCCGGACCACCTTGGAGCTGGAAAAGGGAAAAATCACCCTGACCCGAGCGGGGGAGTACCACTCCCAGATGGTGTTTGAGGAGGGGGCGAGCCATGTCTCCGACTACCAGACCCCCTACGGCACCCTGCCCCTGGAGATCCTGACCCAGCGGCTTAGCTGGGATATGGAGGGGCAAAGGGGCCGGGTGGAGCTGGATTACCGCATCCAGATCGGCCCCCAGCAGTCCGGCCTGACCCAGCTTCGGCTTTGGGTGAATGAGAAAAGAGAGGAAGAGGAACATGACGGATAATCTGATTTCAGCCGCCAAGGAGCAGGTGGCAGAGCTGACCCGGAAGGCATATGAGAAGGCCGCCGCCGCAGGGGCCCTCCCCGGCGGGGCGGACATCAAGGCCCAGGTGGACATCCCCAAGGACGTGAAGAATGGGGACTACGCTACCTCCTTTGCCCTGGCCGGGGCCAAGGCCCTGGGCCGCAACCCCCGGGAGGTGGCCCAGATCCTGCTGGAGCACATGGACCTGGAGGGCACCTATTTTGACAAGGTGGAGCTGGCCGGCCCCGGCTTCCTCAACTTTACCCTGGGCGGGAAGTGGTTTGCCCAGGTGCTCTCCATCATTGAGGCCGAGGGCCTGCACTACGGCAAGAGCGACCAGGGCAAGGGGAAGCGGGTGATGGTGGAGTTCGTCTCGGCCAACCCCACCGGCCCCATGCACATGGGCAACGCCCGGGGGGGCGTGCTGGGTGATACCATGGCCGCCATCTTCGAGCGGCTGGGCTATGAGGTCTGGCGGGAGTTCTACGTCAACGACGCCGGCAACCAGATCCACAAGTTCGCCATGTCCATCGACGCCCGGTATGACCAGCTTATCTCGGGCGCCGAGGGCCCCATCGAGGAGGGGCTCTACCAGGGGGAGGACATCACCGACCTGGCCCGGGCCATCCTGGCCGCCCATGGGGAGAGCTGGAAGGCCCTCCCCGTGGAGGAGCGGCTGGAGCGGATGGGAGAGTATGGCCTGAGCGTCAACATCCCCAAGATGAAGGAGGACCTGGCCAAGTACGGCATCCAGTATGACGAGTGGTTTTTGGAGTCCACCCTTCACGCCAACGGCGCCGTGGCCGACAGCGTCCAGGCCCTCACCGAGAAGGGCTGGACCTATGAGAAGGACGGGGCATTGTGGCTCAACACCACCGAGCTGCTCAAGCGCAAGTACCTCAGCGAGGGCATGAGCCAGGAGAAGGTGAACAAGCTGGAGCTGAAGGACGACGTGCTCCGCCGGGCCAACGGCTTCTACACCTACTTTGCCGCCGACATCGCCTACCACCGCAACAAGCTGGAGAACAGGGGCTACGACCTGGCCGTCAACGTCTGGGGGGCCGACCACCACGGCCACGTGGCCCGGCTCCAGGCCGCCCTGGACGGACTGGGGCTGGATGGCTCCCACCGTCTGGTTATCATCCTCATGCAGCTGGTCAACCTGCTCCAGGACGGCAAGCCGGTGCGGATGAGCAAGCGCTCGGGCAAGGCCATCGCCCTCCACGACCTGCTGGACGAGGTGAGCGTGGACGCCGCCCGGTTCGTCTTTAACGCCTCCAAGCCCACCTCCCCGGTGGACTTCGATCTGGACCTGGCCGTCCGGGAGGACAGCGAGAACCCGGTCTACTACGTCCAGTACGCCCACGCCCGGATCTGCTCTCTGGTGAAGAAGCTCTCCGGCGAGGATGGGCTGACCGTCCCCGCCGCCGGCGAGGTGGATGTCTCCCTGCTCCAGAGCAGCGAGGAGACCGCCCTTCTCAAGACCCTGGCCCGCTTCCCCGAGGAGCTGACCCTGGCCGGGCGGGACTACGACTCCTCCCAGGTGAACCGCTACCTCATCGCCCTGGCCGGTGACTTCCACCGCTTCTACAACGCCAACCGCATCAAGGGGGAGGAGGAGGCCGTGGCCAAGGCCCGGCTGAAGCTGGCCGACACCGTCCGTAGCGTCCTCTGCAACGGCCTGACCCTCATCGGCGTCACCGCCCCGGAGAAAATGTAAATTTGGTCTGTCCGTCAAGGCCCGGCTGTGGGAGCACAGCCGGGCCTTGTTGTGTCCCAATGGCTCCATCCGGCATAGAATGGCCTATCCATCGAAAGGAGAATGGATATGGCCAAGCAATATCTGGTCTGTTTGGATCCGGGCCACGGGCCTGAGACCGCCAACACCTCCCCCGACGGCACCTACCTGGAGCGGGAGTTCACCTGGGATATGTGTCAGCGCCTTCGCACTGCCTTAGAGGGCCAGGGCATCGCCGTCATCCTCACCCGGACGGAGGACGTGAAGCCCTCCCTCACCCAGCGTGCCAATGTGAGCAATAAGGCCGGGGCCGACCTCTTTCTCAGCGTCCACTCCAACGCCGCCGGCAACAGCGGCTGGAGCAGTCCCCGGGGAGTGCTTCTCTACACCTCTGCCCCCGGGGTGGATGCCCCCCGGAACATCGCCGCCCGGGACATTCTGGAGCAGCTCCGGCTGGCCGGCGTCACCATCTGGGGCAACGGCCTGGCCCACGAGTCCTTTACCGTTCTGACCAAGACCGTTGCCCCGGCGGTGCTTATCGAGTACGGCTTTCACACCAACCGGGCCGAGACGGAATTGCTGAAGGACCCGGCCTACCGGGAGCTGCTGGCCCGGGCCACCACCAAGGGGGTCTGCCAGTTCTTCGGCGTTGTCTACAAAGAGGAGACATCCCCCATCCCCCAGCCCGCCCCTTGGGCGGCCCAGGCCTGGGAGCGGGCAGTGGCCCTGGGCATTTTGGACGGCACCGCCCCCCAGGGAGTGGTGACACGGGAGATGCTGGCCGTGGTGCTGGAGCGCATCGGCGCATTGGACGTTTAAGGGGCGATCCGCCCCCTCAAAAGGCCCGGCGGGGCGGGGGAAATATCCTCCTCTCCCGCCGGGCCATAGGCTATTTCTGAAGAAATTATAAAGCTTTCAAAAAGCAATTCTTAACCTTGTGTGACCCTTCCCTTAATTCCCCCAAAACCCTCTTGTAAAAAGGGAAAAAAGTGCTAAAATGAAGCCGTAAAAAGCCCGGGTCCCTATGGACTATCAGAGAGAAAAAGGAGGGGTCGGTGTGAAGCTGCTCCAGTTTGTGGAAACCTTTGGCACGCTCATTGCCTTTGGCTGTGTTTTGCTCTATCTCTATCAGGGGGGCTACCTGGCACTGGGGCTGCTGCTGCCCCGCAAAAAGACCCCCGCCGGTTCGGTGGAGCTGGGCCGTTACGCCGTGCTCATCTCGGCTCGGAACGAGGCCGGGGTCATCGGCGAGCTTATCGCCAGCCTGAAGGGGCAGAGCTACCCCGCCGAGCTGCTGGACATCTACGTGGTGGCCGATAACTGCACCGATGCCACCGCCACCGTGGCCCAGGCCGCCGGGGCCAGGGTCTACCGCCGCTACAACCGGCAGGAGGTGGGCAAGGGCTACGCCCTGGACTTTTTGCTCAAACACATCTGGGATGAGGGAAAGGCGGAGCGGTACGACGGCTACTTCGTCTTTGACGCCGACAACATCGTGGACCCCAACTTCGTCTACGAGATGAACCGCACCTTCCAAAGCGGTGACTACGCCGCCCTCACCGGCTACCGCAACTCCAAAAACTTCGGCCAGAACTGGATCACGGCGGGCTACTCCATCTGGTTCCTCCGGGAGGCCCGGTTCCTCAACGGCCCCCGGATGGCCCTGGGCACCAACTGCCACGTGTCGGGCACCGGCTTTCTCATCAGCGGCCGGGTCCTGCTGGAGCAGGGGGGCTGGCCCTATCACCTGCTCACCGAGGATCTGGAGTTCTCCGCCCGATGCACCGCCCAGGGCCTGCGCATCGGCTACTGCCCCGGGGCGGTGATCTACGACGAGCAGCCCGCCGACTTCTTCCAGGCCTGGGACCAGCGGCTGCGGTGGTCCAAGGGCTTCTATCAGGTGGACGGCAAGTACGCCCCCGCCCTGCTCAAGGGAGTTTTCCGGGGCGGACGAAAGGGCTGGGGCTGCTACGACCTGCTGATGACCATCACCCCCGGGGTGCTGCTGAGCCTGGTGGGGGGCGCCTTCCAGCTGGTGGTGCTGCTGTGCTGCCTGCTCTCCGACGACTTCCAGGCCAAGGCGGTGCTGCTGGCGGCGGGACAGTTTTTGTGGAGCGCCTTTGCCAGCTTCTACCTGGGCATGCTCTTCTACGGGGCGGTGGTGGTCCTCAGCGAGTGGGCCAATATCCGGGCTGCCACCTGGCAGAAGCTGGCCTATCTGCCCCTGTTCCCGGTGTTCATGCTCACCTACATCCCCATCTCCATCCAGGCCCTGTTCCAGAAGGTGGAGTGGAAGCCCATCCGCCACAGCTCCATGGCCCAGCTGGACCAGGCGGCTTAAATTTCAATCACATAAGTCAAGGGGAGGGTGAAAACCCTCCCCTTGTTGCACATTGGCCGCTTTTTTGGTATACTGGGGAAAAACGGAGGAAGGGGGGAGGGCCATGACCTACCGGGAGCTGACCGAGCGGGTGTATCGGGACCTTGCGGGCCGCCCATACGGCGGCTATGCCGTGCTGGTGCCCGTGGTGGAGACCGGGGAGGGCCTGTCCCTCCTCTTTGAAGTCCGCTCCCCCCGGCTGCATACCCAGCCTGGGGAGGTTTGCTTCCCCGGTGGGGCGGTGGAGCGGGGGGAGACCCCCGTCCAGGCCGCCCTGCGGGAGACGGCGGAGGAGCTGGGGGTATCTCCTGACCTTGTGGAGATCGGCCCGCCCCTGCCCGTTCAGTACCGTACCCGGGGAGAGCCAACCCGGCCCTACCTGGGCCGGCTGCTGCCGGGCTGGGAGGGGCAATTGAAGCCCAACGCCGCCGAGGTGGGGGAGACTTTTACCGTCCCCCTGGCCTTTTTTCGGGAGAGCCCGCCCCGGCTCTACCGCTGCGAGAGCGTTACGGTGCCGGGGGAGGACTTCCCCCACGCCCAGCTGGGCTTTCCCCAGGGCTACCCCTGGCGGAAGAGCGAGGTGACCATCCCGGTGTGGATGTACCGGGGCAGGGCCATCTGGGGCCTCACCGCCCGGATGGTCCGGGATCTGGTGGAATTGACGGAGGAGCAGAGAGGAGAGAGGGTATGAGAGAGGTAGACCTGACCACCTGGCAGCGCCGGGAGCGGTATGAATTTTTTAAGGGGCTCAGCTGGCCCTTCTGGTCGGTGAGTTTTCCCGTGGACGTGACCGGCCTGCACAGGTGGAGCCATGACCAGGGCCACAGCTTTTACTACGCCCTGGTCTACCTGTGCACCAAGGCCCTGGAGGATGTGGAGGCTTTCCACTACAAGGCCCGTGGAGAGGGCATCGTCTACCATGAGCATTTGGTGCCCAGCTTCACCGATCTGAAGCCGGGGGCGGAGGACTTCCACATCGTCACCCTGGAGACTGGGGAGGACATGGCCCAGTTCTGCCGCCGTGCCCGGGAGATGAGCCGGGCCCAGCAGGCCTTTGTGGACGACGGAGACTGGCAGGAGGAGCTTGTCTACTTCACCTGCCTGCCCTGGATGCCCATCACCGCCCTGAGCAACGAGCGGGAGCTGGAGCCCACCGACTCCATCCCCCGGCTCTCCTGGGGCAAGTATGTCACCGATGAGCGGGGCCGGGACAGCCTGAACATGACCATCTCAGTGAACCACCGGCTCATTGACGGGGTCCATGTGGGCCGGTTCTATGAGGCCCTGACAGCCCGGATAGAGCAGCTGTGAGACAGGAAGAGCTTGGGAAGTACACCTACCGCTGGGAGGAGGGCTGCTTCCCTCTGGGGGCCGACTCCCTGGCCCTGGGGGAGTTTGTCACCCTCCGCCCAGGGGACCGGGTGCTGGACCTGGGCTGCGGGGCGGGGCTGCTCCTCCTGCTCTGCGCCCGGCGGGGGGAAAAGCTGACCCTGACGGGGGTGGAGCTGGACGACCACGCCGCCGCCCTGGCCCGGGAGAATTTGGACCGCAACGGCCTTGCCGGGGAGATCCTCGCCGGGGACTATGGGGTCGTGCCCCTGCCCCAGGCTGAGGTGGTGGTATCCAACCCACCCTGGTATCCCGCCGGGCAAAAGGGGGATGCCGCCCATGTGGAGGGCTGTGACCTGGACGCCCTGTGCCGCTTGGCCGCCGGGGCACTGGGCCATAAGGGCCGCTTTGCCCTGGTCTATCCCCCGGCTCGGCTGGCCGAATTGCTGGCCGCCCTTCAAAGGGCGGGGCTGGAGCCCAAGCGGCTCCGGCTGTGCCGCCACCGCCTGGACAAGCCCCCCTACGCCGCCCTGGTGGAGGCCGTCAAAGGGGGCCGCCCGGGCCTGGACATCCTGCCCGACCGGCTGGAGGAGTAAAAGAAAGGAAAAGGAGGGCCTACTATGGCCGGAACGCTTTATCTGGTGCCCACCCCCATCGGCAACCTGGGGGACATCTCCCGCCGGCAGGCCGAGACGCTGGAGGCGGTGGATTTCATCGCCGCCGAGGACACCCGGGTGACCCTGAAGCTGCTCAACCACCTGGGGCTGAAGAAGCCCCTTGTGAGCTACTACCGCCACAACACCGACAAGGCGGGGGAGCAGGTCCTCACCCGGCTGCTGGCCGGGGAGAGCTGCGCCCTCTGCACCGACGCCGGCACCCCCGCCATCTCCGACCCGGGGGAGGACCTGGTAGCCCTGTGCGCCCAAAATGATGTGCCCGTGGTCTCCATCCCCGGCCCCTGCGCCCTCATCACCGCCCTGTCTGTCTCCGGCCTGCCCACGGGCCGGTTCACCTTCGAGGGCTTTCTGCCCATGAACAAGAAAAACCGCCGCACCCACCTGGAGTCACTTCGGGGGGAGGAGCGGACCATGATCTTCTACGAGGCCCCCCACAAGCTCCGCTCCACCCTGGCCGACCTGCTGGAGGTCTTTGGCCCCGACCGGCCCATCGCCCTGTGCCGGGAGCTGACCAAGCTCCACGAGGAGGTGGTCCGCACCACCCTGGCCGGAGCGGTGGAGCAGTACCGGGGGGCCGAGCCCCGGGGGGAGTTCGTGCTGGTGCTCTCCGGCGCCCAGCCCACGGAGGAGGGGGAGGCCACCCTGGATGATGGCCTGGCCCTGGTGGGCCGGCTCCGGGAGGAGGGGAGTTCCCTCAAGGATGCGGTCAAGCAGGCCGCTCGGGAGCTGGGCCTGTCCAAAAACGAGCTCTACACCGCCGCCCTGGAGGGGCAGCTGTAAGCCGGCGTGTCCCAAGAGGGGGGCAGCCGGGGGTGCCCAACGGAGAAAAGCGGTTGCACTTTGTCGGGGAATGGCGTATAATGGAAGCCGTGTGAGCGGGACAGAAGCGGGAGGGGTGACCCTCCCCATCCGGTGCCCGCCCAGAATGAAAGGAAAGGATCTGTGAGGAAGATGAAGAAACTGTGTGCCTTTGCACTCTCTGTGGCCATGCTGATGAGCCTGGCCGCCTGCGGCGGCAAGGATAAGGAAGCGGAGGAGACCCCCCTCACCACCCCCGAGGTGGTGGAGGCCACCCCCACGCCCGAGGCGGGCGAAAAGACCACCCCCGAGCCCACCCCCACCCCTACCCCCAAGCCTGCTGAGTACCAGCTGAATTCGGCCATGGGATTTCGGGGCGGCATGGCCTTTATCCAGTTCCGGGACAACAGCACCGGGACCTCTTACTCGGGCATGATCGACGCCAAGGGCAAGCTGCAGTATTACTGTGAGGGCTATACCATATCCGAGCAGGACAACAGCAACGGCTATATGTATACCAGGGACGGCAACACCATCTATATGGTCACCCCCAAGGGGAAGGTGAACACCTACGAGCTCAGCGACAACGTCCAGCTGATGCTCTACGGCGAGGGCTATGTGGTCACTCAGGAGTACAAGTCCGGCTTTGACGCCGTGGAGTATGTCTACCACATTTACGGCGAGGACGGCAAGGAGCAGAGCACCTATTCCTCGGGCAGCGACCGGCTGTATAATATGTACTACGCCCGGGACGGCATTTTCCTGTTTATGAATAACCACCAGCTGGAGGATCAGAATACCTACGGCAGCTCGGTGAGCTGTGCCGACATCTACTGTGCCCAGTCCAACACCTGGCTGAAGGACCAGGCGGTGAGCTACACCGGCTCCGGCATTCCGGACTACCGCTCCCGGGACGGCCTGCTCATGTTCCGTGGCTCCCACCGCAACGGCAGCCAGAACACCCACCCCGGCGAGTTCGCCTATCTGGACGCCAAGGGCAAGGTGGAGATCATCACCGTGCCCGAGGAGTACGGCACCAGCCCGGCCTATATAGGCCATGCCGATGGCATTATGCTCTTCCAGGGCGCAGTGGACAACACCCGCATTTTCTTCCGCTACGATGTGAAGGCGGGCACCTGGGCCAAGTACGAGGGCAAGTACGCCGACAAGGTGGGCAGTACCGCAGTGACCGGGGAGGGCTATGTGGCCATCTCCCTCCAGGGCGCCGACGGCAAGACCTACTCCATGCTGCTGGATGGGGACATGAAGGACCTTCTGGATGCGCCTGTGCTGGGCACCCCCTACGGCGTGGCCGGGGACGTGCTGTATACCATGGACAGCAGCACTGTGCGTACTTACAGCAAGAAGGGCAAGCAGCTGGGCGAGATCACCAATGTGAACAATTACAGCAACTGGCTGGAAGAGGAGATCCTGGTCACAAGCAAGCGGGAGTTCCTCAAGAACGACGGCACCCCCGCCTTTGAGGTCAACTTTGACAGCGGCAAGCTGGTCACCCTGAAGTAAGCAAAAAAACAGAAGATCCCCCCGGCTTGAGATGTTCTCAGGCCGGGGGGATCTTTTTGGATGCAGGGTTTATTCCTTGATGCCGGTCAGCTGCTGAAGGCACTGGCGGCAGACGTTCTTTCCCTTAAAAACCACCACGTCATCGGCGTTGTCACAGAAAATGCAGGAGGGCTGGTACTTCCGGAGGATGACCGAGTTCCCCTCCACATAGATCTCCAGAGCGTCCTTCTCCTCGATGCCCAAATTGCGGCGCAGCTCGATGGGCAGCACGATCCGGCCCAGCTCGTCCACCTTTCTCACAATACCGGTAGATTTCATAGCGTTTGGTTCCTTTCCATGGAATGTTGTCCGCCCGTGGGCGTAGCTTCATTATAGACGTTTTTTTCCAATTGTCAAGCAAATTTTGAAATATTTGGGAGAAAAGCCACGGAATGAATACCAATAAATGGCAATTTGACGAACGGGGACAGGCTGGACATACTGCCGGTGGGACGGGCATAGGCTGAAGGGAGAGGAGGGGAAAGAAATGGCCATGTCGGCAATTTGGACGGGAATGGTGGTGCTGAGCCTGGTCTACGGCCTGTATGCGGGAAATGGTGCCGGGGTGGCGGCGGCAGCGGTGGAGGGTGCGGCGGCCGCCGTGGAGCTCTGCCTGCGGATGGCGGGGCTCATGTGCCTGTGGATGGGGGTCATGGAGGTCATGAAGCGCTCGGGGCTGGCAAAGGGGCTGGCCCGGCTGCTGCGGCCTGTCCTGAACCGGCTCTATCCCGACTTTGCCCGGGATGGGGAGACCATGGAGACCGTCTCGGCCAACGTGTCGGCCAACCTGCTGGGGCTGGGCAACGCCGCCACCCCCCTGGGCATCCGGGCTGCCCGGCGAATGGCCCTGCGCACCCCCGGTGTGGCCTCGGACAGCCTGTGTATGCTGGTGGTGTGCAACACCGCCTCCATCCAGCTCATCCCCACCACTGTGGCCGCCCTGCGCCAGAGCCTGGGCTGCGCCACCCCCTTTGACATCCTGCCGGCGGTGTGGCTGTCCTCCGCCCTCTCGGTGGCGGCGGGCATCCTGGCTGCCAAGGTCTTTGCCCGGCTGTGGCGGGGGGTGGGGGCATGACCTTGGCCTTTCAGCTTGTGATCCCCCTCATCCTGGCCCTGGTGGCAGTCTACGCCATGGCCCGGAGGGTGGATGTCTATGCCGCCCTCTGCCAGGGGGCGGGGGAGGGACTGGGGGTGCTGGTGAAGGTGCTCCCCGCCATGGTGGCACTGATGACGGCGGTGTATATGCTTCGTGCCTCGGGGCTGCTGGAGGCTCTGGCCGCCCCTCTGGCCCCTCTGCTGACCAAGCTGGGCATCCCGCCGGAGACCATCGGCCTGTTGCTGGTGCGGCCCATCAGCGGCAACGCCGCCCTGGGGGTGGGGAGCGAGCTCATGGCCACCTATGGGGTGGATTCCGCCATTGGGCGGACGGCGGCGGTGATGCTGGGCTGCAGCGAGACGACCTTCTATACGGTGGCCGTCTACTTCGGCTCGGCTGGGGTGAAAAAGACCCGCTACGCCATCCCCGCCGCCCTCTGTGCCGACCTGGCCGCCTTTGTGGCCGCCGGCTGGGCGGTGAAGCTGTGCTTCGGCGGCGGATAAAAAGGGGAAAAAACCGTAAAAAACCAGGAAAAACCCGCAAAAGGCCAGGAAAGACCCGCAGAAAACAGCAAAAAAGCCGTGCCAGGGGGCACAAAAAGCCGCAAAAAGGCCGGAAGGGGGCTCCCTTCCGGCCTTTTTTGATCAGCAGGTGGTCTGTTTTGCCCTGGCCCTGTCCACCAGGTCCTGGAGGGTGGTGTGGTCCACCACCGAGGACACGGCGGCGGCGATCTGGCTCCAGATTTCCATGGTGACGCAGTCCTCGGACCGGCAGCAGCAGGAGGGGTCCTCGGCGCAGGTCACCGGGGTCAGGCTGCCCTCCAGGGCCCGGAGGATCTCCCCCACGGTGTATTCCCCGGCCGGGCGGGTCAGCAGGTAGCCGCCCCCCGCCCCCCGGACGCTGCGGACCAGGCCGGCCCGGCCCAGCTGGGTGACGATTTGCTCCAAATATTTATCCGAGATGTCCTGCCGCTGGGCCACGTCCCGAAGAGGGACGGGGCTCTCGCCCTCCTGCAGGGCCAGGTCCAGCATCAGGCGCAGGGCGTACCGGCCCTTGGTGGATATTTTCATGGCAGATGCCTCCCAAGCATAAGGGTATTCCTACTGTTTTTCTATATTATAGCACACCCCGGGCAAAATTCAAGGGAAAAATTCGGCCAGAAACTCCCTCTTGACTTTCGCACCAAAAAGTGCTAAAGTAAACCCCGGAAAGCAGGTGTGCCACATGGCCAATTGTAACCTTCATGGGTATTACTCCTATTACCGCTATTGCGATAGCGGTCATTTGTGATGCCCAGGGAAGGTCCTGCCGAAGGAATGTTACAGATCGGCGGCCCATTCCGGGCCGCCGGTCTTTTTTTGCAAAGGAGAGAATGTTATGGTCGTCATTATGAAGCCCAATTTTACCAAGGAGGAGCTGGACCGTGCCATCCATACCATGGAGGATGGCGGGGTCAACGTGATGATCTCCCGGGGTGTGGAGACCACCATTTTGGGGGCCGAGGGCAACGCCGCCGGCATCGACATTGAGAAGATGGCTTCCCTGCCCGGGGTGGAGCGGGTCATGCGGGTCACCGAGCCCTACAAGAAGGTGAACCGGAAGTACCACCCGGCGGACACAGAGGTGGAGATCGCCCCCGGGGTGAAGGTGGGGGGCAAGAAGCTGGCCGTCTTTGCCGGGCCCTGCTCGGTGGAGAGCGAGGGGCAGATCACCGCCATTGCCCAGAGCGTCCAGGCCATGGGGGCCATGGCCCTGCGGGGAGGCGCCTTCAAGCCCCGGACCAGCCCCTACGCCTTCCAGGGCATGGGATACAGCGGGCTGGACCTGCTGGAAAAGGCCCGGATGCGCACCGGCCTGCCCGTGGTCACCGAGGTGATGAGCACCGACGACATCGACTACTTTGCCGAGCATGTGGACGTCATCCAGGTGGGGGCAAGGAACATGCAGAACTTCGACCTGCTCAAGCGGCTGGGCAAGCTGCGCAAGCCCATTTTGCTCAAGCGGGGGCTCAGCGCCACCATTGAGGAGTGGCTCATGTCGGCGGAGTACATCCTGGCCGGGGGCAACGAGAACGTCATCCTCTGCGAGCGGGGGGTACGCACCTTCGAGAGCTTTACCCGGAACACCCTGGACCTCTCCGCTGTGCTGGCGGTGAAGAAGCAGAGCCACCTGCCCGTCCTGGTGGACCCCTCCCATGCCAGCGGCCAGGCCTGGATGGTGGAGCGGCTGAGCCTGGCCGCCATCGCCGCCGGGTGCGACGGACTCATTATCGAGGTCCACAACGACCCGCCCCACGCCCTGTGCGACGGCCAGCAGTCCATCACCCCAGAGCAGTTCGAGACGCTGATGCAGAAGGCCCAGGCGGTGGCCCAGTGCGTGGGGAGAGTAATATAACGGACAGCAGGGACGGTTCTTCTGTCCCTTCGGGACAGCAAGAACCGTCCCTCTGTCCCGTCCGCCTTGTCCGCCCCGGACCCCATACCTTTCGCTTTTCGCTTTTTAATTTTAGCTTTATAAGGGGGTATTTATATGAATAAAAAAACCTTTGCCATCATTGGCCTGGGCCTCATCGGCGGCTCCATGGCCCTGGCCCTCAAGGGGTTTGAGGACTTCCGGATCATCGGCATGGACACCTCCCCCGCCACCCTGGCCTTTGCCCGGGAGCACGAGGTGGCCGACGTGGTCACCCCTGACCCGGCAGAGGCCATCCGGGAGGCCGACGTGGTCATGCTGTGTATGCACCCCCAGGGCATTCTGGACTTTTTGCAGGAGCACAGGGACCACTTCAAGCCCGGCTGTCTCGTCACCGACGTGTGCGGGGTGAAGTCGGCCATCATGGCCGGGGCGGAGTGCCTGCCGGAGACGGTGGACTTCATCGGCTGCCACCCCATGGCGGGCACCGAGTTTTCCGGTATCCAGAACGCCTTTGCCGAGATGTTCCAGGGCTCCCATCTCATCCTCACCCCCCGGCCGGGCAGCGATCCGGCCCACGTGGCCCTCATGGAGCGGCTGGGGGAGCATATCGGCTGCCGGGACGTGGTCAAGACCACCCCGGAGCGCCACGATCAGATCCTGGCCTACACCAGCCAGATGATGCACATCATCGCCGTCAGTGTCTGCGACGACGAAAACCTCTTCACCTGCAAGGGCTTTGAGGGCTCCTCCTTCCGGGGCTGTACCCGGGTGGCCGCCCTGGACGCCGGGCTGTGGACCCAGCTCTTTTCCCTCAATACCCCCGCCCTTACCACCTGCCTGGACGAGCTCATCGGCCACCTCCAGTCCTACCGGGAGGTGCTCGCCGGCGGGGACCGGCAGGCCCTGCTGGACAAGCTGACAGTATCCGCCGACCGCAAGCGCCAGGTGGACCTCCCCGGCCCCGACCTGCTGCAATAAAAAAGCGGGCGGACCGGGGGCGGCCCGCCCTGCCCTTCCGCAGGGGCGGATATCATATCATTATAACAGCGATTTTACCGTGCGCCGGCACGCCTCACGCAGTGCTGTGCGGAAATTTGTTCCACGAGGGGGAAGGCATCATCGGAATTTACGAGGATGCAGATACCATCACCGCCGCAAATGGAGAACAACACCTGCGATGCAAAGCCGATGTTGTCTCCCGTGTGCCCGAAATATTCCATCCCGTCACGGACCTGGATATAACAGCCAAGCCCTGTTTTCCCAAGGTCGGGAGCCGCTTCGTAATAGGGCGTTACCATCTCTTGGACAAGCCTTTGAGGAATGATGCCTGTTTCTCCCCGCAGGATCTTTTGCAGATGGATCCCAAATTTAGCGAGATCTGAGGCCGTTGTCCACAGACCTGCAGCCGCAAGCTCAGGCATTATCCTATGTCCGCCCGGGACGGCTTTCCCTGCCGAATAGCCTGCGGCGATGTTTTCCGACACATCCTGCCTGAACGTGCTGTCAGACATTTCGAGCGGCCCGAATATCAAATCCTCCATCAGGTCGGGAAGGGTATTGCCGGTGATGTTTTCCACGCACTTTTGCAGGACCATAAAACCGCCGCCGGAGTAGTGCCAGCGCTGGCCGGGTTCATATTCCTGCAATATCCTCGAAGAGTTGCACGGAGCTTCCCCGGCAATGATTTGTGCCGCAGAAGGTATGTTTGCTCCAACGGGGTAGCCGTCAAAGCCGTGAACATTGAACCCTGCCGTGTGGGTGAGAATTTGCCTTGCAGTGGCCTTTGCCGGTGTGCCGTCTACCTTCCTCGGTGTGAGGCCTCCTAAATATGTGCTTATGTCGTCGTCCAAAAGCATTTTATTGTCTGCGGCCAATCGAAGAACCGCTGCGGCAAATACCATTTTACTGACAGATGCGGCTTGAAACCGTGTATGAGGTGTTCCGTGTGCCCCTACAAAAACCTTCTCCGTGATTTTATAACCGTGTATTTCAGCAATGCTTAATGCGTCGGCATGATAATTTTTCAGCTCTTTTTCAAAATCCATTTGCCGATTCTCCTGTTTCGAACACTGATTTTGGGAACGATAAGAAAACATCACGATCTGCGCCCCAAAAGGCTGATTTGTGGAACCGGTTCCATTATATCACAAGGGCCGGGCAAGAACAAGGGACAGCTCCATGGAGCTGTCCCTTTCTGTATATGACATTCACTCCCCCCGGGGCATGCGGACCATGTCCTCGGTGACGGGGGTGGTCCCTGGTCCCCGGGCTCCCTTCGGGACCCGGGTGAAACCGGGCCTTCCTACCTGGGCTATGCTGGGCCTTGGGTCAAGGCCCAGGGGATGAGCCGGTGTTCTGCGGCCCGGGCCCGGGTGATCCCGTGTTGGCCTTTCGCCCTCCCTCCAGCGTAACACCTGGTCAAGGGTAAAGGCTTCGCCCCAGGGCTGCGCCCTGGCCCTTGACTGGCGGTGTTCCCCTTTCGGTGAGGGCGAAAAGCCCAACAACAAAGGAGGTAAACACGATGAAGAAGAACAGATACAGCCTTTCCGCAGGGATAGACAAGGCAACCCGGGCACGGGTCTACAAGCGGGACGGGTACCGTTGCGCCCTATGCGATGATAGCCGGCGTATCCAGGCCCATCACATAGTGTTCCGCTCCCAGGGCGGCCCAGATACGGAAATGAACTTAATTACCCTATGCCCCCGCTGCCATGCGGCCGCCCACGGAACAGATATAGACCGCCTGGGCCTTACGCCCCAGTACATGGAACAGGTCTGCACACAGTACATTTCAGACCTGTACGCAGAGGAGGGCATCATCTGGTCGCCCTGGTCGCCGGAGACACACGAATGGAAGTTCTAAAAGGGGGGCAACCCCCTTTTGGCTCCAGGCGAGCGGGACTATGTGGGCCGGGACCCGCCGCCCCTCTGGGCCGGCACCCGTCCCACCGTTCCGGGACAGAGCCCGGAACTTCGGCGGTATGCTCGCTTCGCCGGGCCCGCCGTCTGCGCTCGGCCCCGCTCGCCTTGCGGCGGCGTTGCCGGCTTGCCGGCGGCTGCGGGGGCAAAGCGGCGGCGGCGATAAAGCCGCCCGCCGCCGTTTTTGCCCCCTTGCCCTTCGGGGTCGGCTGCTCGCCCGTCGCTGCGGCCCGGGCCGCCCCCCGCCGGTCGCCGCTGCGGCGGCTCTTGCGCCGGTCCCCGGCGGCCTTGGCTCGCCGGGTCCTTCGGCGCAGGGCTCGGGGGTCTGGCTTCGCCCTGCCGGGGCTCTGCGGGCTGCGCCCTTGGCCCGCTCTGGGCTCGCTGCGCCCCTCCTGCGCCCCCGGCGGGTCCCCCTGGCCCGGCTGGCCCGCCGGCTGCCTTTGCCCCGGCGGCGTTGCCGCCGGCGCAGTTGCCGGCATTGGGCCCGCTGCGGGGGGCCAAATGGCCCCCCTTGGCCTTCGCTCCTCCCGCCGGCGGGGCTAAGGCCGCCTTGCGGCGGCCCTTTTTCGCCCCGCCCCGCCGGCGTTTTGGGGGGTTTACGGGCTTTTTTGGGGGGTTTTTGCGGGGTTGAAAAACAGCGTTTTCTTTGCGCCCCAAGGGCTGTGCCCTTCTGGGGCGCAAAAAGGGGGGCAACATGTGTTTCGTGGGGGGTATGGGGGGGTCCCCGTTTAACATAGTCCGGGCAAGTGACGTACGACAATTTAAGGAGGTAGAACAAATGTATGGCAAAAATCCATCGGAAAGGCTCTGCATCGGCATGGGGTGGTGCGACGTAAACCAACGCAACGCCCTAACAACGGCCTACAACCTGGCAAAGACAGAGGACCTACAACAAGCAATTGCAGACATTGCCATAGCGTCCCGCCGGGCGCTGATACTCCAGAAGCAACGCAAGGACTACGAACGGGACCGGCGTGTCCTGTTGGGGGTCCGGGTCCCGGTAGAATTTCACGCCGCTTGCAAAGCGGACGCAGAGCGTAAAGGGATTTCGCTATACAAGTGGTGCAACTCAGCCTTTCAAAGCTACCTTCACAGTTGATTTACAGTCCGTTTTATGGTACTGTAATACTACTGGGGGTGGTCATTGGCTTTTGTCCCTTG
>CAJUSE010000028.1 GCA_910588975.1 uncultured Oscillospiraceae bacterium | reverse complement strand
GGTATACACGTTGCCGAAGGCCATGGCGAAGTTCTCGGCGTTGAGCTGGCCGGAGACGGTGAGGCTGGTCTTCTTGCCGAAGAAGTCCTTGGAGTAGTCCACGCTGCCGTCGGGCAGCTTGGGCACGTCCTCCATGGGCAGGGTGGTCACCTGGAACATCTCACCGGCCCCCTCGGTGTCCGAGGAGGTGATGAGGGGGGTGTGAACATAGACAAAGCCCTGGTCCTGGAAGTAGCAATGAACGGCGTGGGCGGCGGCGGAGCGGATGCGGAACACAGCGGAAAACAGGTTGGTCCGGGGCCGCAGGTGCTGGATTGTCCGCAGAAACTCCACGGTATGGCGCTTCTTCTGCAGGGGATAGTCAGGGGTGGAGGGGCCCTCCACCATGATCTCGTCGGCCTTGATCTCCAGGGGCTGGGGGGCGTCGGGGGTGAGGACCACCGTGCCCTTGACGATGAGGGCGGCGCCCACATTCTGCTTGGCGATGTCCTTGAAATTGCTCAGGTGGCCGTCCTCCATGACGACCTGCAAATTTCGGAAGCAGGAGCCGTCATTGAGCTCGATGAAGCCAAAGGTCTTCATGTCCCGGATGGTCCGGGCCCAGCCACAGACGGTGACCTGCTGGCCATCGTAAGCGGCCTGGTCAGCGAAAAGCTTCGCTATGACAGTGCGTTTCATGTGGGTTCTTCCTCTCTATGACCCGCTCGGGCGGGCTTAGTATGCTTTATTATACGAGATTACGGAGCATTTTACAAGGGTTTTCTGGAATAATCAGGAACAAAGGCCCCTCAAAAGGGAAAATTTCCCCCGAAACGCCCTCTCACCGCCCCATCTCCCCCTCCAGGAAGTAGGTGGCCTCCATGTCGGCCACGCTGAGGGCGAAGGCCAGAGGATACTGCTCCAGCGCCTGGCCCACCAGGCGGCTATCCTCACTGCCGGAAAAGCCCATATGCCAGCGAATGGCCATGGCCTCCTCCCGTTTGAGCTTCATAAAGCCAGAAATTATGTAAACTGATTTTTCCCCATGGCCGTAGGGCAGAGGATCCTCATAGAAGAAGGTGGGGACCTTCTCCCAGGCGCCGGTGGCCTCGTTTTTCACGTTCCGGGTGCCCGCCTTGTAGCAGCCGATCTTGCACAGGTCGTGAAGCAGGGCCACGATGGCCACGCTCTCGGGATCGGCCTCGATGCCGTAGAGCTCGGCCACCCGCTCCCGCTCCAGGTAGTCCACCAGGCAGTGGTAGACGTTGAGGGAGTGGTCACACAGCCCCCCGGCATAGGCCCCGTGGTACTTGGCCGAGGCGGGGCAGGTGAAAAAGTCGGACTTGTTCTCCAGATAGTCCAGCAGAGCATCGGCTCCCTCCCGCTGGATGAGGGAACGGTAGAGCTCCAGAAATTCCTCTTTGCCGCTCATGGGTGGTCCTCCTTACAGGTGTTTTTTCTATGATACCATGAAGCAAAAATGCTTGCTTGCAAGGGCATTTTTGCGAGGCCGTCAATACCACAGCCGGGCGATAGCCCACAGGCTTGCGCTCAAGCCCGTCTGGGCATATTATATCAAACCCGGGCCAAAAGGGCAAGGGCCACCCCTGCACCTCCTCCCGCCTCCCCCCATAGGATGGCAGGAAGGAGGGATCTCCCTTGCAGCAATTTTCTCAGGCCCTGATTTTTGCCCTGGCCTGTAATCTGGATACTGTTTTGGCCGCCCTGGGCCAGCCCCGGCCCCCCCACCGGTGGGAGGGGGCGGCAGTGGCTGGCATGACCTCCCTGGTGACCCTGCTCTCCCTGCTGCTGGGCCGGCAGGGGGCCGCCCTGCTCCCCGCCGCCCTGGCTGACCGGCTGGGGGGCCTGGCCCTGCTGGGGCTTGGACTTTGGTACTTACTGGACGCCCTCCGGGGCCGGGGAGGCGAAGGCCCCGCCCACCGCTCGGGCTGGCTGGGCCTGTCCGCCGCCCTGGCGGTGAACAACGCCGGGGTGGGGGTGGCCGCCGGAGTCACCGGCCTGCCCCCGGCGCTGTCGGCGGCGTGTAATTTCTTCGTCACTCTGCTCGCCCTGGCCCTGGGCCGACGGCTGGGCCGGGAGCTGGTCCGCTGGCAGGGGCTGGCCCTGCCCCTGTCCGGGGTACTGCTCACTCTGCTGGGTCTGTGCCAGCTCTGGTGACAAAATACGACTTCTTCTTCATTTTTCCAATTTACAAATTATTCACACTTCGGTCAAAGTTTGGCCGTAATTCTTTGGTATTGTATCTTTGGACACAGGAAGAATCCATTCCTCCTATTACCACTCTCTCTTTACTTTCTGCGAACACACACCAGAAAACCCCCGACCTTTGGTCGGGGGTTTTCTGGTGTGTGCCTTTTTCACCGCAGTGGGCATTTTACCCGCCGCCCCCTTGCCTTTTCTCTGGAAAAAGGGTACAATGAGAAAACGAAAAACACGACCGTGAAGAAGGAGGTCCTGCCCATGCGGGACGGATTGATCAAGGTGGCCGCCGGCACCCCCAAGATCCGGGTGGCCGACTGCCGGTACAACGCAGAGCAGATCGTGGCCCTGATGAGGCAAGCCGCCGCAGAGGGTGTCAAGGTCCTCTGCCTGCCGGAGCTGTGTATCACGGGCTACACCTGCGGGGACCTGTTCCTCCAGCCCGCCCTGCTGGAGGGTGCCGAGCAGGCCCTGGGCCGCATCCTGGAGGAGACAAAGGAACTGGATCTGGTCACGGCGTTGGGATTGCCCGTCCGATGTGACAATAAACTGTATAACTGTGCCGCTTTAATACTAAAAGGCGAGATTTTGGGGCTTGTTCCCAAGACTTACATCCCCAACTATGGGGAGTTTTACGAGGGCCGGTGGTTTGCTTCTGCTGCAGACTCAAATACGGTCTGTGTTAATCTTCTGGGACAGCACATAGACTTGACCGCATCAGGAGTATTTCCGTCCCTTGTGATGCCAAACCTGGTGGTGGGCGTTGAGATTTGTGAAGACCTGTGGGCTCCCGACCCCCCTTCCCGGCAGTTGGCCCAGGGAGGTGCCACCCTCATTCTCAACCTGTCCGCCTCCAACGAGGTGGTGGGCAAGGCGGACTACCGCCGGCAGCTGGTCACCGGCCAGTCCGCCCGGTGCATCTGTGGCTATGTCTACGCTGACGCCGGGGAGGGGGAGTCCACCACCGACCTGGTGTTCGCCGGCCACAACATGGTGGCCGAGAACGGCATTCTGCTGGCAGAACAGCGTTTTTCCACCGGGCTGACTGTCACAGAAATCGACGTGGACCGCCTGATTTATGAGCGTCGCCGGAACACAACTTTCACCAAACAAAACGTATACGAAGGCAACTATATTATGTTCGGGATGGAGAATACCTCCCTCACCCGGCCCGTCTCCCCCACCCCCTTCATCCCGGAGGACCCCAACCTCCGGGCAGAGCGGTGCGAGGAGATCCTCACCATCGCCGCCCTGGGCCTTGTGAAGCGGCTGGAGCACACCCGCTGCCACAGCGCCGTCATCGGCCTCTCCGGGGGGCTGGACTCCACCCTGGCTCTGCTCATCACCGCCCGGGCCTTTGACAGGCTGGGCATGGACCGAAAGGACATCCTCTGTGTCACCATGCCCTGCTTTGGCACCACGAAGCGGACCCGGTCCAACGCCGAGGTGCTCTCCGAGAAGATGGGCTGCACCCTGCAGGTGGTGGACATCTCCAAGGCGGTGGAACAGCATTTCGCCGACATCGGCCAGGACATGGAAGATCACGATGTGACCTTTGAAAACGCCCAGGCCCGGGAGCGGACCCAGGTGCTCATGGACCTGGCCAACCAGCGGGGGGGCATGGTCATCGGCACCGGGGACCTCAGCGAGCTGGCCCTGGGCTGGTGCACCTACAACGGGGATCACATGAGCATGTACGCCGTCAACGGCTCCATCCCCAAGACCCTGGTCCGCTCCCTGGTGGACCATGTGGCCCGCACCTGCGGGGATGCTGCCCTGGCCGCTGTGCTGGAGGATATTCTGGCCACCCCCGTCTCCCCCGAGCTGCTGCCCGCCAGGGATGGGGAGATCAGCCAAAAGACCGAGGATATCGTGGGACCCTACGAGCTCCACGACTTCTATCTCTACTATGTCGTCCGCTGGGGCTTCCCCCCCAGAAAGGTGCTGCGGCTGGCGGAATACGCCTTCGGCGGCCGGTATGACCGGGAGACCCTTTTGAAGTGGCTTCGGAACTTCTACCGCCGGTTCTTCTCCCAGCAGTTCAAGCGCTCCTGTATGCCCGACGGCCCCAAGGTGGGCACGGTGGCCCTCTCCCCCCGGGGGGACTGGAGAATGCCCAGTGACGCCATAGCCACGTTGTGGCTGGAGGAGCTGGAGGGGCTGGGATGAAATGCCTTGCCGCCCTGCTCAGCGTTCTGCTTCTCCTGACTTCCTGTGCAGTCCCCGCCCAGATTACCCCAGAACCAACTTCGTCCCCTACCGAAAGCGAGAAAGTTTCTGTGATGGATCTGAATGAAAAAGTAAAACAGTTGTCGGCCATGCGGGATCTGGACGAGATATTTGCCCTGGAGGATGACACCGACTTTGCCATCGCCCTTGACTCCACCCTGTGTGATTGGAGTAACTATGGTGAGGCGCTGGATGTTCTCTCCCCGGAGGCTCAAACATTTTTCCTGTGTGCCGCTCTGGACGCAGAGGTAAACAACGGAGGGTTCGACGCCTTCTTTTATAACTCCACCGGCAAGTGGGGGCCTGAAACCGTGGGAGCTTTGGAAACCGTTGGTGCACCAAAGACAGCGGAACTGCTCCGGCAGTTCCTCGCTCCTTTTCCCCAGGCTCCCTATCCCCGGGACCAGGAGGAGCGAAACGAGCTTCTGTTGGCCCTTCCGGACAGTATTACAGACAACCTCAATGCATTAGACGATGTCTTTTTTGCAAACCCCGATGGTTTATTACAGGACCTCTACGTCTCCTACGCCCGGGAGCATCGGGATTACTTTTCCGCACCGGGCGGCTGATCGCCGCCCCTACACACAAGGGAAAGGCAGGGCGGATGAAAGTAGCCTCCCCTTACCCCTCTGTTTTTCGGTTTACATAATATAATTTACATAATTTTATTCCGGAGCGTGATACAGCTTGAACATCTATCTCGACCTGTTTTGGACCTTTGCCAAAATCGGCGCCTTCACCTTTGGGGGCGGGGCGGCCATGCTGCCCATCCTCCAGCAGGAGATCGTGGACAAAAAGGGCTGGTGCAGTGAGGAGGAGCTCACCGACTACTACGCCATCGGCCAGTGTACCCCCGGCATCATCGCCGTCAATACCGCCACCTTTGTGGGGGTGAAGCAGAAGGGCAACCTAGGGGGCGTTGTGGCCACCCTGGGGGTGGTGTTCCCCAGCGTGGTCATTATCACCATCATCGCCGCCTTTCTGCGCAACTTTGCCGGCATCCCCGCCGTCCAGCACGCCTTTGTGGGCATCCGGGCCGCCGTGGTGGCCCTCATCGCCTCCAGTGTGCTGAAGCTGACCAAGACCACGGTAAAGGATGCCCCCTCTGCCCTCATCTTCCTGGTGGTGGTCCTCCTCTCCGTCTTTGACAAACCCCTGGAGGCCGCCTTCCCCGCCGTCAGCTTCCTCTTCAGCCCGGTGGTCTATGTCCTGCTGGCCGGCTGTGCCGGGCTGGCTGTCACCGCCGCCAAGGGAGGGCTGAAGAAATGATTTATTTGCAGCTGTTTTTTGAGTTTTTCAAGGTGGGCCTGTTTTCGGTGGGGGGCGGCATGGCCACCATTCCCTTCCTCCAGGACCTGGGGGCCCGAACGGGCTGGTTCTCCCCCGCCGACCTGGCCGACATGATCGCCGTCAGCGAGTCCACCCCCGGCCCCATCGGGGTCAATATGTCCACCTACGTGGGCTTCACCTGCGCCGGCGTGCCCGGAGCCATTATCGGGGTGCTGGGCCTTGTGACCCCCTCGGTCATCGTTATTCTCATCGTGGCCGGCTTTTTGAAAAAGTTCCGGGACAATCAGGTGGTGGAGGGGGTCTTTTCCGGCCTGCGCCCCGCCTCCACCGCCCTCATTACGGCGGCGGGCTGGAGCGTGGCCCTTATCGCCCTGTTCCGGCAGGTGGAGCTGCTCACCACCGAGGGCATCACCCGCACTGTGCCCTACCTGCCCGCCATCCTCATCGCTGCGGTCGTCTTTGCCTGTATGAATATCCCCGCCCTGAAGAAGGTCCACCCTATCCTCTACATCGTTGTGGCCGCCGTGATAGGGGCGGTGCTCCAGCTCTGATATGAAAAAAGTACGCAGGAGAGCTTCTCCTGCGTACTTTTTTATTGCCATATCTTATTTCGTCACCCAGTTGCCCGTGGCCGAGCAGGTGAGGTAGGAGTTGATAAGCCCGTCCAGGTCGCCGTCCATGACGGCGTTGATATTGCTGGTCTCCCAGCCGGTGCGCAGGTCCTTGACCATCTGGTAGGGCATGAAGACGTAGGAGCGGATCTGGCTGCCCCACTCGATCTTCAGCTGAACGCCCTTGATGTCGCTGATTTTTTCGGCGTGCTGCTGCATTTTCAGCTCCACCAGCTTGGACCGAAGCATTTTCAGACAGGTCTCCTTATTCTGGAACTGGCTCCGCTCGGTCTGGCAGGCCACCACGATGCCGGTGGCCTTGTGGATGAGCCGGACGGCAGAGGAGGTCTTGTTGATGTGCTGGCCGCCGGCGCCCGAGGAGCGGTAGACCTGCATCTCGTAGTCCTCGTCCTTGATCTCCACGCTGTTGTCGTCCTCGATCTCGGGCATGACCTCCAGTGCGGCAAAGGAGGTCTGCCGCCGGGCATTGGCGTCAAAGGGGGAGATGCGCACCAGCCGGTGGACGCCGTGCTCGCTTTTCAGGTAGCCGTAGGCGTTCTCTCCCTCGATGATGAGGGTGGCCGACTTGATGCCCGCCTCGTCCCCGTCGGCCACATCGGCCACCTTGCAGTCGAAGCCGTGGCGCTCGGCCCAGCGGGTGTACATCCGCATCAGCATCTGGGCCCAGTCCTGGGCCTCGGTGCCGCCGGCGCCGGCGTGGATGGTGAGAATGACGTTGCTGGCATCGTACTCCCCGGTGAGCAGGGTGGACAGCCGGGCCTCCTCCATCTCGGTCTCCAGCTTGGCAAAGCCCTCCTCCAGCTCGGGGAGCAGGGACTCATCCTCCATCTCGTTGCCCATCTCGCACAGGGTCATCAGGTCCTCCCAGTGGCTCTGTCGGCGCTTCTGGCTGTCCAGCTTGCCCCGGAGGGTGTTCATCCGGCGGGTGGCCTTCTGGCTCTTCTCCAGGTCATCCCAGAAGCCCTCGCTGGCGCTCTCGCTCTCCAGCATGTCCAGCTCCCGGCGGGCGGCCTCCAGATCCAGGGCCTGGCCCAGCTCGTCCAGGGCGGGCTTGAGGTTGTTCAGTTTTACCTTGTATTCGTCAAATTGAAGCATAGTTCACACTCACATTCTTTATCATAGGCGGTTTTCATGTATTCTCTTATATCACACGGGGGCCGCCCTCCTTTTTCTTCCTTTGCATATTATATCCAATCCCGCCCGCTTTGTAAAGAGAAAACCGCCCTTTGAGGCGGTTTTCGGGCTGTTCACCGTTGGCTGGGGGCCGGCGTGGCGGGAACAGAGAAGATGAGGTCGTCCACATCCCCCCTCTTTTCCCCCTGGGGGCAGCCGGGGTCCTGCTGGCTCACTGTGACGCCTCCTCTCCAAAATTGTCTCACCCCTTAGGATATGCAGGATGCCCGGGTCTGTTGACTGGAAATTTTTGGGCGAGTTTGGAATTTTCCCTTGACAGGCCGGATATACTGTGGTATAGTAGTTAAGCACTTGAGGCCCATGCCAGTATGCCGGAGTGGCGGAATTGGTAGACGCCCGGGACTTAAAATCCTGTGTTCCAAAAGAACGTGCCGGTTCGACCCCGGTCTCCGGCACCACGTCAGAAGGAACCTGTTCCATTCCGCTTCCGGCCTGAAGAAACGGCCGAAAGCTCCATATCCACAGGTTCCTTCTTCCTTCCCCCCACAAAAGCTGAGGACCGCTTTTGCGGGGACCCCTTAAACAGCCAAACAAGGTCCTAATATCGCGGGGTAGAGCAATTGGTAGCTCGTCGGGCTCATAACCCGGAGGTTGCAGGTTCAAGTCCTGTCCCCGCAACCAGAAAACAGTCACCCTTTTAGGGTGGCTGTTTTATTTTGCCCGGCAACGGGCTCATAGCCGGTCGGTCGCAGGTTCAAGTCCTGTCCCCGCAACCAGAAAACAGTCACCTTTCGGGGTGGCTGTTTTATTTTGCCCCGCTCTCCCCTCCAACAACAGATAATATAAAAATGGGTACTCCGGTAAGGAGTACCCATCTTTTTTGGGGGTTATTCAATGACAAGGAGGGAACCTAATCAGGCAGTGACATAGTTTGTAACGGTTCTGGAGTCAGTGCCGCCATCATAGTCAGTGGCGAAAATGGTGACACTGACCTTGTATTCTACCCCAGATGTACCATTGTAGTACTTTGTTGTACCATAGGAAACTTTGCCAGATGCCGTCATACCTGTGTCTTTTTCAGTATAAGCATCTACAATCATCCAGCCATCGTTACCGTATTTCTCGTAGACAGTAATTTTTGAGGCCCCGAGCTTTTTCATTAGGCCAATTCCCTCTACCGAGAATTGGATAGCAATCCTGCCGTTCCCAGTAGCGACCACATTGGAGTCATAGGCATGAATTTGGTCACTAGCATAGGGCATAATCCCCTGTGCATTAGCAGTGATTGTCAACATGCAGGAAACCAGCAAAAACATACTCACGAACCTGGACTTCATTTTCTTCATGTAACACACTACCTTTCATAAATGGAGTTTATCATATTTTTTATCTCATCTATAGCAAGGTCGGCCCGAAGAGAACATTCAAACACGCCGTTATACCAAAGGGCAGAGAGATTTCCGTTATTTTCACAGATATAGTGGGTGATATCATTCACCTTATATTCCTCAACCAAAGTTTCATCCTTTTCATAGGATCGAGTTTCTATAGGTTTGTCTCTTTGAATAATATAGATTGATATGCCGTGTTCTCCATTTCGATAGAAGGCATTGTAATCAATCCTGCTCAAATCCGGGTATTTTGCAACTTCAACGACAACAAATTCAAATTCACTTGGAATATCTGGAAGAATTGAAGGGGTTGCTCCATTGTTCACTAAGGCGTCCTCAAGAGACGTATATTCATATGCTGTTTCAATTGGGATATCAGTCTCCTGGCCGGCCAGCCCAAAGTGAAACACCGTATCATTCCAATGGCCGATCATCGCCGCAAAGCTCTCATAGCCAAGGGCGGGGGGCAAAAGGGCGGTGATGCACAGGGCGAGAACTGCCGCAGCGGCAAGCCGCTGCACCGAAAATGCCCGCCTCCATTTCCCGCTCTTTTCCGGGCTGGCGGAAGCTGCACTGGCGGCAGAGTCAGGTGTCTCCGTCTCCTCTTCGGGAAACAGAAGGGCACCTTCTCTTTCAGGCGAGCGGTAGACAGCCAAAAATTCCTGCCACGCCTCATCCACATTTTTGATCCGCCCAGTCGGGGCCTCCCGCTCTCTGCGCACGATCTCCTCTCCAACAGCGTCATAGAACTCGTCCTCATTCTCCAGATGAAGGTCGTCACTTGTCAGCAGCGTCTCTAACTCCTCAATACTCATATCCTTCAGATACTCATATCGTTTGGGCCTTTCATGTTGGCCTGTCATTGTCTAACCCCCTTCATTATAGGTATGTCCGGCACGTCGCTCTTTTGGAACATAAAATTATAATTATTCTTCTTTGAATTCATCCTTTAACTTATTCCGTATGGATGTCATCCGTTTATAGCAGGCCCATACGGATACCCCAAGCTCATCCGCCATTTCGCAATAGGAGACCTTGTCCAATACGAGCCTTTTCAAAAGATACAGCTCATTTTTGGTAAGGCGTCTGTTGATCTTGCCGACCACATCCTGCTCCTCGCTGGGGTAGCGGTCAACGGTGCCGGGCTCTTCATACAGCTCCTCGTAGGAAATTAGGTGATTTAATTCCCGGCGCCGTGACCTGGCCAAATTCCGGGCCTTATTCTTGACCATATTCTTCATCCAGCCGATCCTGTTCTTGCTGGCCAGAAATTCCTCCATTTTCACCGGGTCATATAAGGCGCCGAATGAGTCGTGCACGATGTCCCGGGCAAGCTCCCAGTCCTTTATAAAGCGAAACGCATGGGTCGCCAATTTTTCAGAGTGTTCACGGTAAAATGTCTCAACAATTTGTTCCTGCTCTGGTGACAAGACAACTACCCCTCTCATATTTATCTTTTTTCCTGCCACGAAGCGACCCGGCAGGGTGCCTATGCCCTGCCGGACCATTTCGCATTTTATGACTGGGCATTGTCGGTGCCGTACGCATCTATGATCGCCTGGATGATGTGCTCCAAGCGAGCGAGATTTTCAGGGGACTGTCCGGACAGCTGAACTGCGATATTGGAGACCCTGGTATCCACATCTGTCCCCCGCAGCAGGGCATCGTAGCTGACATTCAATGCCCCCGCCATGGCGTGAAGCATCACAATGCTCATCATCCTCTGGCCGCCCTCGATCCGGGTGATCGTTGACTGTTCAACATCCACCAACGCCGCAAGCTCTTCCTGGGTCAAGTGGCGCTCCATACGGCATTTTCTGACGTTATTTCCAATCGAGACATAAGCTGCTTTTTCAAATCTTTCCCGGTATTTTCCACGGTTTCACCCCGCCTTATTTCCTGTTGGGCATAATTATAATGTCTAACAGGAAATAAGATTATGGCCTATCGGGAGCGAATAATATGTCTAATAGGCATATCCTGTGATATAATTTCGGACGGACGAATTGCCTGCGTCATACTTCCAAAACATCCCCTGCCCGCACATATACATATGGGAAAGGGGCGCATGGTCAACTATGCGGTCACCATGCTTTGTGGTGTCAACGAAACGATCCAATAGAAGGAGGTGTGGTTTATGAGCGAAGCCCCTGCAAATGGGGTATTGTCCTCATGCGAAGGAACGTAGAAAATGGGGCCGGCGCCAAAAGGTCAGCGATAGCCGTTCCGGCGGCAATGATCTATTTTGAGCATGGCCGCCCTCCTTAACAGTATAAAAGCGTAAGCCTATATCGCCCCCCCCGGGGCTATATCACACTGAAGAGGATGCGTTCCTACCACGAGACGGTTTTCGAAAGACTTTGACCATAGACCTTTGCAGCTTTGCTGATCCGTTTGCCACCCAAAGACCAGAGCTTTGTATATCGCAGCATCCATCATGAAAAACGAGGGCTTTGTGTATGGGCCGTGTTGGCCCGGCGATGCCGGTCTGCGCCATGGAACGACCCGGATAATTTTACCATTCTCCCAAATAACTTCTTATTTTACGCAAATTGCGTCCTTTCCCGTCGCTTTCGTCGTAATTTGTCTGGTGCTATTTTATTTTGGAATCATCCTCTTAGGAAAGGTTGATTCCTGTGAAAACAATTCAAGATACCATTCGCTCTTTTGACGGAAAGCTGAGCCAAGATGGGTTTTCCGCTCTCTGTATGGCCATCTACGAGGCCCGGCTTTACCAGCCATTCGTCCCACAAATGAAGGTCATCAAAATCAATATTGCCCCAAAACTCCATAAGTCTGCCACCGCCACGGCCAAAGCGCTGGAGCGGGCCGTTTATGACCTCTGTACCACTGCCGACAAAACTGTTCTGGCCTCCTATCAGCGCAGTTGGACCTACGAACCTCCCAAGCCCAAGGAATTCGTCTTTACCATGGCCCAGATCCTCTGGGACGGCGTGGACCGCTCAGGCCCCGCAGCCGGGTAATGCAACTATCCGCCGCCCTCCTGTTTCCGAGGGTGGGCCAAAGACAAAGAGGGATGCTGCGATGCAGCATCCCTCTTGCTTTACTGTTTTCCTGCGATTTGCCCAGCCTGCTCCAGGGTAAGCTCCTTGTTCAGGAATTTTTGGTAGGCATCACAGATCTCCGCCACATTCTCCCCCAGGGCGATCTGCTCTCCCTTGTGGAGCCACAGCACCTTGTTGCACAGCTCCCGCACCTGTTCCACCGAGTGGCTCACCAGGATGGTGGCAGCCCCACCGGCGATGATCTCCTTCATTTTGGCCTCGCTCTTTTTGCGGAAGGCGCCGTCACCCACGCTGAGCACCTCGTCCAGAATGAGGATCTCCGGCTGCACCAGGCTGGCAATGGAGAAGGCCAGGCGGCTCTTCATGCCAGAGGAAAGCTGCCGGAAGGGCCGGTCCTGAAAGTCCTGAAGCTCGGCAAAGTCGATAATGCTCTGGTAGGTCTCATCCATGAACTTCCTTGTGTAGCCCAGCATGGCCCCCCGGAGATAGGCGTTCTCCCGGACGGTCAGATCACCGTCAAAGCCGCTTCCTAATTCAAGAAGCGCAGCAACATTACCATTACGCACCACATAGCCTTCAGTTGGTTCCATAATACCGGAAACCGATTTCAATAATGTGGATTTTCCAGATCCATTCGTGCCAATGATACCCAGCATATCGCCCTTTTCCAGAGTGAAGGAGATGTGCCGGTCGGCCCAGAACTCCACCACCTGGTAGTCGTGCCTGAGCCGCTTCATTACATATTCCTTTAGCCCAATGTCCTTAAAGTCCCCGGTGATGTAGCGGATGGAGACGTTATGGACCTCCAAAATGCTCATGCCATCCCCTCCTCACACATAATACAGGAATTTGTGGTTGTATTTTTTGTACATCCAGCAGCCTATTCCCAGCACGATGACCACATCGGCCAGCATCAATAGATGGAAGTACACACTGGGGATGGTGGCCTCAATGACGATCTTGCGGAAGTAGCGGATGAAGAGGTACATGGGGTTGAGCAAAAAGAGGTTTTGTACCGTGGGGGAATAGCCGTCAATGGTGTAGAAGATGGCGGAAAAGTACATCAGAAGCTGGGTAAACACCGACCAGAGATATTGAATGTCCCGGAAGAAGATAAACATGGCCGAGAGGATCAGCCCCACGCCGATGTTAAAAAGGACCAGTAAAACAGTGGGGTAAAGCAGGCAGATAAACTTCCAGGTAAAGGTGATATTGTCCAGAACACAGAACACGAAAAACACGCACAGAGTCAGGCAGAAGTTGATAAAGGTTTGGACATTCTTAGAAAAGAGAAACAGATATTTGGGCACGTTGACCTTAGAAAAGATCCCGGCGTTGCCCCGCAGGGCGGACATACCTTGGGAACTGGATTCGTTAAAATAGGAGAACAAGAGGTTGCCGCAGAACAAGTAGGTGGTGTAGTGAGGTGTCGACCTGCCAAAAAACTGAGTAAAGACCATCCGCATGACCAACAGGGTCAGGAGTGGGGAGAGAACACTCCAGGCCATTCCCAAGACTGTGCGTTTGTATTTCTTTTTGAAGTCCCGCTTCACCAATTCCTCGAAGAGAAACTGATAGCGTTTTATCTTTTGAAACATGATTTACTCCTGCTTGTCCAATTCCATGATTTTTTCGTATACCCGCTGGCAGTTATTATGGTCGTTGAAGGCAAAGAACTTGTCGATACGCTTACGGTACTTGTCCTTCAGCTGGCAGCCATTCTCCATGTACTCGATGATGCGATCGACGGTGCTCTCCAGATCGTATTCCACCTCGCCGAAGCCATCCCGTTCATAATCGAAATAGCCTTTAACATATACATGTTCACCTGTCATAAAAGTATCATCATCAAACAAGCAATAAATAATAGGCTTTCTTAAATAGGCAAAATCCATAACGGCAGATGATCGGTCTGTTATGACCAATGCGCTGTCTGCAAATACATTACGGTATCGTGAATCGAGTCCCAAAAACTGAACCGTATCATTATGGGCAAAAAGATGTAGGGCACCTTGAACATTTGGATGAGGCATAAAACGGATGGTATAGCCTTTGGCTTGCGCAACCTTAAGCAGTCTCGAATGATTAATTAGCCCATTATAAAAAGAAAAATATTCACTGTGTATAAACTCTTTACGTGGTTCCCAAACCCCCGGAATTTCCGAATGTTGAAACAGATACCGCCGCCAAGTTGGCATAATAGTTATGATCTTTTTCTCACTATGATACAAATAATCGTGACGAGGGCACCCGGTCAATTTCGTAATGTCTTCCCCAAATCCATAGCGTGGGTTTTCACAAATAGATTTATACTCCGGGTTCGCAGCAGTTACAAAAAGAGAAATGTTATTATTGAATCGATTGTATGTTGCAGACATATCTTCTTTTATAATACCATGCTGCAAAAATATAAAATCATGTTGTGCAATAATATCTCTATACGGCCCGGTTTGCTCCTGAAATGGAAAAATATTTATGTCGTCAGCTTGTGCAGATATATTATGCCGGCATAGCAAATATAACCACTTATACTTTTTTGACTGGGGCGACACAACAGGTCCAATCTTTTTCATCCGTGTATAATCTGCACTTGTTGGACTAAGTACATAATAATATTTATGCCGCTTATCTTTTTTCGATTGTAAAAACTCAAACAACGCCTCACCATTGTCATCAGCTTTATTCGTTCTATCTGAAATAAGCCATATATCCCTGCCAAGTTGAAAAAATTTTAAAATAGGTAGAAGCAACCGAACAATAATAGCTTTTTTACTTCCTACACTTTTCGATTTCGCAAGTTCTTTTATAAATTTCAGTTCTCGAATTAGTCTCCCTTTCCGACCGCATTTTTGCAAAACAAGCTTATTCTTATTAAAATAAAGTATATGGCCATTTTTGGCATAATAGTGCAACGAATATCCTTTATCTACAGGAAAGAATCTACCAATAGATATTTTCTTTTTCTTTGTTGGGTAACCGTTTATTCTACACTCTATTTCTATTGGCATACATTCCACTTTCTCATCAATCGGGATCGTACAAGAAAATGCTACCTTTGCATAAGTAAGTTTTTGAGGTTTGCCCCTGTATTCGTTAACATCAAGTCCCATCTGGTCACAAAGATAGTATTTCTCATTGACAACTGCATAAATTTGCAATTCATCATTTTCCGTAATATGGATTAGGGCCACACTACCTTCTAAATGTAAGTTATTCTGATTAATACCCGCTTTATGCCAGCGCAAATCCCCATCAGATTCTTTCCCGATAAGAATATCCTTATAATACACATAAATATCGTCAGAACTGTACAGGCGATTACATTCACCGCCATAAAAGGTCTTAATTACATGAGACCTATATGGACCTAACCCATTCATTTTTCTTAAAATATCAGTAGAGAATGGTGTATTTACCGCATATTTCCAAAAATGTTCGTAGTGGGGGACATACGCCGAGTTCCATGGCTTTCTGTCGCTTGTATAATGAACTATATATGGATTTTTTTCTGCTTCGGCAACTCTATACTGGTACTCCGCCGAAAGATATTTTGTGTCGCCATAGTCTCTTACGATATCCCATGACAAATCCAACATTTTTGTTTTTTGTGCACATACCCAATTCAAAATATCTTGGTCATGTTTTTGCCATTCCCTTGATAACGCAAGGTCGATAATTTGCTCGATATTATATTGTTTACGCCATTCAGAAATATTGAATATAACCATACCTGCACAAAAGTATTCTTCCGGGCAACTTAGTTTTAATTGATTGTCCCAATACTGCTTAATGGGCCATCCTGCACAATACTGACCATACAAACAGTAATCCGGCACCGATGCCAGCATATAACCATCTAAATCGGTATCATATAGCCGCCCAATATCTGTCGTGACCACCATGTCACAATCCATATAGATTACCTTGCTATATGCCTGAAACACTTCCGGAATTACTAACCGATAATACGATTCCACACTAAAGTATTTTTTCCCGCCCACAAAGAAATTTTTACCAGAAACAAATGGAGATACATCAACAAATCTTATGGAAAAGTTTTTGTGATCACAGACCATATTTATAATTACTGCTTGATGTTCCCGTGTGATTGATGTATGTAAAACGACAACATCGTATATTCTGCTCTCGTTGCTGTTTTCAACAATAGATTGTAAAACAACACTTAGATATGGGACATATCCATCATCGGCAGAAAAAACAATAGAAACAGCATCCTCTGATACTGGTTGCAATATCGCCATATCATTTTTCATTTATAACATCCTTCCATGCTTCACTTCATACAACTTACTGATCATCCCGGCCAATACAAAGGCCCACCATTTGGGATAGGGTATTAGTCGAAGCACCAACCGCCCCGCCAAGCCCAGTCCCAAGCTCTCTGCAGCCCCTTCCACATGGGGGGCACAGAAAGTGGCGATCTCTTTCATCCGGGGCAGTGCAGCCCGCCTGACCGCCTTCGGGTTATAGCAATAGGCACACCAGATGCCGACGGCCGAGGCGACACACTGCTGTAGCAACAGCGGTTCCAGCTCCGGCCAACACCCCACCATCTCGTCATAGCGCTCTTTGGAGGCCCGATAGTGGTCCAGCCGATTGTTCAAGGTCGTGTCGGCCACGATACTGCCCTGTCGCTGTACATAGTGATATTTCGCTCCTGGTAGGCACACCACCCGCCCAGCCCGGAGAAAGAGCCGGTGCATAATGGCGATATCCTCATAATTTCGCCCCTCTGGAAAGGAGAGTCCCTCAAAAAGCTCTCTCTTCCACAGCTTGTCCCACAGGGTATTCTGCATGGCGCCATTTTCCAGCAGCCGCTTCAGGCCAGTCTCCCTGTCCAACGGCTCCACATTGTCCCAGCCCAAGGTGACCTGTCGGTCTCGATACACTTCGTGTCGGCTGCACACGGCGATATCTGCCTCCTGCTCTTGGGCGTTTTTGAGAAGATACTCGTACATGTCCAGCTCGATCCAGTCGTCTGAGTCCACCCAACCGATCCAGTCCCCTGTGGCGGCGGCCAGGCCAGCATTTCGGGCGGTGGATACCCCACCGTTCTCCTTATGGATGACCCGAATGCGTTCATCTCCGGCAGCGTATTCGTCGCAAATTGCCCCGCAGTTGTCCGGGGAGCCGTCGTCCACCAGGATAATTTCTAAGTTCTGGTAGGTCTGACTTACAATGCTGTCCAGGCACTTGCGGAGGTAGGGCTCCACCTTGTAGACCGGGACAATGACCGAGATTTTAGGGCTGTTCATACCCACCCTCCCTCAGATAGGTTTCTTGCAGCTTTTGAGATACAACGGTTACATCAAAGTCGGCCACTTGTACAATGGCCGCCCCCTCAGAACGGTCATTGTGTAATTGTACTTGTGAAATCGCTTTAGCCCAGATAACCGGAGTGCTTAATGGGAGAAATTGAACCGCAGTTCCAACATGACATTCTCTGGTGATGATATTGGAAAAAAGACAAGGCAAACCAGCTGCCTGAGCTTCTATTGCGGTCACAGGAAGGCCTTCGAATTTGCTAGGCATGGCAAACACATCCATGGCCTGATAGAGCCGCTCCACATGGGGGGTAGTGCCATAGAAGATAGCCTTGTCTGCCACCCCCAGGGCGGCGGCCTTTTCTTGCAGTTGGGGCAGCTCCTCCCCCTCCCCCACCAGCAATAGGCGGCTGTTGGGCCTTTGGCGGACGACCTCCTGGAGCACCTCCAGCAGAAAACTCTGGTTTTTCTGCCGGCACAGGCGGCCCACATTGCCAATGACAAATTCATCGCTCAGGCCCAGCTTTTCACGAACCTCCAAACGGGCAGCGGGGTCAAAGCGGAACTTTTCCGTCTCGATCCCGTTGGGGATAAACTGCCAGTCCTTTTCTTGTAGATCCTTTTCGGCAAACATAAACCTGGCCGCCCCTTCCGAGCAGGCCCAGAGGTGGGTGCAGTCCGCTCCATAGCGGCCTCTTGCCCACTGGTGGAGCTCCAGCTTCAGCCAGCGGGTGAGGCTTTGGCGCAGGTCGGTGTTATGGCTATGGGCGATCCGCACCGGCACGCCAGCTTCCCTGGCCAGCCGGGCATAGGCCAGGGACAGGCCCTGGAACACATTCAGGTGGAGGACATCATAATGCCGCTGGGCAAGCAAAGCCCGGAAGGTCTTATGATTGCGGAAGGTCTCATTGGCCTTGCCGGACAGCTCGTAAAAGCGGACGCCCCGGTCCTTCAGCGGCTGGGTGAATACGCTCTCCCCCAGCCGGGCGGCCACCAGGTCCACTTCCAGCACGGACAGGTCCATGTGCCGGAGCACATTGCAGAGGAAGGCTTCAATGCCGCCGGACTCCCAGGTCTCGCAAAATATGCAGATCCGTCTCACTCGCCTTCCCCCTGTCTCTCCATTCCTCCCGCCCTGTGGGCATTTGCGCCGGGCGGCGGCCTTTGGGTGCGCCTTGCCGGCTGCTCTGCTCGCCGCCCATCCTTTTTCGCTCTCCCCTTTGTTCAGGGCTGGTCAGCTTCATTGACCCAGCGGCAAAACGTTCCGTGGCCCACACCCAACATTTTTGCTGCGCTGCGGGCGGAAATTTCCCCGTTCCGATACATTTCGGCCAACGCCGGAAAGTTTTTCCCTCTGTCCTTAAACTTTCTCCCAAGATGGGTCCCCTTCGCCCGTGCTTCTGCGATGCCCTGGGCTTGCCTTTGCCGCCTGAAGGCCTGTTCCGCCGAAGCTGCCTGCTCCAAAACCTGCAGGACAAGCTGTGAAATGTCCGCTCCGTTGAGGGACTTTCCGGCTCTGGTATCAATGATCGGGGCATCCAGTACAAGGACCTCGATGCTTTTTGCCCCGGTAAGGGTTTTCCACCCATCCCGAATTTCCGAACTGCTCCTTCCCAGCTGGGCCAGGTTGGGGAGCAGCAGGGTATCCCCCGGCTCCATTTTGCCGACAAGCCTTTGGAGTGCGGCACACTCCTTCTCGGCGGCGACCTCCAGGACAATATTTTCTGCGGGTACCCCGTGGGCAAGCAAATTCGCAATCAGGGGAGCGGCGTTATCCTCCGGGCTGTTCACATGGACATAGCCATAACTCGGCATAATGCTCTCCCTTTCCCGCCGTTCCTTTATGGGCACTTCTCCTGTTCAGAATGCTCATCATCCTGTGTGCACACAGGATGAAAAAGGGCCGGCCCTTTTTGCTCTTTGCATTATAACACGAAACTTTGCAAAAGTACAGACCAAAGGCTATGGAAAAAGCGGGCTTTGCGCCATCCAAACCCCTTTTCGCCCTCGGCCATACTCTGGTTCAAAATTTGTCCGGGAGCACAAAAAAGGCCCCGCTCTGGAACGTCAGAGCGGGGCCTCTTTCTGTGCTGCTTATTTGATGCGGGGAGCGGTCACTGTATTGCTGGTCACAGTTCTCTCGTCGGAAACGCCCTTGATGGTGGCAAATATGGTTGCCACACCATAGTAGGAGGTCCCGGCCGTGCCCTGATAGGTATAGAACCCAACAAATCGACCATTGTCAGAACCAATCAAGCCATTGTCCGTTGTGCCGGTGATGGTGGTAACATACTCGCCATTGCCCTTATAAATGTCGATTTTAGAAGTGCCCAGAGATTCAGCTATAGAATTGGCACATACATCACAGGTAAATTTTATGGTGCCGTCGGAAGTCCCTTTTTTAACTGTTACGCTATAACTGGAAAGGGTGGCGCTGGCCCGGGGCTCAACGGCCATTGCGATGCCGGTGCACAGGGAAAACGCCAAAATCAACGCCATTGCCAGAGAAAAACAGCGGCTTTTTTTCATAGAAATCAACCTCCGATGGAATTGACCATGCCCTTGATCTCGTCAACGGTCAAATCTCCCCATATTCTTAGAAGGAATGTATTGTCTGACCATGCAACAGTTATAGAATCGGTATTGGTGAAAATGTAATATAACTTAGACTCGCTGATGTATTCCTCCACCGACTCTGCATCAATTTCAAATGTGTAGCTATCCACGATTTGCGGGACATCGTATTTATCAATGCTAACAAAAAAAGTTTTATCGTCAGGACCTTTCAGCGTAGCCCAAACCATCACGGTCTCGCTATCCTCAGTAACATCAATGGAGGCAAGTTCAACTCCCTTAGGATACCAGTGGGGAAGGTTCACATTGCCAATATCCCACTCAGATAATGTTTTTTGAAGCGCATCATAAATATCGGTACTATGGCCGGCAGCAAACTGAAAGGTGTCATTTGTCCACTTGGCCATGGACCCAAAGATATCGATACCAGATGCCTGGATGCCAAAAAGGATAACGAAGGTCGCTGCAACGGAAACGGCGGTGGGCATGACGAAACGGCGTATGCAGTTGGAGAAATGAGAGCGACTATGGGGAGATTTTTTTGTGAGAGATTTTTCGGCAGGTCTTGATTTTGTGAAATCTTCAGTCTCCTCCGGGAAAAGAGATTCTCCCTCCCCGTCGGGCGTGTTGTAGTAGGTCTGAAAGTCATTCCAGGCGGTATCGATATCGGGTAGCCGCCCGGTTGGATTATTTTTCTCTCGCTCGATCATCACCTCGACAATGGCATCCAGCAACTCGGTATCCGCATCGGCGCCATGCTGAGCGGTGAGCAGCGCTTCCAGGCGTTCGGTGGAAAGTTGTTCCAGATACCAGTATTTTTCTGTGGGCGAACCCGTGTGTTCCGCCATGACCCATTTCTCCTTTCATTGTATATATGTCTCTTTTTCGCTTCATGTGGACATCAATTCAAATTTATTTATCCGGCCAGTGTTCCTGCAGCTTCTTTTTGATGCGCTGTATCCGCTTTTGACAGGCCCACACCGTAATTCCCCGCTGCTCTGCTGCCGTTTTCATGTCGCTGCCTTCTATTTCGATTTCCCGAAACAGGGAAAACTCTTCCGGCGTTAAGATCTCGGCGCAGATGCTGACTACGGAAGGCATATCGTAGTCGGCGCCGTCGCCGGCCAATTCACGGCTGAGGGTCTCCATCGATATGATGCCCTGGTCACGGCGCTTATTAAATCTCCATTTGTTGAGCGCCTTGTTTTTCGCCACATTTTTTAGCCAGCCCATGGGGCTGGGATGGGTCATAAAAACCTCTATTTTTTCTGAGGCAGTGTGAAAGGTATCCTGTGCGACTTCCTCGGCATCAGGCCAGTTACTCAAAACACTGTACGCATGGAGCATGATCTCATGGAAATGGGCCCTATAAAATTCTTCTAAATACTTGTTTTGCTCAGGCGTCACTGGGAATCGCTCCCTTCTGTTTGAGTTGCCGTTTTATGCCCGGGTCGTTTCAGATAATTCCCCCGTTTTTGTCCGTTTTCCTGTGAAAAAGGACATCTACTTAAAAGAGGTCGGATATGTAATTGGGGCCCTTTTGACGGTTTCATCTTTATCAGTATAAGCGCCGATTCTGCTGTTTTCAACATGAAGTTTGCATATAGGGGTGTTGGTACATGATCTTGCATGATTTGCAGTCTAAAAATAATGGAACAAATGGTTTTGTGAAGAAACTGCGCACAGCCCGGCTATGCCGGGCTGTGCTGCGAAAGGATCTGGGCAATTTTACTATTCATCAAAATAGCTTCTTGTTTTTGCTCAAATAATGTCCTTTCCTGTCGATTTCGTCGAAATTTGTCTTGGATTACTTTATTTTGGAAGCATCCCTGTATGAAAGGCTGGTTCCAATGAAATCAATTCAAGATGCAATTCGCTCTTTTGACGGAAAGGTGAGCTCCGAGGGGTTTTCTGTCCTCTGTCTGGCGATCTATGAGGCCCGCCTTTACCAACCATTCGTTCCACAGATGAAGGTCATCAAAATCAACATTGCCGCAAAGCTTCACAAGTCCGCTGTCGCCACCTCCAAGGCTTTGGAGCGGGCTGTTTACGACCTCTGCACCACCTCTGACAAGACCGTTCTGGCCTCTTACCAGCGCAGTTGGAGCTACGAAGTGCCCAAGCCCAAGGAATTTGTGTTTACTATGGCACAGATTCTCTGGGATGGTGTGGACCGCTCCGGCACCGAGGCCGGATAATCCATCCATGTCAACCTTACCATACAGGTATCGAAAGCGCAAGCTTTTTGTGTGTCAAATTGCGGATATAACAGTTATAATTGATATTTTTTGATGCTTTAAGGGATAAAAAAGGCCAAATGGGCGTGAGAAGGCGGCGGGAGAGGTGGGTGGACCTCTTCCGCCGCCTTTTGGCTGTTTTCCCCCATGGGTGGAGGTGTTGCTATGAGCAAGACGACAAATTATCAATTGACCGTATGGGACTATGGGGACGAGGACTTTACCCCCGGACAGGTGCGGGAGGACCTGGCAGAGAACTTCACCGCCCTGGACAGGGTGCTGAAGGCGGAGGAACAGGCTCGGACAAAGGCCGTCAAGGAGCTTTCTGCCCGGGCAGAGGTGGTCACCGGATTTTACACCGGGGACGACGCACCCAGCCGGACCATCAGCCTGGGCTTCACCCCCAAGGCGGTGCTGCTGATGGAGCAATGCGGCAAGTTGGGAGGTACATCGGTCTGTGGCGGCCTGGCCCTGACGGGACACCCCGGCATGGCCAACGACCGGCAGATCCAGGCGGTGGGCATTGTGGCAGGCGGCTTTGCGGTGACCGACGGCCCCACGGGCAGCGGCTCCACCGCCTGCAACGCACAGGGCAGAGACTACCACTACCTGGCCCTGCGGTGAACAAAGCGCCCCGGACGATCACTCGTCCGGGGCGCTGGGTATTGCTGGGTGAGCCAGCGGTAAGAGAGGCCTAATTAGAAGCCGGTCTTGTTGCTGGTCTCGAAGATGATGTTGGTAACGTCGCCGGTGCCATTGACCATCAAGATGACGTTCTTGGTGCCGGTGATAACATCGTACTTGCTGATGGAGCCGCTGGTGCCCACCTTCTCGTCACGGTCAACGAAGTAGATATTGGCCTTGTCGTCGATGGCGTAGATGGCACGGGTAGCAGTGTCAGCATCGTAGCGGACCACGTTGCCGTTGCCGTCGGTGACGGGGTCAACGCTGGTCACGATGGTGATGGTGTTGTCCTTGGAGCTGTACTTCTCCACGAAGCCCACAACAGCAGTGTCACCGTCAATGCTGTAGGTGCCGGCGCTGATGTTGGCAACATCGCCGGTGGCGTACATGTTGTCGTTGGTGGGCTCGAAGGAGACGATGGAGCCGGTGGCCACACGGGTGCCGCTCTTCCAGTCGATGGTGTACTGCTCGTCATTGACGTCCACAGTGTAGCGGTAGTAGACACCGTCCTCGTTGTTCAGACGGCCCTCGTAGCCGCTGATGATGCCGTAGACACGGCTGTTGGTGGCCCCGCCAGGACGGAAGCCCAGATCCAGGTAGACAGCCACAGCCTCATTGTCGGCGTTGGAAACGATGTTGAAGGCATACTGAGCATCGGGGATGTTCTTCAGATCACGGAGATTGAAGGCCTTGTAGCTGGGAGCCAAGGGAGTCACGCCATCCTTATCCATTGCGGGATTAACGTTGGCGTACAGGACACAGTCATCGGCCACAGCCATGTCGGCGCTGTCGTGGGTCAGCTTCTTGGTGGACTTGTGATACTCGGTGTTCTTAGTATCCTTAGCAGCGGCCTTGCCCTCGATCTTGACGTCGGCAGTGCCGTCCTTGCTGACGGAATAGGTGACGATGTCGAGCAGGTCGATGTCGTCCTCATTCACGATCTTGTTGGCGTCAGTATTGGCACCCTTCTTGTAGCTGTTCTCGCTGACGGTGAGAACGGTCTTGACACCGTCGGAGCCCATGACCCGGATCTTCAGGCCGTTGATGGCGCCGCCGGCAGCACCGGCAGCAGACTTCTCAATGACCAGAGAGTAGTTGCTGTTGCCCTTGGTGAGCTGACGGGCAGCGGCCACATAGCCGTTGATCAGGTAGAGCTCGAACTCCTCGTCCAGCATGGTCTTGCCGAAGATGTCGACCAGATCGTCCAGGTCGTCATCCAGCATGTCCTTGGTGGTGCCGTAGATCTTGTAGGTCTCGCCGTCCAGCTTCAGGCTCTCACAAGCCTTGATCTTGCTGTCGTCGGCATCGCCGCTGTTGTAGCTATACTTGTAGCTGTCCAGGGTGCCGGTGACGGACTCGGCCTTCTCGATGGTGGTGACAGCGCCGGTCTTGTTGGCGGCGTTGTTGTACAGGGTGGTGACCACGACCACATCGTCCACAGCGATATCCTCATAGATGTCGTTGTCCTCGAAGGTCACGGAGCCCACACCGTTGTTCAGGGTGACCTTGGTGGAGTTCTTGGCGGTGACGACAGCAATCTTGGACTCGATGATGTAGATGGTGTCCACATCGTCGTTGGCGTCCATGACCAGCTTGATGAAATCGCCGCTGGCGCCGTTGTTGGCCACATCGCTGCCAGTGGGAGTCCGCAGAGCCTGGGTCAGGGTGCTGGCGACCTTGCTGGTGCCGTCAGTGAGCTGGCTAACGTTGAAGGTGCTCTTCTGGTTGGTCTTGTCGAAGTTGCGGTACACAGTAACGGTGTTAGCCAGGTCATAGACAGTGCCGTCCACCTTGATGGTCTGCTCGCCCTTGTTGGCGAAGTTGGCCACCTTGTCCACGGTGGAGGTGACGGTCTGAGCCACGCCGGTCAGGAACACGCCATAGATCTTGTCGGCCTTGTCGGGAGTGCTGGAGCGGCCGCCCTTGCCCTCCTTGTAGATGACCTTCACCTGCTCGCCGATGTTGGCAATGTCAAACTCGGCGGGGAAGTTGGCATGGCGGACAGGGTTGGCAGCGCCGGAAGCAGTGAGGGCGGACTCGCCGTCCAGACGGCCGGAGACCACGATCTCGCCGGTCTTGGGGCTGCCATTGTTGTTGAACTTGTCGTTGCCGTTGAAGGTGCCCACAAAGATGTCGGCATCATACTGGGCCTTCAGCAGAGTCTTGCCGGAGGGGGTGTAGGTGTAGGTGACCTCGCCGGTGTTGACAGACTTGTCGGGGGTCTTGGTCCGGGTCACGTTCTGCAAGCCGTTCCAGATGATCTGGGCGGCAGCGTCACGGGTGACGGGGTTGGCCACGACAACGCCGTCCAGCTCCTCGTAGAGCTTGGGGTCGGCAGTCTGGGTGGCCTCGTAGTTGACGTTGGTGTCCCAGTCGGCGCCGGTCAGCCGGTAGGCAGTGGCGTCATAGCCCAGGGCGGAGAGGAGCATCTTGGCAGCCTCGGTGCCGGTCACCTTGCCCTCGGGGTCAAAGATGCCGTTGCCACGGCCGGAGATGATCTTCAGGTCGGAACAATACTCGATGTACTGCTCGGCCCAGTGGCCCTTGATGTCGGTGTAGGTGGGGGTAGTCTTGGTGCCGTAGGTGGTCTCCTTGCCGCCGTTCATAGCAACAGCGATCATCTTGGCCATCTCAGCACGGCTGACCAGGCCCTCGGGATCGTAGGAGCCGTCGGGCTTGCCGTTGATGATGTTCAGGGACGACATGATCTCCACGGCCTCGGTATGCTCAATGCTCTCGGCATCGGTATACTCGGCAGCGGAGGCGCCCATGACCATCATGCCGCTCAGCATCACGCCGGTGAGAGCCAGGCTGAGCAGAC
>CAJUSE010000027.1 GCA_910588975.1 uncultured Oscillospiraceae bacterium | reverse complement strand
GCGGTTCTTGGGGGGTCTGGGGGGCCATTCTTGCCGCTCAAGAATGGCCCCCCAGGCTGCCCCCACCTGCCAGGGTGGAAATAGCCAAGCACTCACAGGCCGCCCCTGTGAAAGGCCACAAATGGCGCAAAAAACAGCCGCCACCCGATGTGGGTGGCGGCCTTTTTGCGATTTTTTCAATACAGCTTGTCCAGCCGGGCGATGAGGTCGGCAATGGCCCCCTCTTCGCAGTGGCAGAGGAGCTGGGCCCCGGCGGCCTTGACCTCGGGGGCGCAGTTGGCGGGGGTGAAGGGGATGGCCGAGACGGCCAGCATGGGCAGGTCGTTCTGATTGTCCCCCACACAGTAGAGGTTTTTCCTCTCAATGCCCAGCCGGCGGGCCAGCTCCAGCACCATGCCCCCCTTGTTGCAGCCCTTGGCGGTGACCTCCAGCATGTGGGGGTTGGAGAAAATGGCCTCGTACTTCTCCCCCCAGCGGGAGAGGATGTGCTGCTGGACGGAGAGCAGGTCGGGGTGCTCGGCCATAAAGATGGCCTTGCCCCAGGGCAGGGGGATATCCTCCACGGCGGTATCCGGGCCGGTAACCTTCACCTTGGCGATGTGCCGGTCCACCCAGGCGTTGTGGCCCACGATGTACATAGCCCCCTTATGGTAGGCCTCCATGCCCACCCCGGGGGAGGCGGCGGGCAGAGGCCCCAGCTCCTCCCGGCAGCTCTGGGGCAGGCAGACGTCCAGGAGCATCTCGCCGGCGGCAAAGTCGTAGAGCTGGGAGCCGTTGGAGAGGACGGCGGGGGCGTTGATGCCCGCCAGGGACGCATAGGGGGCAAAGGTGTTGTGGGCCCGGCCGGTGGCCACGGTGAACAGCCCGCCCTCCGCCCGGAAGTAGGCCACAGCCTCCCGGTTGGCCTGGGGCACCTCCCCGGTGGCGGTGCAGAAGGTGTCGTCGTAGTCGGTGCACAGCAGCACGCCGTCAAATTTCCCCAAGGGGGATCTCTCCTCTCTGTATGGGCTCAGCGAATGTCAGAGCCCGTCAGGTATTTGTTCATGGGTTTATAAAGTGCGGCAAAGATGGCCAGGCACAGCACGCAGTCAATGGCCATATAGAAGCCGTTGTAGAGGGCGGAGTAAAACCAGGGGCTGGTCATGGTCATACCGAAGAAATTTTCGGGCATGTACTCGGCCCAGACGGTGGCCCCCACCACATAGTGGACCAGAAACCGGGCCAGAGAGCCCACCAGGGTGCCATAGAAGATGCCGCCCTTTTTGCCGGCGAAAATGCCGGCCAGGCCCAGCACAGTGAAGGCCAGCAGGTAGTCCCCCAGGATGGACTGCCAACCCAGGGCAAAGCCCCCGTCAAACATGAACTGAAGGGTGCCGTAGACAAAGCCGGCCATAAGCCCGGCTCCCGTCCCCCAGCGCACGGCGTAGAGGAAGATGGGCAGCATCCCCACACAGATGGAGCCCCCCCAGGGCATCTCCCAGAGCTTGATGTAGCTCAGCACCTGGGCCACTGCCACCAGCAGGGCACCCTCCACCAGCATTCGGACGGCTTTTTGATTTTTGGACATAGCGATCTCTCCTTTTCCGCCCCCAAGGGGGCCATAAAATAAACGACCGCAAGGCCCAAACCTGATTTGGCGCATTGCGGTACGAAAAGGAGACATGGCCTGTCCACTCGAATCGCTCCCTACGCCGGCATTACCCGGATCAGGTTTAGGCAGTCTCAAATCGTTTGGATGCCCCCCGCCGACACCATCTTTTTGTGTCCGGCGGCGTTATCCTCCTCGGCGGGCGCCAGCCCGCCTTCGTCGTCTGCCTTGCCGGGCGCAAAAATCTTGCGCCCTCGGAAGACATCCAAACAATTTTCCACTGCCAAGGGACCGGGGGCGGCACTACGCCCCTGCATCTCAGCCGGACTTGCGTCCAGCGCCCCTGCATATTTGTTTGTCCTTACGGCCTGTCCAACATTTTAGACTATTTTCCCGGGGGTGTCAAGGGAATACAAAAATTGACCCCCTCACATCCCCAGCCAGGAAAATTCCTTCAGATCCACATAGCCCTCGCCGGTAAAGGCCACCCCTTCCGCCTCCAGCAGTTGGCGCTGGCGCTCCTCCGAGCCGGGGCAGAGCCGCCCTTCCCGGTTCACCACCCGGTGCCAGGGCACGTCGGCGGGGCAGCCGTGCATGGCGTAGCCCGCCACCCGGGACCAGCGGGGGTTGCCCGCCAGCCGGGCCAGCTGGCCGTAGGACACCACCCGCCCCGGTGGGCACTGCCGGGCCAGGTCCCAGATCATCGCAAAGGCGGCGCTCATGGCTTCACCCCCCGCCGGAGCTTGTCCAGCACCCCCTCAAACCAATCGGGGAGGGGGCACTCCACCGTCACTTTCTCCCCGGTGCGAGGGTGTGTAAAGGTGAGTCGCTTGGCGTGAAGGCACTGTCCGGCCAGGCCGGCCACCGGCCTTTTCCCCCCGTAGACCATATCCCCCAGCAGGGGGTGGCCCATCGAGCTGAGGTGGACCCGGATCTGGTGGGTCCGGCCCGTCTCCAGCCGACACTTCAGATAGGTATAGCCGGGGTAGCGCTCCAGCACCTCGTAGTGGGTCACCGCCCGTTTTCCACGAGTTATGTCAACCGCCATCCGCTTTCGGTCTACCGGGTGACGGCCTATGGGGGCGTCGATGGTGCCCCTGCCCTCCTTCAGTCCACCCACGGCCACGGCGTGGTACTCCCGGTAGAGGGAGTGGTCCTCCAGCTGGGCGGCCAGGGACAGGTGGGCGGTGTCGTTCTTGGCCACGATGACCAGCCCCGAGGTGTCCCGGTCAATGCGGTGGACAATGCCCGGGCGGAGGACTCCGTTGATGCCGGAGAGACTATTTCCGCAGTGATATAACAGTGCGTTTACCAATGTGCCGTCGGGATGGCCGGGGGCGGGGTGGACCACCAGCCCCACCGGCTTGTCCACCACGATGACGTCCTCGTCCTCGTAGACCACGTTGAGGGGGATATTCTGGGCCACCACATCCAGGGGTTCCGGCTCGGGGAGGGTCAGGGTATAGACCTCCCCGGGGGCGGTTTTGCGGTTTTTCTTCACCGGCTCCCCGCCCAATGTCACCGCCCCCTCCTCCAGCAGCTTTTGGAGGGCGGAGCGGCTCAGGTCGGGAACCTCCCGGGCCAGCAGCTGGTCGATGCGCTCCACCCCTCCGGCGGCGACAGAGAGGGTCCTCATGCCTTCCCCTCCCCGTCCCCGGGCTCTTCCATGAACCGCAGCACATAGAGCACCAGCAGGGCGCCCCCCACACAGACGCAGATGTCGGCCACGTTAAAAACGGCAAAATCCATAAAGGTGGTGGCGAACATATCGGTGACGTAGCCCAGCACCACCCGGTCAATGAGGTTGCCCACACCCCCAGCCAGGATAAGGGCCAGGCTCAGCCGGCCCAAAGGGTGGGGCAGCTTATCCCGCCAAATGGCCCAGCCGATGGCCAGGGAGACCCCCAGGCTCAGCAGGGCCAGCAGCCAGGTGTGCCGGGAGAGCATGGAGAAGGCCATGCCCGTGTTCTGCACATAGGCAAGCTCCATGATCCCGGGCAGAAAGGGGATGGCTCCCCCCAGGGGGATGTTCCCCCGGACCCAGGCTTTCACCAGCTGGTCAATTACGATAAGAATTATAGAGATCAAAAAATACATTTTGTTATCACCTCAAAGGGGCACTTTGGGACAAATCGCTTTTTTTATTATAGCGGTTCGGCCCCGCCTTTGCAACCAAAACCGACGGGTCGGGGGCCAGAAGTGGAAATTGTGCCAATTTCCCTTCATTTTTCTCCCCTGCCCACTTGTATTTTTGTCACCCTTTTGTTACAATTATGTTCGTCAAAAGAAGCACCACTGTTCCAAAAAATCTGTAAAGGTAAGGTGATTCCCCATGAAGAGCAAGAAGTTCCTGTCCCTGGTGCTCTCTCTGGTGATGGTCTTCTCCCTGGCGGCCCCCGCCATGGCCGAGGAAGCCAACACTATAGAGCCCGAAGTGGTGGCCTACACCGTCCCCACCGATGTGGAGGGCAAGCTGGTCATCATCCACACCAACGACACCCACGGCCATGATGTGGCTGTGGAGGGCGAGACCATCGGCACTGCCGGTGTGGCCGCTCTGAAGAAGGCCTTTGAGGCCGCCGGTGCCAGCGTGCTGCTGGTCTCCGCCGGTGACTTCTCCCAGGGCACCACTCTGGTGAGCCTGGACAAGGGCGCCAGCGCTGTCAAGTTCATGAACGCCGCCGGCTACGACGTGGCCGCCCCCGGCAACCATGAGTTTGACTACAAGATGGAGGCCCTCATGGCCAACCTGGAGCTGGCCGAGTTCCCCATCCTGGCTGCCAACATTGTCAAGACCGAGGACAACAAGCCCCTGTTCGGTGACCGCACCACCTTCGACACCAAGATTGGCAAGGTGGGCGTGTTCGGTCTGGATACCCCCGAGACCATGACCAAGGCCCACCCCGACAACGTGAAGGGCCTCACCTTCCATCAGGGCGAGGAGCTGGTCAAGTGCGCCGAGGCTCAGGTCAAGGCCCTCCAGAAGGAGAAGTGCGACTACATCATCGCCGTCGGCCACCTGGGCACCGACCCCGAGTCTGAGCCCAACCGCTCCGAGGACATCTTCGCCAACATCAAGGGCATCGACCTCATCATCGACGGTCACTCCCACACCGAGATCCCCGGCGGCAAGGACGTCAACGGCGCCCTGCTGGTCTCCACCGGCGAGTACCTGAACAACGTGGGCGTGGTCATCACCGACGGTAAGACCACCACCGCTCAGCTGGTCTCCGCCGCCGAGTGGACCGCCATCGACGAGGACGTGGCCGCTGTGGTCAACGCCCGGGACGAGGAGGTCAAGGCCGAGCTGGAGAAGGTCTTTGCCACCACCGAGGTGCTGCTCAACGGCGAGCGTGCCCCCGGCAACCGCACCGAGGAGACCAACCTGGGCGACTACGCCGCCGACGCCATCCTCTGGAGCGCCAAGCAGGCTCTGGGTGAGGACAAGGTGGATGTGGCCCTGACCAACGGCGGCGGCATCCGTGCCACCATCGAGGCCGGCGACATCACCATGAACACCATGAAGACCGTGTTCCCCTTCGGCAACGAGGTCGCCACCATCGAGCTCACCGGCGCCGAGCTGGTGGAGGCTCTGGAGGCCGCCACCTGCTCCACCCCCACCGCCATCGGCGCCTTCCCCCAGGTTGCCGGCATGAGCTTCACCATCGACACCCGTGTGGAGTATGTCAACGGTGAGCAGTACACCGACTCCACCTACTTTGCCCCCGCCGCCCCCGGCAGCCGGATCAAGGACGTGAAGATCGGCGAGGAGCCCATCGACCTGGAGAAGACCTACGTTCTGGCCACCAATGACTTCACCGCCGCCGGCGGCGACACCTATGGCGTGTTCATCGGCAAGAGCATCTACAAGACCGGCGTGGCCCTGGAGGATGCTCTGGTCAACTACACCCGGGAGACCCAGAACAACGTGATCACCGCTGCTGCCTACGGCGAGCCTGCCGGCCGGATCACCATCATCAACCCCATGGGCAAGTTCACCGACATCATTGCCGATGCCTGGTATGTGGCTCCCATCACTGAGGTGGTCAACGCCGAGATGATGAAGGGCACCAGCGAGACCACCTTCGCCCCCGAGGCCACCCTCACCGCCGCCGAGATCTATCAGACCCTGTTCAACATCGCCGGCACCGCTGAGGAGGAGACCGAGGAGACCGGCGAGTGGTGGACCGCCGCCATGAACTGGGCCAAGGAGTTCGGCATTTACACCGACGAGAAGGCCTTCGAGAACCACGACGCTCCCCGCAGCGAGGTCAAGGAGATCATGGACCTGTACCTGAAGGCCGTGGGCAGCGAGGGTGTCGAGCTGTTCCAGGGCAACCAGGACGGCGAGATGATGTGGGACAAGACCATCACCCGTGCCGAGTGGGCCCAGGTCCTGGTCCGTGTGGCCGCCGCCCCTATGCCTCTGGCCGACTAAAATTCCAGCACCTATCCCATTGTAGCAGCAAAAGGGCCCGGAGCTTAGCTCCGGGTCCTTTTTTGCCTCCGGCCCATCTACTCTATGCCAGGCAAAGATGCCCCTTTTCCCGGGCACACATAGCAGCCGTCCCCACCCAACCTGTTCGCTGCCTCTTGTAGGGGCGGCCTGCGGCCGCCCGATCTGTGCGGGGACAGATGCACATTGCAAAAAGATCGGGCGGCCACAGGCCGCCCCTACGGAGATAGAGCCTGTGATCAGAATCTTGCAATGAAAAAGCACTGGGCTCCGTCCGGCCACGTGATGGAAATGCCGCCGGGGAAGGGGTATTTTTGCCCGGCCCAAGCACAGGCGGAATAATCTCTACCCCCTGGCGCAACTATTCCTGAAATCCCCCCTGTTTCCCTTGCATTTTTCCCTCAAATCGCCTATAATTCCATTATCAGACTTTCATGAAAGGAGGCCGCCGCCGTGAAAAACCGTCTCTGCGCCACCGCCGCAGCCCTTGCCCTGGCCCTGTTGGCGGCCTGTCCCGCCCTGGCCCTCCCCGACGAGGTTTGGCACCGGGGCACCGCTCCCCTGCCGGTGGTGCTCCCCGGCTCCGTCCCCTTTGGGGACATCGGCGACCACTGGGCCGCCGAGGGGATCACTTGGACATACAGCCGGGGCCTGCTCATGGGCACCGAGCCCGGCTATTTCTCCCCGGACGAGCCCATGACCCGGGGGGTGTTCCTCACCGCACTGGGCAAGCTGGAGGGAGTCAACCCCTCCCTCTATCCCGGCTCCCCCTTCCCCGACATCTCCGCCGACAGCCCCTACGCCCCCTATGCGGGCTGGGCCAAGGCCCGGGGCCTGATCCAGGGCCGGGAGGACGGCGCCTTTGACGCCTACGAGCCCATCACCCGCCAGGAGATGGCCGCCCTTATCGACCGCTACCTGGACCGGGACCCGCCCCCCTACGACGGCTTTTTGGGCTATCTGGATGCCCACACCATCAGCCCCTGGGCCACCGAGAGTGTGGAGGCCATCCGCCGGATGGGCCTGATGGACGGCTACCCCGACGGCACCTTTGACCCCTTCCACACCATCACCCGGGGAGAGTGCGCCACCCTTCTTCAGCGGCTGGCCGCCATTCGCTACCCCGAGGTGTAAGGGGAGCAGCCGCCCGCAGCAGGGCACCTGGGCGCTGTCCCCGGCCCGGGGTGACCGCCCCCCCTCTGAAACAGAAAAGCTGCCCCGACCAAACCGGTCGGGGCAGCTTTTTTGGTTTACATAATAATTTTAATCAAAGAGGGGATCAGGAAGCAGAGGGCGGCGAACAGGCTGGAAAAGAAATAGACAAACCGCTTTTCTTCCTCCTCCAGCTCGTCCAGCCGGGGGATGTGCTCGTCGGCAAAGTCGATGATGTCGGCGCTGCGGCGGATGGGGGTGCGCTTCTCCTCCCTTTTCTCCTTGCCTGCCCGGAACAGCCGGCTGATGGTCAGCCCATCCAGGGCCAGGTAGGAAAACCAGGCCATGACCAGCAGGGCCACTCCCGCCACAAAAAAGGCGTCCCGGACCAGCTCCAGCCGGCCGTGGTTGAGAAACCGGTCCCACAGCATGGCCAGGGTCAGGGCCACGGCAAATTTGTTCAGCGTGCGGTAGAGAGTGGGGCGGATGAGGTAGGGCTTGTAAAGGCTTAGAATATGCTTCACGATGGTTCTCCCTTCGGGCCGTGGCCCAGATCTGCGGGCTATGTGTATGCAAACGTACAACTTTAGGCGAAAAAACGCCTGTTGTCAGAAGGAGGTTTTTACAGAGCCGTCAATGCCACAGCCGGGCGTGAGTCCGGGGGCGGCGGCAACCGCAGAGGCACGCTTTGCGGGGCTCTCTGTGGCTATTATACTCCATTTTCTCCAAAAAACAAGAGGCTGACCCAGCCGGGTCAGCCTCCTGTGGTGTCGAAAATGACCTTTAGTTGCTCTCAATCTCCTTGCGGTAGCCGTCCAGCTCCCGCTCATTGCCATGGACAAAGTGACCAGGCAGGATCTCCACCCACTGGGGCTTATCCACAGAGTAGTCGTGAATACTGGGGTCGTAAATGAGCAGCTTTTTCTTCTTCTCCAGCTCGGGATCGGGGATGGGGGCCGCCGAGAGCAGTGCCTTGGTATAGGGGTGCAGGGGGTGGCGGAACAGCTCCTCGGTCTCGGCCAGCTCCACGATCTCGCCCTTGTGGATAACGGCGATGCGGTCGGAGATGAAGCGGACCACGCTCAAGTCGTGGGCGATGAACAGATAGGTCAGGCCACGGCTGGCCTTCAGGCGGTTGAGCAGGTTGAGCACCTGGGCCCGGATGGACACGTCCAGGGCGGAGATGGGCTCGTCGGCCACCACGAACTCGGGCTCCATGATGAGGGCCCGGGCGATGCCGATGCGCTGGCGCTGACCGCCGGAGAACTCGTGGGGGAAGCGGCTGGCGAACTCGGGCAGCAGGCCCACCTCACGAAGGGCGTCCTCCACCTTCCGCTTCCGGTCCTCCTCGTTCTCGTAGAGGTGGTGGTTGATAAGGCCCTCGGAGACGATGTAGTCCACCTTGGCCCGCTCGTTCAGGGAGGCCATGGGGTCCTGGAAGATCATCTGCATCTTGCGGATGACCTCCTTGTCCAGGGCGTGGGAGATCTTGCCGGTGATGCGCTGACCCTTGAAGAGGATCTCGCCGGCGGAGATGGGGTTGATACGGACGATGGCACGGCCAATGGTGGTCTTGCCCGAGCCCGACTCACCCACCAGGGCGAAGGTCTCGCCCTTGTAGATGTCAAAGTTGACATGGTCCACGGCCACAAACTTCTTCCGGCCGCTGCCGAAGGTGATTTGGAGGTCCTTGACCTCAATGAGCTTCTCTCTCTCAGCCATTGGTCTGGCCCTCCTCTCCCACATTCATGCTCTGGCGCAGCTTCTGGATGGTGTGGGGCTGCTCGATCTTGGGGGCCCGGGGGTCCAGATACCAGGTCTTGGCCCGATGGGTGGGGCTCACGTCAAAGAAGGGGGGCTCCTCCTCGAAGTCGATGGCCAGGGCGTGGGGGTTCCGGGGTGCAAAGGCATCGCCCTTCACCTCATAGAACAGGTTGGGGGGGGTGCCGTCGATGGCGGGCAGCTCCTGACCCTTCACTCCCAGCTGGGGCAGGGAGGACAGCAGGGCCCAGGTGTAGGGGTGCCAGGGATCATAGAAGATTTCGTTGATCAGGCCGGTCTCCACGATCTGACCGGCGTACATGACGGCCACCCGGTCGGCCACGTTGGCCACAACACCCAGATCGTGGGTGATGTAGATAACGGTCATGTGCAGCTCCTCCTGGAGGTCCCGGATCAGGTTCAGGATCTGAGCCTGAATGGTCACGTCCAGGGCGGTGGTGGGCTCGTCACAGATGAGGATCTGGGGGTTACAGGCCACGGCGATGGCAATGACCACACGCTGGCGCATACCGCCGGAGAACTCATGGGGGTACTGCTCAAAGCGGCGCTCGGGGTCGGTGATGCCGACCTTGACCATCATCTCGATGGCCTTTTTCTTGGCCTCGGCACCCTTGATGCCCTGGTTGAGCTCGATGGACTCCTGGATTTGCCGGCCGATCTTCTTCAGGGGGTTCAAAGAGGTCATGGGGTCCTGCATGACCATGGAGATCTTCTTGCCCCGGATGCTCAGCCAGTCCTTCTCTGTCTTGAACTGGGCCAGGTCCATGCCGTCATACTGGATGGTGCCGCCGGTGATCTTGCCGTTGGCGTCCAGCATGCCCAGGAAGGACTTGGTGAACACGCTCTTGCCCGAGCCGGACTCGCCCACGATGGCCAGGGTCTCCCCCTCGTACAGGTCCAGGGAGCAGTTCCGGATGGCCCGCAGGGTCTGGCCACGGAGAGTGAACATGATCTCCACGTCACGGGCGGACAGGATGGGCTCCTTTGTCATATCAACAGCCAATGTTCACACCTCCTTACACGTGGTTACGGGGATCGGCCGCATCGGAGAAGGCGTTGCCCACCAGATAGAAGGTGATGGTGATGAGCGACACGATGAGGGCGGGCCAGATCAACAGATGGGGATAGTTGACGAAGTAGTTCCGGGCGTTGCGGAGCAGGATGCCCAGAGAGGGCTGGTCCAAAGGCAGGCCCAGGCCCAGATAGCTCAGGGTGGACTCCATGCCGATGGTGGCGGGGATGGAGAGGGCCAGACGGAGAATGACCACGCTGACCAGATAGGGGAAGATGTTCTTGGTCAGCACCCGCCACACGGGGGTGCCCAGGCAGCGGGAGGCCAGGTTGTACTCCCGGTCCCGGTACATGAGCACCAGGTTACGCACGTTCCGGGCCATGATGAGCCAGCCGGTGGCGATCATGGCCACCGCCATGGTGGTGAAGGACTGGCCCACAATGAGGGCCACCAGGGTCATGTAAATGACGGTGGGCACGTTGTTGATGATGTTATAGAGCTCGGTGAGGGGACGGTCCAGCCAGCGGACATAGCCCCACAGGCAGCCAATGACTACGCCGATGATGCACTCGCCCAGGGCCACGATGAGGGCCAGGCGGATGGAGGTCTGGGCGGCGTACCACACCTGGCACCAGAAGTCACGGCCCAGGTTGTCGGTGCCGAACCAGAACTCGCTGTCAAAGGAGCCGATAAAGGCCAGGCTGTTGTCCACCTTCAGCTCGGTGTACTGGTACTTGCCGATGTGCAGGGCGATGAAGGAGAAAATGACCACGGCCAGGAACACAAAGGTCATAACCACGGCGGACTTCTTCTTCAGAAAGTTCTGAAACACGCTGCGCCAGTAGGAGTAGTTGGAATATCCGCTGCGCTCGGCATTCTCGGCGGAATAGTCGACAAAGTGGAACAGCTCGTCCAGGTTCTTCTCCTCCTGGAGGTTCATATCCGGGTTGCTCATTAGCGGACCTCCTCCTTTCCGGTAAGCCTGATCCGGGGATCGATGATGCTCATCAGCACGTCGCCCAGGAACACGCCCATGATACCCAGGGATGCGTAGACAAAGACGCAGGCCTGGACCACGTTGGTGTCATAGCGGTTGATGGCGTCGGTCATCAGGGGGCCCATGCCGGGCACCGAGAAGAACCGCTCCACCAGCAGGGAGCCGCCCACCGTCATCAGCAGGGAGGCGGGGATGTACTGGACCATGGGGACCATGGCGTTCTTCAGCACGTGGCGGACCATGATCTCCCGGTTGCTCAGGCCCTTGATCCGGGCCAGCTTGATGTAGTCCTTGTTCAGCTCATCCACCATGTACCGCCGGATCCACAGAGCGTAGTGGGCAATGGAGGCGAGACAGAGACAGGCGATGGGCAGGATGGAGCTCTGGCCCGGGTTCCGGGTGTTATACATACTGGGCAGGCCCAGCGCCCGGGAGCCGAAGAACAAAATCAGCGAGTAGCTCACCAAGGCGGGAACGGCGTTGACAAAGACGGTATACACCGTGCCTACGCCGTCCAGCAGTCCGTCCTTGTGCCGGGCCTGGAGAACACCCAGGGTGACGCCCAGCACCAGGGAGATGCCCACGGCGGTGAGACCCAGCCGCATGGAGACGGTGAACTTGCTGGCCATGATCTTCATCACGGGCATGCCGGACTGGATCCGGCGGGAGGTGCCAAAGTCCAGCTTGACCAGGCCCTTATAGTAACGCACGAGCTGGACGGGCACAGGATCCAGCAGGCCGGCGGCCTCCAGCTGGGCGTTCTTCTGCTCCTCGGTGAGCTTGATCACCTGATCCTCGGTGAAGTAGTAATCACTGGGGAGCATACGCATGAGCAGGAATACGATGGTGACGACGGCCAGGACAGTGATCAGAGACTGGGCCAACCGTTTAACAGTATACTTAAACATAACGCTCCATCAAACCTCTCTCTTAGTTTCTCGGACGGCCTTGCGGCCCCTGCCGGTTCAGGTTCCCGGCAGCGATACCGGGGTAACTTATCAAGCCAGGGAGTCCAGGGGATCTCAGGGGGTCAGCGAACGGAGATCTCCCAGCGCATACACCCTCCCTGCCATTTGTATATTTTACGATTATACAACCTTTTCCCCGAAAAAACAAGGCCTTCGTCCATCACAGAAATACATTTGGCTATGTTGTAAAAACAAAGCTTGTTCCTCTTGGTACGCTTGGCTATGTTGTGCAAAAACCTTGCTACATTTTGTTACATTTTTACCAAAACCTTGCTGAGTTGGCTACGGCTGCTTGCCCTCCATAGCCTTCTCCCCACCCGAAACCCGGGTGGCCGGATGGAGAGAAGGCTATGCCCAAGGGGGCGTGCCCCCTTGGGACATAGCCAAACAGTGAAGGATCAGATCTTGCCGGCGGCGTAGTCGGCGGCAAACTGGTCGTACTCGGTGGTGGTATAGGCCTTCTCGGCGGTGACGCCCATGTTCTTATAGACATCCATCATGCAGCCGTAGCCGGCAAAGCTCACGGTAAAGGCGTTGTGCCGGGTGAGCTGGAAGGTGCCGGAGCTGGACAGGGGCACCATGAGGGCGTGCTGGAAGTAGTAGGCCTCGGCCTGGGCCTGAGCCTCGTACCGCTTATCCATGTCATCGGTGATGAGGTTTGCGGCCTTGACCATGGCGGTGAACTCGTCCAGGACGGTCTTGGCCTCAGAGTCGGGCATGTCGTTGACCTTCATGAACCGGTTGGCGAAGAAGGCGGACTGGTCGCCCCGAATGAGCTGGGTGTTGTAGTTCTCGGGATCGCCGTAGTCGGCGGCCCAGCCGGCAATGGAGATGCCGCTGAAGTTGTTGTTGATGACCTCCTGGGTCAGGTTGGAGACGTACTCGTGGATCTCCACCTTGATGAAGTCGTCGGCGACGCTCTCAAAGGCATCCTGCATGATGAGGGCCAGGTCCAGAGCGGCCTGGTCGCCCGACTTCACCCAGTACCAGGCGGTGACGGGGAAGGTGACGCCCTGGGCGCTCAGCTCCTCCTTGGCCTTGGCGGCATAGTCGGCGGCCTTGGTCAGGTTCTCGGGCTTCTCGTAGCGGTAGCCGGGGTTGCCCAGCAGCTCCTCCACCCGGTCGGCGTAGTCCTGGCCGTTGGAGAACACGGAGACGTTGTTGCAGGTGAAGGTGTTCACGATGGTGGACTTGGGATCCACATAATTATAGTAGGAGCAGTAGCCCAGAATGTCCAGGCCGTGGTAGATGGCCTGACGGAAGTTCTCGTTGCCCACGGCGGTGTTCCAGTTCACATCCCAGGAGCCGTCCTCCAGCTTCTTGCCATAGTTGAACATGATGCAGCGGTTGGAGGTGACGGTACGGGGCTGGACCAGATAGTCACGCCACTCGTTGTTGGGGTCGTCCCAGATGGTGCGCAGGTTGGCCTCGCTGAGCTCGCAGCGGTCCAGCTCGCCGTTCAGGAACATCTGGTCGTCGGCAATGGCGTCCTGGACCATGGAGATGTAGACGTGGTCAAAGATCTCCCCCTCCTTGTCCCAGTACTCCTCGTTCCGGGTCAGGGTCTTGGAGTTGTTGTTGACATAGTCGGTGATACGGTAGGGACCGTTGTACCACATATCGGCGGGCTGCTGGGCGAAGGTGCCGTCCACGCCCAGCTCATCCACTTGGCCCTGGGCCAGGGGGAACAGGCAGGCGCCGGTGCAGATGGTGGGGAAGTAGGGCACGGGCTGCTTCATGTCCAGCACCAGGGTGTACTTATCGGGGGCGGAGGCACCCACGGTGTTGGTGAACACCTCATCGGTGTACTTGATGGCCTTGGCGGCGGCCTCGTCCATCTCCTTCACCTGGGCGTAGTAGTCCTCGCTGCCGGTGATGGTGGCGAAGAGCATGGTGGTGTTCTTAGAGGCATTCTTGTGGAAGTTGAGCTCCCACTCGATGGCAGTCAGCCAGTCGTAGGCGGTGCACTCGTCCTTCTTATTGCCCTCGGCATCCACCCAATAAATGCCCTCCCGGATGTGGAAGGTCCACTGGGTGGCGTCCTCGTTGGGCTCCCAGCTCTCGGCCATGGCACCCACCAGGTTGCCGTGGTTGTCGTACTCCACCAGAGGGCTGATGCAGTTGCACAGCACCTTGGTGTTGGAGCGCTCCTCCGAATAATTGATGAGGAAGGTGGTGCTCTCGTTGGCCTGGGTCTGCCAGTCGTAGAAATCATTCCCGCCCTGGGTGTCCTTGTCCCCGGTGTCTCCACCGCAGGCGGCCAGGGCCATGGTCAGAGCCAGCCCCAGAGCCAAAAGACGCTTCTTCTTCATTTCCGATCCTCTCCATTCCTGATTTGTTTTCGATCCTTATTTTGGTAACGCCCGTGGCGGACAGGAGACCCCGCCACCCGCCGGGCGGTACTCATTTGTCAACGGCCCCGGTGTAATGAGGGCCTTTCGCCTTTCTCCCGGGAGAAAGGCGGCCATTTGCATGCAAATGGAGCAACCATAATATTTTAATAGGATACCACAGCCCTTGCCCTGCGTCAATTGTTTTTCACTGCAATGTGCTAAATTATTTCCCAGGCCTGACCGCAGGCCGGGCGAACGTACACTCCGGGGCGGAATAACCAGCTCCCGGTCGGAACAAGGTCCCTTTGGGGCATCTATGCCGGCCCTCTGCCCCCCTGGCGCTCATGCACGCTGCGGGGAGATAAAAGGGCGCCCCGGGCAAATCTCTTTGCCCGGGGCGCCGAGGTTTACATCGCTTTCGCCGGTGAAATTGTCTTACTTCCCAGCGTTGAAGTCGGCCCACAGCTGCTCGTACTCGGCAGTGGTGTAGGGCTCATCCTTCAGCTCATAGTTGACGTACTTGTAGCTGTTGCGGGGGTGAGTGAAGCAGTTCTCACGGGTCATAGCCCAAGCGGTGAACGGGCAGCGCAGGGGCACGATGAGGGCGTGCTCCAGGGCGAAGGCCTCGGCCTGAGCCTGGGCCTCGTAACGGGCATCCAGGTCGCCGGTGATCTTGTTGGCCTCGATGACCATGCTGGTGAACTCATCCCACTGGGCCTTGGCCTCGGGCAGAGCCTCGTTCTCGTAGTCCATCCGGGCGGCGTAGTAGGCGCTGTCGGTGCCGGTGATGATCTGAGTCAGGAAGTTCTCGGGATCACGGTAGTCGGCGCCCCAGCCGGAGGTGTTGATGGAGTGCAGGTGGCTGACCTGGATCTCCTTGGCAAAGGAGGCAACGTAGGTGTCGATGACAAAGTTGATCATGTCCTTGCCGAAGCACTCCTCAAAGGCCTGCTGCAGCACGGTGGCGTTGTCCTGAGCAACGGCATCGCCGGCCTTGATGTAGTAGCGCAGCTCAATGGGGAAGTTGACGCCGGCGGCGGTGAGCTCCTCCTTGGCCAGCTTTACGTACTCGGCGCCCTTGGCGGCATCGTAACGGCCCTCGGCGGGGACGTTCAGGATCTCCTTGACCCGGTCGGCGTAGTCCTTGCCGTCGGAGAACTTGGCCACCTCAGCGGCGGTGAAGGTCTCCAGAGCGTTGGACTCGGGGTTGATGAAGTTGAACCGGGCCCAATAGGCCTCCAGGTTCACGCCGTAGCGGATAGCCAGACGGAAGTTCTCGTTGTTGACGGCCTTGTTCCAGTCCTCGTCGGGGGTGCCGTCAGCCTTCCACTTGTTGTAGTTGAGGTGGATCTGGTAGGCGAAGGGAGAGTCACGGACCTCCACCAGGTTGTCGTGGAAGGGGTGGTTGGGATCGTCATAGATCATACGCAGGTTGGACTCGGACAGGGTGCAGCGGTCGATCTCGCCGGTCATGAACATGGTGTCGTCGGTCTCGGTGTCGGGCACCATCTTCACCTGGACCTCGTCAAAGGAGACAACGTCGGGGTTCCAGTAGTGGGGGTTCTTCACAAAGACCTTGGAGTTGTTGTTGATGTACTCGTCGATGATGTAGGGACCATTGACCCACATGGTGGTGTTGTCCATGCCCTTCACGCCCTCAACGCCCAGCTCATCCACCAGGCCCTGGCTCAGAGGGAAGCCGCACACGCCCATGATGACGGAGTCAAAATAGGGGGTGGGCTGGATGAGCTTGAAGGTCAGGTGGGTGGGATCGGGAGCCTCGATGCCCACGGTGTTCAGGAACTTCTCGTCGGTGCCCAGGGTCTTGTAACCAGCCTCCTGGTCCAGCTCCTCCTTGGTGTAGTCGAAGTACTCCTGAGCGCCAATGACGGTGGCGGTGAGCATCTGCAGGTGCTTGGCGTCATTCTTCCAGTAGTTCAGGGTCCACTCGATGCCGGTGAGGAAGTCCTCAGAGGTCAGGTCGGCCTTGATCTCCTTGTCGTGGCCCACCCACTTCACGTCGTCACGGAGGGTGAAGTACCACTCGCTGGCGTCCTCATTGTGGGACCACTCGGTGGCGATCTGAGGGATGATGTTGGCGTTGGCGTCCTGGGTCAGCAAACCCTCCCAGACGTTGCCCAGCACACGGCCGTCCACGGCGCCCTCAGAGTGCAGGTACATAAAGTCCTCCATCTCGTGGGCCTGGTCGTTCCAGTCGACAAAGATCTTGGGGCCGGTGGCGTCGCCGCCCTCGACAGGGTCCTTGTCGTCGCCGCCGCCGCAGGCGGCCAGGGACAGGCTAAGGCTCAGCGCCAAGCCCAGGGACAGCAGTCTCTTGAATTTCATGCTTACTCCTCCTTAAAAATAGTGATGCGACGTCTCTCTTTATCCAAAGCCTCCCCGCCGGGCGGGCAGAGGGGCGATCGGATCCTCATGGTGCGGGGGACGCTGCCCGCCGCTGTTTGGGCTTTCCCCTCTCACAGGGTGCCGCCCAGGTGGGATGTTCTTCTTTCCAGGCGGCTTTTTCCACTCCGCACATTCAGGGGCGAAAGGGCCACACCTGTAAGAAAAACTTTCTAAAAGGATACTGCTTTCCCCCTTGCATGTCAAGCAAAGATTTTCTTGCAAATGACCGGTTTTCTTGCAAGATTGGGCCTTTTTGGCTTCAACTTGTGCAGTTTTACCAATACCTCCCGAAATGCCAGGCGTATTTTCGGCCCTTTCGCCCAGGTTTGGTACGCAACACTTTTGTAACATTTCCCGAATTTTATCAACATTTTGTAGCAAAAATATAGCCTACTTCCATATTTTTCTGTCAAGGGGCTGCTGGTTGTGTACACATTTCTTTCATTTTTGCAAGAGAATACATCCCCTGTCATTTTGCCAGGGGTTACATACCGGCTAATAAAAGCGAGGGGCCTTGGGCGGGCCCGGGGGCAAAAAAACGGGGCGGCCCATAAGGCTGCCCCGGTCAAAAACGACAGATTTTTCACAGAGTCCTGCAAGTCTCCTCACCCGAACCGGGCAGCATAGAGGGTAACTTGAGCGGTGGCGAGGGGTTGTTTTTGACCTTTGAGGAAAATTTTTATCGAAATCGAAGGAATTGCTCTTGCCAAACCCAATTGTTATATGATAAAGTATTAGTGGCTACATTGATATAGCAGCTAAATAAATAGAGGAGGGGTCTATAATGGACGACAAGTGGACATTCAGTCAGGAAGACAGTTATCAGGAGACCAACGCCAAGTACAGGGCTCTATATCAGTTTGCATCTCATTACATGCGCTGTCTGCGTCTGCCCCGCCCCTACCTGGAGGGCACCGGCGTCAGCACCACCGAGGTCCATGTTCTCACCCTGGTGTCCGATAACCCGGGCATCACCGTCACCGAGGTGGCCCGGCTCATGAGCATCACCCCCGGCGCTGCCTCCCAGTTTGTGGGCAAGCTGGACCGGATGGGGCTGCTCAGCCGGACAAAGCACCCCGACAACGCAAAGCTGGTCCACCTCAACACCACCGAGGAGGGAGAGGCTCTGGCCGTCCAGACACGGGCCTACTCCGTGGACCACACCTCCCGGGTGCTCCACGCCCTGAAGAGCTGCTCCCAGCGGGAGGTGGAGGCCTTCTTCAAGGTGGCCCACCGGATGGACGATCTGTTCCAGCAAATGCTCACCGACCCCGCAAACGGCGGTTTTTGATCCCACCAAAAAGGGCGGGTCCTGTCTCCGGACAGGGCCCGCCCTTTTTCCCTTGACAAGGGGGTGTGGCTTGGCTATACTTAAGTTATATTAAGGCTCTTTATTTTCCTTAAGAGGTGGTGTCTATGACCCAGCGGGAGCGAGAGATCCTGAACTATATCGCCCAAAACCCCATGATCACCCACCAGGAGCTGGCGGAAAAGACAGGCTGCAGCAAAGCCTCGGTGGCCGTGCACATCTCCAACCTGACCAAGAAGGGCTATCTGGCGGGCAAGGGCTATGTGCTGCGCAGCCCCAGCTACGCCGTGGTGGTGGGCGGAGTCAACATGGACATTGGGGGCCGGTCCGATCAGCCCCTGGTGGCGGGGGACTCCAACCCGGGCAAGGTCCGCATGTCCCTGGGGGGCGTGGGCCGGAATATCGCCCACAACATGGCCCTGCTGGACTGCGATGTGCGGCTGCTCACCGCTCTGGGGGATGACCTCTACGCCCAGCGCATCGCCGCAAGCTGCGCCGAGCTGGGCATCGACATCTCCCAGGCACGGACGGTGGCCGGCGGGGCCACCTCCACCTACCTGTTCCTCTCCGGCCCCGACGGGGACATGGCCCTGGCCGTCAGCGATATGGACATCTGCGAGCACATTACCCCAGCCTACCTCCAGTCCCGCCGCTCCCTGCTGGACAACGCCCAGGTGGTGGTGCTGGACACCAACATCCCCGAGGCCTCTATCCATTGGCTGTGCGAAAATGTAAAGGCTCCCATCTTTGCAGATCCCGTCTCCACCGCCAAGGCGGTGAAGCTGGCTCCGGTGCTGGGGCGCATCCACACCCTGAAGCCCAACCGGATGGAGGCCGCCCTGCTCAGCGGCGTCCACATCATCGACCGGCCCAGCCTGGAAAAGGCCGCCCAGGTCCTGCTGGACACCGGCCTAAGGCGGGTGTTCATCTCCCTGGGCAGCGAGGGGGTCTACGCCGCCGACCACAGCGGGGCGGTGTATCAGCCCTGCCTGCCGGCCCACATGGTCAACGCCACCGGGGCGGGGGACGCTTTCATGGCCGGCCTGGCCTGGGCCTATCTGGAGGGCAACGATTTGGAGCACACCGCCCGACTGGCCCAGGGCGCCGCCGCCATCGCCGTGGAGGGGGAGGAGACCATCAACCCCCTCATGAGCCCCCGTGCCGTCCGGCAGCGTGCGGGGATGTAAAGAATGGGCCGCCCGATCTCTCTAATTTTGCAATCTCTTTTTGATAAACCTATTTCTGGCTTGCCAGCCGGGCCCAGAACCGCTTAGAAAGCGGTTCTGGACTCCGAACTTTAAGGGCCAGACCAGTGGAAATCATAAGACCCTACGGTACAACCGTAAAAATCCCAACCCCGCTATGTCATACCTCGGGTGAAAATTTGTTATGCCGTCCCTTTTGTTTCCGGCGGCCAGCGTCTGAACGACCCGTTTTCCCATTTGCGCCGCTGCTGCTGAATATCTGGACATTGGAACACACAACGTTGCAATCCCCACCGCCTGGGTAAAACCAACCCACTCTTTCGTAGGGCGGGGCGCCCTCGCCCCGCCGACCCCTGCCCCTCCACCTGAACCCGGCGCATTTCCAAATACAATAAATTATAATATCCCATATTTATAACAGGAGGTAATTACTATGCAGCTCAACAAGTACCTGGACGTGTCCCCCGAGGTGGCTGCCGCCGTTGCCCAGGGCAAGCCGGTGGTGGCTCTGGAGTCCACCATCATCTCCCACGGCATGCCCTATCCCCAGAATGTGGAGACCGCCCTGCAGGTGGAGAGCATCATCCGGGAAAACGGGGCCGTCCCCGCCACCATCGCCGTCATCGGCGGCCGGCTGAAGGCGGGCTGCTCCAAGGAGGACATTGAGCATCTGGGCAAGAAGGGTCTCAGCGTGACCAAGGCCAGCCGCCGGGATCTGGCCACCCTGGTGGCCCGGGGGGAGGACGGCGCCACCACCGTCACCACCACCATGATCATCGCCCACATGGCGGGCATCAAGATCTTCGCCACCGGCGGCATCGGCGGCGTCCACCGGGGGGCCGAGACCACCATGGACATCTCTGCCGACCTGGAGGAGCTGGCCCACACCCCCGTGATGGTGGTCTGCGCCGGGGCCAAGTCCATTCTGGATCTGGGGCTGACCCTGGAGTATCTGGAGACCCACGGCGTGCCCGTCATGGGCTACGGCACCGAGGAGCTGCCCGCCTTCTACACCCGCCGCTCCGGCTTCAAGGTGGACTACCGGGTGGACTCCCCCGCCGAGCTTGCCCGGATCTTCTCCGTTCAACAGGAGCTGGGCTTCCACGGCGGCATGCTGGTGACCAACCCCATCCCCGAGGAGTTCTCCATGGACCCCGAGGTCATCAACAAGGCCATCAACGACGCCGTGGGCGAGGCCAACGCCAAGGGCATCCACGGCAAGGAGATCACCCCCTTCCTGCTGGACCGCATCCAGCAGCTCACCGGCGGGGACAGCCTCCACTCCAACATCGAGCTGGTGTTCAACAACGCCCGGCTGGCCGCTAAGACGGCCGCCGAGCTGTGCAAGCTCTAAGAGGATCCAATCCCACACCCGGGGCCGGGCAGAGATAAGCTCTGCCCGGCCCCAAACTGTCGTGACAGTTTGGGGCCGCAGTTTGAACTCGTTCCACGAGTTCAAACGCTTCATTGAAATGGGTGAAAGGGGACCCTGACGGTCCCCTTTCACACTATCTCTCCCTCCGAATGCCGGAGGGTTTTTTGTTTTCTCTCTTCCCTCCCACAAATTCCCACCAAAACTCCCCTCACATCGACAGCGTTTTCTGTTGCTATTTCCCCCCGTTTCCTTTATAATGTAAGCAGACAGATATGAAATCTACCACTATACATTTTGGAAAAAGGGGCGAGAAGCATGAGATCCTTCCAGCGTATCCTGGCCGGGGCTCTGTCCGCCGCTCTGGTGCTGGGTCTCTCCACAGGGGCCTGGGCCGCCAGGGACGAGGACATCACCATCGGCATCTACTCCACCACCGACATGCACGGCAAGTGCTATGACGTCAACCCCATCACGGGCAAAGAGGTGACCAACAGCCTGCTGAAGATCCCCACCGCCATGGCCCAGGAGAAGAAGAGCGTGGACCACACCCTTCTTTTGGACAACGGCGACATTATTCAGGGCACCCCCATCATCTCCTACAACATCACCATGGAGCAGGGGGCGGACAACCCCATGGCCATCTGCCTGCGCTACTGCGGCTATGACGCCGCCACCCTGGGCAACCATGAGTTCAACTTCTCCATGGACGTCCAGCAGCGCTACATGGACATTCTGGCCGACGCCACCGACACCTATCCCGGCACCCCTGTGGAGCTGCTGGTGGCCAACTACATCAATGTGGAGAGTCAGCAGAGCCAGCTCAAGCCCTACACCACCCGGACCTATGCGGTGGGGGACAGGGAGTTCAAGGTGGGCATCCTGGGCTTTGAGAATGTGAACGTGCCCAACTGGGATCCCTCCAGCCACTATGAGGGGGCCGACTTTGTCCACGCCGACAACACCCAGCGTACCTATGCCTTTGAGTGGAACAACTACTGGAAGAAGGTGCTCAAGGAGGAGGAGAAGTGCGACTTCGTCATCGTCCTGGCCCACTCGGGCGAGGGAGACGGGGCCTACGGCGCCGGGGAGGAGACCTTTGGTGAGGTCACCGGCGACTTCTCCGCTGAAAACCAGGTCTACCACCTGGTGGAAAACACCACCGGCATCGACCTGGTGGTGGCCGGCCACAACCATGTGGCGGGGGTCTCCACCCACCCCAACGCCGAGGGCCGGGAGGTCACCGTGGTCAACGGGGGCACCTCCACCCTCACCAAGACGGTGCTCACCGTCAAGGCCGACGGCTCCTTCACCGTGGGGCAGAGCGAGAACCTGTCTCTTACCGAGTACGAGAACGACCCCGGGCTCAAGGCCATCATGGAGCCCTACTATGAGCGCACTGTCCCCTTTGTGGAGCAGGAGATCGGCACCCTTTCAGGAGAGTGGGACGACGTGACCGACCTGTTCCATGTGGAGAGCGACACCATGAACCTTGTCCACGAGGCCCAGCTCTGGGCCACCGGGGCCGACGTGTCCCTGGCCTCCCCTGTGGCCAACAAGGACTTCGCCATCGGCCAGCTTCTGAGGGAGAATGACAGTGCCCCCATCAGCCTGAAGGATTGCTACTCCTTCTATAAGTACGACAACAACACCCTCTACATGATCGAGGCCACCGGCCAGCAGCTCAAGGACTGGCTGGAGAAGTGCGTGCAGGACTACACCGTGGAGGCTGACGGCACCATCACCGGCGGCGGCTTCGGTACCGATGAGCTCTACGGCATCAGCTACGACGTCTATCTGGGCAACGAGGTGGGCCGGCGGGTACAGAACATGATCTACCAGGGCAAGCCGGTCACCGCCGAGCAGAAGTTCAAGGTGGCCGTCAACTCCTACCGACTCAGCGCCAACGCCGCCGGCGATGCCTACGGCTGGTACGACATCACCGGCATCACCGTGGGCGCTCCCCAGGTGCTGTGGGACGCCAGTGTCTCCCCCGAGTTCGGAAGCAGCGGCGGCAGCGTCACCCTTATCATCGCCGAGTATATCAAGGCCCTGACTGCCCAGGGCAAGGACATCACGCCCCCCCAGGCCCGCAGCCACTGGACCCTCAGCGCCCGGACCAGTGCCGAGGCCCTGGCCCCGGTGAGCCGGAGCGCCTTCATCTCCACCCTCTACAAGACCGCCGGTTTCCCCGCCACCCCCGCCGACCCCGCCGTGGCCGTCTTTGCCGACTATGACGGCTCCGTTGACGGAGCCATGCAGTGGGCGGTGACCCAGGGGATCGTTCTGGGCAACGGCGCCGGCGACGTCATGCCCGACGAGCCCATCACCCGGGAGCAGGCCCTTGTGATGCTGCTGCGCTACGACCAGGCACGGAAGCAGGGTCCCGTGGGCGCCTGGGCTGTGGGCGTGCCCTATACCGACGCCGCCAACACCTCCACCTGGGCCGCCGACGCCCTCATGTGGAATGTGAAGCAAGGCTACCTCGCCCCCGACGCCGCCGGCAACTTCGCCCCCCAGGCCCCCCTCACCACTGCCGCCATGGAGACCGCCATGGCCGTGGTGGTTCCCATGATCCCCGCCAAATAACAAAAATCGCCCCTCCAAGGACCTGTGGGACCCCTCCGCAGGTCCTTTTTTCTCTCTTTTTCACCGAAAGCCCCCTGCGCTGGAGCAAAGGGGTAGGGACGGGAGCATTTTGCGGCGGTTTCCCGGCAGCCGCCCATCAAACACACCGAAAAATATCCCATCTGTCAAGAAAAGGCCTTTCTTTTTTCGTTTTTTCATCGTTTTTTTGTTGAAATCATTGCCCAAATGGGGTACAATAGGCGTTGCGAGTTTAAGGGGGTGACACTGTGCTCAATATCGTTTTGGTGGAACCGGAGATCCCCCAGAACACAGGCAATGTTTCCCGGACCTGCGCCGCCACCGGCATCCGCCTTCACCTGGTGGAGCCTTTGGGCTTTGACATCAGCGACAAGGCAGTGAAGCGGGCGGGGCTGGACTACTGGCACCTGGTGGACCTCCACGTCTGGCACAGTTTGGATGAATTGTTTCAGGCAGAACAGCCGGAGGATCTCTGGCTGGCCACCAGCAAGGGGGCCAGGAGCTATGTGGACCCCTCGGTCCAGTTCCGGGACGGGTGCTGGCTGTTCTTCGGCAAGGAGACCGCCGGTCTCAGCGAGGAATTTCGTCTGCGCTATCCCGACCGCTGCCTGCGGATCCCCATCCGCAGCGAGGCCCGGTGCCTCAACCTGAGCAACGCCGTGGCCATTATGGCCTATGAGGCCCTGCGGCAGACCGGCTTCCCCGGCCTGCTTGCCCAGGGCGAAATGGCCCACCCTGACAAGCCTTTTCCCCAACCTTTATTTTGAAAGTAAGGAGGAAACCCATCTGTGAACTACAACAAGAAAACTGTGAAGGACATTGATGTGAAGGGCAAAAAGGTACTGCTGCGCTGCGATTTCAACGTGCCCCAGGACAAAAAGACCGGCGAGATCACCGACGATAAGCGCATCGTCTCCGCCCTGCCCACCATCCGGTATCTTCTGGACCAGGGAGCTGCCGTCATCGCCTGCTCCCACCTGGGCAAGCCCGAACCCAACTTTGAAAAGTGGGCCAAGAAGCAGGCCGAAAAGGGCAAGGACCCCGCCGAGCTCACCGAGGAAAAGTGGCGCAAGTCCCTGGACGCTTTGCGGATGGAGCCTGTGGCCCAGCGTTTGAGCCAGCTGCTGGGCCGGGAGGTCATTTTGACGGCCGATGTGGTGGGCCCCGATGCCCAGGCCAAGGCCGCCGCCTTAAAGCCGGGAGAGCTTATGCTGCTTCAGAACACCCGCTTTGAGAAGGGGGAAACCAAGAACGACCCCGCCACCGCCAAGGCCCTGGCCGACCTGGCCGGGAATGACGGCGTGTACGTCTCCGATGCCTTCGGCGCCGTCCACCGTGCCCACGCCTCCACCGCCGGGGTGGCCGCCTATCTGCCCGCCGTCAGCGGCTTCCTCATCCAGAAGGAGCTGGAGGTCATCGGCGGGGCCCTGGCCGCCCCCAAGCGTCCCCTGGTGGCCATTCTGGGCGGAGCCAAGGTCTCCTCCAAGATCGGGGTCATCAACAACCTGCTGGAGATCGCCGACACCATCATCATCGGCGGCGGCATGAGCTACACCTTCTCCGCCGCCCAGGGGGGCAAGGTGGGCAACTCCCTGTTGGAGGCCGACTGGCAGGACTACGCCAACGACATGGTGAAGAAGGCCGCCCAGAAGGGCGTGAAGCTGCTGCTGCCCGTGGACACCGTCTGCGGCGACAAGTTTGACGCCAACGCCCAGCGGTGCACCGTCAAGGCCGGCGAAATCCCCGACGGCTGGGAGGGCATGGACATCGGCCCCGAGACCGTGAAGCTGTACTGCGACGCCGTGAAGGACGCCGGCACCGTCATCTGGAATGGCCCCATGGGGGTGTTTGAGTTCCCCGCCTTCGCCGTGGGCACCGAGGCCATCGCCAAGGCCCTGAGCGAGACCGACGCCATCACCATCATCGGCGGCGGCGACAGCGCAGCCGCCGTGCAGCAGCTGGGCTATGCCGACAAGATGACCCACATCAGCACCGGCGGCGGCGCCAGCCTGGAGTTCATGGAGGGCAAGGAATTGCCCGGGGTGGCGTGTCTGCTGGATGCCTGATGCCACAGCGCCGATGCCGGTGCTCTCCGGGGTCCCTGCAAAATCGAAGATTTTGTGGGGAGAGGAAAAGCAAGGGAGCGAGCGCAGTTTTCGCCACAGGCGGAAACGGAGTAAGCGGACTTTGCTTCGACGAGGCGGCGGTGCTTCTCTGGAATTCATGGAGGGCAAAGAACTGCCTGGTGTTGCCTGCCTGTTGGATGCCTGAGTCCCTTCTATTCTGCTTTATTTGTTCTGTCCCATCTGGTCTTACCGGGAACCATAAATCCCGTTCACACATAAAAAGATAAGGAGTCAAACCCCAATGAATACAAGATATCGCAAGACCATCATCGCCGGCAACTGGAAGATGAACAAGACCCTCACCGAGACCCGTGCCTTCGCCGAAGAGCTCAAGCCCATTCTGGGCCGGCCCAAGTGGTGTGAGGTGGTGCTGTGCGTGCCCTTTGTCAATCTTCAGGCCGCCGGCCGGCTGTTCAAGGACGCCAAGGTGTCCATCGGCGCCGAGAACTGCCACTACGAGTCCTCCGGGGCCTTCACCGGTGAGGTCAGTGCCGAGATGCTCAAGGACCTGGGCGTGAAGTACGTGGTCATCGGCCATTCCGAGCGCCGGCAGTATTACAACGAGACTGACTTCACCGTCAACAAGAAGGTGAAGGCCGCCCTGGACAACGGCCTGCGGCCCATCGTCTGCGTGGGCGAGAGCCTGGAGCAGCGGGAGCTGGGGGTCACCCTGGAGCTTATCACCTATCAGGTCAAGTGTGCCCTGGCTGGCGTGCCCGCCGAGAAGATGCGCCACGTGGTCTTTGCCTACGAGCCCATCTGGGCCATCGGCACGGGCAAGACGGCCACCGCCCAGGAGGCCCAGGAGGTCTGCCAGACCATCCGCACCATCATCCGCAAGCTCTACGGCGCCCGGGTGGCCCGGGCGGTCACCATCCAGTACGGCGGCAGCATGAACGCCGCCAACGCCTACGAGCTGCTCAGCCAGCCCGACATTGACGGCGGTCTCATTGGGGGCGCATCTTTGAAGGCCGACCAGCTGGTGGAGATCGTGAACGCCGCCAATCAGGAGTGAGTAGGGGCCGGCCCCTGTACCGGCCCGGTGGTTCCACCTTAGCAGGTGGGTGGGGTTCGAGGGGACTTTCTTTTCTGGAAAAGAAAGCCCCCTCGAGCGTCTCGCCTACCGGCTCGGTCAGTCGCAGGGCAGGCGCCACCGGCGCCTTGCGACCCCAGAAAAGCACCAGGGGAGACTTTCGATGGTCTCCCCCTGGACCCCCTCTTGACGACCAAAGAGGGGCCGACTGCGGTCGCCCCTCTTTGGAAACACCCCAAAGCTGTTCTGCTTCAGGCGTTACGCCTCCAACCCGCACTTCGTAGCGGGTTTCCGGGCACGGGGGGTATAGGGGCAGCTATTTGTATATATCCGCCTATGCCCTTTATAGGGGCGGGGCTTCTCCCGTTCCTTTCAGAATAGAGGTATTTTATGAGTAAAACACCGACCACGCTAATTATTATGGACGGCTTTGGCCTGCGGCCCGACACCGCCGGCAACGCCATCGCCAACGCCAGAAAGCCCTTCCTGGAAAAGGTCTTTGAGACCTGCCCCGGCTGCCAGCTGTCCGCCTCCGGGCTGGACGTGGGCCTGCCCGAGGGCCAGATGGGCAACTCGGAGGTGGGCCACACCAACATCGGGGCCGGCCGGGTGGTCTTTCAGGACCTGCCCAGGATCTCCAAGGCCATCGCCGACGGGGACTTCTTCCGCAACGAGGCCTATCTCGCCGCCATGAACGCCTGCAAAGACAAGGGCACCGCCCTCCACGTCTTTGGCCTGCTCTCCGACGGCGGCGTCCACAGCCACATCAGCCACATCTTTGCCCTGTTGGACATGGCCAAGGAGCAGGGGCTCAAGCGGGTCTACGTCCACCCCTTCCTGGATGGCCGGGATGTGCCCCCCCAGTCGGGCAAGGGCTTTGTGGAGCAGCTGGCCGACAAGTGCGCCCAGCTGGGCAACGCCGCCATTGCCACCGTCTCCGGCCGGTACTACGCCATGGACCGGGACAAGCGCTGGGACCGGGTGCAGAAGGCCTTTGACGCCATCGCCCTGGGCCAGGGTGACGCCTGTGACAGCGCTGTGGAGGCCGTGCAGGCCTCCTATGACGCCGGGGTCACCGACGAGTTCGTGGTCCCTGTGATCATCGGCGACTACGCCGGGGTGGACGAGGGGGACAGCATCATTTTCATGAACTTCCGCCCCGACCGGGCCAGGGAGATCACCCGCTGCTTTGTGGATCCCGCCTTCGGCCAGCTACCCTGGCAGCCCATCCCCGTCCAGTACGTCTGCACCACCGAGTATGACGCCACCATGCCGGGCGTCACGGTGGCTTTCCCCAAGGAGAAGCTGGAGAACACCTTTGGCGAGTATATCGCCTCTCTGGGCCTGACCCAGCTGCGCATCGCCGAGACCGAGAAGTACGCCCACGTCACCTTCTTTTTCAATGGCGGGGTGGAGCAGGTATTCCCCGGGGAGGACCGGGCCCTCATCCCCTCCCCCAAGGTGCCCACCTACGATCTGAAGCCGGACATGTCCGCCCGGGAGGTGGCTGCCGAGGCGGTGAAGCGCATCGAGAGCGGGGAGTATGACGTTATCATCCTCAACTTTGCCAACTGCGATATGGTGGGCCACACCGGGGTCTACGAAGCCGCCCGGCTGGCCACCGAAACGGTGGATGAGTGTGTGGGACTGGTGGTGGAGGCCACCCAGAAGATGGGTGGCGTGGCCCTTATCACCGCCGATCACGGCAACGCCGACCAGATGCTGGAAAGCGACGGGGAGACCCCCTACACCGCCCACACCACCAACCCTGTCCCCTTCTACCTGGTTGGGGCCAACGTGAAGCTGCGCAACGGCAAGCTCAGCGACATCGCTCCCACCATGCTGGACCTCATGGGGCTGGCCAAGCCCCGGGAGATGAGCGGGGAGACCCTTATTGAAGCGTAAAGCAAGGGCCTGCGGGGGAGCCCCATCTTCGGAAGCATAACAGCCTTGCGGACAGACTGCACCCCATGTGTATCAAGAGACCCAGTAAATTTTGTTTACCGGCCCCGGGGGGGCATTATCAATGACGAGAGGAGATATGCAATCATGAAGCAGATCATCGAGATCGTGGACGTGCTGGGCCGGGAGATCCTGGACAGCCGGGGCAACCCCACTGTGGAGGTGGAGGTCTATCTGGAGGACGGCACTGTGGGCCGTGCCGCCGTTCCCTCCGGCGCCTCCACCGGCATCTATGAGGCCTGTGAGCTCCGTGACGGCGACAAGAGCCGCTATATGGGCAAGGGCGTGGAGAAGGCTGTTGCCAATGTGAACAGTGAGATTGCCGAGGCCCTCATCGGCACCAATGTGCTGGACCAGGTGGCCATCGACAAGATGCTCATTGAGCTGGACGGCACTCCCAACAAGGACCGCCTGGGCGCCAACGCCATCCTTGGCGCCTCCCTGGCCTGCGCCAAGGCCGCCGCCGCCGCGCTGGGCACCTCTCTGTATAACTATATCGGCGGCGCCAACGCCAAGCAGCTGCCCGTGCCCATGATGAACATCCTCAACGGCGGCGCCCACGCCACCAACAACGTGGAGA
>CAJUSE010000026.1 GCA_910588975.1 uncultured Oscillospiraceae bacterium | reverse complement strand
CCACCTTGCAGCCCATCTCCTCGGCGATGATGGCGGCGGTGTCGAAGTCGATGATGTCGCTCATGGAGGCCATGATGCCGTTCTTCATCAGGGTCTTGACCACCTCGGCACCCGTCTTTTTCATCCGGGAGGCCAGCTCATTGACGGCGATCTCATCGGGGATGAGCACCTTCACAGGGGCCTTCTTGGCAATCTCCAGCTGGAGACGGCGCAGCTTTTCGGCCTCCTCCTGCTTGCGCTTGTTGCCCCCCTGATAGGTGCCCCGGCGCTGCTGGGCGTTGCGGCCCCGGAATTTCTCCCGGCCGGCGTCCATCTGGCGGGTCTTGCTGGAGGCGATGCGTTCCAGCTTTTCATCGTACTTATCTAGGTTCACAGCTCCGCCCTTGCGGGTGTCCACCACCCGCTTTTCGGGCACCTTGGTGGTGCGCTGCTGAAGGGGCTGCTGCTGGGGCTTCTTCTGCTCGGCGGCAGGGGCGCTCTGGGCGGGGGTCTTGGGCTGGGCCTTGGTCTCGGCCTGGGCAGGGGCCTTGGACTCCTCCGCCTTTTCCGGAGCGGGGGCGGCAGGGGCCTCGGCCTCGGGGGCCTTGGGCTCGTGGTAGACGTCGGCAAAGATGCTCTCGATGCTCTCCACCTGGTTGTGCTGGGTCAGGTAGTCGAAGATGAGGGAGAGCTCGTTCTCCTCCAAAGCCTGCATGGGGTTTTTGGGGGCGGTGGCGTACTTGGTGAGGATGTCGGTGATCTCCTTGGTGGGCCGGCCAAAGTCCTTGGCCACGTCACGGACACGGTATTTGATGTTCAGCAAATAAAAGCACCTCCGTTGGATGGAGACTTGCGCCAATGAGAAAAGGGAAGGGGGACTTCCGCTTTCTCATTGGAACAAGTCAGGTGGGGTTTGACGTTGGACAGCGGGCCGGCCACAGGCCGGCCCCTACGGAGCGGGATGGGTAAACCAGGTAGGAGTTGGGGTTAAACGGTGGGCCGGGCTGGGTAAATCAGGCGGGGGTTGGGGTTGGCCTACGCTCTACTTGGCCGGCGGTGCCCAGGGCTTTCTGGCCCTGGCCTGGGCCGCCTTTTCCCTCTGCCGCTGCTCCTTGCGGCGGCGCTGGGTCTTTTCCGCCTTGTGGGACAGCCGCTCTGCCACGGCCCCATAGGTCTCCGGGTCCCGGGCGGAGAGCTTTTTCACCACGCTGGCGGCAAAGCCCACGTCGGTGAGGGCGACCAGGGCGCAGCTGCTGCGGCCCAGAGCGGCCCCCAGCTGGGCCTTGGTCAGGCCGGGGGTGATGACCGGGCAGTTGCCGCTCTCTCCCAGCCGCCGGGCCCGCTTGGCGGTGTTTTCGGCGGCGTCGGAGGAGAGGAGGATGAGCCGGGCCTTGTGGGCGGTGGCGGCTGCGGTGACGGGCTCCTCGCCCACCTCCGCCTTGCCCGCCTTGCGGGCCAAGCCAATGAGGCCGGTGAGACCGTCATCCATCCTGCTCACCCGCTTTCATCTGCGCCTCCAGCTGCTCCCACACCTCGTCGGGTAGGGGGGCGGAGAAGGCCCGCTCCAGCGCCCGGGACTTGCGGCACTTTTTCAGGCACTCGGGATCGGGGCACACATAGGCCCCCCGGCCCGGCTTCTTGCCCTTGAAGTCCAGGGAGACCTCCCCCTCGGGGGAGCGGACCACCCGGATCAGCTCGGGCTTGGGCTTATGCTCCCGGCAGCCAAGACACTGGCGGACGGGGATCTTTTTGGGCATGGGGGAAACCTCCTTTCGTCGTCGCAAATTCCATATCCTTCACCCCGGTACTGGGTACCGGGGCTCAGTCATTCCATTGCTCCTCCTCTCCCCACAAAAGCTGAGGACCGCTTTTGCGGGGCCCCCTTTTTTGCCTGTATCCTTAGACAGAACAGAGAAATGGGAGGGGAGAAGCCCAAACGGGTGAAGAAAACTTACTCCTCGATGATGATCTCGTCGTCGGCATCCTCGTCCTCCTCGGGGGCGGAGGCGGGCTTGATGTCGATCTTGTACTGGGTCAGCCGGGCGGCCAGGCGGGCATTCTGACCCTCCTTGCCGATGGCCAGGCTCAGCTGATCGTCGGGGACCACCACACGGCAGGAGCCCTTCACGTCCCGGTCCCGGCGGTCCAGGGTCTCCTCCTCGTCGGCCTTGGGCCGCTCGGTGGTGGTGACGCTGATGACATCGGCGGGGGCCAGGGCGGCGGCCACGAACTCGGCGGGGTCCTCCGACCACTTGATGATGTCCACCTTCTCGCCGGCCAGCTCGGCCACGATGTTGTTCACCCGCTGGCCCTTGGGGCCCACGCAGGCACCGATGGGATCCACATTGGGGTCGTGGGCCCAGACGGCCAGCTTGGTCCGGCTGCCTGCCTCACGGGCGATGGACTTGACCTCCACGGTGCCGTCGTGGATCTCGGGCACCTCCAGCTCGAAGAGCCGGCGGACCAGGCCGGGATGGGTCCGGGAGATGAGGACCTGGGGGCCACGGGTGGCGTGGCGGACCTCAGAGACGTACACCTTCAGGCGCATGCCCTCGGTGTAGACCTCCCCCTTCACCTGCTCGGCAGGGGCCAGGTAGGCCTCGGTCCACTCGCTGCCGCTGGTGATGCGCAGGCTGGCTCCCCCGGTGCGGGGGTCGATGCGGGTGACAAGGCCGGTGATGATCTCGTGCTCCTTGGAGGAGAACTCGTCAAAGATCATGCCACGCTCGGCCTCCCGCATGCCCTGGATGATGACCTGGCGGGCGGTCTGGGCGGCGATGCGGCCAAAGTCCCGGGGCTTGACCTCGATGGAGATCACATCACCCAGCATGGCGTGGGGCAGCTTGGCCTGGGCCTCCTCCAGGGAGATCTCGGTGGCAGGGTCGTCCACCGTCTCCACCACGTCCTTTTTCAGGAAGGCACGGACGGTGCCCTTCTCCTCGTCGGCCTCCACCACGAAGTTCTCCCCGGCCTCGGGGTGGTCCTTCTTGTAGGCGGAGGACAGGGCCAGGGTGATCTTCTCCAGCATATAGCCCTTGGTGATGCCCTTCTCCTTCTCGATGAGGTCGATGGCGGCGAAAAACTCGGCGGTGTCCAGCTCGTTGGCAGGCTTTTGGGCCTTCTGATTTTTTCTCGGCATAGTGTAACTCTCCTTTATTTATGAGAAAGTGATAACGGTGATTCTCGGGGGCCGGTCAGACCCTGGCGTACAGGTGGACCTGGGCGATGTCCTTCTTTTCGAAGGTCTGCGCCCCGGCGGGGGTGGTGAGCTTCACGTCCCCGTCGGCATAGCCGGAGAGGACGCCCACCCAGTCCTTCTTGCCCTCCAGGGCCCGGTAGAGGCGAAGCTCCACCTCCTGGCCCATGCAGGCGGAGAAATGCTCGGGCAGGCGGAGGGGCCGCTCCATCCCGGCGGAGGAGACCTCGAAGGTGTAGCTGCCCTCAATGGGGTCGGCCTCGTCCAACAGAGGGGAGACCAGATGGTCCACCGCCACGCAGTCGTCGATGGACACCCCGCCCTCCTTGTCGATATAGAGCCGAAGGTACCAGACCCCCGCCTCCTTCACGTATTCCACATCCCAAAGGGTGCAGCCACACTGCGCCACAGCGGGAAGGGCCAGCTCACGGACGGCATCGGTGACTTTGGCCATGAAAAAGCCTCCTTCCAATCAAAAAGACTGAGGGGAAATCCTCAGCCTTACCATACTTAACTCTTACTTTACTCGTAGTATACCATGAAATGGGAGAAAATGCAAGGGGTGGGGGAGAAAAATATAGAGGTTTGGAAGAGAAAAAACACCATATTTTGCCCGTTGCCCGCCCGGCGCTTTTTCTCGTTTGTGGGGCATTGCCGGGCCTTGAATTTTCCATTCAGAGCCGCTATAATAAAATTACCAAACGGCAGATGCTGTTTTCTCCCTTATGGGGAGGGAAAAGAACCGCAACAAAAGGAGAGGTTATCTGTGAAAAAACGTGTCCTATCCCTATGTTTGACCCTTGCCATGGTCCTGACCTTCCTGCCCAGCCGGGCTATGGCCGCCGGGGACAGCTACGGCCCATACGATGGCTACGGCTTTACCGTGGATGAGCTGGAATTTGACCTGGGTCAGATCGAGTTTGACGGCACGGAGAAAACCGTGAAGGATGTGTTCCAGATCACCATTGAGAACACCGGGGAGGAGACCCTCTACATGCAGGGCGGCTCCGTCCTCGGAGGGGACGGAACGGTGCTGGTTCGTCAAAAGACCTTCACGGTAGAGCCCGGCGGGGCGGAGACCGTGAGTTACGACATGGAGATCCGGGGGATGGCCCAATACGGCGTTCATACGGATCAGTTCCAGCTGTTCAGCTTCGCCAATGGCGCCCAGCGGGACGCCACCGTCACCTATGAGCTGGTGAAGCCGGAGCAGAGCTCCTCCGGCAGTTCTGACAACACGGCATACATGGGCACGGTATCCATCGAAACGGGGGAGGGGGCCGGCTTTTCTGTCAGTTCCAACGAGCTGAGCTTTGGCACCTGCTTTGTGGGGGAGACCCCGAAGCCCTTGTATGTGACCCTCACCAATACGAGAAGCGACGGCCTTGCCTACCAGAGCGATGAGGGCTTCTTTGTGGTGGATGGCGGATACGACACGCCCGTTCGCTGGAAGCTGGTGGAGGGGGAGCTGAACGCCGAGGGCCAGCTGGCCCCCGGAAAGTCCCTGACCTATGAGCTGACCCTGGAAACCAGAAAAGAGGGCATCGGCGGGGTCCAATACGATGGGCCCTTTGTTGTGATGGACACAGACCGCAAGATCATGTACAAGGTCGGCGGTGTGTTCTATGTGGACTACGAGATCCTCCCCCTGTCCGAGAAAAAGTCGGAGGGCATCGCATGGGAGATAGACACCAAGAGCATCGACTTCGGCACCCACAACGATGTGGATTATGAATTTGAGGGCGAATATTTTGAGTGCTATTTCCCCAAGGAGACGAAAACCATCTCCGTTACCAACAAGGGTGACCATGAATTCTACCTGGAGACCCGGGTCAGCGAGGACGAGGCAACCAAGGAGATGACCTCTGTCTACGACAGTGTGTTCAGGGGCCGTACGGACCAGCGTGTCCGGCCGGGGGAGACGGTGACCATCTCCGTAGATGCCGGTGGGGAAAAGATTCGGCCCGGCGTTGCCGGGGGCGAGCTGCAGCTCACCGCCTATTATGAGGACTCCAAGGAGAAAAACACCCTGACGGCCACCATTCCCCTGACTTCCAAGTACCTCTATCAGGGGGGCTACTTTATCCAGGATCTCAGCGACAGAAGCTACGGCACGGTGAAGGGCAGCGATGGTGAGGACTACGGCATTTACAGCAAAAATGGCTATGCCAAGGTCAAGGAGGGGGACAGCTTCACCTTTGTGATGACTCCCCACGACCCGAAGAATTACACGGTGGTGGACATTCTGGTGGACGGCAAGAGCGTGGGGGCGGCCAAGACCTACACCTTCGAGAATGTTCAGGCGTGCCACACCTTTGAGGCCGTCTTTGGCTCCGGCACCGACATCAAGGCCCCCGGTGCGGCGGAGCCTGCCGCCTGGGCCAAGGAGGCCGTGGACAGGGGCATTGAACTGGGGCTCATCCCCGCCGAGCTTCAGAGCGGTTACGACCAGCCCATCACCCGCCGGGACTTCTGCGTGCTGGCCTACAACTTCTATTGCAGTAAAGAGGGGGAGCTCTCTGTGTGGATGTCTCCCTTTACGGACGTCAACGATTTGGCTGTGACCCGGATGGCAAGTCAGGGGATCGTCAACGGGGTGGGAGACGGTCTCTTTGCCCCCAATGACTCCCTGACGAGAGAGCAGGCGGCCACTATCCTGTCCCGGCTGGCCGCTGCCGTCCTGTTCCCCAAGCGACTGGTGGAGGCAGAAGGGGAGCCAACCTTTGATGACAATGCCGCTATTGCCTCCTGGGCTTATGAGGCTGTGGGTCAGATGCAGATCAGCGGCATCATGGGGGGCACCGGGAACAATCAGTTCTCCCCCCAGATGACCTACACCCGGGAGCAGAGCATGGTCACCATCATGCGGCTCTATGACATCGCCACGGAGAAGCTGGGCAGGTAAGAGAGGAGCAAAAAGGCCCGGCGGGAGATCCCTTCCCGCCGGGCCTTGAATTTTCCATTCAGAGCCGCTATAATAAAATTATCAAACAGCGTAGACGCTTTTCTTCTCCATAGGAGGAAAAGCGCCTCAGCAAAAGGAGAGGTTATCTGTGAAAAAACGTGTCCTATCCCTGTGTTTGACCCTTGCCATGGTCCTGGCCTTCCTGCCCAGCCGGGCTATGGCCGCCGGGAGCACTGTGGAGCTGGGGGATATCTCCATCAGCGAAGGGGAGAGCTACGGCTTTACCGTCAGCCCCCACGAGTTGAGCTTTGACACCTGCTTTGTGGGGGAGAGCCCGGAGCCTTTGTATGTGACCCTCACCAACACGGGAGACACCAGTTTGGACGATTTCGGGGGCGATGGGTATCTGATGCCGGACAATAAAAGCAATCCTGTCCGCTGGAAGCTGGTGGAGGGCAAGCTGAACTCCAACGGTGAGTTGGATTCCGGCGAATCCCTGACCTATGAGCTGACCCTGAATACCTCGGAGCGCTATGTGGGCAGTGGTACAGTCTCCTACGAGGGCCAGTTCGTCCTCAATTCCCATGCGGTGACCAGCATCACCAGTGGCGGCTTTGGCGTGGGCAAGGGCGGCACCTTTGGCAGCGTTCCCGGGGTACTCACGGTGGATTATGAGATCAAGCCTTTGTCCGAGGTGAAGGGCGGAGACATCGCCTGGGAAATCAACACCGAGAGCGTGGATTTTGGCACCCATGATGACACGGAGTATGTAAATGCCGGACGATTGATACATTGGTACCCCAGAGAGACCAAGACCTTCTCCGTCACCAACAAGGGGAAATTTCCCTTTCTCCTGGAGGTGACGGTCAGTGATGACGAGGCCACAGATAAAATATGCGCCTATTCCGTGTTTGGCACCACTTTTCCCAAGGCCTATGCCAAGACCATAAAGCCAGGGCAGACGGAAACAATTGAAGTGAACGCCGGAGGGACACAGATCCGGCCCGGCATCGCCGGGGGAGAGATCAAGCTCACCGCCTACTACGAAGAGTCCAAGGAGAACAACACCCTGACTGCCACCATTCCCCTCACCTCCAAGTACCTCCATCTGGGAGGCTACTATATCCAGAACCTCAGCGATACCACCTATGGCCGGGTGAAGGACAGCGACGGCGTGGACCGTGCCACCAACAGCGGAAACAGCTTTGCCGAGGTGAAGGAGGGGGACAGCTTTACCTTTGTGATGACCCCCTACGACCCCAAGAATTACACGGTGATCGACATTCTGGTGGACGGCAAGAGCGTGGGAGGGGCCAACACCTATACCTTCACCAATGTGCAGGAAAGCCACACCTTTGAGGCCGTCTTTGGCCCCGGCACCGACATCAAGGCCCCCGGTGCGGCGGAGCCTGCGGCCTGGGCCAAGGAGACCGTGGAAAAGGGCATTGAACTGGGGATCATCCCCGCCGAGCTTCAGAGCGGCTACGACCAGCCCATCACCCGGCGGGATTTCTGCGTGCTGGCCGACAAGCTCTACACCTCCAATTGGGGAGAGAGCTGGACCGGCATGAGTTCTCCTTTTACTGACATCTATGACGATGCTGTGACCAGAATGGAGTACAAGGGCGTTATCAACGGCGTTGGAAATGGTCTTTTCGCCCCCAACGACCCCTTGACCCGGGAGCAGGCGGCCACCATTTTGGCCCGGCTGGCCGGCGTGGTTGAGAGCCCGCTGGGAGATGCGGAGCCCACCTTTGATGACAACGCCGATGTGTCCGGCTGGGCCAGGGCCGCTGTGGGGCAGATGCAGGCAAGCGGTATCATGGGGGGCACGGGAAATAACCAATTCTCCCCCCAGGGGACCTACACCCGGGAGCAGAGCATGGTCACCATTATGCGCCTCTATGACATCGCCACAGAGAAGCTGGGCAGGTAAATAACGAAAAACACAGCCCCTGACAGAGGGGCAAGAAGGGCGTCCCGGTCAGTTGAGACCGGGACGCCCTTTGCACTTTTCGGCGCTGCCGGCCCGGAGGGGGATGCGGGGCCGGTTGGGGGGGGGATTTTCCGGCGGAAAAGATGGGCTGTGCCTTGTAAGGGGAAATATTTGGTGCTATAATGGGCTTACTACCGAAAAAATGTGGAAAAAGCCACAACTTTTCACAAGGAGTGAGACAGCATGAAAAAGCGGCTGACATCCCTGGCACTGGTCCTGGCGTTCATTGCTGGCCTGACGGCAGTCTGGCCTGTGTGGGCGGCGGGGCGCAAGAGTTTTTCCGACACGGCCAATCACTACGCCAAGGCGGCGGTGGCCACCTGGACCGACTACGGCGTGCTGGAGGGCTATCCCGACGGCAGCTTTCGGCCCGACGGCACCATCACCCGGGCCGAGCTGGCCACCGTGCTGGACCGTGTGATGGGCTATCAGAACAGGGTGGAGAACACCTTTTCCGACCTGCCCGGGGGCAAGTGGTATACCGAGAGCGTCCTTCATCTGGCTGCCGAGGGCATCCTCCAGGGCCGGGAGGAGGGGCTCATGCTGCCCCAGGCCTCCATCACCCGGCAGGAGGCCTTTGCCGCCCTGGCCCGGGTGCTCTCCCTGGAGGAGAGCCGGGGGGCCACCGGCTTTGCCGACGACGGGGAGATCTCCGACTGGGCCCGGGGGTATCTGGCCGCCATGAAGGAGGCGGGGTACATCCACGGGGACAGAGAGAACATGATCCGGCCCGACGACCCCATCACCCGGGCCGAGGTGGTGACCATCCTGAACAACCTGGCCGCCGCCTTTGTCCACGAGGATGGGACCTATTCCCAGGACTGCGGGGGCAACCTCATCGTCAACGCCCGGGATGTCCGTTTGGAGGACATGACCATCGCCGGAAACCTCATTGTGGCTGATGGAGTGGGAGAGGGAGAGGTATATCTGAAGGGGGTCATTGTGGAGGGGGATATTATCCTCCGGGGCTGCGGGGAGAACTCCTTTCACATCCTGCCCGGCTGTGAGATAACAGGGGCCATTGTGGTGACCAAGACAACCGGGGGGAGAATTCGTCTGGTCAACGAGTCGGGGGAGACCATCCCCATGATCTATGTCAGTGACGGCAAGGCCGGTGTGACTCTGGACGGCAACGAATTGGGGGATGTGGTCATCGCCTGTGACGCTCCGGTGAGCATCAGCGCCAAGAAGGTGGGCACTGTGGCCGTCAACAGCGGCGCCAAGCTCACCGTGGAGAAGGGGAGCACCGTCTCCAGGCTGGATCTGTCCGTTGCGGCCAAGAAGGCCACGGTGACGGTGGAGGGCAAGGTGACCAAGGTGGTCAACGATGCCGAGGTGACGATCGACAATAAGGGCACTTCCAGCGGGGGCGGCTCCTCTGGCGGGTCTTCCGGCGGCAGCTCTGCCCCGGATACGCCCCCCGCCGCAGCCACTGTGCTTGGCGAGGTCAAGCTCCAGCTTCTTGCGCCCCGTTTTGGAGAGACCCCAGACACCGCCGATGTGTTGAGCAAGGGCTATACCGCTGAGACCGAGTGGTTCAACGCTGACGGCACCGCTCCCACCTACCGCTGGAAGGCGGACAGTACTGCGGAGGATACCTTCACCGCCAGCCAAGCTTACAAGGCGGTGGTCACCCTGACTCCCATCACCGGCTATACCTTCGGGGATGAGCTGACCGTCAATGTCACCGATGGCAGGGAGCCTGCCACAAGCTACACTCCCGCTCAGTCGGAAAAGAGCGGAAAGGGCTGGGTGGTGACCCTTGTGTATGACAAAACCGAGGACCGGGATGCGGTGGCCGGCGTGACGGTAGTGGCCCCCACATCGGTGAATTTGGGCGGAACGGCGACCCTTAAGGTGAGCTATTGGAACAACCTTTTGGTGGGGCCGGAGAGCTTTGCCTATCAGTGGTATCGGTGCAGCGGTGCCAACGGAGGTGAAATAACACCCATCCCTGGGGCCACAGAGAAGGAGTACACCATTCCTGAGGAGAATACCAAAACCGGGGGAGAGCTCCACTATTACTGTGAGCTGACGGTCCTTGGAACGGTCTACCCCTCTGCAGTAAAGACGGTTGAGGTCCGTGATACGCTGGATCCCGCCCTGCTCCCTGCCCCCACCTTTGGAGAGGCACCGATGGTGGAGAGCAACGGAAGATGGTCTGCTATGGCGCTGGGCGGGCTGCTACGGCACAAGGATGTGAGCTATTCCGTGGAGGTCAGCGCCGAGGTCAAAAAGAAGAACGGCGCAACCCTTGGCAGCAGCGTGGATATCCTTTCCTTTGACTATACCAATATCCCGGAAAGCGGTTCAGTCTGCTGGAAGGTGGACTGGTGCGACTATGTAAGCGAGTATATCTTTACTATGGCAAAGGCCGGGCTGTGCTATGATGTGGAGCTGGGCCAGGTCAAGGTGACGGTGGAGCCCAGGATCAAGGGTGTCCCGGTGCAGGACCTGATTCAGGAGAAGTGCTATGACATGACAGGGCAAGGGGTGTTCTACACCTTTATGTCCACAAATCAGGGTGCCGGGGAGTCCTGGCAGGGGCCGCCGAAGGGCCTTCAGCTTGTGGTCCGCTCCACTACGGGAACCTTTGTGGACCCTGCCGCCCCTGACAGCGACCCGGTGCCCATCGGGGAATATGAACAGGTGAAGGCCATCTTCCACAGATCAAACGATTGGGTGGACGGAACCATGGAGGGGCACTGGGAGGCAGACTGGAATGGGAAACTCTATGTGCCCAATTTGTGGCTGGACTGGCTGGGAACAGGGACCTCTATGCCCCAGGTCCTATGTACCTTCTATGCCAGCGGCACAGATGGCGGCATGAACGTCTACTGCATGAAGCTTATGAGCCGAGACATTGTGATCCAGTCGGAGAACAACTGAAGAGCACAAAGAAAAGGCCGCCCGCCGGAAAAATCCGGCGGGCGGCCTTCTTTTGCTTTGTATGATGGAAGAATTACTCCTCCTCCATGGCCTTGGCGGCCTGGATGGCCTTCTCCTGGGCGGCAGGAGGGCAGTCCTCGTAGCGGATGAAGTGGAAGGTGAAGCTGCCCCGGCTCTGGGTCATGGACCGCAGGTCGATGGCGTAGGTCATCATCTCGGCCATGGGGACCTCGGCCTCCAAAATCTGGTTGCCCTCCCCGTCGGGGTTCATGCCCATGACCCGGCCCCGGCGCTTGGTGATGTCGCCCATCACGTCGCCCATGTAGCTGTCGGGGATGGTGACCTTCAGCTCGCCCACCGGCTCCAGCATGATGGGGTTGCCCTCGGGCATGGCGGCCTTATAGGCGAGCTGGGCGGCCGTCTTAAAGGCGATCTCCGAGGAGTCCACCGGGTGGTAGGAGCCATCGTAGAGCACGGCCTTCAGATTGACCATGGGATAGCCAGCCAGGGGCCCGTGGAGGACGGCCTCCCGCAGGCCCTTTTCCACGGCGGGGAAGAAGTTCTTGGGCACGCTGCCGCCCACAACCTCCTCCTCAAAGACCATCTCCTCCACATCGGGGTTGGGCTCGAAGCGGATCCACACGTCGCCGAACTGGCCGGAGCCGCCGGTCTGCTTCTTGTGGCGGCCCTGCTTCTCCACCGTTTTGCGGATCTTCTCCCGGTAGGGCACTCTGGGGGTCTCCAGCTCGGCGTCCACGTTGAAGCGGCCCTTCAGCTTGCTCACCAGCACGTCCACCTGGATGTCGCCGGCGGCGTAAATGACCATCTGGTGGATCTCGGCGTTGTTGACCACGGTGAAGGAGGGATCCTCCTCGTTCATCCGGTTCAGGCCCTGGGCCACCTTGTCCTCCTGGCCCCGGGTCTTGGGGGAGATGGCCACGGAGTAGTTGGGCTCGGCAAAGGGGATGGCCTCCAGCTTGACCACCTTCCGGGCATCGCAGAGGGTGTCACCCGTCTTGAGCTTCTCCATCTTGCCGATGGCGCCGATGTCGCCGCACTGAAGCTCCTTGACCTCCTCGGCCTTCTTGCCCTTCATGATGTAGAGCCGGCCCAGCTTCTCGCTCTCGCCGGTGCGGGCGTTGACCACGGCCATGTCGGGCTTCAGCGAGCCGGAGAGGACCTTGACATAGGAGTACTTGCCGTACTGGTCGGAGACCGTCTTCCACACAAAGGCGGCGGGCAGAGCGCCGGGGGCGGCCACGAAGGCGTCGATCTCCCCCTCCTCATTCTCGGCCATGAGGGGCCGGGCCTCCAGGGGGTTGGGGATGAGGTCGATGATGGTGTCCAGCAGCATCTGGGTGCCCAGGCCCTGGACGGCCGAGCCGCAGACCACGGGGAACAGGCTCAGCTCCCGCACGCCCTGGCGCAGGCCGTGGATCATCTCGGCGTAGGTGAAATCCTCGCCGGAGAAGAACTTCTCCATGTACTCCTCGCTGGTCTCGGCCACCGACTCCTTCAGGGCCTCGTAGAGCTCGTCCAGCACCTCCTGTTTGTCGGCGGGGACCTCGATCTCCACCCGCTCACCCTGGGGGCCAAGCTGGTAGGTGCGCTTGTGGAGCACGTCGATGATGCCGATGACCTTCTTGCTCTCATCCCAGATGGGGGCCACCAGGGGGGCGATGTTCTTGCCGAAGCGCTCCCGCAGGGTGGCGAAGGCGGCGTTGTAGTCGGAGTTGTCCTCGTCGGTCTTGGACACGTAGAGGATCCGGGGCAGCTTGCGCTCGGCGCAGTACTTCCAGGCCTTCTCGGCGCCCACACTCATGCCCAACTTGGCCGAGCAGACGATGATGGCGGCGTCGGCGGCGTGGAGGGCCTCCATGACCTCACCGGCGAAGTCAAAGGCGCCGGGGGCGTCCAGGACATTGATCTTACAGCCGTTGTACTCCACGGGGATGACCGAGGTGGAGATGGAGATCTGGCGCTTGGCCTCCTCGGGGTCGTAGTCGCTGACGGTGTTGCCGTCCACCACAGAGCCCAGGCGCAGGGCGCCGCCGGCCTTAAAGAGCATGCTCTCGGCCAGGGTGGTCTTTCCGTTTCCGCCGTGGCCCAGCAGGGCGATGTTGCGGATGTTTTGCGCAGAATAGTCCATGTGACGTCTCTCCTTACCTTTATTGATATGCCCCAAGGGGCGGGGCGGTGGGGCAAAGATATTGTACTTGTTCATTATAACGCAAATATGCGCTCGTGGCAACAAAAATTTTGGGGAAAAGGACAAAAAGAACGGCATTGGGGCCGGAAGCCATGGGGGGAGAGGATTTTCACCGCCTAAATAAAAACGGCGGCCCGATGAAGCCATCGGACCGCCGGAGGTTTTTATTCGCTTGTCATGGCTTCCAGGTAGGCATCAACACTTGCCTGATAGAACTCCCAGCCGGAATCTGTGCTCAATTCCCCTTCGTACTTCCGCTCGACCAGGATCTCCCCGCCGTCCAGGGGAACGGCGTAGAAATTCAGGGTGCTGCCGTGGGACAGCCCTTCGGAGGGGCGGTCAAGCAGGAAGGAGTAGGCCCGAAATTCATAATATTTTCCATTGGAGGACGTGCGGCAATATTCCAGCCGGGTGGACACCTGCTGGGCATCGTGGGTGGGGTCGCCGCCTACCGGCGCCAGGGGGGTCTGCCAGCCCAAAAATTCGTCCGTGTCGATCAGCATGGCATCCTCTGGCATGGGGTACTGCTCCAACAGGATATCCAGCGCCTGGCGGGGGGTGAGGACCCCCTTCACAAGGGCGTCCACCTCCTCGGCCTGTCCCATGAGGATCTCGCCCTCCACCACAGGGACGGCGTAGCGGGTCAGGTGGGTGACCTGGCCGGTGGGGCAGGAGTTGAACTCCACAATGTCCCAGGTCAGGTGGTCGAACTGATAGAGGTGGTAGTCCCCATTCTCGGACAGGCCCAGGTAGTTGATATAGGAGATGCCCTCGGTGCCGTTCATCCACAGCAGGGCGGGGGTGCGGCTCAGCTCGGGCCGGACAAAGACTGTGTCCCCATCTTCGATCCACTGATAGCCGGTGAAGCCCAGCTCCTCAATGAGCCGTTCCAGCCCCTGCCGGGGGGTGAGGGTGGTCACCGGGGCCCGGGCGGCAAAGAGGGCGGGGCCAATGGCGTTGTCGATCGTAGGGGGCTCCGCCAAAGCGGTGGACTGGGTGGTCAAAGTCCCCTCCTCCCCGGCGGTGGGAAGAGTGCCGTCCTGGTCGGAAAGGGTTTCCTCCGAAGGCGGGGGGAGGGCCATGCTGCGCAGCATGGGCGGCGGACTGACGGGCTCCTGCACGGCTTCAGCCCTGGTCTCGGGGATGGAGGTCACCTGAACGGATGCGGCCTTGGGGGCGATCTCGCCGCTTTGCACGGCGGGCTGAGAGGCGTCATTTTGGGCAGGCTGGCTGGGGAGGGCATCTGCCTGGGGCACAATGCTCTGGGCCACTTGCGCCGCCTTGCCGGCGGTTTCCGGTGTGGGCAGAGCACTGTCCAGCCCTTCCTCGGGTGTGATGCTCTCCTGGGAGACCATCTGGGGGTCGATTGCGGGGACATCCCCGCCGACCACCTTGTCACTGCCCTGCCAGAGGCCCCAGCTTCCGGCCAGCACAAGAGCGATGACGGCGGCCGATGCGGTCCAGCCCTTCCAGGCTCTGCTCTTTTTTGTGGGGAAGAGGGTCACGTTGTCCTCGGCGACGGCGGTGAGGATGCGGCCGGTCAAATCGGCGGGGGGAGCTTCGCTGGGCAGGGAATGCAGGGCGGCGTGGAGGTCCTGCAGGTCCCGGAGCAGGCTGCGGCAGTCAGCGCACTGGGCCAGATGGCTCTGGAGCCGGAGGGTCTCCTCCTCGGTGAGGGCCCCGTCCACGGCGGCACTGATCAGCTCGATATAATCTTCATGAATGGCCATGGCGTGACCCTCCTTTCTTTTTAGAGAATTCAATGGAAAAGCAAAGGGCTGCGGCGGCAGGGGCCTGGCGGTTTTCCATTTCCTTTTTCATCTACTTTGACGGTCCGACCTCAAAAAAGTTCCCCGATTTCAAAAGAAAATCTCGCAGGGAGAGCCGTGCCCGGGCAATTCGGGACTTGACGGTGCCCTCCTCCAGCCCCAGGTGCTGGGCGATCTCCCGGTAGCTCAGCCCCTCCAGTTCCCGCAGCAGCAGTACCTCCCGGTGCTCGTCAGAAAGCTGGGTCAGGGCTTGGCGGACGGCTGTCTGGTTTTCCTGCCGGTCCAGCAGCGCTTCAGGGGACCAGCGCTCGTCGGTCACCTCGGCCTGGCGGCTTTCCTCGTCGGTGGGCTCCAGGGTCAGGGAGAGGGTCGAGTGCCGCTTTTCCCGGCGGAGAAAGTCGATGCAGGCATTGGAGGTGAGCCGGTAGAGCCAGGTGGCAAAGGAGGCCTGCCCCTGGAACCGGGCAAGGCCCCGCCAGGCGTTGAGGAAGGCCTCCTGGCTCAGGTCGGCGGCATCCTCGCTGTTGCCGGTCATCCGGTAGGCCAGGGAGTAGACCATGGCCTGGTTTGCCTCCACCAGTGCGGCAAAGGCGGCCTGGTCCCCGCCCTGGGCGGCGGCGATGAGCTGCTGTTCGGTCACGGTCTTTCACCTGCCTTTCTCTTTTGCGTCTGCTTTTTCGGGCGCATACTGTGCGTCCCTACAAATCAGCGGGGCCTGGGGACGGCCCGGCCCTTATTCCTCCGGGTCCTTCAGATCCCGCTTGATACCCTTGGTGATCTCGTCGATCTGCTCCAGGGTTTCCACCTTGCAGATCTGCTCCTTATAATACCCGGCATAGGGAATTCCCTTCAGATACCAGGCGTAGTGCTTTCGGGCCTCCAGGCAGGCGATGTGCTCCCCCTTGTGCTGGGCGCAGAGGCGGATCTGCTCCACCGCCGTATCCACCCGCTCCGCCAGAGGAGGGCGGGGAGGGATGGGCTCCCCGGCCAATGCGGCGGCGCACTGCTGGAACAGCCAGGGGTTGCCAAAGGCCCCCCGGCCGATCATCAAAGCCTCACAGCCTGTCCGCTTCAAAATGTCCACGGCGTCCTTGGGGGAGAACACATCCCCATTGGCAATGACAGGGACGGAGACGGCCTCCCGCACCGCCCGGATGCCCGCCCAGTCGGCGGTGCCCGAGTACATCTGCACCTTGGTCCGGCCGTGGACGGTGATGGCGCTCACCCCCGCCCCCTCCAGAGCCTTGGCCAGCTCCACGGCGTTCAGGTGGCCCTTGTCCCAGCCCAGCCGGATCTTGGCGGTGACAGGGACGCCTCCCGCCCCCCGAACCACGGCGGCGGCCACAGCGGCGGCCTTGTCCACGTCCCGGGCCAGGCCCGAGCCGTCCCCGTTGTTGCAAATTTTGGGCACCGGGCAGCCCATGTTGATGTCCAGAATGTCGCAGCCCGAGCGCTCCACGGCCAGAGCGGCCCCCTTCTCCATGGCGGCGAGGTCGCTGCCGAAGATTTGGACGGCGGCGGGGTGCTCCCTCTCCCCCAGACGGAGCAGGGGCAGGGTCTTTTTGTCCTGATAGCACAGGGCTTTGGCCGACACCATCTCGGTGACGGTATAGCCCGCCCCCAGCCGACGGCAGATGGTGCGGAAGGCCAGGTCGGTGACCCCGGCCATGGGGGCCAGCACCAGGGGGGAGGGTAGGGTGACGTTGCCGATATTCAAAGGAGGATGCCTCCTGCTTCATAAAGTTAGTTAAAATGTATTCTATCACAAAATACTCCATTTGGCAACGGCCCCACAATTCAACAACTTATTTCCAAAAAATGGATTATACTGTCTCCCAAAGAGAGAGCCAAGCCCGTTTACATAGGAGGAGACAGTATGTCCATCAAGTGGAAAGTTAAGGCCGCCCAGGTGGGGGAGGAGCTGGAGCAGACGGGCCGGGTGGTGGTCCGCTCCCCGGCTCTGGCCCAGGGGGCGGAGTGTGCCATGCGGTTTTTACTGGGCTGCGTGCTGTCCTCGGCAGAGCTGTTCGGCGGCCACGCCCCCTTTGGGGTGGCACTGGTGGCCTGCTCGGGGTCGGGGCTGGCGGGGCTGTGCGCCCTGGTGGGCTCCTGCCTGGGCTACATCTTGTTCCGGGGCTTCACCGAGGGCATCCGCTGGGCGGCGGCGGGGGTGCTCACCTTCTCGGTGGCCTTTGCCTTTTATGACCTCAGACTGTGCCGGCGGGCCTGGTTCATGCCCCTTGTCGGGGCGATGATGGATGCCGCCACCGGCTTTGTCTATCTCAGCGACGTGGACTGGCAGCCCGAGCAGGTGATCTTTTTTGCCACCGAGGTGCTGCTGGTGGGGCTGTGCGGCTACCTCTATACCCTGGCCTTCGCCGGCTGGGACCGGGGCTGGAGCCAGCAGGGGAAGCGGGAAAACGGAACGGGGGCCAAGGTCAGGGAGCGGCCCATCCCCAAATGGACGGAGGAGGGTCAAAAAATCGGCGTGTTCACCCTGCTGCTGACCTGCCTCATGGCCCTGTCCACCGTGGAGCTGGTGGATGGGGTTTCCCTGGGGCGGGCCATGGCTGTTTTGCTGGTGCTCTGCTGCGCCAGAACGGCAGGGGCGGGGATGGGAGCCGCCGTGGGGGTGGCCGCCGGAGTCTGCATGGACCTGACGGTGGGGGGCGCCCCCTTCTACGCCATGGCCTATGGCTTCTGCGGGCTGCTCTCGGGGGGCAGCCGCCGGCAGGGGCGGGTGTTCACCGCCCTGAGCTATATCGTGGCCAACGCCGCCGCCGTCCTCTGGTGCTGGTCGGCCACTCCCCGGATCTCGGGGCTCTACGAGGTCTTTGCCGCCTCGGTGCTCTTTATTCTGGTGCCCGAGTCCTGGCTGCGGCGGCTGGGCCTGGCCTTGCGGCGGGAGGGGGAGCCCACCCTGGAGGGCCGGCTGGGCCAGCTGGCCCGGGAGCGGCTGGCCGCCACCGCCGCCGCCTTCCGCCACGTGGGGGAGAGCCTGCGCTCGGCCTTCCCACCGGGGGAGAATTTGGAGGACCCCTCCTCCATCTTTGACCGCACTGCCCAGCGGGTCTGCCGCAAGTGCGCCCTGCGCAACACCTGCTGGGAGAAGGAGTACGTCTCCACCTTCGATGCCCTCAACGACGCCCTCCCCGCCCTTTTGGAGAAGGGGAAGGGGGAGGCTGGGGACTACCCCACCTGGTTTGCCAGCCGCTGTCTCCAGTTCCCTGACTTCCTCCGCACGGCCAACGAGGAGGTGGCCGCCCTGCGCTACCGCCGGCAGTACCAAAGCCGCATCGGGGAGAGCCGCCGGGCGGTCTGCCGGCAGTACGAGACCCTCTCCGATGTGCTGAGCCGGGCCTCGGCGGAGCTTGCCGCCCCTCTGGTCCCCGACCCGGTGCGCTCCAAGCGGCTGCGCCAGCACCTCACCGCCCTGGGGGCCGAGGGGGAGAGCCGGGTCTACTACGACAGCCTGGGCCACCTGCGGCTGGAGGTGACCGGGGAGGGGGCCAAGGCCCTGGACAAGCCCGGGGAGATGCAGAAGCTCTCCCAGCTTATGGATACCCCCCTCCGCCTGCGCCGGGAGGAGGGGGAGGCCCTTACCTTCCTTCAGGCCGAGCCCCTCATGGCCCAGGCCGGCCAGTGTACCCGCCGCCGGGAGGGACAGAGTGAGAGCGGGGACACGGGGACCTGGTTCAAGCGGGAGGACGGCAGCCTGTTTGTCCTCCTCTGCGACGGCATGGGCAGCGGCCGCTCCGCCCACGCCGAGAGCGCCCTGGCCGTCCGGCTGCTGGAGGACTTCCTCCGCTCCGGGGTGGACACCCTCTCTGCCCTCCAGACGGTGAACGCCGCCCTGGCCCTGCGCAACGAGGAGTCGGGGGCCTTCACCACTGTGGACCTGCTGCGCATCGACCTCTTCACCGGGGAGGGGGAGGTGTGCAAGCTGGGGGCCGCCCCCACCTATGTGAAGCTGGGCGAGCGGGTGGAGCGGCTCACCGGCGCCGCCCTCCCCGCCGGCCTGGCCCAGGGGGAGGGGGTGGCCCCCGACCGCCGTGCCCTTCAGCTTCAGGCCGGGGACTGCGTGATTCTCCTCAGCGACGGAGTGGTGGGCACTGGGGAGGACGACTGGCTGCGGGAGCTGCTGGTGGGCTTCCATGGGGTGGACCCCAAGGCCCTGGCCGGACAGATCATGGAGGAGAGCGAAAAGCGGGTAGGTCCCGGCGACGACCGCATGGCGGTGGTCATCAGTTTGAAAAACCGGGTGTGAGTAGTCACGCCCCATCTTGCAGAAAGGCCCTGCAACGGCAGCATGCCATTGCGGGGTCTTCTTTGCAGAGGCAGGGGCGGCCCGCCGGTCTCGTTTGACAGGTAAATGAAAGAATGATAAAATAAACTTGCAATTTCAAGGGGCGGCCTAAAAGACCGAGGAGGTGGATGGCCTATGGTAAAGGGGATCAAAGCGGCCTGTAAAAAGCTGCTCCTGTCTGCCCTGGGTCTGCTGGCGCCCGCTTATTTTGCCGCAGTAGAAACAGAGGGATAATTTTCTCTTCTGGTGCCTAAGGGCAATAAGGGGGGGTGCGGTATGGACCGCACCCCTCTTTGTTGTCCCCTTAAATGCAAACAGGAGGGTGCAATCACCCCCCTGTCTGGCCTCCGCTCGTCCGCATATTAACGCTAAGGCGCATACGGAAGTAGAGGACTTATAAAAAATTATTTCAGTGGGCTGTAAAATGCCCCGCTAAACAATAATAAGATATGGCCCTCCTTTACTTATCAGCTAAATTGATCATATGAAGTTTTCCATGATAGCATATCATTAGCGTGTTTTTCATTTCAAAATTGTATTTTAATTATATATTGAAATCTAAAATACGTCAATAGCGTGTAATAGATTATTTTGGATTTTACCACTTTCGGATAAACTTGTCCTTGAAGGTGGGTGATACCTTTGGAGTGGGATTTTGATAATAGCGAGCGGTTGGAGAACTTATCCTATGCAATAGGCTACTATCGGAAAAAGAGTGGCTACTCGCAGGAACAATTGGCAGAGTATCTGGGGATCAGCCGCCAGCACCTTGCGGCAGTGGAGGCGCCGGGGATGAACCGTGGTGTGTCCTTGGAGCTGCTCTTCAATATAGCCACTGTTCTTGAAATAGAGCCATACTTGCTTTTCAAATTCAAAATAGAGAAATAGTTGCGATAACAAGACGAGGAGAGAGCTTCTTCTGCCTTCCCTAAAGCCAAGGGAGTGCAGCCCAGCGGGTTGCACTCCCTTTCTGTCTGCCCGGCTCCGGCCTGTTTCTATCCAAGCTCGGCCCTATTTTTATCAACTAATTTGACAAGTGGATAAAAATATGGTACAATAAACAAAAATAAAAGAGCAAATCCTATAATGCAAGTAATTTTACACAAAAAGGTGGCGAGTCCCATGTGGCGGTAAACCGGCACCAAAGGAGAACAGAACAAATAGCAAAGGGGATGCAAATCCATCCCCCTGTCGTCAATGGAGGGAATGTTTATGAAGCTGATACTTGCCATTGTCAACCGTGACGACGCCCATACCGTATCTCGTGAGCTCACCCGGGCAGGATTCCATTCCACCCAGCTCTCCTCCACCGGCGGCTTTCTCCGGGCGGGGAACACCACCATCCTGGCCGGCGTGGAGGACGCCGACGTCCAGAAGGCCATCGACGTCATCAAGGAACATTCTCGCTCCCGTACGGCCATTGTACCCGCCTGCGGCGAGTTCGCCTTCGGCGGGGACATTACCGCCATTACCAGCGCCGTCCCCACCGAAGTAGTCGTGGGAGGCGCCACCATCTTCGTGATGGATGTGGATCGGTTCGAGCGGGCCTGACCCAGCAAGAAGAAAGAATTTCTCACCATAGAAATCAAGGGAGTGCAGCCCGTGGGCTGCACTCCCTCTTTGTTTGCTTCGGCTTAGTTCAGCGTCCCCTCCACCAGGGACCAGACATATTCGGCGCTGACCCCGGCGCAGTCGTAGCCCACTACCGTGCCATTGTCGTGGAGCACATAAAAGTGGCAGATCTCCCCGCCGGTGTCGTGGTCTCTCATCCGGGCCCTCACCACCTCCGGGCTCATGTCCTGGGCCCGGAAGGTGGGCTTGTAGAAGGCCATCCGGTACTCCTCCGGCACGCTGTCGCTGATGGAGCCCTCGTAGAGCCGCCAGTCGTAGCTTTCGGGCTCATTCACCTCCACCAGCTGCTCCCGGTAGTAGTCGGTGCTGTCCCCCTCGGGCAGGCGGACTTCCACCTCCACGTTGTCGTAGCCTCCAATCACACTCCAACGAACCCACAGCTCCTTGATGTGGCCCTCCTGGTAGCTGAGGTGGCCGTAGAACTCCCCATAGCCCCGGGGCCCCTGGGTGGGCAAGTAGGGGAGGAAGTCGTCCCCGGGGTGGCTCTGGGTGAACTGTTCCGCCCCGGCCAGGGCCTGGCCGAGGGTATCGTAGCCCTCCTCCGTCCAGGCGGGGATATTCTCGTTGCGGAGCAGGTGATCCAGATAGGGCTTGCCGTCGGAGCGGCAGAAGTGGTTGACCAGCATGGCGTTGAACAGCTGAGCGCCCCCCAACTCGGTGGCCTTGCCCCCGTCGGTCTCGCTGGCCCTGTTGCCCCCCGAGCCCACATTTTCGTAGGTGATGCCGTAGTCCCCTGCCATGAAGGAGGAGCCCACCACATACTCGTCCTTGTCGTCCCCATCCCGGTCATAGACCCGGTACCATCCGGTGACCTCCAGCTCCCCCACGGTGGTGGTGACCAGGTCGGGGTCCACGCAGCACTCGGGGGGGATCATGCCCGGGCAGAGGGTAAAGGTGAAGGAGTCCCCCCCCTTCACGCCGTTGACGGCCAGCCGGTAGAGGTCGCCGCTGCCGTCATAGCAGGCCGTGCCGGTGATGGTGTAGCCCTGCCAGTCCATGAGGAACAGGGGGAAGTCCCCGGTGTCTGTTTTGGGGTTTTCCACTGCCGGCTTGCCCTCTTTGCCCCAGAAGATCTTCTGGATGTCCTCCTTGCTCAGCTCCACCCAGAAGCTGCCTTGGGGGAAGGCCAGGCTGGCGGCCAGCTCGGGACTGTGGGTGGTGTCGGTGTAGTTCACACCGAGGATGGCCGGAAAGGCCAGCTTGCCGGCCTCCTCCCCTGGCCCGGCGGCCACAAAACCGCCCCCCTGCCCATCGTCCGGCGTCGGGGTAGGGGCGGGGGTGGTCTCCCCGACGGTGACGGCGGGGGGTACCACCGGGTCCGCCGGGGGTTTGCCAATGCCCAGGCCGTTCCAACCCAGGCCGAATATGAGGGCGGCGCAGGCCGCCAGAGCGGTGAATTTCATTACATGACCTCCTTGCCGTCTTTTTTTGGGAAAAACAGTCGTTTTCGGGGCATTTTCCCCTTCGTTCAGGGCCAAAAGCCGGGCGTGAAGGGTCTCAGAGCCCCGCTGGGCGTCCATATAGGTGCGATAATGTTCCATAAAAGCTCCTTTCAAACGTCGCTGAGCAGCTTTTTCAGCCGTTCTCTGGCCCGGCTCAGCCGGGAGCGGACGGTGCCCGGGGCCACCCCTGTCATTTGGGCGATCTCCTCGGTGGAGTAGCCCTCGTAATAGAACAGGTGGATGGAGGTGCGCTCCTCGGGGTTGAGCTGCCATAGCTCCTCCAGCTCCTCCCGCTGGCCTGGCTCCTCGGGGGCGGGGAGGGTGTCGGGCAGAGCGGTCACCTGCCGCCAGCTGAGGCGCAGCCGGCTTTTGCAGCCGTTGATAAGCACCCGCATAAGCCAGGCGTTGGGGTTTTCCAGCTCCGCCGGGGCCTTTTCTAAAAACCTGACAAAGGCATCCTGCACGGCGTCCTCGGCCTCGTGGGGCTCCCCCAGAATGGCCAGAGCCGCCCGGTAGAGCCGATTTTCATTGTCTGCGACCAGCTTGGCCCAATCCACCGGCCGGTTGGATGGGTTTGCCATGGCCTCACCTCCTTCTCTGCCCATTAGACGCATGGGGGCGGGGAATTGTTGCAGGGAATGGGAAATTGCATCAAAAACCAGGGGCGGCCGGTGTGGCCGCCCCTGGGGGACGCTATGGAATGGTCACGGCTTGCACTGGCCGCAAGGGGTATACCCCATCTCCACCAGCTCTTCCCGGGTGTTGGATACATTCTGGCGGTTTTTCTCGCTGATGGCGGCCGCCCCGGAGCAGTCGGGCAGGTGGAACTTGCTGCTTCGAGTGTTGAGGATATAGGTAATGCCCTCCGGCTCCTCCACATCCGGGCTCTGGGTGGAGGTGGGGGCGTCCGGGGAGACGGTGGGGTCGGGGGTGGGGTCGTCCAGGCGGCTCTCCCCGGTGGCGTAGTCAATGACCACCCCGGGCTGCACATTGTAGAGACAGCGGCACAGGGACAGTCCCTGGCCTGCATCCTCCACCGAGGCCGCCTCCACCAACAGCTTGGAGCAGATGAGGTCACCCCCCTCATAGAGGGGAGTGACCCGGTAGAGGACATGGTTCCCGGTGTCCCGGATGTACTGGGCGATCTGATTTTCCAGGGGCAGCATGGCGGATGTGTTCAGGTAACGAGTGCCCGTGATGAGGTTCTGGGGCTCCTGGTTGAGCCCGGAGAGCTGGAAAGCAATGAGGTGGCAGCGGTTGTAGAGGTATTTGCCCTCAATGTGGTCGTAGCGCACCGTGTGCCAGCCCGGCGGCTTGATTTGGCCGATGCCCTCCCGCTCCTCGGTGGGCAGGGTCTCAGGGCCCACCAGAGCCAGTGCGGTCCCCCGGCGCTCCAGCTCGTCCAGAGGGGCAAAGGCGGGCTCCCCGGAAAAAGCCAGGTCATCCTCTGTAAAGGGCGGGCAGTCGTCGTTGAGGATGGCCCAGGGCTCTCCGGCGTAGTCGGGCAGGGCGGTGAGGTCGATGGCCTCCCCGGGCAGGATGGGGACGGGCTGGGGCAAAAAAGCACAGCCGCTGAGCAGGCTTAGGCAGAGCAGGGCGGCAAGCATGGTTTTCTTCATGTTTGGGTCTCCTCTCAAAGGGGCTGCGGGCAGGGAGCAGGTCCGGATATCGCCCGCCAAAAAGAAAAGGCCGCCCCGGCGAGGCGGCCTTTTTATTGTGTCTGGGCTACTGCTCCAGGGCCTTCAGGGCATCCACAGTCTGCTGGTAGTCGGCCTGGACCCGGGCGAAAAGAGTGGGCACGTCGTCGCTCCACTGATCCCGCAGGGCCTCGGTGAGGGCATGGCTGGAGCGGAAAAGCTTGTCGAAGGACAGGTTCTGGCACACGCCCTTCAGGGTGTGTGCCATGCGGAAGGCGGTGGGCTGGTCATGGTCGGCAATGGCGGCGCAGAGGGTGGAATAGCTGGGATCGTCCAGAAATTTCAGGGCGAACTTGAGTACCAGCCGCTCCCCGTGGAGCCGGGTGACCACACCATTGTAATCCCCTTCCAAAGCGGCGTAACACTGTTGCAAATTCATAAAAACACCCTCCTTTGCGGCCCACATTTGGGTCATTTTCATTATCTCACAACTCGAAGGGAAAGGCAATACCCTCAAAGAAAGATTTTTTATTTACCTCAGTGGGACATTGTTGGCGGAACATTTACCCAATTATAGCGGCGTGATGAGGGATAGGAAGAACGACCATGGGAGCGCAGCGTTTGCCAGGGTAGCCGTGTACTCCACGAGGACTCCTGACGGCAATGCGGAAAATGGTGCTTAAAGTATAGATTTAGAGCCGCTTTTCCTGTTGCAAAATTCGGCCCCATATGATAAAATCTATACATTAAAAATAAAGAAAAGCAGGGGTGGACGCCCAAAAGCGACCATTCCCTGCTTAAAACTGTGGTTCGTTTTATGTGGTTTATAATATATATTTTATAAACCGATACCAAGACATAAACGATAGGGAAGCATATAGCAGAGCAGCCGGCAAGGCGCACCCAAAGGCCGCCGCCCGGCGCAAATGCCCACAGGGCGGGAGGAATGGAGAGACAGGGGGAAGGCGAGTGAGACGGATCTGCATATTTTGCGAGACCTGGGAGTCCGGCGGCATTGAAGCCTTCCTCTGCAATGTGCTCCGGCACATGGACCTGTCCGTGCTGGAAGTGGACCTGGTGGCCGCCCGGCTGGGGGAGAGCGTATTCACCCAGCCGCTGAAGGACCGGGGCGTCCGCTTTTACGAGCTGTCCGGCAAGGCCAATGAGACCTTCCGCAATCATAAGACCTTCCGGGCTTTGCTTGCCCAGCGGCATTATGATGTCCTCCACCTGAATGTGTTCCAGGGCCTGTCCCTGGCCTATGCCCGGCTGGCCAGGGAAGCTGGCGTGCCGGTGCGGATCGCCCATAGCCATAACACCGACCTGCGCCAAAGCCTCACCCGCTGGCTGAAGCTGGAGCTCCACCAGTGGGCAAGAGGCCGCTATGGAGCGGACTGCACCCACCTCTGGGCCTGCTCGGAAGGGGCGGCCAGGTTTATGTTTGCCGAAAAGGATCTACAAGAAAAGGGCTGGCAGTTTATCCCCAACGGGATCGAAACGGAAAAGTTCCGCTTTGACCCCGCTGTCCGTTTGGAGGTTCGTGAAAAGCTGGGCCTGAGCGATGAATTTGCCATTGGCAATGTGGGCCGCCTGTGCCAGCAGAAAAACCAGAGTTTTCTGCTGGAGGTGCTCCAGGAGGTCGTCCGTCAAAGGCCCAACAGCCGTCTGCTGCTGGTGGGGGAGGGGGAGGAGCTGCCCCAACTGCAGGAAAAGGCCGCCGCCCTGGGGGTGGCAGACAAGGTCATCTTCTATGGCACCACCCCCCATGTGGAGCGGCTCTATCAGGCCATGGATATGTTTGCATTCCCCAGCCTGTTTGAGGGGCTGGGCATCGTGGCCGTCGAGGCCCAGTGCGCCGGCCTGCCGGTTTTCTGCTCTCCCTATGTGCCGGCGGAAGCACTGGCCACAGGACGGGCCCAACAGCTGGAGCTGGACACAAAAACTTGGGCACAGGCCCTATCCGAGGCCGGGCCCCAGGACCGGGAGCAGGCCGCCGGGGAGGTTCAGGCGGCGGGCTTCGATATTACCGACACCGCAAGGCTGGTGGCAGAAGGGTGGGCTGGACATGGATGAACGACCGCTGATCTCCGTCATCGTCCCGGTCTACAAGGTGGAGCCCTACCTCCGCAGGTGTTTGGACAGCATTGTGAACCAGACCTATCGGAACTTGGAGATCATCCTGGTGGATGACGGCTCCCCGGACAACTGCGGGGCAATTTGCGACGAATACGCCGCCAGAGATGAACGCATTCGGGTCATCCATAAGGAGAACGGCGGGGTATCCACGGCCCGAAACGCCGGCCTGGCCGCCGCCACAGGGGACTGGATCGGTTGGGTGGACTCGGACGACTGGATCGAGCCGGATATGTACGAGTATCTTCTCAAAAATGCCCAGATCCATGGGGCGGATATTGCCGTGTGCAGTCGGTATGAGGTGTTTCCGAACCGACAAATTGCCTGGAGCTGGGAGAGTACAGAAGTACTGGATACAGCAGGTGCCTTGAAACGACTGCTGGAAAATCGCACCATGCAAAATTTCCTGTGGGATAAGTTGTGGAAGCGGGAGCTATTTGAAGGTTTGCTCTTTCCGGAGGGGTGGAATTTTGAGGATATTGCTATCATGTATGTTCTGTTTGAGCGGGCACAGCGGGTGGTCTGCCTGCCCGAGAGAAAGTATTACTATCGCCAGCGGCAGGACAGCATTGTGGCGGACATCACACTGAAAAATCGGCTGGGCCATTATCTGGCGGCAAGGCAGCGCTATGAGGAGATGCGGGGCAAGTGGCCGCAGTTTGTTCCATTGCTGATGTCTCAGTGTGCGGCATCGGCTATCGGGCTGTGGACGGTCTATTGTGCCAACCCACAGGAAGAGCGAAAGGTCGCCTTGCCGTGGCTGCAGGAGGTTTCAACTTTTTATCGAGCCCAGGGTGATCTGACCCGGCAGGATGTGGGATTGGGCCTGGCCGGGCGGTTGGTGCTTCGACTGGTACCCTATCCCAAACAGTGGGCCTTCCGCTTGGCTCAGGTGGTTAGTAAACTATATGAAGTGAAGCATGGTAGAGCACTGTGAGAAAAGAGAGTGATCAAGAATGAATATTGCAGTTATTATAGCTGGAGGCAGTGGCAGCCGAATGGGGCAAGATATTCCCAAGCAGTTTATCAATGTCTATGACAAACCCGTGCTTATCTATACACTGGAAGGTTTTCAAAAGCATCCGGAAATTGATGCTATTGAAGTGGTGTGTATTGATGGCTGGCATGATGTTCTCTGGGCCTATGCGAGGCAATTTGGCGTTGATAAGCTTAAGTGGGTTGTTTCAAACGGCAACACTGCACAGGAGTCGATTCACAATGGTCTGCTGGGCTTGAAGGATCATTGTAATGAGAGTGATATTGTCATTATCCATGACGGAATTCGCCCTATGGTGGAGGATTTTGTTTTATCGGACATCATTATAAAGTGTAAACAGTATGGAAACGCTGTTACTTCCTTACCTTATAACGAACAAATTTTTGTTGCGGATGACGAACTGTCCACAACAAGATATATTCCTCGGGAGACACTCCGCCGGGTATCAACTCCGCAAGCGTATACTTATGGGAAGCTGTCTTGGGCCTATGAAAAGGCCTTCGCTGAAAATATTGGCTTACAGGCCGGCACTTATGCCAATACGCTGATGGTGGAGTTGGGTGAGCGGCTCTATTTTGCAGCCGGGTCGGAGAAGAATATTAAGTTGACCACTAGGGATGATCTGGAATTGTTCAAGGCCTATATGAAAATGGAGAAAGACAGCTGGTTAAAGTAGGTGAACCTATGCAACTCTTAAAAAATGAGAAATATCAGGCTATGGTGAATTGGCTAATAGAGACATTTCCGCACTGGGAAGCACTGGATAGGAAAAGTCTTTTCATTTCGGGTGCTTCCGGCATGATTGGAAGTCTCTTGATTGATATGATTATGTTTCATAACCAGTCGATATCGGTGGAAAACCGCTGCCTTGTGATGGCCACCAGCCGGAGTGAGGAAGCTGCCCAAGCCAGGTTTGCTTCGTGGTTGGGCCGAGAGGATTTTTTCTATTTTCCCCATGATATTTCTCAGCCGCTGCCATCACTGCCCCGGCTTCCGGATCTTCTTATCCATGCCGCTAGCACCACTCATCCGGCCCAGTATGTTTCTGAGCCAATCAACACGATTTTTGCCAATGTGCAAGGATGTAAAAACATGTTGGAACTGGCGACCCAAAAGCCAGGTACTCGTTTTTTGCTTTTATCGAGTGTGGAGGTTTATGGCGAAAACCGTGGTGATGTTGACTATTTTGACGAGGATTATTGTGGCTATTTGAATTGCAATACGCTTCGGGCCGGCTATCCAGAGGCTAAACGGTTGTGCGAGGCCATGTGCCAAGCCTATCAAAAGGAAAAAGCGATGGATACCGTTATACTCCGTCTGCCCCGAATTTATGGTCCTACCATGCGGATGAGTGATACAAAAGCGATTGCCCAATTTATTAAAAATGCTTTGGCTGGGGAGGATATCGTTCTTAAGAGTGAGGGTAATCAGCTTTACTCCTATGCTTTTGTCGGAGATGCAGTTTTGGGAATGCTTTATATGCTCACTGCGGGAGAGAATGGACAAGCCTACAATTTGGCTGATGCTGGATCGGACATTGTTTTAAAGGATCTGGCTGCTATGCTTGCTGAGATGGCTGGGACAAAGGTCATTTTCGACCTCCCTGATAATTGGGAACGTGCTGGCTATTCCACTGCCACGAAAGCGCTGCTTCTTGCCGAAAAGCTGAAGAGTATTGGTTGGAAGGCTCAGTACAATATGAAAAACGGACTGCATTTGACTCTGGAGATTTTAAGAGAGGAAGAGAGAAATGGCATTTGAGGATGGGTTTGAATACCAAGTTACGGTGATTATCCCGGTTTATAATGTGCAGGATTATTTGCGGGAAGCGCTGGATTCTCTATTAGCACAAACCATTCCTCAGCTTAAGATGGAAGTTCTGATGGTCAATGATGGATCCGTTGATGAGAGTTTGGCTATTTGCGAGGAATATGCGGAGAAATATCCTAACTTTAAGGTGCTCTCGCAGGAAAATCAAGGTGTTTCTGCTGCCAGGAACAACGGTATCCGTAATGCTAAGGGAAAGTATTTGATGTACCTGGATGGAGATGATACCCTATCTCCAGAGACAGTAAAGAATGTGACAGATTTTTTTGATAAACATTATGAGGATGTGGATATTGTCAGCTATCCACGTTTGTTTTGCTATGATGATGGTCAAAAAACTCCTCATCTGCGGGATGAGATTTTGAAGAAAACGAGAGTATACTCTATTGAAGAAGCTTTATATGTTAATTTGACAACTGTTAATGTGGCCGTCAAAAACAAAAAAGGGGAGAACTTTCTTTTTGATTGTAAATTAGACTTTCATGAAGATGAAGTCTATTTAACTGCAGTCATAATGGAAAAACGAAAATTTGGATATGTCCGAGAGGCCAGGTACTTATATCGAAAGCATGGAAATGGGCTTACAGATAGAATCGTGAACCCATATTTTATATTTGAACCTACGATGGCATTTTATGAAAGGTTATTCGAACAATATCAAACGGGGAGAGTAGAAAACAAATATATCCAAACAATGGTTTTGAATGATTTTGGGTGGAAAATAAGAGAAAATGCACTGTTTCCCTATCACTATGCCAAAGGTGCATTTGCAGCAGCAATAAATCGGATTGAAAATCTAATGAGCAAAATCGATGATGCCATAATATTGAACCATCCTGGGATCGATAGTTATCATAAATTTTTCCTGCTATCTCTAAAAAAATCCGAAGGACTTCAAGTGAGCTACGGGGAAAACGCTATCGTATTAAGCAGGGAAGAGCGTGTGCTACAAACAGCAGATTCGGTAACAATTGTAGTTACGAGAGTACAATTAAACAAAGAATTTATGGAGTTAGATGGTTTTTTGAAGTCACCGTTCTTTCTGTTTACTGAAAAACCAAAGTTATATATTGATATCACAGGAG
>CAJUSE010000025.1 GCA_910588975.1 uncultured Oscillospiraceae bacterium | reverse complement strand
CGCAGCTCCTCCTCCACCTTCACCTGGGTGGCGATGCCGGCGTGGTCGGTGCCGGGGAGGTACAGGGCGGCGTAGCCCTGCATCCGCTTGTAGCGGATGAGCATGTCCTGGAGGGAGTCGTCCATGGCGTGGCCCATGTGGAGCTGGCCGGTGACGTTGGGGGGCGGCATGACGATGGTAAAGGGCTTCTTGTCGGGGTCCCGCTGGGCCTTGAAGGCCCCCGCCTTCTCCCACATCTCGTAGATGCGGCCCTCCACCTCCTGGGGTTCATAGGCCTTGGATAGTTCCTTTCTCATAATAAAGCACTCCCTTTTATTGATTTATCATATATCGCATTGGGGTGTAGCGTATTCCATCTGTCTCCTGCTCTTCTGACATGGGGATAAACCCCAGGTGCAGGTAGAAGGGCAATCCGTAAGGAGCGGAATTAAGGGTGATCGCTGACGGCTTTGGCAAGTCTTTTATAACATCTTCCAAAAGACATTGAAAAACCGCTGTAGCCAAACCTTTTCGCTGATATTCTCGTCTGGTAAACGCCAGATTGATATGAGAGCGATTTGACCGCATCCCCATAACAGATACAAGCTTATCCCCATCAAATGCTCCGTACAGAGGGCATTTCCCTGCCCTGCAATTAGCGAGGTAATCCTTGTTTTCTATGATATCCCGACGAAATGTCTCAACGCCCTGAACTGAATATACGGGGGCTTCAAATTCAAGGAATACCTCCCAGACAAGAGCCATAGCCTCTTCCACCTCACCCGGCAAAAGTCGGCGAACCAAGCAGTCCATACTTTCTACCTCCTCCCCAGCAAAAACCGCCCTGAAGCCTTGCACTTGCCCTGCTCCCAAATTTTGTAGATGCGGCCCTCCACCTCCTGAGGCTCATAGGCCTTGGATAGTTCCTTGCGCATATTAACGACACTCCTTACTTTCAGTTTTTACCGATTTTATAGCGATGTTTTAATTCATCCAATTCGATCGCTCTGGGTTTTAGCGGTTTTCTGATTTTTTGTTGAAGAAAACTTTCAAATACCTGAATGTCTCCCTCTGTCAAATCACCCTTTCGCAGAGAGATCCCGCTGAAGCCATACTTATCTATCATATCCCAGCCTTCGCTCCAAGTATAGGCTTCCGCCACATTTTCCCACCGAAACCGCTCAATGGTCTCATCTGGGAGATATAACACACAACCTCCATCAGTCAACTCTATAGTCAAGGGACCGTCTTCTTTCCCCATCTCCATTTTGGATACTTGGACAAACTGTTTCTTCCAAGCCATCCAGCTTTTGTTCCATAGGATCGTTACAAGAGCATAAATTGCCATCAGAAGGGTCAGCCCTCCCGGCACGGCAACATCACTGTTCCAGGCCACATAGCAATAGATGGTAAACCCTGCAAATAGAGCTGTCAAAAGCAATGCAAGACCACAGTTGACTTTTCGCTTGACATCCGTCTGGGCAATCCAAGCGCCCCATTGTGAGTCCTCTGCAAACTGCCATACAGTTGTTTGAAAACGAAACCTCATTTTCCCTTCTCCTATCAGTCGAGCCCTTTTATCCCCTTCCCCCAACAAAAACCGCCCTGAAGCCGTTTGGCTTCAGGGCGGAAATATTTTTCCGTGGTACCACCTGAATTCGGGCGTAAAACGCCCGCACTCTCTCCCGTAACGAGGGATACGGCAGGGCTTACTAAAAGGTTCAGCCCTGCGGCTCGGGGGCGACCTTCGGCTTCGGGGTCAGGGAGCCTTGCACCGGCCGGCTCCTCTCTGCGCTTTCCCCGGGGCCTACTCCTCCCCGTCTGTGCCTTTTTCGGTATTATAGGCGATTTGCGCTCAAATGTCAAGAAATGTGTTGACATCCTCTGAAAAAGGCTTTACTATGGTAGATGCAATAGAGGCGCAGCGGCGATGAGTACCCACCCGGAGGCCACGGAGGCCCATGAGGGGCGGGGAAAGGCAAGGCTGCCGAAACGGAGGGGCCGCCGTAGCCCGTCCAGTTGGGGTGCGACCGAACAGGCCGCACACTCTCACCCCAGGTGAAGGCGCTATTGCTTCATAGACCCCTTATGGAGCAGTGGTACTTCACGTACCACCGCTTTTTTCATGCGGAAATATACCTTTGATTGACAAGAGCAAACACGCCCCAAAGGGCGCACTCACGGCGTTCACAGGGCTTGACTTACGCCAGTAAGCCTGCGCCCTGTGGCCTTGCCATTACACCCTTTGGGACCCGTTGGGGTCCGAAGGAGTTTTGCGGGAACGGGGGTCGTTCCCGGCAAGGCGGACGAGGAAGTCTTACTGGCGTAAGGCGAAGAGGACAACGCAGTCCGGGGGCGGCCCCCGCCCCGCAAAACCGTGTTTGCCCTTGCCAATCAAAGGTAAAAAACAAGGAGGCATACATATGAAGACCATCTACGTAAACGGCCAGGTCTATACCGGCACCCTGCCCCTGGTCACCGCCTTTGCCGAGGAGAACGGCAAGTTCGTCTTTGCCGGCGACGACGCTCAGGCCAAGGCTCTGGCCGCCGCCGGCGACAAGATCGTGGACCTGGGCGGGTGCTTTGTCTGCGCCGGCTTCAATGACAGCCATATGCACCTGGCCAATTTCGGTCAGGCCGCCGGGGCTGCCCTGCTGGCCGAGCACACCTCCTCCCTGGAGGATCTGCTCCAGTGCCTGCGGGACTTCCAGACTGCCCACCCGGTGAAGGCCGGGGGCTGGCTCATCGGCCGGGGCTGGAACCAGGACTACTTCTCCGGCGAGAAGGTCATGCCCTCCCGGTGGGACCTGGACAAGGTGTCCACCGAGGTGCCCATCCTCATCACCCGGGCCTGCGGCCACTCCTGCGTGGTTAACTCCAAGGCCCTGGAGCTCATCGGGGTCACCCCCGACACCCAGCCCCCCCAGGGCGGTGCCATCGGCGTGGAGAACGGCGAGCTGGACGGCCGGTTCTATGACGGGGCCATGGTCTTTGTCCACAGCGCCATCCCCACCGCCGGCAAGGAGGAGGTCAAAGACATGATGCGTCTTGCCTGCAAGATGCTCAACTCCTACGGCGTCACCTCCAGCCAGACCGATGATCTGGCCTCCATCAAGGGTGTGCCCTGGCAGACCATCATCGAGGCCTACAAGGAGCTGGAGGCCGCCGGCGAGCTCACCGTCCGGGTCTACGAGCAAAGCAACTTCAAGAAGCTGGACGAGTTCAAGAAGTTCGTGGAGGCCGGCTATGTCTCGGGCGCAGGCAGTGAGATGTTCAAGATCGGCCCCCTCAAGCTGCTGGGCGACGGCTCCCTGGGCTCCCGCACCGCCTATATGAGCGAGCCCTACGCCGATGACCCCTCTACCCAGGGCCTGGTGCTCTTCACCCAAGAGGAGTTTGACCAGCTCATCTCTTACGCCAACGCCCATAGGATGCACGTGGCCGTCCATGCCATCGGTGACGGCACCCTGGACATGGTGCTCAACGCCGTGGAGAAGGCCCTGAAGGAGCATCCCAACGCCGACCACCGCCACGGCATCGTCCACTGCCAGGTCACCCGGGCCGACCAGCTCCAGCGGATGATCGACCTGGGTATGCACATCTACGCCCAATCCATCTTCCTGGACTACGACATTCGCATCGTGGAAAAGCTGGTGGGCAAGGAGAAGGCCGCCACCAGCTACAGCTGGAAGACCCTGAAGAACGGCGGGCTCAGTGTCTCCAACGGCACTGACTGCCCCGTGGAGCTGCCCTTCGCCCTGGGGGGCATCCAGTGCGCCGTTACCCGCCAGAACCTGGCCGGCGACTACGGCCCCTACCTGCCCCAGGAGGCCTTCAGCGTTCAGGAGGCCATCGACAGCTACACCATCGAGTCGGCTGTGGGCTCCTTTGAGGAGAATATCAAGGGCCGAATCCAGCCCGGTATGCTGGCCGACTTTGTGGTGCTGGGCGCCAACCTCTTTGAGATCGACCCCCACACCATCAAGGACGTGCCCGTCCAGGCCACCTTCCTGGGCGGCAAGCAGGTCTACGGCGAGAGCCTGTAAGAACAGAGAAAACAAACAAGCGGCGTAACCCTATATGGGTCACGCCGCTTGTTTGTTTTCTATCAGTGTCAGGGGATTTCCCTTCACATCACCTGTCCCCAGCTGAAATACCGCAGCAAGAACACCAGCTGGAGCAGGAACATTCCTGCTCCCAGGGCCACAGTGGCCCTGGACCTGTCCTTCAAATCCTCGGCCAGAAAGAAAAAGCAAGGCAGAGCGCAGGACAGATACCGCCCGGCACTGAGCAGCCAGGACAGACAGTAAGTGAGGATAAAGTAGACAAAACCATAGAGGGTGAGCATACTCCGGTGCTTCTTCCACCCCCGCCACAGGATGAGGGCAAAGAGCGGAAACAGGAGAAGCTCAGGGATCCACATCTCCCACCGGGTGGTAACGTTTGGCCAGGTCAGGGCGTGCTTGGCCAGGTAGGCCAGCACCTGGGGAAACCATAGAAAGCCCTGGCTCCAATGGCGCTGCATCAGGGTGAAGGCAAAGGGATCCCCTGCCACCTCATAGTTCAGGCCGAAGTAGACAAGACTTCCTAAAATGGGCAGGCAGAGCAAAGGCAGGGTCTTTAATATGGCAAGGATTTCTCCTTTCCAATTCTTCTCATTCCAGGCAAAACTGCGCCGGTTTTGGCACCACTCGGCCACAGCGGCCCCGATAAGGATGATCCCCTGCATCCGGGTGAGGGCTGCCAGAGCTCCCCACACCCCCGCCCGGGCCCAATGGTGGGTACGGATGTGATAGAGGGCAGCGGCGGTGGTAAGCAGGAACAGGCTCTCGGTCATGATCCCGCCAAAGAAGAAGGAAAAGGGAAAGCACCACAGCAGACACAGTGCCCGGCGGGTGGTGGCGGGGCCATATTCCTCACAGCCCAGCCGGTAGAGGTAGGTACTGCCCCAGCCAAAGCAGAGCCAACTCACTGCCATACCCGCCAGAGCCGTATCTCCCACCAGCAGCTTCACTCCCCGCACAAGCCACACATAAAGGGGGAAAAAGACCAGAAACAGGGGCTGCCCATCCTCGATATAGCCGCCATAGCCCAGCTCCACCAGCTTCACATAGTGAGGAGCGTCCCACCGGCACCACAGGGCGGGGATATCTCCCCGAAGCAAACTCTCCCCCGTCACCTTGCACCACAAAGTAAAGCTGACATCAGCCACCATGAGCCGAAAGAGCAGCGCAACCACAAAGACCCACACCAGCTCCCGGCCCGTGGCCGGTCTCCCCTGCCGGCCGGGCATGGGGTCAGAAAAGGGAGCGGGCAGAGCCAGGCCGCAATTTGACATCCAGCGCAGCGTCAGGGCGGCAAAGGCGCACAAAAAAGCCGCTGTGGCCCCGATTTTCCATGCCATAACGCCCATATTTCCCCCTCCTCGCCCGTATTTTTTACCATCATACCACAATTCTCAGGGGAAAATCCAATCCTTTTCCCCAAGTTTTTGGCCGGTTTTGTCATTTTTCATTTGTTCTGTTGGGATATATCTCCCCCAACTACAAAATTTCCAGCATTTTCTTTGGATTTTCCCGCCGGGAACTGTTGACATTTCGGTATCAAGGTGTTACAATTTGGTTACAAAGTTTGAAATCGACCTGTAATACTTATTTAGGAGGAACCCCATGGCTGAACAGAACAAGGACATTCCCCTGACTTATAAGGGCCGGCCCCTGCGCCGGAAGGACAATCTCATCTATTACGGCTCCATGGCCGACAAGTATATTATCGCCCTCCAGGTCCTCTCCACTGCCAAGCAGGGAGATCTGGACGTAGCCACCAAGGTCTCCGTCCAGCTCCAGCTCACCGACCCCGACCTGAAAAGCCGGGACCGGGTGGTAAAAAAGAGCGAAAAGAGCAATCTCTATGACGCCATGGACGTGGGCGCCATCTGGCTGGAGCGGGCTCTGGCCGGCAAGTAAGCGACCTATTTACACCAAAGAAAACAGAGAAAGAAAGGAATGAGTCCCATGGCTTCAATCAAGCAGCTCCTCCGGGGCGCCGTTATGGCCCTCGCCCTCTCCACTCTCTGCGTGGTGGGCGCTTCTGCCGCCAATGTGGGTGTGGGCACCGTCACCGCTGATGCCCTTCGTATGCGTTCTCAGGCCAACACCGAGGCCTCCATTCTGGCCACCGCCCCCAAGGGGGATACCGTGGTGGTACTGGAGGCCGTGGAGGACGGCTGGTACAAGGTGGATTATCAGGCCGTGGAGGGCTATATGTCCGGCGAGTTCCTGGATGTCCAGGAGAAGGCCGATGTGGAACTGGGCTACGGCAAGGTGGATACCGATGGTTCTCCCCTCAACGTCCGTTCCGCCCCCGATACCGACAGTGAGCGGCTGACCACCCTCAGCTACGGTCAGGTGGTCAATATCATCGGCGTGGACAACGGCTGGTACAAAATTGAGGTTGGCGGCACTGTGGGCTACGTCCTCAGTGACTATATGCTCCCCTGCCGGGACGAGTACGGCGCCCGGGGCGACAACAACTCCAACAACATTGGCGAGCAGATCGTGGCCTTCGCCAAGACCTTCCTGGGCACTCCCTATGTCTACGGCGGCAATGGCCCCAACTGCTTCGACTGCTCCGGCTTCACCAAGTATGTCTACGCCCACTTCGGGTACAGCATCAACCGTGGCGCCACCCAGCAGCTGAGCAACGGCGTGGCCATCTCCCGCAGCCAGCTCCAGCCCGGCGACCTGGTCTTTTTCCGGCACAATACCACCAAGCCCGTGTCCCACGTGGGCATTTACATCGGCAACAATCAGTTCATTCACGCCTCCACCAATTCCTATCAGGTGCAGATCAACAACCTGGCCGGACATTATTCCAATACTTACGTTTACGCCCGGCACATTTACTAATTCCATAGAGCTCTACCCGGGGCCAGCAATCGCCGGCCCTATTTTTTTACCTTCTTTGGCCACGACTTAAAGGTACCGGAGCGGCGAGCATCGCCCCCTCTCCCCTGCCCAAAATAAAACCGCCCCAGGTCAATATAGACCTGGGGCGGGTTTTTCAATTTTCTTAGAACTGGGGCGGCACATCCTCGTGGAGGGACTCCACAGGGGTCTCGGGCTTGATCTCCACCACGGGGGTCTCATGGACCACAGGGGCCTCATCGGCCAGAGGGATCTCCACCTCGGGCTCCTGGATCTCCTCGTCGTTGCTCTTGAGCTCCTCAATGCGGGACTTGTTTTCCTCGATGGTCACCTTGGCAGTGGTGATCTTCTCGCACAAGGCGGCATAGGCGGCCTCGGGGGCCATGCCCCGCTCGGCGTAGTAGAGCTTGCCGATCTCAATGTAGGCCTTCTTGATGGCATCCTCCTCGGCCAGATTGGCGGTCTTGAGCTTGGCGATCTCAGCCACCTGCTTACTCATGGCCACGCCGGTCTGCGCCAGGTCAACGGCCTTGTCCTTCAGGTTGTCCAGAAAATTAGGCATAGGGCATTCCCTCCTGTTTTTGAATTGCATGCCCATTCTATTCTCTTTTTTCCCATAAAGCAAGTCCTTGGGGCATAAATTCAATAATCCTTAACAAATCCTTCACAGTCAGTTTTATTTTTCCGGCCTATAAAGTCCCCCTCTTCTGACGCAAAACCCTTCAGCGGGGGGCGGCCCGCTCAATCAAAAAAGGTGCGTTGGGTGTCATAGGGGCCTTTTGCCGCCCGAACAATATGGCCCATATCATAAAAAAGCCCCTTCTCTTTGCATGCCTCGGAAAAGGCGGCCCACAGCTCCCTGGCCCTGGGGCTTGTGCATTGGTAGCGGTCCCCATATTGCCCTTCATATTGTCTCCGCAAACCGGGAAACAGACGATCCAGACAGGCGTAATAGTACTCCCGCTGCCTGTCCCGAAGGGTCATACCAAAAGCGGGATAGACAAACCTCGCCCCAGCATCGGCGGCGGCATTTACCACCGAGCACACATTCTCCACACTGTCCTCCAAAAAGGGCAGGACAGGCATGAGGACCACCCCGGCAAAGACCCCCTTCTGCGCCAGGCTCTCCAACGCTTTCAGCCGCCGGGCGGCGGAGGGAGCGTTGGGCTCCACCTTGGCACACAGGGCCTCATCGGTGGTGGTAACGGTGAGCTTGCAGATGACCGGGGCACGCTGGGCAATGTGGGCATAGAGGTCCCCATCCCGGGCGATGAGATCAGATTTTGTGCAGACCGCCACCCCGCACTCATAGGCCTCAATGAGCATCAGGGCCTTTCGGGTAAGCTCCAGCTCCCCTTCCAGCGGATTATAGGGGTCGGACATGGAGCCCATGGCGATAAAAGCCGGGCGGGTCTTTCGCCGCAGCTCGTCCCGAAGGAGTGTCAAGGCATTTTCCTTAACCTTCACCGTGTCAAAGCTTTCGTCTCCATAACATTGACTGCGGCTGTCGCAGTAGATGCAGCCGTGGCTGCACCCCCGGTAGAGGTTCATGGTGTGGTCGGTACCAAACCATTCGGTAGACCTATTCCGGGTCAAAATATGCTTGGCGGGAATGGTTTGCAGGGCCATAGGCTCACTTCCTCACTTGCTTTTCCGGAACGCAAAAAAGCGCTGTCCGAAGTAGTTGAGCAGGGTGTAAAGGCCCATGCCTACCACCATGGCCACGTTCTCCTGGACCTTTGGGCCGTATCCTTTGAGGGCCAGCCGGACGGCGGGTTTGGCCAGGCCGTAGGCAATAAGCATGCACACCGCCACCGTGGCCACAAACCGGCACACCTGGGCCAGGGAGCGCTCGGTGTTCTGAAATGTGAAGTACTTATTGAGAAAATAGCTGACGATACCCCCGCAGAGGTAATTGCCGCACACACTGGGCCAGTAGGACACCCCTGCCAGGTTATAGAGCAGGAACATCACCGAAGTGCCCACAACAGTATTGATGACCCCTACAATAAGAAACTTTACAAAGGAGGAGCGAAAGAGCTTATTCTCCATCGTCCAGCACCTCCCGAATGAGGAACCGGGGGCGGCCCTTGGTCTCCAGATAGATCTTGCCCACATACTCTCCGATAACCCCCAAGGACAGCAGGATCAGCCCCCCAATGGCCCACACCGAGCAGATGAGGCTGGCCCAGCCCAGCACCGTCTCCCCTGTGGCCCATCGGACAACGGAGTAGATGAGCATAAGGATGGAGATGAAGAACACCACCGCCCCCAGCAGGGTGATATAGCGGATGGGCTTGGTGGACAGACTGGTGATGCCCTCGGCGGCAAAGGCCAGCATCTTTTTCAGAGGGTACTTGCTCTCCCCGGCAAACCGCTCCCCCCGCTCATACTCCACGGTGGCGGTGCGGTAGCCGATCATGGGCACGATGCCCCGAAGGAACAGGTTGACCTCCTTGAACTGGCTCAGCCCCTCCAACGCCCGCTTGGACAGCAGCCGGTAATCGGCGTGGTTGAATACCGTTTCCGCCCCCAAAAAGCTCATGACCCGGTAGAAGCCCTCGGCGGTAAAGCGCTTGAAAAAGCTGTCCTTCTTCCGGCTGGACCGAACGCCGTAGACCACCTCGGCCCCGGCGTAGTACTCCTCCACCATCCGGTCCACTGCCTCCACGTCGTCCTGGAGGTCGGCATCCATGGAAATGACCATATCGCACCGGTCCTTGGCCGTCATAAGCCCGGCCAGCAAGGCATTCTGATGACCTCGGTTCCGGGACAGGTCCACCCCGGAGAAGATGGGATCACTGTCGTGGAGGGAGGAGATGATCTCCCAGGTTTTGTCCTTGGAGCCGTCGTTCACAAAGAGGATGCGGCTGCGTTCCGAGATCGTCCCGGCGGCCATCATCCCCTTCAGCTTGTCCCGCAGCCGGCGGGAAGTCTCGGGCAGGACCTCCTCCTCGTTGTAGCAGGGAACCACGATGTATAAAATATCCTGCACAGGATCCAACTCCTTTTGTAAAAATGGCACCCAATATTATATAACAAAAAAAGTGAAAAGGAAAGCCGCAGCTTTCCTTTTTCACCATAAGTTTATATTTTATCCCTCTTATTTCCGCACGGCCCCACTGTCCACTGCGGCCTTGGCCACAGCGGCGGCCACGGCAGGGGCCACTCGCTCATCAAAGAGAGAGGGAATGATGTTTTCCTCGGCCAGCTCGCCGTCGGGAATGAGCCCGGCGATGGCGTAGGCGGCGGCCATCTTCATGTTATAGTTGATGTCCCTGGCCCCTGCATCCAGCGCCCCCCGGAAGATGCCGGGAAAGGCCAGCACATTGTTGATCTGGTTGGGCATATCACTGCGGCCGGTGCCCATGACCCGGACCCCGGCTGCCTTGGCCTCGTCGTACATGATCTCGGGCGTGGGATTGGCCATGGCAAAGACAATGGGATTCTTGGCCATTTCGGCCACCATCTCGGGCTTGAGACAGCCCCCCACTGACACGCCGATGAACACGTCAGCCCCCTTCAGGGCCTCGCCGAGCCCGCCCCGGCGGTCAGAAAGGTTGGTGACCTCGCACAGCTCCTTTTTGTGGTCCACGATTCCCTTCTCCCGGCTCTTGTAAAGAATACCGTATTCGTCGCAGGCGATGATGTCCTTCACTCCCAGGTGGAGCAGCATCTTGATGATGGCTGTGCCGGCGCTGCCTGGGCCGTTGAGGACCACATGGATGTCCTCCATTTTTTTGCCCACTACCTTCAAAGCGTTGATGAGGGCGGCCGAGACCACGATGGCCGTGCCGTGCTGGTCGTCGTGGAATACAGGGATGTCCAGCTCCTCCTCCAGCCGACGCTCCACCTCAAAGCACCGGGGAGAGGCAATGTCCTCCAGGTTCACTCCACCAAAGGTGGGGGCCAAATTCTTTACCGTGCGGATGATCTCCTCGGTGTCCTGGGTATCCAGGCAAATGGGAAAGGCGTCCACATCGCCAAACTGCTTAAAGAGGATGGCCTTGCCCTCCATAACAGGCATGGCGGCCTGGGGGCCAATGTTGCCCAGGCCCAGCACCGCCGAGCCATCGCTGACCACCGCCACCAGATTGCCCTTGGCGGTGTATGTATAGACCTGCTTGGGGTCCTTGTGGATCTCCACGCAGGGGGCGGCCACACCGGGGGTGTAGGCGGTGGACAGATCATCCCGGGTCGCAACTGCCACCTTGCTTTGAACGGCTACCTTGCCCTTCTTCTGTGCGTGGAGCTCCAGGGCTGCCTTGTTGTAGTCCATGAGATCCTCTCCCTTCCCTTTTGTGTTGTGTTTGGAGCAGCGTTCTACCCCGATGATACTACAACCGCTCCATTTTTGCAAGAGTTCTTGCATATTCCTCTTCTTTTTGCCTGCATCATTTATTTCGTCTGTCAAATTACATTTTACGCCCTAATACGTTGCGGGAGCCAACCTTTTGGGGTATAATATAAAATATCCCTGTCCCCTTCGGGGGCATTTCAACCGGCTCCACATCAAAAGGAGGCACCACATTGGATCACAAAATATTTCACACTGCCCCGAAGTCCGGCGGCAAGGGGTCCAAACGATTTCTGAAATGGATCATTATGCTCATCGCCGCTCTGGCCATTTTCTACTTCGGACTGCCCGCCATCAACCTCCACTCGGGAGATTTGTTCCGTGTCTTTTTTGTCCTGTCCATGCTCTATATCCTGCTGACCCTGTTCTCCAACGGCTACCGGCCGGATACCCCGGGGGTCCAGGGCGTCAAGATCTACGTGCAAAATATGAAAGCACAGTGTAAGCCCACGGTCATAGCCATGGTGGCAGTGGCCGCCCTGGCTCTCGTGGGCCAGCTCACCTCCATTACAGTGTTCCGCTCCAAGGACTACCGGGCACTGCTGGACGTGCAGACGGGCAACCTGGTGGAGGACATGCCCCAGATCTCCTTTGAGGAGATCCCCACCCTGGGCAAGATGTCCGCCGACTATCTGGGCGACAGGCAGATGGGCACTCTTAGCGATATGGTGTCCCAGTTTGAGTACTCCTTCGACTCCAGTCAAATCAACTATCAGGGCCGGCCGGTGCGGGTGGCTCCGGTGGATTACGCCGACCTCTTTAAGTGGCTGGCCAACCGCAAGGAGGGCCTGCCCGCCTATGTCATTGTGGACATGGTCACCCAAAAGGCCGAGGTGGTCCGGCTGCCCGAGGGGATGAAGTACTCCTATTCCGAACCCCTCAATCGCAACATCATGCGCCACCTGCGCTTCCACTACCCCACCAAGATCTTCTCCGCCGCCGAGTTTGAGATCGACGAGCAGGGCCACCCTTGGTGGATCGCCCCCGAGGTGGTCAAGCGCATTGGCCTGTTCGGCGGCCGGGACGTATGCGGAGCGGTGCTGGTAGATGCCGTCACTGGTGAGTGTACCTACTACGATGCCGCAGACGTGCCCACCTGGGTAGACAACCTCTACCCCGCCGGCCTCTTTGCTGAGCAGTACGACTACTACGGCACCCTGGTCCATGGCTTTATCAACTCCTTCTTTGGCCAGAAGGATGTGACAAAGGTCACCGACATCAACAACTATATTGCTATGAATGACGACGTGTATATGTATACCGGCGTCACCTCGGCCAACTCGGACGCCTCCATCGTGGGCTTCCTGCTGTGTAATATGCGCACCAAAGTGTCCACCCTCTACAAAACCTCCGGTGCCACCGAGACCGCCGCCATGCTCTCCGCTCAGGGTGAGGTTCAGGATCTGGGTTATATGGCCGACTACCCCCTGCTGCTCAACATCGGGAATGTCCCCACCTATTTCATCCCGCTTATGGACAACAGCTATCTGGTCAAGACCTACGCCATGGTCAATGTGGCCCAGTCCCAGATCGTGGCCACCGGCTCCACCGTGGCAGAGACCGAGAAAAACTATATCGCCAAGCTGCTTAATTTGGGCATTGTTCAGGACACCCAGTTCCAGCCGGTGATCGATACCCGCACTGTTACGGGAGCCATTGCAGAAATACGCTCGGCCGTGCTGGAGGGCAACACCTATTACTTCTTCCGTCTGGACGGTCAGGAGAACTTCTATTCCGTGTCGGCCGCCAAAAACACGGTGGCTGTTATCCTCAATGTGGGAGATACTATCACTGTGGAATATGATGCCGACGGGGACAGCTCCTCCATCCTGTCCGGCTATACTGTAACGCTGGAGAAAAAGGCTCCGGCGGTCTTTCCCGGCTCTGTGGGGCCGGGAGCCGATCAGGAATAGGCAAAAAAATCGGGCGGGACCTTTTCGGTCCCGCCCGATGGTCGTTCTTAGCAGCAGCCGTTGTTGCAGCCGCAGCCATTGTTGCAGCCACAACCGCAGCCGCAGTTGCTGCCGCCGCAGCAGCACAGAATGATGAGGATCAGGATGATCCACAGGCAGCCACCGCCGCCAAAGCCGCCGCCACAACCGTTATTACAGCACCCCATAAAGAAGTACCTCCCGTCAGAGATTTGAAACGGGCTTTCTCCCGCTTCAACACATTCTACGCAGGGAACGGCCTATGGGTGACAGCTCCAAACAGGGCCGCCGAATTTTCTTCGGCAGCCCTGTTTTCTGTGTTTATTTTACCCGGGCCCGAACCAGAAACATCATGGGCCGCCGCAGTTCGTCAGGCATCAACGGGACCATCTCCTCTGAAGGCCGGGCCTCCACCACCGCCTCCAGGGCAAAACCGGCATCCAGCAAGCCCATCAAAATCTGGGTCAGGGTGTGGTGCTGCTTGATCACCTCGCTACCCAGGAAATGGGTCTTGCGCTCTCCAGGCAAGAAATAATCATCCACCGGCCAGTACAGAGGCTTGCCATCTTCACCATAGGCCCAGTCCTGCCCTACCCCGGCGGTAAAAACAGGGTGTTCAATATTGAAAATGAAGACACCATCCGGCGTCAGCGTCCTGCGGATCTGGCGGTAAATTCCCTCCAAATCGGCGATATAGTGCAGGGTCAGGTTGGAGACCACGCAGTCCCAGCGCCCTTCCGGGTAGTCGTATTGCTCCAGGGCCCCCACCTGATAGGTAATGACAGGGTGCGCATTCCGCCGCCGGGCTTCAGCGATCATCTTCTCGCTCAGATCCAGCCCCAGCACCTCCTTGGCACCCTGGTCAGCAGCGTATTTGCAGTGCCAGCCGTAGCCGCAGCCCAGATCCAGCACCCGCTTGCCCTCCAGAGACGGAAGCAGCGGCTTCAGCTGCCACCACTCCCCTGCTCCGGACAACCCCTCCTGGCTCCGGCTCATCTGGGCGTATTGATCAAAAAAAGTCTGTTCATCATAGTGGTTATGTCTCATCTTGCTCCTCCACATGTTCAACCAGGGGCTGGGGCGGCAGTTCCCCCATAGTACCCACACAGCGGTTGATGGGCTTCCCCTCCTGATAGAATTTTTCCTCATAGTCGGTCATGACCCCCACCGGGCCGCTGCCATGGAGATCCCGTGTCACCTCACTGAGTGCGAAGCCCGCCTTGGGAAACTGGAACAGGGACCATTCAAACAGGTCGTGGTTGTCGCTCTTGAAGTGGATCTGTCCCCCTTCTTGGAGCACTTTTCGGTCCTTGAGCAGAAAGCCGGGGTGGGTCAGTCTCCGCTTGGCGTACCGGGCGCCGGGCCAGGGATCGCAGAAATTGATGTAGATTCGCCCCACCTCACTGGGGGCAAAGTAATCCTCCAAATCGGCGGCATCAGCGTCAATGAAATATGTGTTGGCAAGACCCAGCTCCTTGGCCCGCTCAGCAGCCACCACCATGGCATCGGGTACCCGCTCCACAGCCACAAAGAGCACATCGGGCTCCGCCTGGGCGGTTCCCACGGTGAAGCGGCCCTTGCCGCAGCCCAGCTCCACACGGACCTCCCGGCAGCCAGGCAGCAGCTCCCGCCAGCGGCCCCGGTGCTCTGCGGGGTTTTGGATGATGATCGCCCCACAGGCCTCCAGCCGGGGGATCAGGTTGGGCTTTTTTCGCATGCGCATAGGTTTTCCTCATTTCCTGTTAGTTGTTTTAAGAATACCACAAACAAGAAAATCTTGCAATAGACAGGATTTTGTCTTATAATAACTGGGATGAGTCACCTACGTGCCTCGCCGCCATTAGGCTAAGCAGACGGCAAATTTCGCATCCGGGTATAGCGGAGTTGGTACCGCGCCACATTTGGGACTCAGGAACCATGCGTTCAAATCATCCTGCTTAGACCAATGCCCCCTGGAGCAAGACTCCAGGGGGCATTCTACTCTTCCAACATTCTAATTTCATGCAGATATGCTAAACCGCCTAAAATCTAATGGTAATCGTGGTTCCCTCGCCCAGCTTACTTTGAAGCTCGATCTGGCCGCCCAGGGATTGGACGGCATGTTTGACGATGCTCAGACCCAGGCCGGTGCCGCCACTTTCTTTGGAGTGGCTTTTGTCCACCCGATAGAAACGCTCAAATATCCTGTCTTGGTGTTCCGGTGGGATCCCAATTCCTGTGTCCTTTACTATGAGAACCCCTCCTTGTCCGGCGGGGACCACTGTCACATCCACCCTGCCGCCATCCATATTGTATTTGACGGCGTTGTCACAGAGGTTATAGACGGCTTCGCTCAAAAGCCGTCGGACGCTGCGGAGAGGGGTAGCCTGTCCGGTTACGGTGACGGTCACATGCTTTGCCGCCGCTGCGCCTTGCAATGCCTCTGTGACCTCCTTCACGATGTCCAGCAGATCCACATCCTCGTAGGGCAACTCCCCCCCCTCATCAAGCTGGGAAAGGTGGATAATATCGTCAATCAGCGTTACCAGCCGCCCAGCTTCAGCACGGATATGGCCCACAAAACGGGAGGTATCCCCTGGCTTTACAAGACCGCTTTCCAACAGCTCGGCGCTGCCCATAATGGACTGCAAGGGGGTTTTCAGCTCGTGGGAAACATTGGCCGTAAACTCCCGGCGATTGCGCTCAGCAAAGGCCCGCTCGGTCACATCAAAGGAGAGAATGACCACGCCGATGACACTCTCCTCCGACTGTATCCTGCTCATATCCAGCTGATATTCCCGGCCCCCCCGGGTCAGCAGAAGCTCACTGTGGCCCTCCCGGATGGCGGTATCTATGGCATGGGAGATCTCCGTGCTGCGCTCCACGGTCAAAAAGTCTTTTCCCTGACACCCTGGGTCAGTAGAGAACAGGCTCATGGCCGCCGGGTTCATGTTCAAAATCAACCGTTTTTCATTCAGCAGCACAAGTCCCTCTGTCATGCTGTGGGTGATTTGGGAAAATTCGTCCTGCCGCCGTTTCAGCTCCCATACTTGGGCGTCAATTTGCCGGTGCTGCCGCTCCATGCGGCTGAGCAGCGGCGACAGCTCTTCGTAGGTGTCATTTTCCAGCGGGTGCTCCAAATCCAGCTGGTTCAGGGGCCCTACGATCCGCTTGGACAGCCGACCGGCAAGGACGCCGGAAAAGATCATCGCCCCCACCAAAACAACGGCAATGGGCTGGAACATCCCCAGCGCCAATATCCAGACTGTGGCCCGGCTCTCCGAAATACGGAGAACAGAGCCATCCTCCAGCCGCCGGGCGTGATAGAGGGTCTGCTCTAAGAGGGTAGTCGAGTAGCGGGAGCTGGTGCCCTCCCGGTTTTCCAGAGCCTCCCGAATTTCCTGCCGGTCTGCGTGGTTTTCCATACCGGTCTCGTCCGCCCAAGCATCATAAATCACCGCTCCATCAGGGGCTACCCAGGTCAGACGGTAACGCTCAGCCTCCAGCCCCTCCAGATAGGCAAGACCATTTCTCTCCACACCCTCCGCCGCCAAAAACAGCTCGTCCCCCAGCTGCCGCTCTTGAATAGAACCGAAATACTGATACAGACAGCCAAAGATAATGAAAATGCTGGTCAGAAGGACGGTTCCGGCAACGGCAAAGATGGAGCGAAAGATTTTTCGTGTCATGCTCTGCCCTCCAAACGGTAGCCCACCCCCCGGACAGTCTCCAGCAGCTTTCCGTATTGGCCCAGCTTCTGCCGCAGGGTGGTCATGTGCATATCCAGCGTCCGGGTCTCCCCCGCATAGTTGTCCCCCCAAACTTCGCTGAACAGCTGCTCACGGGTGAACACCATACCGGGGTGGGACAAAAACAGTTTGAGCAGGTCAAACTCCTTCAGCGTGAACTGTACCCGCTCTCCGTCCACTGTCACGATGTGCTGGTTCAAATCCACTATCAGGCCGCCCACCTGTAAAATGTGCTGCACCGCCGGAGCCTGGACCCGGCGTAGGACGGCCTTGACCCGGGATACCATCTCCATCATGCCAAAGGGCTTGACCAGATAATCGTCCGCCCCCAGGTCGAGGGATTGCACCTTGTCGTACTCCTGACCCTTGGCGGTGGCCATGATGACCGGGATAGTGCGGGTGTTGGCATTTGAGCGAAGGAAACGCAAGAGGGCTACGCCGTCCTCCCCAGGGAGCATGATGTCCAGAATGACAAGCTCCGGCCTATCCTGCTTCAAAGCCTCCCGAAAGGAATCGGCGTCAGCAAAGCCCACCGCCTCAAAGCCGGTGCTTTGCAGGGTATAGACCTCGATATCCCGAATGCTGGCGTCATCCTCCACGCACCAGATACTCATCCCATTACCTCCTCGTGTGTGCCTGTGATGGAAAACACCACCCACTGGGCAATGTTTACTCCATGGTCCCCAATACGCTCAAAGTACTTTGCGATCATCAACAGGTCAAGGGCATACCCGCCCTCCTCCGGCTGTGCGGCGATCATGTTGATGAGAGAGGACTTAGCCCGGAAAAAATAGTCGTCCACCACATCATCATGGTCAATGGCCGCCGCTGCGATCTTCAAATCCTGCTTCACATAGGCGTCGATACTTTCCGTTACCATCCCGATGGCCGCTTGAGCCATTTGGAGAATGACCCCACAGTCCTCACCGGGCCGTTTGTCCAGGAAGGAAACGATCTCCCCGATGTCGGCGGCCTGGTCGCCGATCCGCTCCAGATCGGTGATCATTTTCAGCGCTGCTGAAATTTGCCGCAGGTCCTTTGCCACGGGCTGCTGCTGCAAAAGGAGTTTCAGGCACAGGGTCTCGATGGTGCGCTCCATCTGGTCGATCTCGCCGGACAGGCGATCAATTTTCTCTACCCACTCCCTTTCACCGGTGGTGAGGGCCTTAGCGGCGTAGGCAATGACCTCCTCACACATGGCTCCCATCTGGATGAGCTCGCTGTGGAGGGTGGCAAGCTGCTCGTCAAATCTGCTTCTGGCCATCATCCAAACCTCCCAGTAATGTAGTCCTCTGTGCGTTTATCCTTGGGCTGGTCAAAGAGTTTTTCCGTGCTGCCGCACTCAATGAGTTCCCCCAGAAGGAAGAAGGCGGTGTTGTCGGAGATCCGAACGGCCTGCTGCATATTGTGGGTGACGATAATGATAGTATAGCGCTCCTTCAGTTCCATTGCAAGCTCCTCCACCTTGGAGGTGGAAATGGGGTCCAGAGCGCTGGTAGGCTCGTCCATCAGCAGCACATCCGGCTCCACCGCCAGGGCCCGGGCGATACAGAGCCGCTGCTGCTGGCCGCCTGATAGGCCCAGGGCGGATTTTTTCAATCGGTCCTTCACCTCGTCCCAGATGGCGGCCCCCCGAAGGGACTGCTCCACGATGTCGTCCAGCTTGGCCTTGTTGCGGATCCCGTGGGTGCGGGGGCCATAGGCGATGTTGTCATAGATGGACATGGGAAAGGGGTTTGGTTTTTGGAACACCATCCCGATATTTTTCCGCAGGCCGTTCACATCCACGCTCTTATCAAAAATATCCTGCCCCCGGTAGCGGACCTCCCCACTGATCTTAACACCGGGGACCAGATCGTTCATACGGTTGAGGGTTTTCAAAAAGGTGGACTTGCCGCACCCGGAGGGGCCGATGAGGGCGGTGATGTTCTGCGACCGCAGGTCGATGGTCACATTCTTCAATGCCTGGGTCTGTCCATACCATAGGCACAGATCGTTCACCGTAATTGCAGATGTCACTGGCTGCGCCTCCTTTGAAAGTAATTGCCTACCAGCGTGGCCGACAGGTTGATGAGGACGGTGAGCACCATCAGAATGGCGGCGATGGCAAAAGCCACGCCGAACTCCCCCTCCTCCTTGGCGTACATATAGAGGGCCACGGTCAAGGTGGCCCCGGAGGACTGCAAGCCTGCAAAAAAGCCGTTCATAGCATGGGCCACCCCCGCCGTAAACAGCAGAGCCGCCGACTCCCCCAAAATGCGGCCCACAGACAGGATACAGCCCGTAATGACCCCGTCCACACAGCCGGGAAGGACCACGGTTCGGATGACCCGCCACTGTCCGGCCCCCAGTCCGAAGGCCCCCTCCCGGTATGCCTGGGGAACGGTTTTCAGGCTCTCCTGGGTGGTTCGCATGACGGTGGGCAGGTTCATCATCACCAGGGTAAGAGCCCCGGCCATGAGGGAGGTTCCCAAGGAGCAAAACTGGCAGAACACCAGCATACCCACAAGGCCGTAAATGATGGAGGGGATGCCGGAGAGGGTCTCGGCGGCGCACTCGATGGCGGCCACCAATCGCCTGTTCCTGGCGTACTCAGTGAGGTAGATGGCCGCCCCCACTCCCAGGGGCAGGACGACCACCAGCGTGGCAATGACGATGTAGACCGTATTCAAAATGTCGGGCAGGATCCCGATGTTGCCGGTGAGGTAGCTCCGCTTAGTGGTCAGCAGCTCCCAGGACAGATTGGGCAGCCCCCGCCACAGCACATAGCCAATGAGAAAGACCACCAGAGCGCAGACGGCGGCCGTGGAAATGCCCATCAGCGCCCTCATGGTTTGGATATAAAGGCCTCGTCTCTTATCCATCTTCACCCCTCCTTGCTCCGCTTCAAAAAGAAGTTCAGCGCAGCGTTGATGAGCATGATAAAGAGAAACAGCACCAGAGCAATGGAAAAGAGGGCCTGCCGCTGCAGTCCGGCGGAATAGGACATCTCGCTGGCCACCGCCGTGGTGAGAAAGCGAACGCTCTGAAAGAGGGAGGGCATATTGGCTACGTTGCCTGACACCATCATCACCGCCATGGCCTCCCCGATGGCCCGGCCCACCCCCAGCACCACCGCCGCCGCAATGCCGCTTTTTGCGGCCGGAACAGACACCCGGAAATAGGTTTCCACAGGGGTGGCACCCAGGGCAAGGGATGCGTCCTCATACTCCCTGGAAACGGCCTCCAGAGAGGTGAGTGACACCTTGACGATGGAGGGGAGTATCATCACGGCCAACACAATGATGGCCGCCAGCAGACTGGCCCCGTCCGGGATATGAAAGAGGAACCGGATCCCCGGCACCAGTACCATCATCCCCACCAGGCCGTACACCACCGAGGGGATCCCCGCCAACAGGCTCACCGCTCCGGTCACTACGGCCTTTACCCTGGGCGGGGCCAGCTTGGCCAGATAGACCGCCGTGAAAAAGCCGATGGGGACCCCCAGCAGGATGGCTCCAGCCGTGCCGTAAATGCTGGTGAGGATAAAGGGCAAAATGCCATAGGAGGGCTGAGCCGCCGTGGACGCCCATTCCCGCCCCAGCAGGAAATCGGCAAGCCCGATCTCCCGAATGGCGGGAATACCGGAGCCAATAAGAAACACGGTGATAAGCAAAACAAAGCCCACTGTGATAAGACCTAAAGCCAGGAACAGGCCGTGAACAGCCTGTTCCATCCTCTGCTTTTTCTGCATATCACTTCACCGGGACAGCCCCGGCGGCGGAGATCAGCTCATTTGCCTCGGCAGAGGTGGCGAAGTCAAAGAACTTCTGGGCCGTATCGGACAGCTTGCTGTCCTCCTTTGTCACCAGTACAAAGGGCCGCTGGACCACATAGCTGCCGTCCCGGACCGTCTCCTCGCTGGGGGCCACACCGCCGATAGACAGGATCTTCACCGTATCCTTCACCGAAGCCAGGGAGGCATAGCCGATGGCGGCGGGATTGCCCGCCACAGTGGTGATGACATCCCCAGTGGAGGTCAGCTCCTGACGGTACTGACACTGATCCCCGGTGCCGGTGATGGATTCAAAGCCGTCCCGGGTGCCGCTGCCTGCCTCCCGCCCGATGAGGACGATCTCGGCATTGTCGCCGCCCACCTGACTCCAGTTGGTCACTTTTCCGGTGTAGATCTTTGCCACCGTGTCCAGATCCAAATCGGACACAGGGTTGTCCGGATTAACAATGATGGCGATACCGTCCAAGGCCAGCAGGGTCTCGGTCAGGCCCTGGGCCTTCTCTTCGTCCTTCAGGCTGCGGCTGGAAAGGCCGATGTCGCACCGCCCCTCGCTGACCGCCGTAATGCCAGAACCGGAACCGGTGGGGTTGTAAGTAAAGGTCACGCCCTTGTTTTCGCTTTCAAAGGCTTCTCCCAAGGCCCCGATGACCTTCTCCATAGAGGTGGAGCCGTCGGTGGCCACGGAGCCAGCGGCCGTTTTGGAACACCCGGCCAGGGTGGCAAGGGTCAGCGCCGCCGTCAGAATGATATTGATACCTTTTTTCATGTTGATCTCTCCTTTTGATTGTATTGATCGTCTGTCTCGTACGCTTACTATCGTACAGGGTCAATGTAAATGGAGAAATCATAGTTTTGTAAAATGTATGTAAAGTCGCACCTACTCTTATGCAGGGCAAGGCAACGGACGCTGCGGTGGCTGGCCCCGGGTTCGGGCCATGTTGCCAAAACAGAGCGCCCCTTGGAAGATTACTCAGAGATGCCCTGCCGCAGCATGGCAGTACAAACTTGAACCGCCGCATCCAGCGTGTTATAATAGCTCCATCATATGCTTTATTGGGAGGTCCTGGCAATGAAAGTCCTAATGCTCAACGGAAGCCCCCGCCCCAATGGAAACACCGCCATTGCCCTCAACGAGATGAAAGATATCTTTGTGGCCGACGGGATCGAGACTGAGCTGATCCAGGTAGGGCAATTGGACGTTCGTGGCTGCATTTCCTGCTTCTCCTGCCGAAAGACGGGTAAATGTGTTTTTGATGACATCGTCAATGAAATTGCCCCCAAGTTTGAGGCCGCCGACGGTCTCGTAGTGGGGGCCCCTGTCTACTTCGCCTCGGCCAACGGGACCCTGGTCAACCTGCTCCAGCGGCTGTTTTTCTCCACCTCCTTCGACAAAACCATGAAGGTGGGGGCCGCCGTGGCCGCCGCCCGCCGGGGCGGACTGACCGCCACCTATGACGAGCTGAACAAGTTCTTTGGCATCACTGGTATGCCTATCGCCTCCGGCCAGTACTGGAACGGCATCTATGGCAGCGCCCCCGGCCAGGCCATGGAGGACCCCGAGGGTCTCCAAATGATGCGGACTCTGGCTCGTAACATGGCCTTCCTTATGCGGAGCATTGCCCTGGGCAAAGAGCAGTATGGCCTTCCCCAGCGGGAGGCGGCTGTCTCCACCAATTTTGTACGGTAATTTGCCCTTAGCCCCCACAGTTGCCCAGGCTCTCCAACGCTTTTTAGGCTCAATGTGGCCGTTCAGCGGTTTATGGGCACACTTTTTAGCATAAATTTGCAGCATTTTCCACTCTTTTTTCAAAAAAAGAAAGGGCCTTTGGCGCACTATTTCCCCGCTACTTACCAAACAATGAGCCCAAAAGGGCGTTCGGGAAGGAGGTCCCCATGCGGATCATACTGGCTCCGGCCAAAAAAATGAATGTGGATGTGGACAGCTTTCCTGTGGATGCTCTGCCCCAGTTCTTGCCTAAGACAGAGCAGCTTCTTTCTGCCCTTCAGGCCATGTCCCCCCAGGCACTGCAAAAGCTGTGGAAATGCAACGATGCTATTGCCGCTCTCAATGTGGAGCGGCTGGCCCGGATGGACCTCCACCACCGGCTCACCCCCGCTGTTATGAGCTATGAGGGCATCGCCTACCGCTATATGGCCCCAGGGGTTATGGAACAAAGCCATCTGGATTATTTGCGAGAGCACCTGCGCATCCTGTCCGGCTTCTACGGCCTGCTTCGCCCCTTTGACGGCGTGACCCCCTACCGGCTGGAAATGCAGGCCAGGCTGGCTGTGAACGGTCACCGGGACCTCTATGCCTTTTGGGGAGATCGCCTAACCCGGCAATTAGAGCAGGAGAGTAATTGCATCCTAAATCTGGCGTCGGTAGAATACAGTAAAGCAATAGAGCCTTACATTTCTTCCGGCACAATATTTTTGACCTGTGTGTTCGGGGAATGGCGGGACGGCAAAGTCATAGAAAAGGGCACCATGTGCAAAATGGCCCGGGGCCAAATGGTCCGCTGGCTGGCAGAAAACCACATCACCCACCTTCGGGACCTCCGAGACTTCGACCAGCTGGGCTACGCCTTCTCCCCCGCCCTGTCCCGGGAGGACCGTCTTGTCTTTCTCCGTCAGGGCCCGGAGCCAAAAGAGCCGTGACCGCCCCTCCCCTTACCGTGCAAGCCATCCCCACAGGAGGTATTCCATATGACCCAGGAACAGATCCTATCCACCGCCATGACCCAATCGGCCAAAGACTGCGGCTGCACCCCGGAGGATTTTCTCCGCCCGGAGAACGTCATCGCCACCTCCCAGCCCCACCCGCAGGCCCGGCGGTACCTGGAACTGCCCTTTTTGTGCGATTTGGTCAGCTACGGCACAAACATCGTGGCCTCGGTGAGCGGACCTTATGAAGCCATCGCCCGGGACTATCTCCAGCGTTATGGCGAACAGGTGGAAAGCTGCTTTGAAACTCCCAAACTTCATGTGCTCCAGCAGGCCGTAGCCCCCTTGGGGGCCGGGGTATGCTTCATGGCCGAGTACTGGCTGCCCGACCTGAGCCGGCTGCGCCCCCTCCCCTGCCCGCTGGAGCTGCGGGTGCTGAACCAGGCCGACTTCGCCCCTCTCTATCTCCCTCAGTGGAGCAACGCCCTGTGCGAAACACGCAAGCATCTGGACACGCTGGGCGTCGGGGCCTATGACGGAGATACCCTGGTGGGACTGGCCGGGTGCTCGGCGGACTGCGAGACCATGTGGCAGATCGGCGTAGATGTGCTGCCCGCTTACCGCCGCCAGGGCATCGCCTCAGCCCTCACCACCGCTTTGGCATTGGAAATTCTGAAGCGAGACAAGGTCCCCTTTTACTGCTGTGCCTGGTCCAACGTAAAGTCAGCCCGAAACGCCATTCGCAGCGGCTTTGCCCCTGCCTGGGTAGAGGTCACGGTGAAGCCGGCGTCAACCATTGAAAAAATGTGTATGGTATGAGCAAACCAAGTCAAGGAGGGGCGGACACTTTTGGTGTCCGCCCCTTTTTTCTTTCATTCAGCCCCAGTGGTCAGGTCAGCCCTGACCGGTAGGTTCTGTGAAGGCGCAGCCCTTGCGCCCCGCTTTCTTTACTTGATAGAGCGCCTCATCTGCCTGACGGAACAGCTCGTCTCCATAGCCCTGGGTCGAGAAGGCTCCTCCCACACTGAGGGAGATGGCAGGCAGCCCCCCCTCCCTGCGTTGGAGCTCCTGGTTCATCTCCTCCACCTTCCGGCGAATTCCCTCCCGCTGGTCGAAGGTGGCCTCCATGAGGATGACGGCGAACTCATCCCCGCCGATGCGGGCGGGCAGATCGCTGCTGCGGAAGCTCTGGGAGAGCAGATCAGCCACCTTTTTCAGTACCCGGTCCCCCACGGCGTGGCCGTAGACGTCGTTCACCGTCTTGAACTCGTCCACATCCACCAGCAGGAGGCCCACCGGCTTCTGGCTCGTCTTGAGAACGGCCACATGCCGGTCAAAGGCTCTGCGGTTGATCAGGCCGGTGAGGGGGTCGGTCTCGGCCTGCTGCTGGAGCATGGCCTCGTTGGCGGCATTGATCTCATAGATGTCGTTGTATGTGACGGCCAGATACTTAAACTCGTAGGCCCCCACGATCTCAAAGAGCTTGTCGTCCTTGATGCACTTTGCATAAACGCTCAAGGGCTTGACGATGAGGACAGTAATAAAGATGAAGGTGAGCACGGTAAGGACAAACAGGGCGCTGATCAGGATGCGCTGGAGCTTCAGAAGATGCTCCAGCTCCTGGGCGGTATTTGTGCGCAGCAGCTGGGCCCGGTCCAGTACATCGGCGGAAAACTCCCCGATCTGACCCATGATGCCCTGCTTTAACTGCTGATACTCATCGCCAAAGACCAGATCTTGGCCCTTCTGCAGCAGTTCCTGCGGAGTGAGCCGCCCATCCTCCTCAGTGAGCTGAACGGCCCGGACCTGGTCATGGAGGGTGCCATCCTCTGCGGCGGTGGCAACACTGACCAGCTTCATGGCGTAGATCTCCCGCTCCATCAGGTCGTTGGAGGCCTGATGGGCATTTGCAAGCTCCTCGGTGAGGTAGTCGCTCACCTTGTATGTGGACAGCTCGGCCAGTGCAATGTCCCGGCGGCGGGTCACATTGGCCTCCTCAAAGTAGAGATCCATGTACTGCCGCTCCCCGGTGGCGGTATACAGCCGCACCTGCTCGGTAAGGTAATTTGACCCCTCCCGCACCATGGAGGCGGCCCGCTCGCAGGCAATATGCCGCTGGGACACGCTTTGCAGCTCCTCATATTGTCCGGCCACTGAAAGGGTCTCGAAAATCAGGGCGCCATAGAGCAGGCAGGCCACCATAATGATCCAGAAGTTGAACGCCTTGATCCGGATACCACGCACCTGCTTTTTTCCCTGCTGCTCATTCTCTCTGTCCATATATGCTCTCCCCCCTCTGGGCTTATCTCTGTGCCCAGTATAAAATAGCTTTTGACAAACGTCAACCTCTTTTCGGTCTTTTCCCGTTGACATCCCCACCCCCTTCCCTTACACTATAAGGTATGGGCCATCTCTTTGCCGATCCTGATAGGAGGGAGCACTATGACCGGGGACGAGCTGTTCTTTTTTAATGATATGCCGGGGATCATCCCCCTCTATGACGCTCTGGCCCAATTCATCTGCCAGCGCTTCCCTGATGTGAGCGTAAAGGTCCAGAAGAGCCAGATCACCTTCAAAGCCCGCTACGGCTTTGCCTTTGTCTCCCTGCGCCGGATGAAGGGCTGCCCCGAGACCTTCCTGATCTTTTCTCTGGGCCTGCCCAGCCGCCTTGACTCCCCCCGGGTGGCCGTGGCCACAGAGCCCTACCCGGGCCGGTGGACCACCCATTTTATCCTCTCCGGCCCAGAGCAGCTGGACGAGGAGCTGAAGGGCTGGATCGAAACGGCCTATACCTTTGCCCAGCGCAAGTGAGTATCCCTTTTTCAGGGGGATTGTGGATAATGATGAAATCACTTCCCCCCTTTCCCCTTTATTTCTCCATTTTGCGCTCTTTCCTATTTCTTTCGTGTATGGTATACTTTTTTCATAGGAAACCTCTTTGTAACTGACGGAATGTGGTGGACCACAGGGGAGCAAGGAGCATACAGAGCTGAGCTTTTCTCAGGTGTCGACCGTCTGGGCATTCCGACTACCCTATCCCGGGAGTTGGAGCGCCCAGTTTTTGTTTTTCCCAGTCCCTATTTCATTTTTTGAAGGAGGCAGTCCCATGGGTAAAGTCGGTATTGTAATGGGCAGCGCCAGTGACCTTCCCGTTGTGGAGAAGGCCATCAATGTGTTGCGGGAGTATGGAGTCACAACTGAAGTGCGGGTGTTGTCCGCTCACCGGTGTCCGAATGAGGCAAGGGAGTTTGCCGCCTCGGCACGGGAGAGCGGATTTTCTGTTCTCATAGCCGCCGCCGGCATGGCCGCCCATCTGGCCGGCGCCCTGGCGGCCAACACCACCCTGCCCGTCATCGGTATCCCCTGCAAGTCCACCAATCTGGACGGCATGGATGCCCTGCTGTCCACCGTGATGATGCCCTCGGGCATCCCGGTGGCCACCGTGGCCATTGACGGTGCCAAAAACGCCGCCATCCTGGCCGTGGAGATCCTGGCCCTGGGCGACGCTCAGCTGGCCCAAAAACTTCAGGCGACCCGGGAGAAGGAGACCCAGGCCGTACTGGCCAAGGACGCCGAGATCCAGGCCAAATACAGTGTGTAAGCTTGTCCCTACCCACCCAAGCAACATTTATAAAATGGAGGAATGTATCATGCAGCTCGTGTACACCGGTAAGACCAAGAACGTTTATGCTCTGGACAATGGCAACTACCTGCTCAAGTTCAAGGACGACTGCACCGGTAAGGACGGGGTTTTCGATCCCGGCGAGAACAGTGTGGGCTTGACCATCGAGGGTGTGGGCGATGTGAACCTGCGCATGTCCATCTACTTCTTCGAGAAGATCAATGCCGCCGGCATCCGCACCCACTTTGTCAATGCCAACCTGGATGACACCACCATGGAGGTCCTGCCCGCCAAGGTGTTCGGCAAGGGCCTGGAGGTCATTTGCCGCCACAAGGCTGTGGGCTCCTTCCTGCGCCGCTATAAGGACTATGTGGAGGAGGGCGCCGACCTGCCCGCCTATGTGGAGACCACCTTCAAAAATGACGAGCTGGGCGACCCCCTGGTCACCAAGGACGGCCTGGTCTGCCTGGGCGTGATGACCGCCGAGCAGTATGACGACATCAAGGACATGACCCAGAAGATCACCCAGATCGTGGCCGACGATCTGAAGGAGAAGGGTCTGGTGCTCTACGACATCAAGTTCGAGTACGGCTATGACGCCCAGGGCAAGGTCATGCTCATCGACGAGATCGCCTCGGGCAATATGCGGGTCTACAAGGACGGCAAGTACATTGACCCCATGACCCTGTCCCAGCTGTTCTTCGCCTAATCGGGCCTTTCGCCTCAATCCAAACCCAAAGGAAGGGTAATTGCCATGGAAAAGAGAGAGCAGATCTACGAGGGCAAGGCCAAGAAGGTTTTTGCCAGCGATGATGCAGACATCGTCATTGTCTCCTATAAGGACGATGCCACCGCATTGGACGGGCTGAAGAAGGGCATCATCACCGGCAAAGGAGCCATCAACAACCGGATGACCAATAACCTCATGCGCCGGCTGGAGGCCGCCGGCATCCCCACCCACTATGTGAAAGAGCTCAATGACCGGGAGACCGCCGTAAAAAAGGTGACCATCCTGCCTTTGGAGGTCATCATCCGCAACATCTCTGCCGGTCACTTCGCCTCCCGCTACGGCGTGGAGGAGGGCATCGTCTTTGACGAGCCCACCATTGAGTTTTCTTATAAAAATGACGACCTCCACGACCCTCTGCTCAACGATCACCACATCCTGGCCCTGAAGCTATGCACCAAAGAGGAGCTGGAGCTGGTCAAGAGCTACGCCTTCAGGATCAACGAGCTGCTCAAGGGCTATATGAAGGACATTGGCATTGACCTTGTGGACTTCAAGTTGGAATTTGGCAAGACACCCGATGGGCAGATCGTGCTGGCTGACGAGATCAGCCCCGATACCTGCCGGCTTTGGGACAGTATGACCCATGACCATTTGGATAAGGACCGGTTCCGCCGGGATCTGGGCGGGGCCGAGGAGGCCTATATCGAGGTCATAACTCGACTGATGGAGGAAAAATAAATGGGCGGTTTCTTTGGCGCTGTCTCAAAGCGTGACATAGCATTGGACCTGTTCTTCGGGGTGGACTACCACTCCCACCTGGGCACACGCCGGGGTGGCATGGCCATCTATAACCCCGAGACCGGCTTCCACCGGCAGATCCACAACATTGAAAACTCCCCCTTCCGCACCAAGTTTGAGGGGGACCTCCCCGACTTCAAGGGCCGGGCGGGGATCGGCTGCATCAGCGACTTTGACCCCCAGCCCCTTCTGGTCCAGTCCCACCTGGGTGTGTTCGCCATTGCGACGGTGGGCTTCATCAGCAACAAAGACGCCCTGGTGGAGCAATACTACGCCGATGGCGGCGTCCAGTTCATGGGCATGAGCGTGGGCGGGATCAACTCCACCGAGCTGGTAGCCGGCCTCATCAACCAAAAGGACTCCCTGGTGGAGGGCATCCATCATGTCCAGGAGGTGGTGGAGGGGTCTATGACCCTGCTCATCCTCACCCAGGAGGGGGAGATCATCGCCGCCCGGGATCGGATGGGCCGGCTGCCCGTGCTCATCGGCAAGGACGAGGAGGGCTACGCCGTCTCCTTTGAGTCCTTCGCCTACCATAAGCTGGGTTATGCCGATGCCTACGAGCTCGGCCCCGCCGAGATCGTGCGAGTCACCGCCGAGGGGTATGAGACCCTCTCCCCTGCCGGGGAGGAGATGCGTATCTGCGCCTTTTTGTGGACCTACTACGGCTACCCCAACTCCAACTACGAGGGGGTCAATGTGGAGGTCATGCGCACCCGGAACGGTGGCATCATGGCCCGGGACGAAGAGGAACTTGGCATTTTGCCCGACGTGGACTTTGTGGCCGGTGTCCCCGACACAGGGGTTCCCCACGCCATCGGCTACGCCAACCGGAGCGGCAAACCCTTCGCCCGGCCCCTCATCAAGTACACCCCCACCTGGCCCCGGTCCTTTATGCCCACCGACCAGAGCGTCCGGGAGCAGGTGGCCCACATGAAGCAGATCCCCGTGCCCGAGCTCATTGAGGGGAAAAAGCTCCTCTTTGTGGACGACTCCATTGTCCGGGGCACCCAGTTCAAGGACACGGTGGACTTCCTGTGGGAGTGCGGCGCCAAGGAGATCCACATCCGCTCGGCCTGCCCTCCCATCATGTTCGGCTGCAAATACCTCAGCTTCTCCCGGAGCAACTCGATCATGGAGCTTCTTGCCCGGCGGACCATTCAGGAGCTGGAGGGAGACGAGGGACAGCAGCACCTGGAGGAATACGCCGACCGGCACACCCAGCGGGGCAAGTGCCTGCTGGAGACCCTGCGGGAGAAGCTGAACGTAAACTCCCTGGGCTATCAGTCCATTGAAGGTCTGTTGGAGGCCATCGGCATCGACAAGAGCAAGGTCTGCACTTACTGCTGGACAGGCAAGGAATAAGGATACAGGCGGAACGGCGGGATGCCCCCCCTTCCGAAGAACGTTTGAAGGCAAAATAAAACCACATTTTTTATTACTTATGATTAGGACGGTGAGGGTATGAGCGACTCCCATTCCAAGAGCTACGCCGACGCCGGGGTAGACATCACTGCCGGCTACAAGGCAGTGGAGCTGATGAAGGAGCATGTGAAGCGCACCACTATCCCCGGTGTGCTGGGGGGACTGGGCGGCTTCGGCGGCCTGTTCCAGCTGGATCTGAGCGGGATGCCCGATCCGGTGCTGGTCTCGGGCACCGACGGAGTGGGCACCAAGCTGAAGCTGGCCATGCTGCTGGACAAGCACGACACCATCGGCATCGACTGCGTGGCCATGTGCGTCAA
>CAJUSE010000024.1 GCA_910588975.1 uncultured Oscillospiraceae bacterium | reverse complement strand
GGCCGGTTGGTGGGGATCTCCACCACGTCCAGGGCGTAGGTGCCGTTGAACTCCTCCTCCTCGGTCATGGCGGTGCCCGTCATGCCCGAGAGCTTGCCGTAAAGCCGGAAGTAGTTCTGGAAGGTGATGGTAGCCAGGGTCTTGCTCTCCCGCTGGACCTGGACCCCCTCCTTGGCCTCGATGGCCTGGTGGAGCCCCTCGGAGTACCGCCGGCCAAACATGAGCCGCCCGGTGAACTCGTCCACGATGATGATCTCGTTGTCCTTGACCACATAGTCGATATCCCGGTGCATAAGGCCCCGGGCCCGAATGGCCTGGTTGATGTGGTGGCTGAGGGTGGCATTCTCCGGATCGGCCAGGTTCTCAATGTTGAAGGCCTTCTCCGCCTTGGCCACGCCCCGGGCGGTGAGGGAGACCGTCTTGGCCTTCTCATCCACCACATAGTCGGCGTCAATGTCCGGATCCTCCTCCTGCTTGGAGTCGGTCTTGGCAAAGACCTGCTTCTTCAGCCCGGCGGCGAAGTGGTCCACGATCTGGTAGAGCTGGGTGGACTGGTCCCCCTGGCCCGAGATGATAAGGGGGGTCCGGGCCTCGTCGATGAGGATGGAGTCCACCTCGTCCACAATGGCAAAGGCGTGGCCCCGCTGGACAAGCTCGGTGCTGTAAATGGCCATGTTGTCCCGCAGGTAGTCAAAGCCGAACTCGTTGTTGGTGCCGTAGGTGATGTCAGCGGCGTAGTTCTTCTTCCGGTCCTTGGGCTCGATGTCGTGGATAATAAGGCCCACGCTCAGCCCCAAAAAGCGGTACAGCTTGCCCATCCACTCCGAGTCACGCTTGGCCAGGTAGTCGTTGACGGTGACGATGTGGACCCCCTCGCCGGTGAGGGCGTTGAGGTAGGCAGGCAGGGTGGCCACCAGCGTCTTACCCTCGCCGGTGCGCATCTCGGCGATGCGTCCCTGGTGGAGGATAATACCGCCGATGAGCTGCACCCGGAAGTGGCGCATCCCCAGCACCCGGCCTGCGGCCTCCCGGCAGGTGGCAAAGGCTTCGGGCAGGATGTCGTCCAGGGTCTCGCCGTTGCGGAGCCGCTCCTTGAACTCGGGGGTCTTGGCCTGGAGCTGGGCATCGGTGTAGCCCCGATACTCCTCCTCCAGTGCCTCGATCTTCTTCACGATGGGTTCCAGGGCCCGGACTTCCTTTTCGGAGGTGGTGCCAAACAGTTTTTTCAAAATACCCATATTTCAATTCACCTTTCATCCGGGCCAAACGGTGCCCGCCCGGCTGTTCACTTTGATAGGGGCCAACCGGCCCGCAGAACTCGTAATACTTCGATTATAGAGTATACCACACTCCTACGCAATAAAAAAGTCAAAATTGTAAACAAGCCGCAACAAAAATGAAGCCCCGGGGGCGGTCTGTGCCGTCCCCGGGACCATTTGCCTGCAACCCAGATCGCCGCCCGGGCTCCCGGGCGGCGATCTCCTTGCAGTTTACTTCAGCAGCTCGGCCAGTTCCTCGGGGGTGGGCACATCCCCGGCGGCGGTGCCATAGTGGACATGGGTCAGCTTCATGTCCGGCGTCACCACAAAGACGGCGGGCAGCTGGAGCTCATCTCCCTCATACTCCCCGTGGGTGAAGGCCTTGGCCTTGGACAGCTTGCCAATGGTTTTCAGGTTCACCATACCCAGCTTGCTCTTGGCCGGCCGGATGTCAAACTCCTTGTACAGCTTCTGCTCCGGGTCACAAATGATGTCAAAGGGCAGGGCCTCGGGGCCCTGCTGGCCGGCGATCTTGGCCGGGTCGGACTGGAGGACCACCAGCATCTGGCCCCCAGTGGCGGCGATCTTGGCGTGCTCCACCAGGAACTGGTGGATGTCGTACTGGCACAGGGTGCAGCCGTAATAACGCAGGAAGACCAAAGCCGTCTTGCCTTGAACGGCGGCAGCGGTCTGGGCCATGGTGCGGCCCTGGGCAAAGGGGGTGTCAAAGGTAAAATCGGGCAGGGTGGCGCCAACGGTGAGCTTGGGCATAATGGCAGGGCTCCTTTCCTTTTATAAAATAAAGCTGTGCTTTTTCAAAATATGGCAGCGGGTCAGTCCCCGTTCTCTTCTCCGCCTCTGGTGTAAAACCGCTCCCGGCTGCGGCGCACATCGGCCTGATAGGCCATATTTAACCGCCGCTGGACCTTCAGGTGGGCCTCCAGCTCCTGGTCGGTAAAGTCCTCCAGCAGCTTCAGGGTCTCGGCCTGGCAAAACTGGGTGAAGGTCATATGGTCGGCATAGACCTGCTCCCCGGTCTGGGTCAGGTACAGGTTGTACTGCCGGTTGTTGTCCCGGTTCCGGCTCTGCTCCACCCAGCCCTTCTCCTTCAGCTTACGCACGATCTGGGAGCAGGCCGAGGCCGTCTTTTTCAGAATATTGCTCAAATCTGTGATGGTGATACCGGGATAGGCGGCGATCAGGTCAATGATGTGACCCTCGGCCTGATACATGATGTTCTCGCCGTAGTGGTGGGGCAGGGTGTCGTACTCATACATGAGGTCGTAGGCCTCGTCCTGGGCCTCCCAAAGCTGAGCAAACAGCTGATCCCGATCCTTGCCCATGGTGACACACCGCCTTTTCTCTCTTGTTGAGGATATAACGCAACTATAATACTGTTTTTATTATAATCTACTCCGGAAGGGAGTGCAAGGACAAATTTTTCGTCCACCGGCTTTACCCCCGCCCCCGACCGTGGTACAATGGGGGAAACAGTACCTTTGTGCCCTGGCGGCACAAAAGGAAAACCCCCCCGCCCCCCTGGAAAGGAGCCTTCCCATGCGCAAAAAATCTCTTTTGCCCCTGTGCCTATGCCTGCTGCTGACCGGCTGCGCCACCGTAGCCGACTATACCTCTCCCACTCCCCCTCTGGGCCAGGACGCCACAGCCCTCCCCACGGCGGCGGTGGGAGAGCCCGTCCCCACATCCCCCGATGCCACCGCCACCCCCCAGCCCCAGCCGGTCTGGGGTGAGCAGGTCTATATGACGGCCTACGCCGTTCAGGGCCGGTCCGACCCCGTCTTCTCCCCCGAATACCGTCTGCCTAAGATCACCAACGCCGAGGGCATCCCCGCCTACGAGGCCATCAACACCTACTACGCCGATGCTCTGGACGATTTGGCCGTCTCGGCCGCCGAGCTGTCCGGCTTCGCCGTGGAGGACTACACCATGGCCCAGAGCCTGGGGGACCCCTTCTTCAACTATGTGGACAGCGAGACCTTCGTCCTCTCTCTGGACACACCCACCCGCATCTGCGTACTGCGCACCCATGTGAGCAATCTGGGCAATCCCCACCCCCTGACCTATCCCCTGGCTGACACCTTTGACCTGACCACCGGGGCCAGGCTCAGCTTTGCCGACCTCTTCACCTGCTCCGCCGACCAGGCCCGGGAGCGGGTCCTCTCCGCCGTTCTGGCCCGCAACGCCCAGTCGGGCTACTCGGGGGTAGTGCTGGACGAGGCCTCCCTCCGGCAGGGCTATGACCCGGAGAGCTTTTACCTCACCGAGGACAGCCTGGTGGTCTACTACCCCCAGGGCACTCTGGCCACCGCCCTGGGCAGCCCCACCTTTGCTGTGGCCTACACCGAATTGGAGGATATTTTTACGCCATGGCAGTGAAAAAGAACGCCCCAACCCCCTCCCCTGGAGCCGGGAGGACCCCGCCCCGCAAAAAGCGCCATCCCGCCAAAAATGCCGCCCCCCTGCCCTGTCTCCCCCTGGAGATCCAGGGCTACGCCACCGAGGGCCAGGGCGTGGCCCGGCTGCCCGACGGCATGGCCTGCTTTGTCTCCGGGGCCTTGGCCGGGGAGACCTGTCTGGTCCAGCTGGAGAAGATCGGCAAGTCGTCGGCCTGGGGCCATGTGGCCCAGGTGCTGACCCCCTCCCCCGCCCGGCTCGTGCCGGATTGTCCATATTATGTCAACTGCGGCGGCTGTGCCCTCCGGCACATGACCTACGCCGAGGAGCTACGCTTCAAAGCCCAGAAGGTCCGGGACTGTCTTACCCGCATCGGGGGTTGGGATCCAGGACAATTAGATATATATGGAGTAGATAATACGGAACGTTATCGCAATAAGGTCCAGTTCCCGGTGGCCCCCGGCCTCAGCGGAGGCCGGATCGGCTTCTATGCCAAGGGCACCCACGCCGTCACCGATGTCTCTGACTGCCTGCTCCAGCCCGAGAGCTGTGCCGCCGCCCGGCTGGCTCTCAAAGATTTTATGTCAACTTATAACATCCCCGCCTACGATGAAAAAACAGGGGCCGGCCTGATCCGCCACCTCTATGTCCGCACCAACCGGAAAGGGGAAAATCTGGTCTGTATTCTGGTCAATGGGGACCATTTGCCCCAGGAAAATGCCCTCGTGGAGGCCCTAAAGGGGGCTATTCCGGGCCTGAAGGGGGTAGTTTTGGGGGTCAACAAGGCCAAAAACAACGTGATTTTGGGGGATTTTTACCGCCTTTTGTGGGGTCAGGACCACCTGATGGACCGGATGTGCGGCCTTGATTTCAAGCTCTCGGTCCCCTCCTTCTATCAGGTGAACACCCCCCAGGCGGAAAAATTATATGACCTGGCCCTGGACTTCGCCGCCCTCACCGGGACGGAGACCGCTCTGGATCTTTATTGCGGCATCGGCACCATCACCCTGTGCCTGGCCCGGCGGGCCGGGCGGGTCATCGGAGCCGAGGTGGTCCCCCAGGCCATTGAGGATGCCCGGGCCAATGCCGGGCGCAACGGCATCACAAACGCAGAATTTTTCTGCGGCGACGCCGACGACATCGCCGCAGAGCTGGCCGGGCAGGGCCTCCGCCCCCAGGTGGTGATGGTGGACCCGCCCCGGAAGGGGCTGGCCGAGGGAGTGGTGACCTCCATCGCCCAGATGGCCCCGGAGCGGGTGGTCTACGTCTCCTGTGACCCGGCCACCCTGGCCCGGGACGTGAAGCGGTTCGCCCAAGCGGGCTACACCCCCCAAAAGGCGGTGGCCGTAGACCTCTTCCCCCGCACCCACCACGTGGAGAGCGTGGTGCTCCTTCAGCGGCAGGGATAAGGAGCCGGGCCGCCTGGCGGCCAGCCCCCACGGCCACGCAATGTATCCCCAAAGCAGGGGGCGGCAGAGGGCCGACCTACAAACGCCAAAAAGGGCGGGACCCCATCCGGGTCCCGCCCTTGTGCTGTTTTCTTTGAACGTCCCCCCGGCAGCCGGGAGTGCTCTCACCCGGCCAGGCGGCGGGTCCTGTGGCTCTCCAGATCCTTGGGGATCTTCACCAGCCGCTTCAAGCTGGGCAGGTAGGCGTACACGCTCCGGGGCATCTGGGCGATCTCCTCGTCCTCCAGCGTCCGGACAATGTTGCGCCGGGTCTCCCACTGGTCCTTCCAGTGCACCCGCTCCCCCTTCAGAATGGCCCGCTGAAGGGCTTCCACCCGGTCCCAGGCCGCCTCGATCTCGTCGGGCCAGAGCAGGTTAAAAAACAACAGGCTCAGATCCTTTTTTTCCAGGTGGAGCACCTTCAAGGCATCGTCCCGGCGGATGATGCCCATGGTCTCGGGGGTGGGCAGGATATGGCCGGCGCTCTCGGTGCCGTAGCTGTTGATCAGCTCCTTGACGCTCTTGGTCCCAAAGGAGTTGTCGTTGTCAATGCCCTGGACCCCCATGAGCCGAACCACCCCATCGGGGCAGCGGCGCAGGTCGTAGAACATATTCCCTGTGTGCCGGTCGGTGTTGCCGCAGATCCAGTCGATGACCTGCATGCTGGTGAGCTGCAGCTTGGCCTGAGGGGTGTCCCACTCCATCTCGGCGGCGAAGAACAGCGGCTCGGTGTGCTGGCGGTTCAGATCCAGCCCCTTGGCCTTCTCCATAAAGACCCCCACCACCTCCTTGCCGGTGGCCTGGTCCACCAGGGTCATGTTGGAGGCCCGGGCCAGCAGATCGCTGTGGCCCAGCCGCTCGGCCAGCACGGACATGGCCACATTGCGCTGACTCACATCCCGGCCCACCAGGATCCCCGTATCCTGAAGGACATGGTACTGGTTGGCGGCATAGTCGGCCTGGTCGTGGAGCTTAAAGAGCATCTCCCGGAAGTCGTAGCGCTCCATCATCTCCTCCAGCGACCACTCGGCGGGCAGGCCCGCCTGCTGGCGGCTGTCCGGGGTCTGCATGGGCCGGCGCAGGGCGTCCAGATAGTCCCGGATATAGTCGTGGAAGGCGGGCTCGTTGCCGCTGCAGGCCAGAGAGATCTCCACCCGGTCGGCACAGTGGGTGTGGGTGGTGTCGGCGCTGCGCTGGACCACCCCGTACTGGGCCCCCCGCTCGGACTGGCTGAGGAAGCGGATATAGGGCATATATTTGGGGTAGGTCCGCTTCATCTCATCCACCATCCGGGCCAGCATGATCTCCAGGCTCTCGGCGTACCGGCTGGGGGTGAAATAGCCCTCGGGCCGGCTCTCGGTGGCAGGCAGGTAGATTCGGGTGGACATAGAGCCCGAGGTGGTCTCCGCCTTCTCCAGATCCACCGTCTCCACCTGGCCCCGGGCCCGGGAGATCACCTCCCGAAGGGTCATATTTTTGGAGAAGTCGATGTCGGCAATTCGCTCCTTATCCATGCTGATACGCTGGACCACCTGCAAAGCGGCCGCCAGGCGGGTGGCGTCGGCCCGGTTTTTCACATCCTCCGGGTTGCGGCCGTCGATGTAGTCCAGACAGGTCTGGACCACCTTGTCCTGCAGACAGCGCAGCTCGTCATTGTCCGCCGGGGTGAACACCGGGCGCACCCCGAACTCGTCGGGGGTGCACATCTCGTTGAGCTTGTCGCACATCCGGGTCACGGCCTTCTGCATGGCGCTGTATTGGGGGCTGTCCCCGAACAGGCGCCTGACGCTGTTCATAATTACAGAGGCCTCTCGATATTTGTCTGCCATTGCCATGGGCAATTTGTCATCCTTTCTGAATGCAAGCGAAAACGTGTTGTGGAACGCCAATTTCTTGGCAGCGTAATTGTACCACAGTTTGGTAGGAAAATGCAAGTCCCCAAAGGCCATCCTATGCGCCGGACACAGCAAGGGATAATAAAGGACCGCCCCAACTGGTGCGGTGAAATAAGAACGATTTGCAGGGGCGCACCGTATGCGCCTGCGGGCGGCTGATAGCCGCCCCTACAAAGTCTCTTAAAACACCGCCCTGCTTGGTGCGGTCCATATCTTCTTATTTCAGCAGCCCGGCCAGCTTCTCCAGCCGGCGGAGGGCTTCTTGCAGGGTCTCCTCGCTCTTGGCGAAGTGAAGCCGGGCAAAGGTGCTGGTGTCCCCGGGGAGGAAGGCCGAGCCGGGGACGGCAGCCACCCCCACCTCCCGGATCATCCACTCGCAGAAGGCCATATCGGTCCAGCCGGCAAACTGGGGCAGGGCCAGAAAATCGGAGAGGTCCAGCAGCACAAAATAGCTGCCCTGGGGGGTGTTGTGCTTCAGCCCCAGCTTGTCCAGCCCCTGGCAGAGCAGCGCCCGCCGGCGGGCGTAACTCTCCAGCAGCTCCTCATAGTAGCTGCCCGGCAGCTCCAAAGCGGCCACGGCGGCCTCCTGGAGGGGGGCCGAGGTGCCGATGGTCAGGTAGTTGTGGACCTTCTTGGCCTGGTCCACAAACCACGCCGGGCCGATGAAGTAGCCCAGCCGCCAGCCCGTCATGGCGTAGGTCTTGGACAGAGAGGAGCAGGTGATGGTCCGCTCCCACATGCCGGGCAGAGAGGCGATGGACACATGGACATTGGGGGGATAGACCATGTGCTCATAGACCTCGTCGGCGATGACCATGGCGTCATACTTGACGGCCAGGGCCCCGATGGTCTCCAGCTCGGAGCGGGTAAAGACCTTGCCGCAGGGGTTGGAGGGGTTGCAGACGATAATGGCCCTCGCCCCATCCCGGAAGCCCGCCTCCACAAGGGCGGGGTCGAAGTGATAGTCCTCCCCCTCCAGGGGGATGTAGACCGGCTCGGCCCCGGCCAGAATGGCGTCGGAGCGGTAGTTTTCATAGAAGGGGGAGAAGATCATGATCTTGTCCCCCGCCTGGCACAGGGTCATCACCGTGCTGACCATGGCCTCGGTGCCCCCGCAGGTGACCACCACCTCCCGCTCCGGGTCGACGGTGCGGCCCAGGCCGGGGCTTGCCTTTTTGGCCAGGGCGGCACGGAAATTCTCCGCCCCGTGGGACAGGGGGTACTGGTGGGGGCCGACGTAGGACACCTGGGCGAGCCGGTCCAGCACCGCCTTGGGCGGGTCCTCATCGGGAAAGCCCTGGGACAGGTTGATGGCCCCGTACTGGTTGCTGATTTTGGTCATGCCACGGATGATAGAGTCGGAAAACCGGCCGACGCTGGGATTGAGTTCTATCACGGTATATCGTTCCTTTCTGCCGGAGTCGGTTCAGCCCTCGAAGGCAGCCACTGCCTTCTTCAGCTCCTCCCGGATGGAGATGTGCTGGGGGCAGGCCCCCTCGCAGGCGCCGCACCCGATGCAGGCCGAGGCGGGCTGCTTGTCCTTGACCCGGGGGCCGTTCAGCGTAGCCTTGGCCCGCTCGTGGTTGCCGTAGAGGGTGAGCATATTCAAAGCCGAGAAGCTGGCCGAGATCTTGATGTCCATGGGGCAGACCTTGGCGCAGTAGTCACAGCTGGTGCAGGGGATGAGGGGGATGGCGGCCAGGGCCTTCTGGGCCTCGGCCAGGGTCTGGCGCTGGGCAGCCGTAAGGCCGGTAAAGTCCTTCATGTAGGAGAGGTTGTCCTCCATCTGCTCCACGCTGGACATGCCCGAGAGGACGGTGAGCACCCCCTCCAGGTCGGCGGCGTAGCGCACTGCCCAGGAGGCCACCGAGGACTCGGGCTCGGCGGCCTTGAGGATCTTCTGAACGCTCTCGGGAGGTGTGGCCAGCAGCCCGCCCTTCACCGGCTCCATGATGATGACCGGCTTGCCGTGCTTCCGGGCCACCTCGTAGCACTTGCGGGACTGGATGCTCTCGCTGTCCCAGTCGGCGTAGTTGATCTGCAGCTGGACAAACTCAGCCTCGGGATGGGCGGTGAGGATGGCGTCCAGCTCGTCGGCGGTGGCGTGGGCGGAGAAGCCCAGATGCTTGATGAGCCCCTTCTCCTTCATCTCCAGGCCCCAGGCCCACAGATCCCACTTTTCAAAGACCTCGGTACGGGTCTGGCCCAGGTTGTGGAGCAGGTAGAAGTCAAAATAGCCCGCCCCTGTCTGCTTCAGAGAGGTCTCCAGCTGCTCCACGGCATCCTCCCGGGTCTCGCACTTGATCCAGGCGGCGTTCTTGGTGGCCAGATAGTAGCTCTCCCGGGGATAGCGCTCCACCAGTGCCTGACGGATGGCGTCCTCGCTGCCGGCGTAGGCCCAGGCGGTGTCAAAGTAATTGAAGCCGGCGGCCAGGAACTTGTCCACCATCACCTTGGTCTGCTCGATGTCAATATCCTCCCCCACCTTGGGAAGGCGCATAAGGCCGAAGCCCAGCTTCTTGATGTCATTGGGGATACCCACGAAAACTCCTCCTTTTTCGACTATTTATAGCCCATTATAACCCCTGGCGGCCCATTTTGCAAAGGGTAGTATAATTTTTCCCGTATTTTTTCCGTTCCTCTTGCTTTTCCCGGCCGGGACTGGTATGATTTTCTCAGTCACAAACTAAAAAGGAGGAGCTTTACATGGAATTCATGGACGCCGTCAACAGCCGCATCTCCATTCGTAAGTACAAGGACACTCCCGTGGAGCAGGAGAAGATCGACACTCTGCTGGAGCTGATGCGCCGTGCCCCCTCTGCCATGAACCGGCAGGAGTGGAAGTTCGTGGCCATCACCGATCCCGAGCAGCTCAAAAAGATGCGGGTGGCCTGCGAGAGCCGGGGCCCCGCCATGACCGCCCCCCTCATTTTCTGCATCTGCGCCACCGAGTATACCGAGCTCAACGACTCGGGCTACAACCGGGGCACCATCGACGCCTCCATCGCCACCACCCTGCTCCACTACGCCTCCTTCGGTCTGGGACTGGGCTCCTGCTGGATCGGCAGCTTTGACCCGGACATGGCCGGGGACATCATCGGCTGCCCCGAGGGCACAAGGGTGGTCACCGTGGTCACCGTGGGCTACGCCGACGAAGCCCCCGACCCCCGGCCCCGGAAGGAATTCAAGGACGTGGTGGTGTACGACCACTTCTAAGAGAAAATACCCCTGCCGGCCGGCAGGGGTATTTTGTATCACCCCCAGGCCGGCAAGAACAAAGGAGGTATGCTTATGGCCCTGCCCAAGCTGCTTTTATTCGATTTGGACAACACCCTGCTCCGCCGGGATAAGACCCTCTCCCCCGCCAACCGCTCTGCCCTGGAGCGGTGCCGGAAAGAGGGCATCCTGGTGGGCATCTGCACCTCCCGGGGGGAGGGCTCGGCCCGGCTGCTGGCAGGGCGGGAGGGCATCCCCTGTGATGTGTTCATCACCTCGGGCGGGGCGCTGGCCCGGGTGGGAGAGGATGTGGTCTACCAGGCCGGCTTTTCTTCCGGGGAGACCGCCGCTCTCCTCTCCGCCCTCTTTGCCCTGCCCGACGGGCCTATGGAGCTGACGGCGGACACGGTGGAGGGCATCTACCACAGCTTTGCCAGCGGGGACCCCACCCGCATCGGGGGCTATCAGGTGGACTTCCACACCTTCTCCGGCCCTACATTGAAAATTTGCGCCCAGCTGAGCCGGGACGAGCTGGCCGCCCGGGCGGCGGAGGCCGTGGCGGGGGCCACCTTCGTCCGCTTCACCGGGGAGGACTGGTACGCCTTCCGCAAGGCCGGAGCCACCAAGGCTCAAGCCATCGGGGCGGTGGCCGGGCATCTGGGGCTGGACACGGGAGATCTCACCGCCTTTGGAGACGATTTGCCCGATGTGGATATGCTCACCCTCTGCGGGGTGGGCGTGGCCATGGGCAACGCCCTGGAGCGGGTCAAACAGGCCGCCGATGTGGTCATCGGCGACTGCGACAGTGACGCCATTGCAGACTATCTGAAGGGGCTTTTTTGATCGCCTGTGGGCCAAAACCGGCCGGTTGCACGCATTTTGCTCTATATTCCCGCCCTTGTCTGGGCGTAATTCTCACTGGACACCACCCCCATGGTCGTGATACTATGGGGGTGGTATTATTTTTGTGTTTTTCGGGAGGTTTTTACCATGGCCCAGCCCACTGTTTTGTGCTATGACCCCGCCGGGGCCCCCTATCTCGCCAAGCTGCCCGCCCTCTGCGCCGTACAGGGCCTGCGGCTGCGCCGGCTCACCGCCGGCCACCTGGGTCTGACCCTGGCCCAGCTGGCCCAGGGGGCCGAGGCCGCCGGGGCGGCCGGAGATGTCCCCGGCGAGCCCATCCTCATCCTGTGCCATCTGGTCCCCGGGCAGCTGGACCGGCTGCTTGCCGGCCTTCGGAAGGCGGGGGTGCCCCGGACCTGCCTGAAGGCCATCCTCACCCCCACCAATGCCGGGTGGACGCTGGGCGACCTGTACGGCGAGCTGTGCCAGGAGCGGGACCGGCTGGGGTAATTTTTCCTCAAAAAACGCTTTTTGTTACGGCTTTGTCACTTGCTACATAAGCGGAAATAAGGTAAACTAAAGGGTGACAGACTTTGCCTGTCCGCTCTGGCGGGCAGAGAGACAGAACAGGCAGAAAGGAAGCGGATCGGCATGGACTATGACGGACTGTTGACCCTGGCCACCGACCTGGGCTACGGCCTTTTGGTCAGCGGGGCCGAGATCTACCGGGTGGAGGACTCCATGAAGCGGCTTATGTTCGCCTACGGCATCGACCGGGTGGAATCCTTCGTCATCCCCAACTGCATCAACATCAGCATCCTCACCCCCGAGGGCAAGACCCTGACCCAGATCCGCCGAATGCCCAGCCACGGCAACGACGTGGATCTGCTGGCCCGGTACAACGACCTGTGCCGGAAGCTGTGCCGGGAGGTCCCCCCTCTGGAGGAGGCCCGGCAGCGGCTGGACCACATCACCGCCACCCCCAGACACTACTCCCTGCTCGTTATGCTGCTGGCCCACTATGTGGCCTCGGCGGCCTTTGCCGTCTTTTTCGGCGGGGATCTGTGGGACGCCTTCTGCAGCGGCTTCTGCGGCATCGCCATCTGCCTGAGCAGCGAGCTTTTGAGCCATACCGAGACAAACCCCTACTTTGACACCATGATCGGGGCCATCGTCTCCGCCTTCCTGGCTCAGATCCTGGTCCATGTGGGGCTTGGCCACCACTCCCAGTACATCATCATCGGCGCCTTCATGGCTCTGGTGCCCGGCATCCTGTTCACCAACGCCCTGCGGGACGTGATGGTGCGGGACATGGTCTCGGGCATCAGCAAGGTGGGCGACGCACTGTTCATCGGCGTAATGGCCGCCCTGGGTACCGCTTTGGCCCTGGGCCTGGCCGCACTTTTGGGGGTGTAACTATGACAAATGCATTTTGGGAAAACGCCGCCTCGGTACTGGCGGCCTTCATCGGCTCGGGCTGCTTTGCCGTCATTTACAACACCCGGGGGGGCAACGTGCTCTGCTCGGCCCTGGGCGGGGCCATCGGGTGGCTTGTCTACCTGCTCACCGGCCCTATCCTGAACAGCGACATCGCCCAGACCTTTGCCGGCACCATCGCCCTGGCCATCTTTTGCGAGATCATCGCCCGGGTACGCAAGGCCCCGGTCACCGGCTTCCTCATCGTCTCCATCTTCCCCCTGGTGCCCGGCGCCAGCATCTACTACACCATGCTCCACGCCATCAACGGGGAAAATGACCTGTTTCTCACCTCTCTTATCCACACCATCGGCATCGCCGGGGCCATCGCCGTGGGCAGCCTGCTGGTGTCCACCATCGTGCGCATGACCCCCTGGTACCATGCCCCCCAGCCCCGGCGGGAGGTCAGCAAGGTATGAAACTCTACTCCCATTACGTCCACCTGCTCTTCGACGCCGACGACACCCTCTTTGACTTCACCGCCGCCGAGGACCACGCCATCACCAAGACCCTGCTCCACTTCGAGGTGGAGCCCTCCCCGGAGCATAAGGCCCTCTACCACACGGTGAACGCCCAGCTTTGGGAGCTGTTCAACAAGGGGGGCATCGACCAGGAGGACCTGGCCCATCAGCGCTTCCGGCTGCTGCTGAGCCGGCTGGAGCTGGAGGGGGACGCCCAGGCCTGGAACCTCTATTACCGTCAGGCCCTTGGCTCCTGCGCCATCCTGCTCCCCGGGGCGGAGAACCTCTGCCGCAAGCTCAGCGCCCGATACACCCTCTCCCTCATCACCAACGGCCTGGGGGACGTCCAGCGCAAGCGGCTGGCCGCCTCCCCCCTGGAGCGGTACTTTGAGGACCGGGTGTTCATTTCCGGGGAAATGGGCTGCCGCAAGCCGGAAAAACGCTATTTTGAGATCGTGCTGGATGCCCTGGGCTGCCGGAGAAAGACCGGCCAGGTGCTGGTCATCGGCGACAGTCTTTCCAGTGACATCCGGGGGGCCTTCAACGCCCAGCTGGACAGCGTCTGGCTCAACCGGAAGGGGGAGCGGGCCTACCCCGTCAAGCCCACCTACGAGATAACCGGCTACCCCGACCTGGAGCGGCTGCTTTTGCCCTCCCCCTTTGACAATTTTGCCCACTTACGTACTTAAAGGAGTGACCCGCTCATGCCCGATATTTCCCCGGAAAATCTGCCCCAGGACCGCTACCGGCCCCGGCGGGACCATCCCGCCTCCAAGCCCCCTGTCTGGCTCATGGCGGCGCTGGGGGCCTGTCTGGTCCTGGTGGCTCTGTGGAGCCTGCCCCAGGGCCAGCCGGCCCAGGCCTCCAAAAGGACCCCGCCCAGCCCCGCACCTGCGGTAGAGGCCACCCCCTCGCCCACACCGACGCCCACGCCCACCCCCACACCCCCGCCGGACTACTCCATCCCCGTCCCCCAGGGGACGCCGGTGGAGGGAGAGGACTGGTTTGCCGACGCCGTCTTTATTGGCGACTCCCGCACCGACGGCTTCAAGCTGTTCAGCGGCGTCACCAAGGAAGCCACCTTTCTGGACTACACCGGCCTTACCGTCTTTGACGTGATGGAGGACAAGGCGGTCATCCGGGAGGGGGAGGAGAAGATCTCCGTCCTCCAGGCGCTGGAAAAGGCCCAGTACGGCAAGGTCTACATAGCCCTGGGGGTCAACGAGCTGGGCTACTGGGACCCCAACCTGTTCGCCAACACCTACGCCGCCTTTGTGGATGCCATTCGGGAGCGTCAGAGGGAGGCCATCCTGTATATCCAGGCCATCATCCCGGTGAACAGCGAGCTGTGCAAGACCCACAAGCAGCCCTACTACGTCACCAACGAGCGCATCGCCGCCTTCAACGAGGCCCTGGCCGCCATGGCCGCCGAGAAGAAGGTCTGCTTCCTTCGGGTGGACGAGCCCTTCCTGGACCGGGACGGGGAAACCAATGCCGACCTGTCCGCCGACGGCGTCCACTTCACCAAGGAGGGCTATCGGCTCTGGATGGACTATCTGCTCACCCACACCCAGCCCGCCCGGGTGGGAGACCCCCTGCCCACCCCCTCTCCCACGCCGGAGCCCACGCCCGAACCCACCGTTACCCCGGCGGCCTCCACGGCCACACCGCCCCCCACAGCCACTTCAAAGCCGGTGGAGACCCCGCCGGTCACCGGCCTTCCCCCGGAGACGCCCCTTTCCACACCTACCCCCACACCTGCACTCCCCACCCCCACGCCGGAGCCGCCCCCGGTAACGGCTATCCCCGAACCGGCTCCCGCCACCCCCGAGCCCACCGAGGAGGCGGTGCTGCCCCCCATCCCCGGGGTGGACTTCGCCCCCGAAAGCCCGGCAGAGAGCACTGCCCCGGCGGAGGAGCCCAGCGAATCTCCCTAAAATACGAACACAAGAAGGAATTATAGATGAAAAAATTTCCCTCTGTTATCATTTCTGCCCTGCTGGTCCTCTCTCTCGCCGCCTGCGGCGGAGGGCAGGGGGAGGTCAAGCCCTTTGACCCCGATGCAGATGCCAAGACCCTGCTGGAGGCCCAGGGGGTGTTCTCCGCCTCCATGACGGCCATCGACACCGAGGTGGCCTGCGCCCTCTACGGCATCGACGAGACCACCGTCACCGGCTGCGCCGCCTACGGTGCCACCGCCACCAGTGCCGAGGAGCTGGCCATCTTCACCTTTGACAGCGAGGACTCCGCCCAGGCGGCCCTGAAGCAGCTGGGCTACCGCATTGAGGACCGCACCGAGGAGCTGCGGGACTACCTGCCCGACGAGCTGCCCAAGCTGGAGGGTGCGGTGACCCAGCAGCGGGGGGCCTCCGTCCTGCTGCTCATCGCCCAGGACAGCCAGGGCTGGGAAAAGCTGCTGGAGGATTGAGCTCCGGCCCACCCTGTCCTTTGTAGGGGCGCACAGTATAGCCCGCCCCTATTCAAAAAAACACCTCCTGCCCCGGGTACAACTCCCCCAAAAGTTGTACGGTTCCATACACGTAAGGAATAAAACAGGTCCCGGCGTTTTGAAAACGCCGGGACCGCTTTTTTCTGATTTCCGGGCAGCAGGTTTACCGCCGCTCGTAGACCAGGTCTGTGATGCCGTTGTAGCTTTTTGTCCCCACCAGCCGCAGCTTTTTCTCCCCCTCCAGGCCGTCAAACAGGCGGATGCCCCTGCCCAAAATGGTGGGGATAATATTGAGATAATACTCGTCGATCAGATCAGCCCGGATCAGCTGCTGAGCGATGTTGGCCCCGCCGCAGATCCAAATGCCCTTTCCCTCCCCGGCCTTGAGGGTCTCAACCAGCCGGCAGGGGTCCTCGCCGGTGAAGCGGATCTCGTCGGTGGACGGCCCGGGGGCGTGGGTGATGACATAGCTGGTAAGGCCGGCGTACACCCACTCGTCGGGAGAGAGCTCGGTGACCAGCTGGCGGTAGGTCTTTGCCCCCATGACGACGGTGTCCACATTTTGGATGAACGCATTGTAGGACCCCATATCGTCCCCGTCGGGGCTCTCCCCGCCCAGCCAGTCGATGCCGCCGTCAGGGTCTGCAATATAGCCGTCTACGCTCATGGCGATAAACAATGTCACTTTCCTCACGGCTGTTCCTCCTTAGAGCGGGCCAAGGACGGGCTTGCCGTCGGGGCCCAGCAATGGGGTCATTCCCCCCGTTTCTCCAAAGATATGAAAGAGATAGCAGACTCTGGTCTCCCGGTCCATCCAGATCTCACTGGAGACAGAGCCCCGGAATTCGTTTTGCTCATAGAGCTTGACAAACCGCTTTTCTTCCTTTGCCATGTTACACTCCTCCTTACCGCTGGTACTCAAACTCCAGGTTGTAGAGACAGATGGGGTCCCCGTCCTCGATGCCCAGCTCCTCCAGCCGGTCGTAAAGGCCGGACTGGCGCAGCTGGCGCTCGAACCAGTTGCGGGACTCGTAGTCGCCGAAGTTCACGTTGGCCATGAGCTGGCGCAGCCAGGGGCCGTCCACCATCCAGGTGCCGTCCTCCAGCCGCTCGATGGTGGGGGGCTCGGTCATATCCACCTGGAGCGGGCGCTCCACAAAGGTGGGCTCGTAGACGGTGATGGGGGGCAGCTCCTGGAGCTTCTGGGCAGCTGCCCACATCAGCTCCCGGGTGCCCTGGTGGGCAGCGGCAGACATCTCGAAAAAGGGCAGCCCCAGCCCCTCCACGTGGGCCTTCAAAGCCTCCAAGCCCTCCCGGTCGGGGGCGATGTCCACCTTGTTGCCCGCCACCAGCATGGGCCGCTTGGCAAGCTCGGGGGAGTACTGCTCCAGCTCGGCGTTGATCTGCTCGAAGTCGGCCACCGGGTCCCGGCCCTCGGAGCCGGACACGTCCACCACGTGGATGAGCAGCCGGCAGCGGTCGATGTGCCGCAGGAAGTCGTGGCCCAGGCCGGCTCCCTCGCTGGCCCCCTCGATGATGCCGGGGATGTCGGCCAGCACGAAGGAGGTATTCTCATCCAGGGCCACCACCCCCAGGTTCGGGGAGAGGGTGGTGAAGTGGTAGTTGGCGATCTTGGGCTGGGCCCGGGTGACCACACTGAGGAGGGTGGACTTGCCCACGTTGGGGAAGCCCACCAGCCCCACATCGGCCAGCAGCTTCAGCTCCAATGTAACGTCCCGTTCCTGGCCGGGCAGGCCGGCCTTGGCGAAATGGGGGACCTGGCGGGTGGGGGTGGCGAAGTGCTGGTTGCCCCAGCCCCCACGGCCCCCACGGCACAGCACAAAGCTGTCCTGGCCGGCCATGTCGCAGATGATCTCCCCGCTCTCGCTGTCCCGGACCACCGTGCCCCGGGGGACCCGGATGACGAGGGGCTCACCGTCCCTGCCCGAGCAGTTTTTGCCCTGGCCGGGGGTGCCGTCGGCGGCCACATACTTCCGCTTGTAGCGGAAGTCCATCAGGGTGGACATATGCTCGTCCACCTTCAGCACGATGTCGCCCCCACGGCCGCCGTCGCCCCCGTCAGGGCCGCCGGCAGCCACATATTTCTCCCGGTGGAAGGCCACGGCGCCGCCGCCGCCTGCCCCCGCCCGGACGGTGATCCGGGCCTTGTCAATAAATCCGCTGGCCATTGGGCCGCCTCCTTTGTAAATCTTATGTCCCTGTTTTTCCGGCGAGCAGGACCGCAATCCCGGCCACCGCCCAAACGGTCAGGCTCAGCAGGGGCTCCGCCCCCACGTACCTGCCGTTTCCGTTCATCGCCCGGGCAAACAGGGTCAGCCCTTCCTCCAGGCAAACAAATCCGCCTCCCCACAGTCCGGCCCAGCCCGGCACGATGCCCCGCTGCCCCGGGAGCCACAGGGCCAGGGCGGCAAGGCCGATGACGAGAAAGGGCGCTGCGAAAAAGAGCAGGCTGATCAGAGACCATCGAAAGCCAAAGCTCCCGATCCCATAAAAGCGGGCCACCTCCGGCCAGCTGGCCGCCATACGGAATACCCGCAGGCCCAGGCAGCCCAGCACCGCCGCCGTCAGCATTCCCCTTAGAAGGGTTTTCCATCCCCGCTTCCTCACCCTGTGCCACCTCTTTTCTGCTTTGGGGTCATGGCCCGGCTACTTCCGCCCCTTGACCGACCTGTCGGGCCTCTTTTTGACAAAAAAGCCGCAAACGGTGTGCCCGTTTGCGGCTTTTGAGGGTCCTTACTCGGTGACGATAGAGACCTGCTTGCGGTCCTTGCCCAGACGGGAGAACTTGACCTTCCCGTCCCGCAGGGCGAACAGAGTGTCGTCGCTGCCCATACCCACGCCCTCGCCGGCGTGGAAGTGGCTGCCCCGCTGCCGCACCAGGATGTTGCCGGCCAGGACGAACTGACCGTCGCCCCGCTTGACACCCAGCCGCTTGGCCTGGGAGTCACGGCCGTTCTTGGTGGAGCCGCCGCCCTTCTTGTGGGCGAAGAATTGAAGACCGATCTTCAGCATAGCTGTTACACCTCCATGACGATGATGTTGTCCGGATACTCCTCCTGGAGCTGGGTGAAGTAGAGCATCATACCCGTCAGAAGGGTCTGACAGGTGCTCTCGTTGGTCTGTCCCAGTCCGCCGGGGAGCTTGAGAGAGATGAGGGCTTTTTCCGGCCGGGTCTTGACGCTGGCCTCCAGGCCCAATACGTCATTGACGGCACATTCCACCAGACGCACGGCGCTGGTGACGGCGGCGCAGAGGATGTCCTCCCCCGCATCTGCCAGGCCGCTGTGACCTTCCACCTGGAAGCTCACGATACGGCTGCCCTCCATATGAAACGTTGCGGTGATCATCAGGCGTGGATCTTGCCGATGGTGACCTTGGTGTAGGGCTGACGATGGCCCTGCTTGCGGCGGTAGTTCTTCTTGGGCTTCATCTTGTAGACGATGATCTTCTTGCCCTTGCCGTTCTTGACGACCTCGGCCTCCACCTTAGCCTTCTCCACGACGGGAGTGCCGAAGGTGGCCTTGTCCCCGTCGATGACGGCCAGGACCCGGTCGAAGGTGATCTTGTCGCCGGCCTCCACAGGCAGCTTCTCGATGAAGAGGGTATCGCCCTCGGCCACCTTGTACTGCTTGCCACCGGTCTCGATGATAGCGGTCATTTGCGTTTCAACTCCTTTAATACGGGCTCGTTCTTATAGGCGTGGCTTGCGCCAACTTCTGGGGCCCAATCGAAACGGCTTTGATAGTATATCGGAAAAAGGCCGAAAAGTCAAGGGTTTTTCCGATTTTTGCCCTCAAATCTTTCCCAAAACAGCATATGGTGCGTCATGGCGGCCCCGGGCGGCATATATGTCCCGCAAACGCCCCCCCGCCACCGTGCCGGAGCAGGGCCGGCCAGGACATGGTCCCGGCATTTACAGGGCCACCCTCGGGCCGGCCTCTCACAGGCTGTCCAAAATCTCCTGGACCTCCTGGACAAGCCGGCAGGTGTGGTAGCCGTCACAGACCCCGTGGTGGACCTGGACGGCCAGGGGCAGGGTGCAGCGCCCTTCCCGCTCCTCATACCGGCCCAGGGTGAAGATGGGCCGGAGGTGATCATAGCACTGCTGCAAATTCAGGTTGAAGCCCTCGAAATTTGCCCAGGGGATCATGGACACATCAAAGGTGTTTTCGGGCAAATTTGGCTTTCCCTGAAAGCCCATTTGGCCCACAAACCGGGCCAGATCGGCCTCGTAGGCGGCCAAAAAGGCGGAAAAATCCGGCTCATAGGCCGTCCAGAGGAGGGAAAAGGTCTCGTTTTCCCGGTGAAAAACGGTATAACTGGGCTCCAGGCGGTCATAGCAACCCAGCACACCGTCCTTGATAGAGCAGCGAAACTCCTCATGGCGGTTGACTGCAGTAGCCAGGGCGTAAATAAGGGCGGGGTAGAGCCGGATGCCCTTCTCTTTCACGTTGGTGATGTCCAGCCGCACCGTCATGGAGTAGGTGCAGGGGTTGCGGTGGACGTAGTGCTCAAAATATTCCCGGCGGGGCCAGGCGGCAAGATCAATGGGGGTAAACACGGCAATTCCTCCGAAATTTTTATGATATATACGGTATATACAGATACAGGCCGTGGGGGCGGCAAGTGCCGCCCCCACGGCTTTCTTCATTTGTCCCGCTGATATTCCAGAATGTCCCCAGCCTCACAGTCCAGGGCCTCACAGATGGCGGCTAGGGTGGAAAAGCGTACCGCCGTCACCTTGTTATTTTTAATCTTGGACAGGTTCACGTTGGAGATACCCACCCGCTCGGCCAACTCATTGAGGGACATCTTCCGCTCCACCATCATACGGTCCAAACGGAGCACGATCTTACCCATTGCGGTATCCTCCTTACAGGTTTCCTCGTGGCCGGGCCCTTACAACAGGCCGTCCACATCCTGTTCCAGCTCCATGCCCCGGGCAAAGATCTGGCTCAGGCAGAGCACCACCAGGCCGGGGAGCAGACTGCCCAGATCCACATTGATCTCAGCGTACGCATGACCCAGCAGGAGCCGGCCTACCGTGCTGAGCACCAGGCCGGCCACGGGCATGGCCATCAGAAAATAGCCGATCTCCTTGACCCTGCGGATGTTGTCCGCCTGGAAGGGACTGTCGAGCTCAATGGCCTTTAAAATCAGGTTCACATTGCGAAATACCATGGCCATCAGGCCCATGAGCAGGGCCCCGCCCACCAGGTAGAGCCGCAGGGCGGCCAGATCCAGGGCGCCGGCGGCATCCACCACCAACACCTCAAAGCCAAAGCTGTTCAGGGAGACCTCCACCTCGCCGGGGGCCATAACCACCGCCTTCTCCCCCAGAACAAGGGTGAGGACCAGCCCCACCACCATGGCCACCGAGCCGATCCAGCAGGCCACCTCGGCCAGCTTGGAGAGAACCTTGGTCACCCGGTATAGTCTGTCATTCTTCATCGTCCGTTCCTCCTGTCTGCCGCCTCCTCAACAAAGGCGGGCAAAGCTGTTTGAAGCGGGGCAGCCGTCGCCGCCCGATCAGTCCGGCTCTGATGATATGACTATACCACGGGGATTATCGTCTGTCAACTATTTTTTAATGTTTTGCATTAATTTTTTTATGTTAGACAATATCTCATTCCTGGGCCAGGCGGTCGATGTCCTCCCGGGTGAGCCGGTAGACCGTCCAGTCGGACATAGCCTCGGCCCCCAGGGACAGGTAGAAGTCGATGCTGGGCCTGTTCCAGTCCAGGCACCACCACTCCATCCTTCCGCAGCCCCGGTCCTGGGCGATGCGGGCCAGCTCCCGGAACAGGGCCTTGCCGTAGCCCTTGCCCCGGTGCTCCGGCTTGACGTACAGATCCTCCAGGTAAAGCCCCGACCGGCCCAGGAAGGTGGAGAAGTTGTGGAAGAACAGGGCAAAGCCCACCTCCTGCCCATCCTCCAGGGCAAAGAGGACCTGGGCGTTGCCCTGCCGGAAAAGCTGGTCGGCCAGGGTGGCCTCGTCGGCCACCACCTGGTCCTCCATCTCCTCGTACCGGGCCAGATCCCTGATAAATTGCAGGATGAGAGGGGTGTCCTCCTCCCGGGCAAAGCGAAATGCGGGTGCGGTCATAGCAGGCTCTCCTTTTTCATTGTAAGTATACATAATATCGTTTACATAAATAAATTATGTTAATAATATTATGTCAATCTCCCAAAGTACCACCCGGTGACGCCCTCCTTCTTGCAGAGGGCTCCCCGGCGGGTCCTGCGGACCACCGTGAGCCTATCCCCCGGGGAGACGGGCAGGTGGTAGTCGGTGGAGTCCTCGCAGACGGTCCGGCCGTCCTCCAGCGTATCAATGTACTCGGTGAGGATGTCCAGCTCCCGGCCGGTCCTGTTGTGGCGGCAGCGGCAGAACTCCTCCCCCCGCTCCAGCACGGTGATCTCCCGCTCGGACCAGCGCAGGTTCAGAGAATTTTGGCTGGCCTGCTGGGCATCCAGGGCGGTCATGGTGGGCAGGCCGTCAAAGCTCTCCCAGGAGAACTCCCCGCCGGGCGTTCGGGGCAGGATGAGGGCGTTGAGCTGGCCGTCCCACTTCAGGGTACAGCCTCCGTCGATGGAGACGATGTGGCTGTCCCGGTCGATGATGGGGGCGGCCGAAGGGATGTCCTCCCGGTAGAGGGTCACGGGCCAATGGCCCACAATGACCCAGCGGCGGAAGGTATGGCCCTGGTTCATAAAGTCGTCGTTTTTCATGCACTGGTGGGCGTCCAGGCTCTCCAGATCCTTCTCCCGTGGGACGCCCCCATGGATAAAGAGGTAGTCGTCGTTGACCAGAATGTGGGGCAGGGAGCGGAGAAAGGCGAACTCGGCGGCGAAGCGCTCCTTCAGCACCTGCCGGGCATGGGGATAGTCCGCCGGGCTATCCAGGCGCACCCCCGCCTGCCGGGCCATCTGCATCAGGGTGCACCGCTCCCCCCAGCGGCCAAAAATGCGGGGGTAGAACCACTCCCGGGGCTCGGCATCCTCGGCAAAGTTGAGGACCAGTTCATCGCAGTTGCCCATGACGGTGTAGACCGTGTACCGCCTGTGGAGCTCCATCACATATTGCAGGGTCTCCAGGCTGGTCCGGGACCGCTCCCCGATGTCCCCCAGGATGATGAGGATGTCCTCCTTGGATAGGCCCACCTTGTCCAGCAGGCCCCGGAGCAGGGGCAGGTTGCCGTGGATGTCGCTGAGCACCAGCACCCGCCGGCCCGGCGGCAGGGAAATTGATTGGATGCGAACAGGAGGCATTTTGTTATCCCCCAAACTGGCAGGCAAAGGCGCACCAGCCGTCCTTCTCCAGCCGCTCCAGCACCGTCATGCCGCTGCGCTTCAGCGCCCCCTCCACCTCGTCAGAGCGGGTGTCGATGATGCCCGAGCACAGGAAAATGCCCCCGGGGGCAGAGAAGCGGTGGGCAAAGGCGCTGAGGGGGATGATAACGTCGGAAACGATGTTGGCCAGCACCACCTGCCAGGGCCCCTCCGCCGCCAGGGCCTCCACCAGGGGCTTGTCCGAGAGCACATCCCCCGCCCGGGCGGTATACAGGGCCGGGTCAATGTTGTTGAGGGCGGCGTTTTCCAGGGCCACATCGGCGGCCTTGGGGTCGATGTCCACCCCGTGGGCCCGGCCAGCCCCCAGGTTCATGGCGGCGATGGACAGGATGCCGCTGCCGCTGCCCAGGTCCAGCACAGCATCCCCTTTGTGCAGGTATTTTTCCAGCAGGCCCAGGCACAACTGGGTGGAGGCGTGGGAGCCGGTGCCGAAGGTGAGGCCGGGGTTCAGATAGACCGGGATGCGGCCCTGGGGGGTGGGCTTGCCCCGCTCCCACTCGGGGACGATGTACCACCGCTCCCCCACGGCCATGGGCTGGTAGTACTTCTGCCAGGAGTAGGCCCAGTCCTCCTCCTTCAGGGGCAGGGTGGACACCGGGTTGTCGATGCCCCAGAGGGCGGCGGCCATCTGGGCCCGGCCGGCGTCATCGTCGGTGACGTAGAACTTGATCCGGGCCACCCCCTTCATCCGCTCCAGCAGGGCGTCGTCCACATAGTCCCAATATTGCCGGTTCTCCTCCAGAAAGGTCTTGAAGTCGTTCTCCTCCTCCAGCACCAGCCCCTCGGCTCCGTTCATGGTCAGCCGGGCGGCCAGGGCCTCCATGTCCCGATCGGTGGTCTCCACCGTCACTTCCAGCCACTTGTCCATATAGGCTTCCTCCTTGTGGGAGCTGCCCTCCCACCGCAAAGTATTGATAGCTCCATTCTACCCGATGGGCGAGCCCCTGTCAACGGCGGGGCAGAACACAAAAAACAGGGGCGGCATAGCTGCCGCCCCTGTGGGTATACCTCTCTTACCCCCGCTCGGTGCCGATGTAGCCCACGAACATCATACCGGGCCCAGTGTGGGCGCCGATGACGGGGCCCAGCTCGCCGATGTGGATCTCCTTCACCCCGGTCTTTTCCCGGATGGCCTCGGCCAGAGCCTGGGCCTCCTCGGGGCAGTCGGCCTGGGTGATGGCAATGCGGTCGGTGTTGGTGATGGTCTTGGCCACCAGCTCCACCATGCTGTTGATGGCTGCCTTCCGGCCCCGGGCCTTCTCGATGCTGCCCAAAAAGCCCTCGTGGTCCACATGAAGGATGGGCTTGATGTTCAGCATCCCGCCCACCACAGCGGTGGTGGCCGAGATCCGCCCGCCCCGGCGCAGGTACTTCAGATCCTCCACGGTGAACACCTGGCAGACGGTGTACTTGTTGTCCTCGCACCACTGCCAGACCTCCTCCATGCTCTTACCCGCCTTCTGCATATCGGTGGCGTACCAGAGCATGAGGTAGAGCCCGGCGGTGACCGCCCGGGTGTCCTGAAGGAGGATCTTCCGCTCCGGGAACTTCTCCTTCAGCTCCTCCACCGCCAGACAGGCCGACTGGAAGGTGGAGGTGGAGATGGACTGGTCAAAGACCATGAGCAGCACGTCCTTGCCCGACTCCAAAATGGGGGTGAGCTTTTCGGTGTACTCAAAGACGTTGACGGCGGAGGTGGTGGCCACCTCCCCCTCCCGCACCAGCCGGTAGAACTCCTTCAGGGGCATCTCGTGGTGGTCGGGCCAGTTTTTCAGGGTGTTGCCCTGAATGGTGTAGCTGATGGGCAGGACCTCTACCCCCAGGGCATTGACCTGGTCAATGTTCATATCCAGGGCGGAATCGGTGACGATAACGTATTCGCTCATACTCATTTTTCCTTTCGATTTTTCTTGGTTTTCTTCTCTGCCGGCCCCTCGCCCTCATTCAGCAGGGCCAGGATGCGGCGGCAGGCCAGCTTGTCGGCGTAGCTGCACAGGGCCAGCTCCAGGGCCAGCTCCTCCAGCTCTTCCCGCTCCCCCTGCAGCCGCCGGGCGGTCTCGCTCAGGGCGGCGTCCAGCCGGGTGCGGAAGTGCTCGTAGTGCTCCTGCACGCTCTCCCCTTCCCCGCAGGCAGCCAGGGCCCCGGCCTCCCGGACGGGGAGGACCTGCTTCAGAGCGCAGATCTCGGTGAGGTAGGCCAGGTGCTCCCGGCTGTACCGCTTGCCCTCGGCCCGGGGGAGCAGGCCGTCCTTGATGTAGTTGTTCACCATGGCCGAGGTCAGCCCCTCCGCCCCGCCGGCGTGGATGAGCTGCCGGGGCATATAGCCGATGAGCTGGTCCATATAGAGGCTGATGTCGGGCAGGGCCTCCCAGCTCACCGGGCGGTCCTCCTCCAGGTGGCGCCGGAGCGCTTGCAGCTCCTCCATGGCCCCTCCTCCTTCTCCATGAGATAACAAGGGTATTATACCGCCTTGTTATGGCCTTTGTAAAGACTGATAACACAACTTTTTCCCATTTCTCTATCACATAACAAAATTATTTTGCTTTTGGCCCGGCGGGAGGGGGGGTGATCCTTTCTTGAAATTCTCCACCAACCATGGTACACTTTGTTTACTTGGCCTTTGATTGACAGGGGGGAAATACGGTTTTGCGGGGCGGGGGCCGCCAGTGCGCCCTTTGGGGCCCGCTGGGGCGTGTTTCCCCCCTGTCAATCAAAGGTATAATGAAAGGGGCAGATCGCTATGAATATGGAAGAAATGAAGCGCAAGTATGCCTACACCCTGGCCCGGGTGGGCCTCAACGTCCAAAAGGGCCAGACCGTGCTGGTGGAGGCCGACATCGCCGGCGCCGCCTTCACCCCCATCTTCGCCGAGGAGTGCTACAAGCTGGGGGCGGGCAATGTGGTGGTCCACTATCTGGATCTGCCCAACATGAAGGTGGCCGCCCAGTACCGCAGCGACGCCGACATCCGCAAGGTGGAGGACTGGGAATACGCCATGCACCAGCCCTATCTGGACGATGGTGCCTGCTACATCCGGCTGGAGGGGGTCAACCCCAAGCTCATGGAGGACGTGAGCGAGGCCAACTCCAACGCCATCTTCGCCCATGTGGATGCCGTGCGCAACATCATGCGCAAGGCCAGCCGGGAGAAGCACTGCCAGTGGCTCATCGCCATGGTGCCCACCAAGGACTGGGCCACCTACATCCTGGAGGGTGTGGAGGAGGACAAGGCCGAGGAGGAGCTCTGGAAGCTGCTGTTCAAGCTGTGCTACATCGACGAGCATAATGACGTGGTCAAGACCTGGGAGGAGAAGAACGCCCGGAAGGCGGAGCGGGCCAACGCCATTGACGAGCTCCACCTGGTGAAGCTCCACTACACCGCCTCCAACGGCACCGACCTCACCGTCAAGCTGACCCCCTGGTCCACCTTCGGCTTCGGCAAGCGGAAGCTGCCCGAGAACTACGTCCGCTTCAACGCCAACATCCCCACCGAGGAGGTGTGCACCACCCCCGACAAGTTCGGCACCGAGGGTGTGGTCTACGCCTCCCGGCCCCTGGTCCTGGGGGGCAAGAAGGTGGAGAACTTCGGCTTCCGCTTCGAGGGCGGCAAGGTGGTGGAGGTGCTGGCCGGCGAGGGCAAGGAGATGCTGGAGGCCCTGGTCCGCATGGACGAGAACGCCGGCTATCTGGGCGAGTGCGCCCTGGTGGAGTACCACTCCCCCATCAGCCTGAGCCAGGTGGTCTACTACACCACCCTCATTGACGAGAACGCCAGCTGCCACCTGGCCCTGGGCCGGGGGCTCAGCAACAACCCCGAGGCCGGGGACCGGTTCAACGACTCGGTCATCCACATCGACTTCATGATCGGCACCCCCGATATGCACATCGTGGGCACCACCGAGGATGGCCGGGAAGTGGACGTGTTCGTCAACGGCGATTTCGCTATCTGATTTTTCCGATAACTGCATAAGCACAAAGGAGAGTGCCCCGGGCCGTATGGCCCGGGGCACTCTTGCTTATCTCTCATAAAAGGGCCGCAGACAGTCGGGGATACAGCCCCGCACATAGCCCAGCAAAACATCCTCATCGATCTCACAGTTGCCCCGGATCCACTTTATCATGGCAAAAGCCCCCCTGTGGGCGGTCATTTCAATGGCAAAATCCAGCTCCTCTGTCAGCTCAGTTTGGCCCAGCTTCTTTTGAACTGCATTACGAATATTTGTGGCAAAATAATCTGCCATGAACTGATAAAACGAATTCTGCCCTTGATAGGCAACGATATTCCGAAAGGCCTTTTTGTTCTCCTTAGATATAGGCGAAACCGGGATAGGCCCAGCTCTCCACATCGGCCAATGCCGGCCTTTCATTGATCGCAGGCTGCTCGACCTTCTGATAGGTCCAGTTCATCACATCGTACTTATCGTGAAACAGCCGATAAAAGGTGGCCCGGGAGACCCCGGCTTTGGTGATAAGCTCACCCACCCGAATGTCCTTTATCGGCATTGTTTTTGCCATCTCCATAAAGGTCTGGGCGATGTGGTCCTTTTTCTCCTCTGCGGTCATATCCTCTCACCTCGGCAGCCTTTCTGCCCTTAGTATAGAGGAAACCCGTCCCCATTGCAACCAAAAAATCTCCGCACCCAACTGGGTGCGGAGATTTCTGGAGAATACTTATTTATTTTCGGCCAGGATCTCCTTAACGGCAGCGGCAGCAGCCAGATCGCCGGTGTAGACGGCGGTGCCCACACCGTGGGCGGCCACATAATAGGAGGTAATGTTGCCACCGAAGATCACATTACCGGCGCCAAAGAGGTTGGGGATGGCCGAGCCGTCCTCCCGCAGGATCCGGCACTCGCCGTCCGCCTTCAGCCCCACCATAGAGGACATGAGGATGGGCCGCAGCCGGAAGGCATAGTAGGGGCCCTCCTCAATGGGCCGCATCTGCTCCACCGGCACACCGAAGTCCTTATCCTCGCCGGCACGGAAATACCCATTATACTTCTCTACCGTAGCCTGGAGGGCATCGGCGGGGATCTCCAGCATTTCGGCCAGCTCCTCCAGGGTGTCAGCGTGGCAGACATACTCGGAGGTGGAGTTGGCAAGCACATCCAGCATGGGGTTGTTGGCGTCCACGATGCCCCAGCCCACCTGGCCCTCCTGCTGGAGCAGGGCGTGGTGGGTAACATACATGGTCAGGTTCTCCTGGCAGAACCGCTGGCCGTTCTTGTTCACATACATGGCCCGGCCGGCACCGTAGTTCAGGAAGGGCTTGTAGTCCGGGGACTGTCCAACGATAGCGTCAGCCCCCATGGTGCCCATCATTTTATCCCCCAGCGGGACGGCCCCGATCTCCAGCGCCATCAGGAAACCATCGCCGGTGTTGGTGCCGGCGGCAAAGGGGATCCCTCCCACAAACTCGGGGGCGTACTGGGCGATCAGTTCCTCGTTGTGGACAAAGTCGCCGCAGGCCAGGATGACCTTTTGGGCATAGATATTGTAGGTGCTGGTCTTGTCCTGGACCTCAACGCCGACAACAGCCCCGGCATCATCTGTGATGAGCTTTGTAGCCCGGGTGTTAAGCCGCACATCAATGTCGGTCTTGGGCAGGTACTGATTGACCGCATAGGTCAGGAAAGAGCCGCCCCACCTGTCCTCATGATCATCCGGCGAGGCCAGAGAAGTGCCCCAGGCACCGGGGATCGACACCACGCCGATACCGTCCAGCAGCTGGTTGGTCTTGTTCATCACCCGGGCCTGGCCACGGATCAGGTCCTCGTTGAACTCCAGCTCCATATAGGGCTGGAGGGTGGCCTTCTCGGCCTCCACCACAGACTCCACCCAGGCGTCGTCGTACTTGCCTGTCTCGTCTGTATACTGGAAGCGAACGCCGCCGGACACGCTGGTGGTGCCGCCCAGGAAGCCGGCCTTTTCGATCATAATGACCTCCAGCCCGCTGGTCTCGCCGGCCACACCGCCGGTGTAAGCCTCAACGGCGGCCGTCATGCCGGCACCGCCGCCGCCCACCACAAGGACATCGGTGTGGACATCCTCCCCCTGGGTCAGGGGAGCCTTCTCCACAGGAGCAGAGAAGCCGTCCGAGCCGCCGGCCTGATCCAGGCAGTCCTTTACGGCGTTCTTGATGGCGTTGCTGGTAAAGGTGGCGCCGGTGACGCCATCCACGTTGTAGGTCTGGTGCGCCAGAATGGCGGCGGGGATCTCCCGGCAGGGAGTCTCGGTCACCGTGATGGGGTTATCGGTGCACTCCACGATCTGCACATCCTGAATACGGGTCTCGTCTACTGTCACGCTGACGGTGACATGGCAGCGCTGATATCCCTCTTTGGTGGCCGTATAGGTGCCGGGGGTCAGGGGCTTGACCTCGGCCTGCTCCCCCTTGGCGGCGGCAATGGCCTTGCCGGCGGCCTCCTTCACGGCGGTGCTGGTGACGGTGGCTCCGCTGACGCCGTCAATGTCGGCGCTCTGGGCCTTCATCACCTGCTCCTGAAGCTGAGGGATGGCCTTGCCGCCGAAGTCGGCGGTCTCGTTCTCGCCGGTCACCACGGCCTCGGTGATCTTGCTTCCGTCCACCGTCAGCTTGACGGTGACCGGGCCGCCGAAGCCCTGGGCCTGGCCCTCGTAAGTACCGGGGGTGTAGATGTCCTCTGCCGTCTCCTTCTCCGTGGAGCAGCCGGCCAGCAGGCCCAGCGCCATGGTGCCGGACAGCAGCAGGGCAAGTCCTCTCTGTCTCATTTTCATCATTTTTCTCTCCTTCCGCTTTTGAGCTTGTGATAATTATAGCAATCCACTTGCTCTTCAGAAAGAGACAAAATCCGTTTTTGTCTCTTTTTTCTTTGTTTTTGAGACAAAATTAAATTTTGTCTCGGCGATGCGCAGCAAAGTGCCCCGGGCCATACGGCCCGGGGCGCTCCTTGTTATGCCTATGTAAATTAGCGGGGGTTCTTGATGGCGGCCTGGGCGGCAGCCAGGCGGGCGATGGGCACACGGAAGGGAGAGCAGGACACGTAGGTCAGGCCCACGTTGTGGCAGAACTCCACCGAGGTGGGGTCGCCGCCGTGCTCGCCGCAGATGCCCATGTGGATGGTGGGCCGGGTGGCCTTGCCCAGCTCGGCGGCCATCTTCACCAGCTTGCCCACGCCGGTCTGGTCCAGATGGGCAAAGGGATCGTTCTCAAAGATCTTGTTGTCGTAGTAGTAGCCCAGGAACTTGCCGGCGTCGTCACGGGAGAAGCCAAAGGTCATCTGGGTCAGGTCGTTGGTGCCGAAGGAGAAGAACTCGGCCTCCTTGGCGATCTCATCGGCCAGCAGGGCGGCCCGGGGGATCTCGATCATGGTGCCCACCTCGTACTTCATGTCGATGCCCGAGGCGGCAATGATGGCATCGGCGGTCTTGACCACGATGTCCTTAACGAACTTCAGCTCCTTGACCTCACCCACCAGGGGGATCATGATCTCGGGGACCATCTTCCAGTCGGGGTGCTTCTTCTGGACGTTGATGGCGGCGTTGATAACAGCGGTGGTCTGCATCTCGGCGATCTCGGGATAGGCCACGGCCAGGCGGCAGCCACGGTGACCCATCATGGGGTTGACCTCATGCAGGCCGTCGATGATCTCGTGGAGCCGCTCCACGGTGATCTTCATCTCCTTGGCCAGGTCGGCGATGTCCTCCTCCTTGGTGGGGACGAACTCGTGGAGGGGGGGATCCAGGTAGCGGATGACAACAGGCCTGCCGCCCAGCTCCTCATAGATGCCCTCAAAGTCGCCCTGCTGGAGGGGCATGATCTTGGCCAGGGCCTTGGCCCGCTCCTCGGCGTTCTCGGAGACGATCATCTCCCGAATGGCCTTGATGCGGTCGCCCTCAAAGAACATATGCTCGGTGCGGCACAGGCCCACGCCCTCGGCGCCAAAGGTGACGGCCTGGTGGGCGTCCCGGGGGTTGTCGGCGTTGGTGTAGACCATCATCTGGCGGTACTTGTCGGCCCAGCCCATGAGCTTGCCGAAGTCGCCCGAGCCGGGATCGGCGGGAACGGTCTTGATGGCCTCGCCGTAGATGTTGCCGGTGGAGCCGTCCAGGGAGATGTAATCGCCCTCGTGGTACTCCTTACCGGCCAGGGTGAACTTCTTGCCGGCGTAGTCCACCACGATCTCGCCGCAGCCGGACACGCAGCAGGTGCCCATGCCACGGGCCACCACGGCGGCGTGGGAGGTCATGCCGCCCCGGACGGTCAGAATGCCCTGAGCGGCCTTCATGCCCTCGATGTCCTCGGGAGAGGTCTCCAGACGGACCAGAACCA
>CAJUSE010000023.1:10269-31369 GCA_910588975.1 uncultured Oscillospiraceae bacterium | reverse complement strand
GTCCCGCAGATAGGCGTGGGGCCGGCCGCAGATCTTGCAGCGGTTGTAGCGGCGGCTGGAGAACTTGGGGGTCCTCTGCTGCTTGAGGATCATAGACTTCTTAGCCATGCTTCTCTTCCTCCTTAAGCCTGAGTGGCGAAGGGAGCGCCGATGAGGGTAAGCATCTCACGGGCCTCTTCGTCGGTCATGGCGGTGGTGCAGAGCACCACGTCCATGCCCCGGATCTTGTCGATCTGATCGTAGTCGATCTCGGGGAAGATCAGCTGCTCCTTGATGCCCAGGGCGTAGTTGCCACGGCCGTCAAAGGAGTTGGGGTTGATGCCCCGGAAGTCACGGACACGGGGCAGAGCCACGTTGAACAGCCGGTCCAGGAACTCCCACATCCGGTCGCCCCGGAGGGTAACCTTGGCGCCGATGGGCATCTCCTCACGGAGCTTGAAGTTAGCCACGGACTTCTTGGCCTTGGTGATGATGGCCTTCTGGCCGGTGATCTTGGTCAGGTCACCCACGACGGCCTCCAGCACCTTGGAGTTGTCCCGGGCCTCGCCGCAGCCGCAGTTGACCACGATCTTGTCCAGGCGGGGGATCTGCATGACGGACTTATAGCCGAACTTCTGCATGAGAGCAGGAGCGACTTCCTTCTGGTACTTTTCCTTCAGGTTGGGCATTTTCTTCTCAGCCATTGTTGCTCCTCCTCTCTATCAAATCTCGGCGCCGCACTTCTTGCAGATGCGGACACGCTTGTCCCCGCTGACCTTGCTGGCGGGGCGGGTGGGCTTGCCGCACTTGGGGCAGACCCGCATGACCTTGCAGGCATAGATGGGGGCTTCCTTCTTCACGATGCCGCCCTGCTCGCCCTGCTGACGGGGCTTCTGATGCTTGGTGGCCACGTTGATCTTCTCCACGACCACCTTCTTGGCCTCGGGCATGACGCTGAGGACCTTGCCCTGCTTGCCCTTGTCCTTGCCGGACAGGACCACGACGGTATCGCCAGTCTTAATGCTCAAACTATTCATGTTTTTCTCCTACCCCCTTACAGAACTTCAGGGGCCAGGGACAGGATCTTCATGTAATCCCTATCCCGGAGCTCCCGGGCCACCGGCCCAAAGATACGGGTACCACGGGGGTTCTTGTCGTCCCGGATCAGAACGGCGGCGTTCTCGTCGAAACGGACATAGCTGCCGTCGGGGCGGTGGATGCCCTTGCTGGTGCGGACGATGACGGCCTTGACCACCTCGCCCTTCTTCACGGTGCCGCCGGGCTGCGCCTTACGGACACTGGCCACGATCACGTCGCCGATGTTGCCGAACTTGCGCTTGGAGCCGCCCAGGACCCGAATGGTCTTGATCTCCTTGGCGCCGGTATTATCGGCCACCTTCAGATAGCTCTCTTGCTGAATCATACTGGCACCTCCTTATTTCGCCTTCTCGATGATCTCGACCACACGCCAACGCTTGTCCTTGGACAGGGGGCGGGTCTCCATCACCCGGACACGATCGCCCACGCCGCACTCGTTGTTCTCATCGTGGGCCTTGAGCTTATAGGTTCTCTTGACGATCTTCTTGTACAGGGGGTGGGCCACACGGTCGGCGATGGCCACCACAACGGTCTTATCCATCTTGTCGCTCACGACCAGGCCGGTCCGCATCTTGCGGGAAGAGGTCCTAACTTCACTCATTTCTCAGTTCCTCCTTCTTACTGGCCTGCGAGCTCAAGCTCGCGGATAACGGTCTTGACCCGGGCGATGTCCCGCTTGACCTGGGCAATTCTCACCGGGTTCTCCAGCTGATTGGTGGCGTGCTGAAGACGGAGCTGGAACAGATCCTTCTTCAGCTCGCCCAACTTGGTCTCCAGCTCGGCAGAGCTCATCTTACGGATGTCACTGGCTTTCATCTTCATTCACCACCATTCTCAACAGCGGGGGTCTCCCGCTTGACGATCTTGCACTTGACGGGCAGCTTGTGGCTGGCCAGACGGAGGGCCTCACGGGCGACCTCCTCGCTGACGCCGCCGATCTCAAACATGATGCGGTCGGGCTTGACCACAGCGATCCAGTGGTCGGGAGCGCCCTTACCGGAACCCATACGGGTGCCGAGAGCCTTGCTGGTCACAGGCTTATCGGGGAAGATCTTGATCCAGACCTTACCACCACGGCGGGTGTAACGGGTCATGGCCACACGGGCGGCCTCGATCTGGTTGGAGGTGATCCAGCCGGGCTCGAGAGCCTGAAGGCCGAACTCACCATAGGCAATGGTGTTGCCCCGCATGGCCCGGCCGGTCATACGGCCACGGTGGACCCGGCGGTACTTTGTTCTCTTAGGCAGCAGCATTAGTCCTGGCCTCCTTCCTCAGTGGTAGCGGGCTCCTCAACAGCGGCGGGAGCCTCAACGGGCTTGGGAGCGGGGCGGCTGGCCACACGGTTGTAGGTGGGGCCGCTCTGGCGATCGCCGCTGCGGCCGCCACTGCGGCGGTCATCCCGGCGGCCGCCACGGTCGCCGTCCCGGCGATCACGGCGGGGACGATCGGGGCGCTCCTTGAAGTTCTTGGTGTCCAGAGTGCGGGGGGTAGTCCGCAGGGTCTGGGTGAGCACCTCGCCCTTGTAGATCCACACCTTCACGCCGATGCGGCCGTAGGTGGTGGCAGCCTCGGCGAAGCCGTAGTCGATGTCGGCCCGGAGGGTCTGCAGGGGGATGGTGCCGTCGTGGTAGTGCTCGGTGCGGGCGATCTCGGCGCCGTTCAGACGGCCGGACACCTGGACCTTGATGCCCAGGGCGCCCATGCGCATGGCGCGGCCCATGGCGTTCTTCATGGCCCGGCGGAACGCGATGCGCTTCTCCAGCTGCTGGGCGATGTTCTCCGCCACCAGCTGGGCGTTGGTGTCCACGTCCCGGACCTCCACGATCTTCAGGTCCACCGCCTTGCCGGTGAGCTTGGTCAACTGGGCCTCAATCTTCTTGATGTCCTCGCCGCCCTTGCCGATGACCATACCGGGACGGGCGCAGTGCAGATAGACGCGGACCTTGGCGTTGTTGTCCCGCTCGATCTCGATCTTGGGGACGCCGGCGCCGTAAAGGGTCTTTTTCAGGTAGTCGCGGATCTTCTTGTCCTCTACCAGCAGGTCGCCCACCAGCTCGTTGCGGGCATACCAGCGGGAGTCCCAATCCTTAATGACACCCACGCGCAGGCCGTGGGGATTCACTTTCTGTCCCATAAACTTCCTCCTCCCTTAGCGCTCGCTGACACAGATGGTGATGTGAGAAGTGCGCTTGTTGATCCGGTACGCACGGCCCTGGGCTCTGGGCATCATCCGCTTGATGATGGGACCGGGGCAGGCGTAGGTGGTGGAGACATACAGCTTCTCAGGGTCCATCTGGTGGTTGTTCTCCGCGTTGGACGCGGCGCTTTTGAGGAGCTTGCTCATCAGCTCGGCGGCCGCCTTGGGGGTGCCCAGCAGGATGGCCTCGGCCTCGGCAACACTCTTGCCGCGGATCAGGTCACAGACGATCTGAACCTTGCGGGGAGAGATGCGGGCATATTTCAAAATGGCTTTTGCTTCCATGTTCTCTCCTCCTTACTTGCCGGTCTTGCTGCCGGCGTGGCCCCGGAAGGTCCGGGTGGGGGCGAACTCGCCCAGCTTGTGGCCCACCATGTCCTCGGTGACATACACGGGCACGTGCTTGCGGCCGTCATGGACGGCAAAGGTGTGGCCAACGAAGGAGGGGAAGATGGTGGAGGCACGGCTCCAGGTCTTCAGAACCTTCTTCTCGTTCTTCTCATTCATTTCGTCCACCCGCTTGAGCAGCTCAGGAGCGCAAAACGGGCCCTTCTTGATGCTACGAGACATATTTTACTCTCCTCCTTACTTGCTGTTGCGGTGCTTGACGATGAACTTCTCGGTGCGGTTCTTGCCCTTCCGGGTCTTGTAGCCCATGGCAGGCTTGCCCCAGGGGGTCACAGGGCCGGGACGGCCAACAGGGCTCTTGCCCTCGCCGCCGCCGTGGGGGTGATCGTTGGGGTTCATGACCGAGCCACGGACGGTGGGCCGCCAACCCATGTGGCGCTTGCGGCCGGCCTTACCGATCTGGATGTTCTCGTGGTCGGTGTTGCCCACCTGGCCGATGGTGGCCATGCAGTTCAGGCGAATGTAGCGCATCTCGCCGGAGGGCAGACGGACCTGTGCCATGCCGTTCTCCTTGGCCATGAGCTGAGCGGCCACACCGGCGGAGCGGACCAGCTGGCCACCCTTGCCGGGGTAGAGCTCGATGTTGTGGATCATGGTGCCCACAGGGATGTCGCTGATGGGCATAGCGTTACCGGGCAGGATGTCGGCGCCGGTGCCGGTCATGATGATGTGGCCGGCCTTCAGGCCCACAGGAGCCAGGATATACCGCTTCTCGCCGTCCTCATACTGGATGAGGGCGATGTTGGCGGACCGGTTGGGGTCATACTGCAGGTTGATCACAGTGGCCTTGCCGGCCTTGTCCCGCTTGAAGTCCACCACACGGTACTTCTGCTTGTTGCCGCCGCCGTGATGGCGAACGGTGATCCGGCCATAGCTGTTGCGGCCGGCGTGCTTCTTCAGAGGCTCGAGAAGGCTGCGCTCGGGCTTGGCCTTCTTGTCGATTCCCTCAAAGGCGGACACAGTCATGTGGCGCCGGGAGGGAGTCGTCGGTTTATAAGTCTTGATAGCCATTCTTGTCTCTCCTCCCTTACACCATGCCCTCGAAGAACTCGATGGTCTTGGAGTCCTCGGTGAGGGTGATCATGGCCTTCTTCCAGCTGGGCCGACGGCCCTTGGGATAAGCGCCGGTGCGCTTCTCCTTGCCCTGCATGTTCATGGTGTTGACCTTGGCCACCTTCACGCCGAAGATCTCCTCGATGGCCTTGGCGATCTGGATCTTGTTGGCGTCCTTGGCCACCTCAAAGGTGTAGCGCTTCATCTCGGTGCCGGCCATGGAGCGCTCGGTGATGATGGGGCGCTTAATGATGTCATAAGCAGTGTTAGCCATTAGCCGAACACCTCCTCGATGGTGGCCAGAGCGGCCTTGTCAACGATGAACTCGTTGGCGTTGATGATGTCGTAAACGTTAATCAGGTTGGCGGGGCTGGTGACCACACCGGGAATGTTCCGGGCCGACTTGACCACGTTGGGGCAGCCGGTGACCACCAGGGCCTTCTTGGAGCCCACAGCGCCCAGGAAGCCGGCGAAGGTCTTGGTCTTGATCTCGGCCATGCCCAGATCGTCCACCACCAGCACCTTCCCCTCGGCCGCCTTGGCGGAGAGGGCGGACTTGAGGGCCAGACGGCGCACCTTCTTGTTCAGGGTGTACCGATAACTGCGGGGCTTGGGGGCGAACACGATGCCGCCGTGGGTCCACTGGGGAGCCCGGGTAGAGCCCTGACGGGCACGGCCGGTGCCCTTCTGGCGCCAGGGCTTCTTGCCGCCGCCGGAGACCTCGGCACGGGTCAGGGCGCTCTGGGTGCCCTGCCGGCAGTTGGCCAGGTGGTTCTTCACCACGTCATGCATGACGCTGACGTTGGGCTCAATGCCGAAAATGGCCTCGTTCAGGTCCATCTCGCCGACCTGCTTGCCGGCCATATCATAAATGTTAGCCTTAGGCATATCTCACACTCTCCTTCCCTTAAGCGTTACGGGCAGAGGCCTTCTGGGGATTACGCCCGGAAGCCTTCTGCGGGTTCTTGGAGATGCCGGCGTCAGCGCCCTTCTCCTTGACGTTGATCACACTGTTGCGCAGGTACACCACAGAGCCCTTGGGGCCGGGGATGGCACCCTTGACGGCGATGACGCCCAGCTCGGTGTCCACCTTGACCACATCCAGGTTCAGCACGGTGACCTGCTCGTTGCCCATCTGACCGGCGCCGTCACGGCCCTTGAAGATGTGGCCGGGATAGGTGCCGGCGGCCAGAGCGCCCTGATGACGGTGGACAGGGCCGCCGCCGTGGGTCATGCGCTTGATGGCGGCGCCGTGGCGCTTGACAACGCCCTGGAAGCCGTGGCCCTTGCTCACGCCGGTCACGTCCACCCGGTCGCCCTCGGCGAACACAGAGCAGTCGATGACGTCGCCCACGTTGAGCTCGTCGCTGTTCTGGAGCTTGAACTCCTTGAGATGCTTCTTCAGCACGCCCTCGCCGGCCTTCTTCAGATGGCCCAGCTCAGGCTTGGTCAGCTTGCGCTCGGGGACATCCTCATAGCCAAGCTGGACGGCGGAGTAGCCGTCAGTCTCGTCGGTCTTCTTCTGCACCACAGTGCAGGGGCCGGCGGCGATGACGGTGACCGGGATCACATGCCCGGTCTCGTCGAAGATCTGCGTCATGCCGACCTTCTTGCCGATAATGGCCTTTTCCATGTGTCTTCCTCCTTAAATAAGGTTATTGGTCAGGAGAGTTGCCTGTTTTTGAGGTATTGCTCTCGTGACTTGACCCGTCCGACTCAAAAAGCGCCGGACTGCGGTACACAAAATTTGTAGGGACTGGTTCCAAACCAGCCCGCCCCAAGGCGTGGGGCTGTCAGGTTCCGCAACGGCCTGATCGCTTCGGGATCTAACTCCTCCGACTTCGCAAAATCTCTCCACAGCCTTTGGCTGTTCCAAGATTTCGCTCCGCTCCGTCGTTAGCCCCTCAGCAGGCCCTTGCTCCACCCTTCTTACAGTTTGATCTCAATATCCACGCCGGCGGGAAGCTCCAGGCTCATCAGGGCCTCCACAGTCTTGGGGGAGGGCTTGATGACGTCGATGAGCCGCTTGTGCGTGCGGCGCTCGAACTGTTCCCGGGAGTCCTTATACTTGTGGACGGCCCGCAGGATGGTGACGACCTCCTTCTTGGTGGGGAGGGGGATGGGGCCGGAGACGGTGGCGCCGGTGCGCTTAGCGGTCTCCACGATCTTCTCAGCGCTCTGGTCGATGAGCTGGTGATCGTAAGCCTTGAGACGAATGCGGATCATTTCTTTCTGAGCTGCCATTTGTGTTTCCTCCTTAATACATACGAAGTGTCATTGATCTGTCCACGCTTCGTACAGCGAGAGTCATTTTTCTATCCACTTTCTCGTGCGTATCACTCCACGACAGAAAGAAAACCGGCACAGCAAGCCGGCCGGTCAATCTCTGCATGGCGATATACGCATGGACAGAGGCTCTCAGCCGCCCGATTCAACGGACATACTCCGCAGAAGTTACCTCCTTTCGGAGCAATCTCCTGCATCATCGCATAGTGCGCCCATAAAGGCGCTGGATAATAATACACCAAAATCCCCCCTTCGTCAAGGGTTTGGGAGAATTTTTTCAAATTTTTTGCGGGGATTTTTATTTAGGCCCACCTCAGCGACATTCTTGTGAGGGGCCGCCGGTCTCGGCCCGCCAACTCTCTCATGAATTTGCAATATTCTTATCATAGCTATGGTATCCCCGTAGGGGCGGCCTGCGGCCGCCCGCTCCTGGCAGAACCAGTTTTACACCATGAAAGGATCGGGCGGCCAAAGGCCGCCCCTACCCCATGACCTTCCTGTCCACCAATCCCATCACCTTATAAAAAAGCCCCCGGGGCAGGTGCCGGTCTGCCTGCCGCAGCAGCCGCCCGCCCACGTCGGGCACCGACACCACCTTCCCTTTGCCGAAATCTCTCATGGCGTCGGCCACCACCGCCCCGGGCTGCCGGAAGGGCAGCAGGGAGCGCCAGTTGCCCGCCTTTTCTACCCCCATGCGGCTATGGAAGTCAGTGTCCACCATCCCCGGGCACACCGCCTGGACCCGGACCCCCCAGGGAGCCAGCTCCACATGGAGGGCCTCGGAAAGCTGCAGGACATACCGCTTGCTGGCGGCATAGACGGCGCTGTTGGGGGCGGGAGCAAAGGCAGCGGCCGAGGCGATGTTGAGGATGGTCCCTCTCCCCCGCCGGGCCATGTCCGCCCCCACCACCCGGCACAGCCGGGTGGTGCAGACCACATGGAGGTAGAGCATCTCCTCCAGCTTCTCCGGGGGCATATCCACCAGCTTGCCGGCATAGCCAAAGCCGGCGTTGTTTACCAGCACATCCACCTCCCGGCCCTCCAGAGCGGAGAGCAGTTCCTCCACCCCCTCCGGCCTGCCCAGCTGGGGCCGAAGCACCTCCACAGCCACAGCAAATTCCTCCCGCAAAGCCTGGGCACGCTGGTAGATGGCCTCCCGCCGGCCGGTGAGGATAAGGTCATACCCCTCCCCCGCCCAGTACCGGGCATAGGCGTAACCAAGCCCTCCGGTGGCCCCGGTGATCAACGCTGTTTTTTCCATAAAAAGTCTCCCCTTTTGGGCTCTTGCCCTTGCTCTTTTTCTATCCCGTGTGCTATAATTATTGTTATATTTGATTTTACCACAATCTACCGCCGCTGACCAGTCCGAGATACCACAGAGAAGGGATGATCCCACATGACGACCCCCGGCTTCGACAACGAAAAATACCTGAAGGATCAATCCACCCACATCACCCACCGCATCGCCCAATTTGGCGGCAAGCTCTATCTGGAGTTCGGCGGCAAGCTTTTTGACGACTACCACGCCGCCCGGGTGCTGCCCGGCTTTGAGCCCGACAGCAAGATCCGGATGCTCACCCAGCTGTCCGACCAGGTGGAGGTGGTGGTGGCCATCAACGCCGGGGACATTGAGAAAAACAAGGTCCGGGGCGACCTGGGCATCACCTATGATGCCGATGTGCTCCGGCTCATCGACGCCTTCCGGAGCATGGGGCTCTACGTGGGCAGTGTGGTCATCACCTTCTTCCAGGGCCAGCCGGGGGCCATCGCCTTTCAGGAGCGGCTGGAGAACCTGGGGGTAAAGGTCTACCGCCACTATCCCATCCCCGGCTACCCCCACAATGTCCCCCTCATCGTCTCTGAGGAGGGCTACGGCAAAAACGACTTCATCGAGACCACCCACCCCTTGGTGGTGGTCACCGCCCCCGGGCCGGGCAGCGGAAAAATGGCCGTATGCCTGAGCCAGCTCTACCACGAGCACCAGCGGGGGGTAAAGGCGGGCTACGCCAAGTTTGAGACCTTCCCCATCTGGAACCTGCCCTTGGACCACCCGGTGAACCTGGCCTATGAAGCGGCCACCGCCGACCTCAACGACGTGAACATGATCGACCCCTTCCACATGGCCGCCTACGGCATTGCCACGGTGAACTACAACCGGGATGTGGAGGTCTTTCCCGTCCTCAGTGCCATGTTTGAGACCATCATGGGGGAGAGCCCCTACAAGTCCCCCACCGACATGGGGGTGAACATGGTGGGCTCCTGCATCGTGGATGACGAGGTGGTCCGCCGGGCCGCCCGGCAGGAGATCCTCCGCCGGTACTACGATGCCCTGTGCGAGCGCCGCCAGGGCAAGGGCCGGGACGAGACCGTATTCAAGCTGGAGCTGCTGATGAAAAAGGCCCAGGTGGACGCCTCCCACCGGCCGGTCATCGGCCAGGCCCTGAAGGTGGCCCAGGAGACCGGCCTGCCCGTGGTCACCATTGAGCTGCCCGACGGCAAGATCGTCCGGGGCCGGACCACCGACCTCATGGGCCCCTCTGCCGGTGCCCTGCTCAACGCCCTGAAGGCTTTGGCAGGCATCCAGCGCAAGACCCACCTCATCTCCCGGGAGGCCATTGTCCCCATCCAGCATGTGAAGGTGGACCATCTGGGCTCGGCCAACCCCCGGCTCCACTCCGACGAGGTGCTCATCGCCCTGGCCATCAGCGCCACCACCAATCCGGTGGCCGCTCAGGCTCTGGACCAGCTCCCCCGGCTCCGGGACTGCCAGGCCCACGCCACCGTCATTCTCCCCCCCAACGATGCCGCCGTCTATAAAAAACTGGGGGTCCAGGTCACCTGCGAGCCCCAGTACGAGACCAAAAAGCTCTACCACCGCTGACCCTTGCCCTTGAAGGCTCCGGCCACGAGAAAGACCGGTCCCTATCCCATCCACCAAAAACCAAAGCCCGCTCGGAGAAACCTCTCTGGGCGGGCTTTTTCAGCAAAAAATAGTCTCCCCGAAAAGGGGAGACTATTTTTATTCTATCACCTTTGTCAACAGCACGCCAGAGGTAGAACAAACGAACCTTTCCCCCTCCTTTTGGCGCACTTTTGTGTGATATAGGGAAGTTTTGGTATTTTTCCGGATGTTCTTGACGACCGGTCAGCCGTGGAATAAAATGGGAAAGATTTTTGCATGGATCGCCCTGCATCCACCATCTGCAAATGAGAGGGGTAATTGTTATGTCAACCAAATACATCTTCGTCACCGGCGGTGTGGTATCCGGTCTGGGCAAGGGCATCGCCGCCGCCTCTCTGGGCCGGCTGCTGAAGGCCCGGGGCTATAAGGTCACCATCCAGAAGTTTGACCCCTACTTAAATGTGGACCCGGGAACTATGAGCCCCTACCAGCACGGCGAGGTCTTTGTCACCGAGGACAAGGCCGAGACCGACCTGGACCTGGGCCATTACGAGCGGTTCATCAACGAAAACCTCACCGCCGGCTCCTCGGTGTCCTCGGGCAAGGTCTACTGGTCGGTGCTGAACCGGGAGCGCCAGGGGGACTATCTGGGGGGCACGGTTCAGATCATCCCCCACATCACCGACGAGATCAAAGCCCGCATTTACGCCGTAGGCCGGGAGACGGGGGCCGACGTGGTCATCACCGAAATTGGCGGCACGGTGGGCGACATCGAGAGCCAGCCCTTCTTGGAGGCCATCCGCCAGGCGGCGGTGGAGGTGGGCCGGGAGAACGCCATGTTCCTCCATGTCTCCCTCATCGTCGCCATCCCCGGCTCAGGGGAGTTGAAAAGCAAACCCACCCAACATTCGGCCAAGGAGCTATTGAGCCTGGGCATCCAGCCCGACGTCATCCTCTGCCGCTCCGACGTGCCCATTCCCCGGGACATCCGGGATAAGATCGCCCTGTTTTGCAGCATCCCACCCCAGAACGTCATTGCCAACCTCACCGCCCCCATCCTCTACGAGGTGCCCCTCATGCTGGAACAGGAAGGGCTGGGCCATGTGGTCTGCGCCCGGCTGGGCCTGGCGGACCCCACCCCCGACCTGGCGGCCTGGCAGGCCATGGTGGACCGGGCCAAGGGGGCCAAGGACCATGTGACCATCGCCATGGTGGGCAAGTATATGGCCCTCCACGATGCCTACCTGTCGGTGGCCGAGGCCCTCCGCCACGGGGGCATTTTCAACGATGTTCAGGTTGACATAAAATGGGTAGGCTCGGAGCAGGTCACCGGAGAGAATGTAGCCCAGGTCCTGGCGGGAGCCGATGGGGTACTGGTGCCCGGGGGCTTCGGAGAGCGTGGGGTGGAGGGCATGATCGCCGCCATCTGCTATGCCCGGGAAAACAAGATCCCCTATTTCGGCATCTGTCTGGGGATGCAGATGGCGGTGGTGGAGTACGCCCGCCACGTGCTGGGCCACGCCGGCGCCCACTCCAGCGAGTTTGGCCCGGCGGCCCACCCGGTCATCGACCTGATGTGCGACCAGATGGGAGTTACCGCCAAGGGGGGCACCATGCGGCTGGGGGCCTATCCCTGCCGGCTATCGGCGGGCTCTATGGCTATGGCCGCCTATGGTCAGGACCGCATCACCGAGCGTCACCGCCACCGCTACGAATTCAACAACGCCTACCGCCAGGCCCTCCAGGCCCACGGGCTGGTCCTCTCCGGCCTGTCCCCCGATGGCCGGCTGGTGGAGATCGTGGAGCTGAAGGATCACCCCTGGTTTGTGGCCGTCCAGTTCCACCCCGAGTTCAAGAGCCGTCCCCACAAGCCCCACCCTCTGTTCCGGGACTTCGTGGCGGCAGCCAAGCATCGGCACGAGGGAAAATAAAGCGCAGTGAAGCCCGCCGGAAAAATCTCCGGCGGGCTTCGTTTGCAGTTGGGCTTACAGCAGGGCCAGCGCCTCGTCAACGGAGGGCATCCGGACCTTGATATTGTCGGGGTAGAGGGCATACGTAACGGTGGCGTCGCTGTCGGTGATGAACAGGGCGGGCAGCTGCTCCTCAATGCCCTCGTACTCGCCGTGGGTAAAGCCCAGGGCGGTGATCTCCTCCCGGAGCTTGGCAAAGGCCTCCATGGCGGCGGGATCCATGGCCGAGCGGTCAGGCTTGGAGCCGGGCTCGCCCCAGACGCCGATGTCCAGACCCTGATAGATCTCATAGGTGGGGTCGCAGATGATCTCGAAGGGAACATCTGCATCGGCCAGGGACTTGCGGATGCTGTCGGGGGTGGACTGCATGACCACAAAGACCTGGGCATCCTTGTCCAAAAACTCCTGATACCGCTGGGTCAGCAGGTGGACGTCGTAGCGGCAGGTGGGGCAGCCGATGTACCGCAGGACCCAGAACACCGTCTTTTTCTTCCCCTTGATGGCATCGTAGAGTGAGACATTCTCCCGGTTCTGGGTGGTAAAGGTAAAGTTGGGCATCTTCTCGCCAATGGTGAGCTTGGGCATGGAAATCATCTCCTTTGAAAATAAACCACGTGGGGGCCGCACAGGCGGCCCCCACACAGGCAATTAGAGCATAGCCAGAACGTCATCCACCACGGGCATATCCATAATGTCCTTGCCGTAGTGGGCATACTCCACCACGCCCTGGTCGTTGGTGATGAACATGGCGGGCAACTGCTCCTCCAGGCCCTCGTACTGGCCGTGAGAGAAGCCGGCCTCGGCGGCGGCAGCGCCCTTGACCTGGATCTTGGCCATGGCAGCCTCGTCAAAGACGGGCTTGGAGCCGGGCTCGCCCCAGGTCTCGATGCTCAGGGTCTTGTAGATGTTCATGTCGGTGTCGCAGATGATCTCGATGGGGATGTCGATGGGGCTCTTGGCCAGGTCATCCCGGACCACCTGGGGATCAGACTGCATGACCACATAGACCTGGGCGTCCTTGTCCAAGAACTCCTGATAGCGCTGGCTGATGACGTGCACATCGTAGCGGCAGACGGTGCAGCCGATGTACCGCAGGACCCAGAACACCGTCTTCTTCTTGCCCTTGACGGCCTCCTCGATGGTGACCCCGGTGCGCTTCTGGGTGTTGAAAGTAAAGTTGGGCATCTTCTCGCCCACGTTGAGCTTTGCCATAACGAACAACTCCTTTTCCAGATTTTAATATGGATCAAGGCGGCCAGGGGCCGACCTTAACCGTTGACGAACTGCTCCAGGGCCTCGGCAGGAATGAGGCCGATGGACTGGCGGACGGGGGTGCCGTTCTCAAAGAGGATGAGAGTGGGCACGCTCATGACCTGGTAGGTCTGGGCCAGGGCCATGGACTCATCAATATCCACCTTGCCCACCACCAGCTCGCCGGCGTGGGCCTCGGCATAGGCATCCACGATGGGAGCCAGCATCTTGCAGGGGCCGCACCAGGTGGCGGAGAAATCCACCAGCACCTTGCCCTGAGCCTTCAGGACCTCGGACTCGAAATTGTTGTTGTTCAGCTCTTTGACCATGAAAAATTCCACCTTTCGTAAAACAGTTTGTATATTTTTTGGAGGATATTCCTCCGGGGACACAGATTGTATCGCCTGTGCCGGGCAAAGTAGCTTTGATCGAACACCGAGGGAAATACCCCCTTTTCTGCTTCAAAGCTGTGAAAGATGCCCGTAAGGCTTGGGGCGCCTCCGGCGCCACGATACGCCGTCTGTACTGGAAGGTCTCGTCCGGCCATGTGGGAAAAATGCCGCAGAAAAGGGGGCATTTTTCCCGGTGGTGATTTTAGACAATACAGAAAAGGGGATATTTTGCCCGGGGCCGGCACAAAAAGAAACCTTACTTCTTCCGCAGATACTGGACCATGGCCGTGCCGGCGATGGCGCCGTCGCTCACCGCCTTGGCCACCTGGAGCAGGCCGCCCACACAGTCGCCGGCGGCGTAAATACCGGGGAAGTTGGTCTCCATTTTCTCGTTGACCTTGATATACTGGCCCTCGGTGAAAATGCCGATCTTCTTGGCCAGGTCGGCGGCCGAGGCCACCCCCAGGGCCACGAACAGCCCGGCCACAGCCAGGGCCTCCCCCTCCTTGAAGTGGACCGCCTTCAGGGGGCTGCCCTCCAGCTTTTCGATGGGCCGGGTGTCCACAAAGAGGTTGTCGGGCAGGTTTTCCGGGGCTGGCTTGCCATCGGTGAGGAGGGTGACCCTGGCGGCCAGGGGGAGCAGCTCCCCTGCCTCGTGAAGGGCATAGTCCCCGTTGCCCAGCACGGCCACCTCCTTGCCCCGGTAGAAGAAGCCGTCGCAGACGGCACAGTAGCTAACCCCCTGCCCCTCCAGATCCCTCAGCCCGGGAATGGGCGGGGTCACCCGGGCGGCGCCGGTGGCAAACAGAATGGCCCGGCCTGTATAGCGGTCCCTGGAGCCCACCAGGGTAAAGGCGGTACCGTCAAACTCCACCCCCACCACCTGGTCGTCGGCCAGCTCGGCCCCCAGGGCCTTGGCCTGGGCCACGCCGGCGGCGTGAAGCTCTGCCCCCGAGATGGCGGGCAGGCCGTAGTAATTGTCAATGCGCTCGGCCTTGGCAAGGCCGCCGGGGCCGCCGCCCACCAGCACGGTTTGGAAGCCCGCCCGCTGGAGGTAAAGGGACGCCGAGACCCCGGCAGGGCCCTGGCCCACAATGACTGCGTCTTTGTTCTGCATGAAGAGGACCTCCCTTAAAGCTGATCTTTATAAGGTCAGTATACCACGTTCGGGCCAAAAGTTCTGTGACGCAGGTCACAAAAGAAAAATTTTTTAGAAAACCTCTGGAGCCAGTGCGGCCAAAGCCTCCTCATCTAGCAACTCGATTCCTCCCCGGAAGGTGCGCAGGCAGCCGCTATCGGCAAAACGCCTGAGCTGGCGGGAGACCACCTCCCGGGCGGTGCCCAGCTGCCGGGAGAGCTTCTCCTGGGTCAGGTGGAGCCGGGGGCTCTGCTCAAAGGAGCGCTGCTGGAGCAGCAGCAAAGCCATACGCTGCTCCAGGGTGAGAAAGACCACCGACTCCACTGCCTTCAACGTCAGCCGGAAGGAGTGGTTCAGCGCCTGGGTGAGGTAGCGCTCGGCGTCGGGGCAGGAGGCAAGCAGATGGGTATACACCTGGGGTGGGATGACGTAGAGCTGGGCATCCTCCTCGGCCTCCACTGTCACAGGGAGAGCGGGGGTGTTGAGGATGCAGGAGGAGGCCAGCATGGTCATATCGTTGAGACCGATGAAGTACAGGGTGATCTCCCGCCCATCAGCCCCGGCCAGGTAGACCCGAAGCCGGCCCGCCCGGAGGAAGAGAACTCCCAGGCACTTGTCCCCGGCGTTGTAGACCAACTCCCCGGCAGAGGCGGTGAGAATCTGGATATTCTGGACGAGCATATCCCGGTCCTCCTCACTCAGACAGTCCCAAAAGGGCAGGGCAGATCGAAAGAAGGTCAGCTCCTGGGCTGTGGGCACGGCATATCGCCTCCTTTTCCTCTATTGTACCGTCTGGCGTGGAGAAGGTCAAGAAAAGGAAGGGAAAATGATATGAATTTTCTGTAAAAAAGGACCGGGGGCAAAAGCCCCCGGTCCGGGCGGAACAAAAGAGAGCGGTTACTGTCCAAGCCATTCCGTGACGTAGCGGACAGTGGCCTTAATTCTCCCGCTTAGCGAGTTCCTGCGAGCTTAGCGGGAGTTAATGTCACCGTTTATTCACTGACCCAACCATTCTGCCACGTAACGAACGGTGGCGATAGCGCCGGTACGAAGGATCTTCTCGTTGAAGTCAAACTTCTCGTTGTGGTGCAGGGCGCCGAAGCCCTCCTTCTCGTTCTTCAGACCCAGGAAGGCGAACACGCCAGGGTAGGCCACCAGCCACTTGCGGAAGGACTCGCTGGCGTACCAGGGCTCACACTCCACCACGGTGCCCTCGGGCAGGATGTCGTTGAGGGCCTTGGTGGCCACGGCGGAGCACTCCTTGTCATTGATGACGGGGAAGCCGGCCACCATGGGGCGGGGGAACTCGGCCTTGCAGCCATACATAGCGGCGGTAGACTCGGCCACCAGCTTAAACCGCTCAATGGCCTTCTGGCCCTCCTCTGCGTCAAAGAAGCGGAACGTGCCGCCCAAAGAGCACTTGGGGGCGATGACGTTGGCGGCCTCACCGCAGTGGCACATGGTGATGCCCTGGGTGACGGTCTGGCCGGCAGTGATCTGCTGGGCCATGGCGGTCTCCAGGTTCATGAGGAAAGCGGCAGCAGCAAAGAGGGGGTTGGCGGCCATATCGGGCCGGGAGCCGTGACCGCCCCTGCCGATAAAGTCCACATACGTACCGGCGGCACCGGCCATCCGGGGGCCGGCATCCACACTGATCTTACCCTCCTCCAAATCGGCGTAGACGTGCATACCCCAGCACAGATCCACGTTGTACTTCTTCAGGGCAGCCAACAGTGCATCGATGCCGGTGCCCTGCTCCTCGCCTTCCTCGAAGCAGAACAGAACGATGCCGTTCAGCTCATCCTTCAGCTCGGTGAGGACCTGCATGGCGCCCAGGAGCATAGAGGTGTGGCCGTCGTGGCCACAGGCGTGGCAGAAGCCATCGTGCTCAGAGTGGCAGACACGGGGGCCGGCCAGGTTTTCGGGGTTCTCCTTCACAGGCAGGGCGTCGATGTCAGCCCGGAGGGCCACGGTCTTGCCGGGCCGGCCGGTATCCAGCTTCACAATGAGGGAGTTGGTGGGCACCTCCTCATAGGGCAGGCCCAGCTTCTCGATCTCACTGATGAGGAAGGCCTTGGTCTGGAACTCCTCCCGGCAGGGCTCGGCGAGGGCATGGACCTTCCGCCGACAGTTGATAATGTAGTCGTTGTACTTGTCCACCAGAGCAATGATCTTTTCGTTCTGAACCATAATGCTTACCTCCCATAAAACATAAACTGTAAGGTGCTTTCTACCGATGGATATGCAGGGCAGACCCAATGTACGCCTGCCGCAGAGTTCAGTAGAGCTTTCTTCCTAATTGCTTTTCCATCTGCTTTGCCTGCTTTCTCTGTGCCCGCATGGGGGCTGTCTTTCTCCAGCGGTACCAGAACCATCCGCCGGCCGCAGCACACAGCAGTACAAGCAGCAGCGTCACTTTAGCTCCATCTACATCCCCCTGGCGAAGCAGGTCCAAGGCGGAAAGTACATAGAGGATCGTCAAGCCGGAGAAGATGAAGCGCATAGGGGTACCTCCTGAAAATTACACGCCGGTCCAGCCGATGTTGGTCAGGAAGAACAGGATGACCCACTGGATGACCAGCTGAATGATCACATAGGGCAGCGCCCACTTTACCCACTTGTCAAAGGGCACCTTGGCAGCGGCAAGACCGCCGATGGTCCAGCCCAGGAAGGGGGAGATGATGTTGCAGAAGCCATCGCCCACCAGATAGGCCTGAACGGCCACCTGGCCGGTAAGGCCCAGATGGTCGGCCATAGGCTTGACCAGGGGCATCAGGGCAGCCACCTTGGCGGAGGCCGAGGGGATAAAGAAGTTCAAAACGGTGACCACCATGGAAATGCCGATGGCGGCAAAGCCCTTGCTCAGGTTGGCCAGAGGCATGCAGGCATAGTAGGCAATGGTATCCATGATCAGGCCATTCTTCATGACCAGCGACACAGCGCCGGCAAAGCCGATGACAAAAGCCACAAAGCCCATGCCGGCCACGCCCTTGGAGAACAGGCCGCCGATCTTCTCACCGTCATAGCCGTTGATGAAGCCGCAGATGATGGACACGGGGATGAGCACGGCAGGCATAGCAGCCTGGCCCAGGCCCATGTTCAGGTTCAGGAAAATGGCCACGGGGAACTGGCCGATGAAGAGAGCGGTGATCAGCAGGTCCTTACCGGCGATCTTCTTCTCCTCCATCTCCTGGACCTCGCCCAGCTCGGCGACCCACTCGGTGTTGCCCAGAGCGGACTTGCTGGGATCCCTGGTCACCTTCATGGCGTACATCGTGACAAAGATAGCACCCACGATGGAGCTGAGCATAAGGATGCCAATGCGCTCGTTATAGCCCGAGTACAGGGGGATCTCCATAATGGCCTGAGCCTGGTAGGAGCCGCCGGGACGACAGGCAAAGCCGGTCAGGGTAGACATCAGGCCAAGGGCAGCGCCGCTGATGGGATCCAGGCGCAGCTTGGTAGCGCACATAACGCCAACAGGGACCATGGCGATCAGAGCATCGGAACCGCCAAAGCCGCCCAGCATGGCCAGGAGGAAGAACACGGTGGGAACCAGAACGGCAGCGCCCTTGTCCCGCAGCTTGTAGATACAGCCATCTACAACACGGTCCAAAGCGCCGGTGCCCAGGGCCACGCCCACAGCGCCGCCATTACAAAGCAGCACAGCAATGACAGAGGCCGAATTTACCATACCTTGGTAAATATACAAAAGTGCCTTCCCTGGATTGATGGGGTTGCGCTCCATGGGGGTGTACACGCCCTCCACAAACTGGCCGGCGGGCATAATATAGGTCAAAATGACCATTACTACCATCATGCCGACCAGCAGGAAGAGCAGGTGGGGCATTTTAAAGCCTTTTTTCTTTTTCTCTTCTGCCATGGTTTGTATTCCTCCTTTTCCGATTTGAGCAGGCCCCCTGTACCAAAAGCCGCAGATGCATGTTTCTCCATCTCTGAACCATTATCGTTCCTATTGGGATAGGAACGATAAGAACGCCTGGCGTTCTTGGCTCAATGGACTCCCGGCAAAAGGAATCTGTCTCTTATTGATATTTATACCATATTTTTGCCTGTCAGTCAACTAAAAATCGACCATTTTAGACAAATTTATCTTTGAAGCTTAACCTTTAGCGAGACAAAAAAAGCCCGGCCACCAAAGTGGCCGGGCTTGGAGACTCAATCGTGCAGATCGGGCCAGTCGCTGGTCTTAGCGGGCTTTTTGCCCTGGTCCGAAGCGCCGGAGCCGGCTTGAGCCGCCTTCCATGCGGCCCGTTTGGCCCGGACGTCCTTGAACTCCCGGTGGAGCCGGGGCACCTTGCGGATATTGAGGAAGCCCAGCAACACCCCCAGGAAGATAACGCCGAAGCAGAAGGCGATCTCCAGAATACCAGAGCCCTGTCCGTTGACAAACAGGGTAACGGTGTAGACCACGGCGGCGGTGACCCACAAGATCCCCTTCACAATGGCCATAACGAAATTGAAGCCCTTATCGAACACCTCAGAGCCCATAAAACTCTCTCCTTTTCGGTGAAAATAGATGTCTGTCGATTTCTTATTCTATCCTATAAATGCCCTGCCGTCAAGGGGTGGGAGAGATTTTACAGGATATGGGCAGGTCCTCGCCTGCCGCCCCGGCTGTGCGACGGGTGCCCCCACCCTTCGTAGGGGCGGGTTCCAAACCCGCCCGCCTCGTATGCCCTTCTCCTTCGTAGGGGCGGCCTGTGGCCGCCCGATCCCTACAAAAACAGAATTACGCCGAAAAAAGATCGGGCGGCCACACGGGGCCGCCCCTACACAAAAAATCGGAGATACAACCAAAAACAGGACCCCCGGATAACCGGGGGTCCTGCGGTAGAACTTAATTAGGCATTGAACACGTACTTGTCCAGGCGGTTGAAGGCCTCGACAACAGCATCGTGAGACAGAGCCAGGTTGATACGGATGGAGTTGGGGCCGTGGAAGGGACGGCCGTCCTGCCACACCACGCCGTACTCGACGCCCTTGCGCTGCAGCTCGTCGATGGTCATGTTGTGCTCCTCCAGCCACTCGGTGCAGTCCAGATACAGCAGGTAGGTGCCCTCGGGCTTGGCCAGCTTGACACCCTTGAACTTGGTGGTGATCATGTTGTAGGCGAACTCCACGTTCTGGGTGAGCAGGTCGCACAGCTCGTCGACCCACTGCATACCGCCCTGATCATAGGCGCCCATCAGGGAGTGCATCCACAGCACGTTCATGCTGTCGTAGTGGCTCAGGCTGGTCTCCTTGTTCATCTGGTCGATGAGCTTGGGATTGTAGACCATCCGGTAAGAACCCACGAAACCGGCCAGGTTGAAGGTCTTGGAGGGAGCGGAGATGGTGATGGTCCGCATCCGGGCATCCTCGTTCACGTTGGCGGTGGAGACGAACTTGTGGCCCTTCAGGATCAGGTCAGACCAGATCTCGTCGGCAACGACCATAACGTCGTGCTTCTTGAAGATGGCGTAGGCCTTCTCGATCTCCTCCTTGGTCCACACACGGCCGGAGGGGTTGTGGGGGTTGCAGAACACGGTGGCGTGGATCTTGTTCTCCACGATCTTCTTCTCCATGTCCTCGTAGTCCATGCGCCAAACACCCTCGGCATCACGGTACAGGGGGCTGTGGATGATCTTGTAGCCGTTGTTGGTGATGCAGCCGGTGAAGCCGATGTAGGTGGGGCTGTGCAGCAGCACGTTGTCGCCCTTGCGGCAGTAGATGTTCAGAGCGGAGATCACGCCGCCCAGAACGCCGTTCTCATAGCCGATGTTCTCGGGCTTGAGGTCGATGCCGTTGCGGGTCTTCTGCCAGTTGATGATGGCGTCGAAGTACTCCTTGGGCTGATAGAAGTAGCCGTAGTGGGGCTGCTTGGCACGCTCGATGATGGCGGCGGGGATGTTCTCGTAGGTGGGAACGTTCATGTCGGCCACCCACATGGGGATCTTGGAGAAGCCCTCCTTGATGCTGGCGCCGGGGATGGGAATGCTATCCACAGCGGCGGTCCAGGTGCCCTCACGGGAGCTGATGAAGTCGATGGAACCGAAATTGTACTTGCCCATTGTAATCGCCCTTTCTTCCTTCATATTTTGCAATTTGGGTGTCTCCCCCGGCATATGAAGATCCCGCCGGGGCGTTTAACCCTTAAGCACCTTAAATTTTACCACATTTTTTCCCATAGTCAAGATGTTGGCGGGCTTTTCTACCTTTTCGCTAAAAATTTGTTTTGAATTTGTGCGATATAGCCAAAATCGGTTGAGGCAAAAAAGGACCCCGGCCAAATGGCCGGGGTCCGGGTTGAACTTCCGTAATTTCCCGCAGGGGAATTAGGCGTTGAACACGTACTTGTCCAGGCGATCGAAGGCCTCGACAACAGCATCGTGAGACAGAGCCAGGTTGATACGGATGGAGTTG
>CAJUSE010000023.1:0-10169 GCA_910588975.1 uncultured Oscillospiraceae bacterium | reverse complement strand
GCTGATAGAAGTAGCCGTAGTGGGGCTGCTTGGCACGCTCGATGATGGCGGCGGGAATGCCCTCGTAGGTGGGGACGTTCATATCAGCGACCCACATGGGGATCTTGGAGAAGCCCTCCTTGATGGCGGCGCCGGGGATGGGAATACGGTCCACAGCGTTGGTCCAGGAACCCTCACGGGAAGCGATGAAGTCCATAGAACCGAAATTGTACTTGCCCATTGTATTCGACCTCTTTCAATTTATATTTTGCAGCGGGAAGGGTCCCCGCAATGCAACAAATCCTTGCGGTCAAAACCGCCGGTGGAAGCAGATGGCGCAACCTCCACCCTTTAGCGTCTTAATTTTAACAGGAAAGAACTTCATCGTCAAGCGTCTGGAGAACGTTTCTACTTTTTCGCCAAATCTCACGCTTGGAATTGTGCAGAATGGACAAACATTTTAGGGGGTACCCCTCTACTCCAGCTCCATCACCGAGATCTCGTAGGCGGTGCGCTGGCTCTCCACCTCCCCCTCCACCTTGCGGTAGGTCCGGCTCTGGAGCCGGCCGTGGAGGCTCACCTCGTCCCCCACCGCCAGCTCTCCGCACCGCCGGGCCAGCGAGCCCCAGGCGATGCAGGGCAGATAATCCGAACGGCCATAGCGCCGGTTCACCGCCAAAAGCATGTCGCAGATCTCCCGGCCCAGAGGGGTGCGGCGGAGAACGGGGGCCTTGCAGAGCACCCCGCTCAGGTGAAGGCTGTTCTCATGCTCCCCCGCCGCCGGCTCCACCGTCCGGGCCAGAAAGGTGATGACCAGCCTGGCCCCCTCCCCGCTGCGGTTATTAAAGGAACGCACCTCCCCGGTAAGGCGGTAGCACTCCCCCTCCGCCACCGGGCAGCGGTCCAGCAGAGGTTGGGAGAGCACCACATTTAAGGTATCCACCGCTCCGCTGAGCCGCTCCACCGCCAAAGGAAAGGTGTAGTAGTCCACCCCGTGGTTGCTGTGGGAGAGCCGGGGGGCGCCCTCTGCCACCCCTAGCAGCACGGCCTGGTTCTTGCTTGTCTCCATTTTCTTCACGCTCCCGCTTATGTAGTTTCAGGAGAGTGTATGCCCTCCCGGGCCAGGGTATGCCGGTATGGGCGTTTTTTCTTCCGGGGCACCCCCTCTGCCCCGATGCGCTTTCATCTTGCCAACTCCATCGGCGGGTGATATAATAATTTCGAATGCGACCGTGTTCGCAAAATTTCGACAAAGGAAAGGTGAAGCACAATGAAGCACAAGAAGCTGCTCTCTCTGGTGCTCTCTGCCGCCCTGTGCCTGTCCGTGGCCGCCCCTGCCATGGCCGCTCCCGGCGAGAACACCAAGCCCATCGTGGGCGAAAACAGCACCTACATCCCCACCACCGACGAGGCCCAGACCTTCGTCAATGCCATGGGCTGGATGACCGGCACCGATAAGGGCTTCGAGCCCGAGGCCACCGTGACCCGGGCCACCATCTATGAGATGCTCTGGAAGTCGTCCGGCAAGGCTCAGCCCGGCGAGGCCGCTCTGCCCACCACCATGGCCGGCACCGAGGGCAAGTGGTATGAGGACTCCGCCCGCTGGGCCTACAACAAGGGCCTCACCACCGGCACCAACGAGGGCTATCAGGGTGAGCGCATCGTCACCAAGGCCGAGGTCCTCACCATTCTCCACCGCTATATGGGCGAGACCCTGGAGCTGGATGTCTCGGTGGAGGGGGATTGGTCCCTGGAGGTCTTTGAGGACGCCGACAAGATCCAGGACTGGGCCGTGCCCGCCATGACCTGGGGCTGGATCCGGGGCGCCGCCTGCCAGCTGGATGATGACGCCACCCTGGACCCCGATGCCCAGATCACCCGGATCGAGCTGGCCCAGATGCTCACTGTCATGGGCTACGACATCAAGGCCCAGACCGCCAATTATGTGGAGGAGACCGTCAGCTATGAAAACGGCGGCCGCACCGTCCCCGCCGTTGTCACCCTGCCCAAGAACGCCGAGGGCACTCTGCCTGTGGTGGTCTTTGCCCACGGTCACGGCGGCAGCAAGGACGAGGGCACCGGCTTCACCTTCCTGGCTCAGGCTCTGGCCGGCGCCGGCATCGCCTCTATCCGCATGGACTTCCCCGGCTGCGGCGACTCTGCCGAGCCCTTCACCAAGAACACCCTGTCCAACATGAACTCCGACGTGAAGGCCGGCCTGAAGTACATGACTGCGCACTACGATGTGGACGGCAAGAACGCCGGCATTCTGGGCTACTCCATGGGCGGCCGCATCGCTCTGGAGGTGGCCACCGAGCGCAACTCCCCCTTCCAGGCCGTCTACATCCTCTCCGGCGTCTCCACCCCCGGCAGCAAGGCCATCGCCGGCATCCTGCCCGAGGGTGTCACCGCCGCCCAGGCCGAGCGTGAGGCCCGGAGCAAGGGCTCCTATGACTACACCACCCCCTACGGTCAGACCCTGTCTCTGTCCAAGGAGTGGTTCACCGACATGAAGGTAGATCCCCTGAAGAACATCAAGAACTTCAAGGGGGCCATGATCGTGGTCCACGGCAGCGCCGACACCGTGGTGGATGACGAGACCAACAAGCTCACCGTGGCCGCCTATCCCGCCGCCCGGGAGGTCATCGTCCCCGAGTCCACCCACAGCTACGGCTTCTACGGCAACGACGTGCCCGGCACCTACGAGATGGTGGAGCAGACCGCCGTTGGCTTCTTCTCCGCCAACCTGAAGGGGGCCGTGGAGGGCCACGCCATCGTGGCCAGCAAGTACGGCAACATCGGCACCGACATCACCCTGAACACCGTTCTGGGCGCCGGCTTCGAGGTGGGCGACATCCTCTCCGTCACCATCGACGGCCAGGAGGAAGCCCTCTCCCTGCCCTACGGCACCGGCTACTCCAATGTGGACCAGGGCTCTCCCCTGGCTCTGGACGACACCACCAGCAACACCCTGGCCATGGCCATCAACCGGGGCGACTTCGCCACCACCTACGGCCTGGGCGTGAAGGATGCCGAGACCAGCATCTACACCATGGACACCACCAAGACCATCGCCATCTCCATGGGCGAGAAGGGCGGCTACCTCCAGGAGATGGAGCTGCGGGCCATTGACGACAAGCGGACCAACGTCCGGGAGGACTACACCTCTGACGAGGTCTTTGCCAACTTCCGTGCCATCACCGTGGGTGACATCAAGGAGGGCAAGCTCTACCGGGGCTCCTCCCCCGTCAACCCCGAGCTGGGCCGGAACACCTATGCCGACGACCTCATCGAGGCCGCCGGTGTCAAGGCCGTCCTCAACCTGGCCGACAGCCAGGAGGTCATGGAGGGCTACGAGGGCTACGCCGACACCTATTACTCCACCATCGCCGTCAAGCCCCTGAACCTGGGGGTGGACGTGAAGGCCGAGGACTTCAACACCGGCCTGAAGGAGGGCCTTGTGTGGCTCATCGAGCAGGAGGGCCCCTGGTACTTCCACTGCACCGAGGGCAAGGACCGGGCCGGCTTTGTGGCCGCCCTGCTGGAGTGCCTGGGCGGCGCCACCGTTCAGGAGGTCGTGGAGGACTACATGCTCTCCTTCGAGAATTACTACTTTGTCAAGGCTGACACCGAGCAGTGGACCTACATCGCCCAGAGCAACATCGAGAAGTCCATTCTGGACATCACCGGGGCCAAGGACATCACCGCCGCCGGCAAGGTGAACCTGCAGAAGGCCGCCGAGACCTATCTCACCGAGACCGTGGGTCTCACCGCTGATCAGGTCACCGCCCTCCGGGATGCTCTGACCAAGTAAAGCACCCCTGGATCCGTAGGGGCGGCCCCATGTGGCCGCCCGCTCATCAAAAGAGGGCCGCACCCGACTGGGTGCGGCCCTCTTTTCTCTTCTTCCTTATCGGGCCAGAAAGCCCAGCTTCTCCAGCGCCCCTTCCGCCCGGTCCAGAGCGGCGGCATCCTCCCCCCGGATGGTGTGGAAGTGGACCCCTTCGGTGAGCAGGGACAGGGGCCGGGCCTCGCTTTTGGCGCACCGGAGCAAAAACTGCCCCACGTCATAGCGGGAGCGCAGGCCCAGATTGCCGGTGAGCTGGCCGTAGAGGGGGTGCTCCACCATCACATCCACCACCTCGCAGCCCTGGTCCACAATGGCGTTGAGCTCACCCTCCATCCCCTCCGGGGGATGGACGCAGGCCAGTACCCGGCTCACCCCCGCCCCGGGCGCAGACACATATCCCCGGGCAGTGGCCATAATGGGGGCTCCAGCGGCCCGGAGCAGGGCCACATCCCCCACGATGATCTGCCGACTCACTCCCAGCTCAGTGGCCAGGGTGGCCGCACTCACCGGCCCCTCGGCAGCCGAGAGCCGCTGTAAAATGACTTCCCGCCGGCCGGCCCCATCCAGATTGTCCACGGCGCTGCCCCCTTTACAGTTTTTTCCCATTATAGCAAATCGGGGCGCAAAGTGCAATCATCCGGGCAAAACATCTGTCAACCTCAACAAAGTGTTGCATTTTCTCCCGTTCAGTGCTACAATACTTCTGTCTATATCCTTAAAAAATATATGGAAATGGGGGGCACCGCCGTGGATCGTCAACAGGCCTTTGAATTTCTGGACCGTGTGGCCCGGGGCATTGCCGAGACCTTTGGCCCGGCCTGCGAGACACTGGTCCAGGACTTTGATAGCCCCAGTCACCCCATCCTCAGCATTTACAACGGCCAGGTCTCCGGCCGGGAGGTGGGCTCCACCCTGGACATTCTCGGCTCGGACAAGCTGCTGGACGCCAACGCCCAGGTCCAGGACTTCGTCAACCTCTACGCCGCCACCCCCACCGGAGCCCAGATCAAATCCTCCACCTTCCACCTCATAGGGGAGGGCTACAACCTGGCCCTGGGCATCAACTTCGATTTCACCGGCCTTGTCTACGCCAACCGGACCCTTATGGGACTGATGAACGCCGACGCCGACCTGCAAAGTGCCCTGTGGACCGGCGGGGAGGGCCAGCTGGGACAGATCTTTGACGAGTGCGTCAACGCCCTGGGCAAGCCGGCAGGGGAGCTGGGCAAGAAGGACCGGATGAAGCTGGTGGCCCTGCTGGATCAAAAGAACGCCTTCACCTTCCGCAAGTCTGTCCCCTTTGTGGCCCAGCGGCTGAAGGTGTCCCGTTATACCATCTATAAATATTTGGGCGAGCTGGCCGGGGCCAAGGCCGCCGAGAAAGGATGAGTGCCGTGTATACCGAAAAGATCGCCGCCTATTTCGATGACCCCAAGGTCCGCCGGGAGCTGCTGGATGCCGTTGGACGGCTGGTCGCCGTCAAGAGCGTGAAGGAGCCCGCCGCCGAGGGGGCCCCCTTCGGCCCCGGCCCCCGGGCCGCTTTGGATGAGGCGCTGAAGCTGTGCACCGAGCTGGGCTTTTCCACCCGGGACTACGACCACTATGTGGGTCTGGTCGATTTGAACGACAAGGAGACCCAGCTCCACATCCTGGGTCATCTGGACGTGGTGCCCGAGGGCACCGGCTGGGACACCGACCCCTACACCTGCGTGGAGAAGGACGGGGTGGTCTACGGCCGGGGGGTGGCCGACGACAAGGGCCCGGTGGTCTGCGCCCTGTTCGCCATGAAGGCCGTCCGGGACCTGGGCATTCCTCTGAGCAAGAACGTGAAGCTCATCATGGGCACCGATGAGGAGTCGGGCAGCAGCGACATCCGCTACTACTATGAGCGGGAGCCCTTCGCCCCCATGGCCTTCACCCCTGATGCCAACTTCCCCGTTATCAATATCGAGAAGGGCCACTTCTCCCCCAAGTTCGGCGCCCAGTGGACCCAGGAGACCGCCACCCCCCGGGTCACCGGCCTCACCGGCGGCTTCCGGGGCAACGTGGTCCCTCCCGAGGCCGAGTGCATTGTCGCCGGCCTCACCGCCGCCCAGGTGACCCCCCACTGCCCTGCTTTGGAGCAGGCCACCAAGGTGAAGTTCACCTGCACCGACACCCCCGACGGGGTGAAGATCCACGCCCTGGGCAAAAATGCCCACGCCTCCCTCCCCGAGGGGGGCATCAACGCCATCCAGGGCCTGCTGGACCTGCTGTACCTGCTGCCCCTGGCCGACTGCCCCTCCACCCAGGCCCTGCGCTCCATGCACGAGCTATTCCCCTTCGGGGATATGTGGGGCAAGAGCCTGGGCATCGCCATGGCCGATGAGAGCGGCAAGCTCACCCTGAACCTGGGCCTTATGACCCTCACCGGCACCGGCTTCACCGCCAGCTTCGACTCCCGGGTGCCCGTCTGCGCCACCGAGGACAACTGCGCCAAGGTGTGCAGGGCGGCCATGGCCGCCAAGGGCATTGCGGTCACCGATTCCCACATGATGGCCGCCCACATCGTGGAGGCCGACTCCCCCCTGGTCAAAACCCTGCTGGAGTGCTACTCCACCTACACCGGGGTGACCGATCCCCAGCCCATTGCCATCGGCGGCGGCACCTACGTCCACAACATCCCCGGGGGCGTGGCCTTCGGCTGCGAATTCCCCGACTTCGACCCCAAGATGCACTCGGCCAACGAGCAGGCCCGGGTGGAGGATCTGATGACCTCGGCCAAGATCTTCGCCCTGGCTATCGCCAAGCTCTGCATCTGAACCGTCAGCACAGTCCAATATCGTAAGGGCCGGCGGGAAACCGGCCTGCAAGGAGAGCGCACCTTATGAGGATGAAAAAGAAACTGACTGCCCTTATTCTGTCCGCCGCCCTGACTTTGGGCCTGTGTGCCTGCAACGGCGGAAAGCCCGAGGCTCTGGACTCCTTTGACGCCAAGGTCTATGTGGACGGCTTTTTGCGGCAGACCTATCTGGGGGAGTACCTGCCTGAGTACCTGGAGCTGGTGGGGATCACCGAGGCCGAGGCCGAGTACGCCTACCAGACCAGCATGAATGTGGAGGTGTCCAACTGCCTCTACTATTACGACATCGACTACCCCACCGCCGAGCTGCGGGAGGATCTGGCCAAGCTCTACGAGGAGATATACAGCCACGCCAAGTTTGAGGTGACCTCCGCCGTGGAGCAAGAGGACGGCTCCTACGCCGTGAAGGTATCGGTGGAACCCATCGACACCATCCGTCTGGCCGAGGAAAAGTGGGCCGACGCCCTGAAGGAGTTCTACGAGAAGTACCCCGGCGATGTCCAGAACGCCATGACCGACGCCGAGTACGAGGAGATGGACAAGGAGCACGCCGCCATCATCCTGGAGGTGCTCCAGTCGGTGGCAGAGGAGACGGGCAACCTGGAGGCCGAGGAGATCCTGGTCCAGATCACCCGGGATGAGGAGGGGGTCTACTCCCTGTCCACTGCCGAGCTGCAAAAGATCGACGACAGGATCATCGACTATCCCGCCGCCGACTAAGCCCCATCCCCCGAACCGGCATCACATAAAACAGAGCCGCCCTTCATCGGAAGGGCGGCTCTGTTTGTATCTTACATCATTTACCGGAAGTTGTACTCGGTGACGATCTTCTCCCGGCCGGTGGTCTGGTCGTTGTACCACTCGTACAGGCTCAGCCCCAGGAAGGAGCCGGAAATGTTGTACACGTCGGTCCACCCCGCCCCCAACAGAGCCCGGGCGGCGTTGTAGCTGCGCTGGCTGGTCCGGCAGTGGAGGTAGACCGGCCGGTCCTTGGGGATCTCCTCCATCCGCTCCCGCAGCTGGCTCAGGGGTACATTTATGGCCCCCACGATATGGCCGGCCTCGAACTCGGGCACCTCCCGCACGTCCACGATGGTGGCCTTCTGCTCCACCAGAGAGCGCACGGCGGTGACGGGCACCTGCTTCACCGTGCCGTAGAGGGTGTTCAGCCCCACCATGGCGGCGAAGTTGACCACGTCCTTGGCGGTGCTGAACAGGGGGGCGTAGCACAGCTCCAGCTCCTTCAGATCCTCCAAGTCGGCCCCCATGGTGATCATGGCGGCCACCGTGTTCACCCGGGCCACCACATCCCCCTTGCCGATGGCCTGGGCGCCCAGGATGCGGCCGGTGGGCACCTCGTAGACCAGCTTGAAGTGCATGGGGGCCGAGCCGGGCATCATGCCCGGCTTATCCCCGGGGATGACATAGGCAAAGTCGCAGGGGATACCGGCGGCTTTGGCCGCCTTCTCGCTCAGGCCGGTGCAGGCGGCATTCAGGTTGAACACCCGGACCACGCTGGAGCCAATGACCCCCTTGTTCCGGCTGGGGATGCCGCAGATATGCTCGGCGGCGGCACGGGCCTGGCGCTGGGCCGGGCCAGCCAGAGCCAGCCGGGTGGGGGTGTGGGTCAGGCTGTTGTAGACCTCGATGGCATCGCCCACGGCGTAGATGCTGGGGTCGGAGGTCTGGTAGTGCTGATTGACCTTGATGCCCCCGGTGGTGCCGATGTCCAGCCCGGCCTCTTTGGCCAGCTTGGTCTCGGGGGCCACCCCGATTGCCAGTACCACCGCCCCGGCGGGGACGGTGCGGCCCGAGTTCAGGGTGATCCCATCGCTCCCGATGGCCTTCAACCCATCGGAGACGATGAGCTCCACCCCGTTGTCACACAGCTCCTTGTGGAGCATCTGGACCATGTCGTAGTCAAAGGGGGCCATGATCTGCTCGGCGGCCTCCACCAGCGTCACCTGCTTGCCGGCGTGGACCAGGTTCTCGGCCACCTCCAGCCCGATGAAGCCGCCCCCCACCACGGCCACATTCTCCACGCCGTGGGTGTCGATATACTCCTTGATGGCCACGATGTCCACCACGTTGCGGACGGTGAACACCCGCTCCCCGTCGGTGCCCGTGATGGACCGGGGCACGATGGGGCTGGCCCCGGGGGAGAGGATGAGCACGTCATAGCCCTCGGTGTAGGTGGTGCCGTCGGCCCTGTTCTCCACCTTGACCCGCTTGGCGGCGGGGTCGATGGCCACCACCTCGGACTGGGGCCGGACGTCGATGTTGTAGTTGCTCTTGAACTTCTCCGGGGTCATCATCAGCAGCCGCTCGCTGCTGGCCACCACGCCGCTGAGGTAGTAGGGCAGGGCGCAGTTGGAGAAGGAGACGTGCGGGCCCCGCTCGAAGATGGTGATGTGGGCGCTCTCGTCCAGCCGCCGCACCCGGGCAGCCGCCGAGGCTCCGCCGGCCACGCCGCCCACCACTAAAACTCGCTTCATACTTCTGTCCTCCCATAAAATTTGATGTGTTTTTGCCGTACTGCCAGTAGTATAGCAAATTTTCCCGGAATTTTCCACACCAAATTTGTAAGTTCGGCCTTCCCCTTAGAAGTACGACATCGCACTTTCCCCTGGCTCTCCATCGGACATAATAAATCCCCGGAAGTCCTTATTTGTAAAGGCCCTCCGGGGATCTACCTTCAGTTATTCTTTTTGGGGATTGCTCTCTTTTTTCTAATTTCAAATAAAATGTAAGTACCGCTGTAGGCAAAATATTTAGTTAGTGTACAGGTTTCTGCTCTAAACGTTCAATACAGTTAAGCAGGAACTTCAAATAGATAATGCGATTTTTTTGTAAGTCCTCAGTCCGGCGTAAAGATATTAGAATAATACAACCGAATATGATAAAAAAATCGACCAAATACTCAATACGAGGAAGGTTAAAGACTTCTTGCAAGTAATTATTTGACGCTATAATCGCAAGAATCGCCAGTGCATATGCATATATACCCAACCGCAATCCAACAAAACTCCCAAAATCATGCAATTGTATATACAGTAGCTCTTGTTCAATATCTAATTTCTTCTCTTTAAGTTTTTCTTTTGATTTTTTGAGTTCTCGAATAAGTGATGATTGCAACTCGCAATATGACCCTGCTTGTATTTTAGCGTTAGGAAATTCACGCTTTGCTTGTCGAACAATTATTTTTTTCGAATCATTATCCACCGAAAACAATCCCATCTATCTCACCCTCTCTATAAAGTTTCACTCAATATGGGTTTTATAATGCTTATCTCTACTACACATATTTTTCCCATCAAGGTTTTACTTATTAATCAAATCATTTTTATTATATCATATTTTCAAACGAAAAAATTCTAATCGCTTCTTGTAGAGAAAAGAACGGTAGAAATCAAGTGATTTCCACCGTTCTTTGGCACGCCAGAAGGGATTCGAACCCCCGGCCTTCCCCTTAGGAGGGGGACGCTCTATCCAGCTGAG
>CAJUSE010000022.1 GCA_910588975.1 uncultured Oscillospiraceae bacterium | reverse complement strand
GGGTGTAGCCAAGCGGTTAAGGCACGGGACTTTGACTCCCGCATCGCTGGTTCGAGTCCAGCCATCCCAGCCAGACGTCCTTCGGAGGGCCTCCCCTCCTGATATAGTATGACTCAGTAGCTCAGTCGGTAGAGCACCTGCCTTTTAAGCCGGTTGTCCGGGGTTCGAGCCCCCGCTGGGTCACCATTGGAGGGGTATCCGAACACCATTTTCCTCATGGGATTGGTATTCGGACAAACCACAAAACACCGCTACCCATAACGGGTGGCGGTGTTTTGTTTGCCTTATTCTTCCTCAGAGAACCCCAGCCTCTGGGCATATTTCAGAGCTCTCAGGATCAGCTGGTCCCGGGCCAGATCCCTCTTGTGCCGCTCCAGCTCGGAGGGATAGCCACCCTGGGCCATCACCACTCTCTTCCTGTCCCGGACGACAAGGCCCTCATAGAGGCTGATCGTGCTGTCCAAGGTGATCCCGTCCATCATCCCAGCACCCCCAGGCGGTCCAGCACGGTCATCATCCGGCAGAAGTCCTCCGACAGGTTCAGGATGTTGTCGTTTAGCTGGGTGGGGTCGGGGTCGCTGAAGCCGGTCAGGGCCTTCTTCTCCATGAGATTTTGGATGGTGGGGCGATAGGAGTCCGGGACATCCGGTAGCCGAGCGTAGATGGCAGCCGCCTTGTCCGTGGGCTCATCGGCGATGTTCCCCTCGGCCTTGGGATCATCCAGCCGCCGGTTGACCTCGGCGGCGATTTCACCGTGGCGGGAGTAGAGATAATCTCCAGGACAGGCTTTGTTGGCAAACCACCGGTGAACGGTCATGTTCTGCTCGGCCACGTTGCCCACCAAGCTCTTGTCACCCTTCCAGCGGAGCCGTCCGATACCGGGATTGCGCTTGCAGATGTCGGCCAGCAGAGAGATCAGGGCCTCCATGGCGGCGTCGGTGATGGCGTAGGGGTGCTTGGTGTCGCTGGCCACTTCGATGGTGATGGCCCGGAAGTCGTTGATCTTCCCGGAAATGCCGTTGACGTAGATGGCCTTTCCGTTCTTGTCCTTCCCGCCGCTGCACCAGGAGCGGTTGCATTCCTCCACACATAGGGCGATACTGCCGTCTTTACCTACGGCGTAGTTGCAGGAGGAGCCGTTCACAGGGTCATAGGTGGTGAAGCCAGGGAGGTTGACGATTCCCTTGGCGGTCAGCTGGCCCACAACACAGTGGATCGTCACCGTGTCGATGATGTAGGTCTTTCCGTTCAAAGTTCTCCCTTCTGTGTGATTGGGAGACAGCCGGGTATAGGTCACAAGAGGGCTGTTGTTCATTTCCCGTCCCCATCCTTCCGGGTATAGTAGTAGGTCATAATGGAGCCGTAGCTGGTGCAGAACAGCGCCAGGATCTCCTTGGGGGGTTCCACAGGGCAGAACAGAAGGGCCAGCAGCCCCACAGTCATGGACAGGGTGACAATGCTCTTTACGTCAATGAGCTTGGAAAACTTCTCTTTCATGGTATTTTCTCCTTTCATTTCAGGGGGAGTTTGTTGACCTCGTTCATCAGAGAGTCCAGGTCTCCGTTGCCCCCAAGTCCGTTGTGATAGCATTGGTGCATTTCGTGGAGGATTCGCCGGTCATCGAAGTCCACCTTTCCGTCATGGATGTACGCTTGCCCCAGGTAGCGGATACGGTCATACAGGACCCATTTCAGAGCGGTACGAAAGGCGGTGATGTTCTCATCCTCGGTTTCCTCGGCCTTGTGCTTGTGCTTCAGCCGGGTCTTCAGGTAGTCCCCGATCTGATTGATGAGAGCGGCTACCGCCGATCCGCCGAGAAGTCCCCCGACGATAGCCACCAGAACCGTATCACTCATTGGTATCCTCCTTTTCCTCCGCCCAGCCGAAAACCCCAGGCTTCCACACGTTGTTGTCTACTTCACTGATCCACTTCTTGCCCTCATCCGTGACCTTGGCCCCCTTGGGGTAGCTATCCCGGCTGCCGATGGGCTGGCTCCACTGGGGATATTCCACTCCCAGCTCGGGAATCTTGGTCCAGAGGGCCGGAGCGGCGTGGGGCTTCCACCCGGTCTGGGAGGTGTGCTTCTGCTCACAGCGGTAACAGCGCAAGCCTGGAGGGAAAGGGAACGGACTTCGCCCTCCAGAGGATGACCCTTCACCTTCAGCAGCACTTTCGCAAGTTCGGGAGGACGGGAGCCATCCTGCTCTACGACTTCTCAGGGTACTTTGACACGGCGCCCCACGCTCCCCTCTTCGCCGAAGCGGCCAAGCGTATGCACGACGAGAGGCTGATGGAGATGTGCAATCGGTTCATCCGGGCCTTCGGATCCGTAGGGCTGGGCCTGGGCAGCCAAATCTCCCAGACCAACGCCCTTATGCTCCCCAACAGCCTGGACCACATGGTAAAAGAGCAGCTGAGGATTAAAGGTTACGGACGGTACATGGACGACGGTAACCTTCTCCATGAGGACAAAGACTTTCTGGAAACAACCTGCCGAGAAGCCCTGGAGGCCAAAACGGAGGAGCTGGGAATCACACTAAACCGGAAGAAAACCCGGGTGGTTCCCCTGACGGACGGGTTCGTGTTCCTCAAAACCCGCTTTCTGGTAACGGAGACCGGTAAGATCATCAAGAAGATGAGCAAACGGTCTACCATCACCATCCGGCGCAAGCTGCCGATTTTCAAGGCCTGGGTGGACGACCCGGAGCGGCCCTTCAGCATGGAGGACGTGCGCTCCAGCTATGAGAGCTACCACGGGCAGATGAAACGGGGCAACAACTTCAAAACGGTCCAGCGGACCGACCACTACTTCAAGGAAATTTTTGGGTTCTACCCCAACGAGAAAGGATGGAAGCAATATGAAGAGAATCATGCAAAACTCCACGGTCCTGGCGACGCTTCAGACCCCCACCTGGGTCAGACGGCAAGAGAACGGCTCCTTGACGCTCTGTACGGAGACTGAGGCCCAAGGGGTGGTAGTAGACGGCCAGGTCTACCACATTACCGGCAGAGAGGCCCTGGAGGGCCACGGGGACGTGATGGTGACCGAGATCGACGAGATGATCTACCAGAAGGAGCAGGAAGAGCACCTTCAGGCGACCAGTCTCCCCGCCGCCATCATCTTCGTCACCCTGGCCGAGGCTAAACAGCTGGATGACGTGACTGTGCGGGAGCACGCCGAGCTTTTCTCCAACTGGGTGCCCGGGATGGAGTATGGCGTCGGGGCGGTCCGCAACGACCCGGAGGACGGGAACCTGTATCCCGCACGGAAAAAACGTCCGTCTTGCCGTATCATCCTCTTTGAATGCACCCGGGCCCCCAAATAGAATATCCCCAAACTCATTGCAGCGCAAAAGTCTTGGCGTGTGACATCTATTTTGTCTGGGGGTTACAACAAAAAAGCACCCCATAGGGGTACTTTTTTGTTCGTTCTATCATATAAAAGGAGAGCCGCCCCTGGCCATTCGGCCAGGGGCGGCTTTGTCTCTCAAATCACTTATTTCCGCTCTCTTACTTCGCCGCCTGCTCCAAGCACTGCTGGACGGCGGAGGCGATGCGATTGGAGGTCAGGGTGGCGCCGGAGACGGCATCCACGGTGACGCTGTTGGCAGCCACGATGGCATCGGGCACACTCTCCAGGGCGGGGCCGCCGATGGAGGCGGTCTCGTGGTTCTCGGTGACCTCCACCTTGGCGATCTTGCCATCGGCGATGGTGGTCTTGACGGTCATGGTGCCCTCCTGGCCGTCCACGGTGGCCTCGTACTCGCCATCGGCCAGGGTCTTGCTCATGTCAAAGCTGGCATCGGTCTTGTTGCCGCCCACCTTCAGCTCGGGGAACAGGCTCTCGTCCAGCACATAGCTGGCGGCCTTAACGGCAACGCCGGTGGCGGGGGTGTTGGCCATGACGTGACGGCCGGCGATGCGGCCAAAGGCGATGGGGCCCATGACGCCGGTGCCGCCCGAGACAAACTTGCCCCAAATGCCGCCTACGCACTCACCCACGGCGTAGAGGCCGGGGATGACATTGCCGCTCTCGTCCAGCACCTGGGTGTCGGTGTTGGTGGTGACGCCGCCCAGAGTCATGACGCACAGCGCCTTCAGGGGGACAGCATAGAACTTATCGCCCGAGATCTCGTTGATGGCCAGGTTATAGGTGTTCAGGGAGTCCTGGGTGAACTGACGACCGAACTCGTCGGTCTCGCCGCTCTTCACGTGGCTGTTGTACTCCTCCACAGTGGCCTTCAGGTTCTCGGCGGGCATGCCCAGCTTTTCGGCCAGCTCCTCCAGGGAGGAGGCGGTGACCACGGCGTTGGAGTAGGGCTTACCCTCGGAGTAGAAGAAGTCCCAGAAGGTGGAGGCCTTGTTGGCCTGGAGGTCGGCGATGATCTTATCGGTGAAGATGTCATACTGGATGGCGTTGGTCTGCTCCTCCAGCGCCACCTCACGGATCTCCACAGCGTCCTCGGTCTCGTCCACGAAGCGCTTGCCCTCCTGGTTGACGCAGATACCGCCGGCCTTCCAGGTGTAGGAGGGGGCAATGGCGCCGGTACCGTCGCCACGGTCATAGCCCATGGGGAAGGTAGGGATGTAGCCCATGGTCTCGGGATCCACCTTGGCGCCCACCAGCTGCATCATACGGATGCCGACACCGTCTGCGGCGGCAGTGGAGCCGCCGGCCAGGTACTCGCTGCCATACTCGGCGTACTCGCCCATGAGCTTCTTGTTGCCCGAATAGCCGCCGGTGGCCATAATGACACCCTTCTCGGCGGTATACAGGGTGGTCTTGCCGTCAGCGCCCACAGCGGCCACGCTGAGGACCTGGCCCTGCTCGTTGCCCAGCAGAGCGGTGGCGGTGGTGTTGAAGTCGATGGTCACCTGGGGGCAATTCTCAGTGATGTACTGATCCAGCACCTCATGGGCGGCGGACTTATACTTGGTGGCATCGTGGGGCTTGGCCTTATAGGAGCGCTGGATGGAGTACAGGGCGTGCTCGGGGGCAAAGACGGAGCGCTTCTCCCCCTGCATGGTGAAGTCGTTATCATTCAGGCCGTTCTCCCACAGCCAGTTGATGGCGTCCACGTCCTCATCCACGTAGGTGCGGATCATCTCCTCGTTGCCCTTCTGGGCGCCGTTCTTCAGAATGTCCTGGACGTAGGACTCCTTGGTGTCCTCAATACCGTCCAGCTCCTGGATGATGGTCTCGGCGCCGGACATGGTGCCGCTGGTGTAGTTCAGACCGCCGCCGGTCACGCCGGTCCGCTCGATGATGATAACGCTCTTGGCGCCGGCGTCCACGGCGCTGATGGCGGCGGACAGACCGCCGCCGCCGGCGCCCACGATGATGACGTCGGCCGACTTGACGTTGTCGTAGGTGGCCTCCACCGCCTCGGGAGTGGGGGTGGGATCAGGGGTCTTTTCGCCGCAGGCGGCAAGCGACCCCAGGACCATGGCGCCTGCCAGGGTCAGAGACAGCAGCTTTCTTTTTTTCATGTTCATTCTCCTTTTTATAGGTCGTAGGCGGACGGAACGTAAAGCGAAATAGAACGGGACCCCTTACCACGCCGGGTCGGGAAACTCCATCTGGGCCACCGGGACGATCTTCTGGAGCAGCGCATTCAGCTGCTCCACCTCTTCCCCACTGAGCCCGGACATGGTCTGCTCCCCCCAGCTCTCCAGCATGGCACGGCTGTCGGCAAAGAGGATCTGCCCCTTTTCCGTCAGGTAGAGCCGCTGGACCCGCCGATCTTTTTCGTCCCTTCTGCGCTCCAAAAATCCCTCCTGGATCAGCTTGCTCACCGCATGGGCGGTGTAGCCGGCATCCATCTGGAGAAACTTCCCCACCTCGCTGGATGTGCAGCCCGGATTTCTGCCCACATAGAGCAGGTAGTACAGCAATCCGGTGCTGAGCCCCCGGGATTGCAGGTGGGGGGCACAGCAGGTCACAATATTTCGGCGCAACAGGGTGATACGCAGTGCAATGGACGTTTTCATAGGGTCTCCCTTTCTTTTCACTCTATGTTATATTTTAGACAATTTGTATGAGTTTGTCAAGTATATTTCTTGATTTTAGCAACTTTATATTTTAGCCTTCTGCAAATAACAATGACAGCCCTTCGGCTGTCATTGTTTCCTATCTTCTTTATTCCCTTTTTCAGCAAAACAACCCCGGAATGTCCTCCAACTGTTCCACCCGAAAATCGGCCCTTTCCCGCAGGTAAGGCCCATCCAGGAGGATACTGCCCACCCCGGCATTTTGAGCACATTGAGCGTCTATATCCCGGTCCCCCACGTAGTAGGTCCTGCGGGGGTCCAACCGGTGCTTGTCCAGCAGGTAGTTCAGCCCACCGGGGGCGGGCTTCCGGGGGAAACCGTCCACCACACTGACCACCTCCTCAAAGAAGGGCGTCAGCCCCAGCTCCTCCAGTACCGCCCGGGCCTGACCCTTGTGGGTAAAGACAAAGTGACGGCAGCCCATTTCACGGAGAGCGGTCAGGGTCTCTCTCGCCCCCTCCATAAGGGGGGCCTTGGGAAATTCTCTCTCCAACGCCCGGTACTCCTCCCAGAGCACTTCCGGGTCCTCCCCGGTCTCCCGGGCCAGGTGGCTCAGCAGGTTTCGCACCGAGGTGGTCTTGGTCCAGGCCAGGATCTCCGCCCGGCCCATATTCCGGCCATAGCGGGCAGTCACCTGCTCTGCCGCCGCCGCAATGACAGCGTAGGTGTCCAGCAGGGTGCCGTCCAGGTCCCAGATAAAGGTGAGGGCCTCAGCCATTTTCACTCTGCTTGATGGCCCCCAGCAGGGCGGGGATCATCTGTTTTTTTCGGCTGACCACCCCGGGCAGATCGGCCACGCCCTTTGTCACATCGACCCCAAAGGCCCGGCCGATAAGCTCCTCTGCCCCCTCTCCGGCCATCATCAGCTCGGTGGAGGAGGTGCGGATGTCGGTAAACATACAGAAGATATAGTCCAGCTTTTGCTTCTCCAATGCGGTCTGGAGATAAGGGCCCACCAGGTCCTCGCTGGCCTTGCGGTTCTTCTCGCTCATGTAGGTGGCCTGGCCCACGCCGAAGCGCACATCCCCCGAGGAGAAGATCTTGTAGTCGGTGTTCAAAATTTCATCGGCGGTCTTTCCGGTGATGTCGCCCCCCCGCTCGAACATCTCGTCGGCGTACTTCTCCAGCTCTACCCCGGCGATCTTGGCCAACGCCCGGGCAGCCTGCTCGTCCACAGGGGTGCAGGTGGGAGAGCGGAACATGAGGGTGTCCGACAGGATGGCCGAGAGCATGAGCCCGGCGGTGGAGCGGTCAATGTCCACCCCATACTCCCCGTACATCTGATAGATGATGGTGCAGGTACAGCCCACCGGCAGGTTGCGGAAGTAAATGGGCCCGTCTGTCTCCAGAGCGCCGATGCGGTGATGATCCACGATCTCCAGCACCTCGGCCTCCTCCAGCCCCTCCACAGCCTGGGTCTTTTCGTTGTGGTCCACCAGAATGAGCTGCTTGCGCTGCATATTCATCAGGTTCCGGCGGGAGACCACCCCCAGATACCGTCCCTCCTCGTCCAAAATGGGGAAGTAGCGGTAACGGACGCTGGCCATGACCTTGCTGGCCTCCTCCACCGGGGTGTTCAGGGTAAAGGTGAGCAGGTCCTTACCGGTCATATAGAAGCGGATGGGGGCGGCCTGGGTGATCATCTGGCCGCAGATGTAGGTGGAATGGGGGGTGGCGATAATAAGGCAGCCCCGCTCCTCGGCGATGGTCTGGATGGAGGCGGAGACCTTGGAATCGGCACAGACCACAATGCACCCGGCGTCCATCTCAATGGCGGTGAGCTGGCTGTCCGAACGGTTGGAGACAATGACGATATCCCCCTTGGAGATGGCCTTCTCCATCAGCTCGGCGTTGCCGGCGCCGATGACAATGCGCCCGGTGACCTTCTTCCCCGCCACATCTCCAGCCAGCACGGTGGCCCCCAGGGTGTCCACCACGTTCTGATAGCTGGTCCCGGCCTTGGCCAGGATGGTGTCATCCAGCAGGTCCATGTTGGCCACCGCCATATCCTTGATGGTCACCAGGCCCTGGAGCTTGCCCTCCCCGTCCACCACACAGAGGGTGTCGATCTGCTCATCCCGCATGGTGGTCCAGGCCCGGCGCAGGCTCATCTCACCGTCCACCCCCTTCACCCGGCGCACGTCCACGTCTCGGATCTGGGGGGCCACGTCGGTGTAAAGCTGGGGGGGCTGGGCCCCGAAATGCGCCAGGGCAAATTCCGTCTCCCGGTTAAGAAGCCCCGCCCGGCAGGGCTCATAGCTGTGCCCCGGGTCCACGGCGGCCTTGAGCCGGCTGTATGCGATGGCCGAGCAGATAGAATCGGTGTCCGGGTTGCGGTGACCGATGACCTTCACCGTCCGAAGGGCAGTCTTTTCATTTTCCATAGTTATCCCACGCTCCTGTGTTTGGCCCGAGATCGGGCCTGAAGTTCCCTGCAAATGGGGGCAAGAGCCGATCATTATTCCTATTTTATCATGGCTTTCCCCTTTTTGCAACGGCCCAAGGGGCCTTCCCCTTGACTTTTCCCCCGTTCTTTTTTATGATAAGAGGGAAGCAAACATGTTTTCAGGGAGGCACCGCCATGAAGATCATCAACTTTGGCTCATTGAATATTGACAAGGTCTATGCCGTGGACCACATCGCCGCCCCGGGGGAGACCATCTCGGCCACCGGTCTGACCCTCAACGCCGGGGGCAAGGGACTCAACCAGTCCATTGCCGCCGCCCGGGCAGGGGCCCAGGTGCTCCACGCCGGAGCCATCGGCCCTGATGGGGCCTTTCTGGAGCAGCTTTTGAAGGAAAACGGCGTGGACACCTCCTCCCTGCTCCATGTGGAGGGAGAGAGTGGCCACGCCATCATCCAGGTGGATGCCGCCGGGCAGAACTCCATCGTGGTCTCTGGCGGAGCCAACCATACCCTCACCGAGGACTACGTCCGCCAGGTGCTGGACCTGGCCCAGCCCGGGGACATGGTGCTGCTGCAAAACGAGACCAACGTAGTGGAGCCTGTCCTCCGCACCGCCCTTGTAAAGGGCCTCACCGTCTGCTTCAACCCCTCCCCTGTCCCCACCCAGCCCTTGCCCTACAACCTGGTGGACATCTTCCTGGTCAATGAAACGGAGGCCGCCGCTCTGGCCGAGCTGCCCGCTGACAATGACCCCGAGACCATCCTGGACAACCTGGGCTGGGCCTATCCCCGCTCCACCATCGTCCTCACCCTGGGGGAGAAGGGGGCCCTGTGCCGCTCCAACGGAGGAAACAACGTACAGAAGGCCTTTTCGGTCAACGCCGTGGACACCACCGCCGCCGGGGACACCTTCACCGGCTACTTCCTGGCCGGCCTTGCTCAGGGCAAGGATCTGACCCTCTGCCTGAAGGAGGCCGCCGCCGCTTCTGCCATGGCCGTCTCCCGCCCCGGAGCCGCCCTCTCCATCCCCGCCCGGGCCGAGGTGGAGGAATTTTTAAAGAAATAACCCCCATCGCCCCCTGCCAAATGGCAGGGGGCAATTTTTTGTGCCAACACTCCCAGGCCACCCAAGCTGCCCGAATAACCAAAACCACACCCCCGGGATCTCTCCCGGGGGTGTGGTTTGTTTTGATATTGGGCCATCTGCTTTTGTAGGGGCAGATATTATCCGCCCGCTTCCTTCCCTCTTACCAGCTCAATGGCCTCTTTTCCCGTCAGGTGCTCCACCTCCATCTCCAGCACGCAGAGGGCTTTCTCCTCCCTGCTGATCTCGGCGTGGATGCTCTCCTGGGTCTCATTGGGGCCATAACGGCGGCTCATGTGCTCCATAATGGCCCAGATCTCCGTGGGATCTGTCACCTCCCGGACCCTGCCAAAGGCAATGGCCGAGCGGAAGTAGGTGGTGAATTTCTCTCCCACCACCTCATCCTGATCCACCACACAGAAGGAGACCTTATCACATCCCCGGATGGCGTCCAGCTTGTGACCCGCCTTGGCGCAGTGGAAATAAAGCTTCCCCTCCCGGTAGGTGTAGCTCAACGGGACGGCGTAGGGATAGCCCTCGTCCCCGGCCACGGCCAGCACCCCGTGGGTGCCCCGGGCCAGAACGGCCTCGGTCTCCTCCCGGCTCAGCTCCTGCCGGCTGCGCCGCATAGCTCGAAACATACTCATGCACTCCTTTCCAAAATCAGGGCCACATCGCCCCAAAGCAGTCTGAATACAGGCTTTTTCCACCCCGGCAAAGCCCGGGAAATGACCTTGACTTCCCCGGCCAGCAGCTCCAAAGCCCGGCGTCGCTCCTCCCCGGTGAGGGTGTACTGGCTGAACCGGGCCTTCTTGGCCAGCCCGGCCATCTCCTCCCCCTCGCCGGCCCCCCAGGGCTTCAGTCTCTCCCAAAGGATGTAGGCATAGAGGGTGGCGGCATTGGTGTCCGGCTGCTTCAGCCGCCTGGCCCGGTGCCCCCGGGCCAGTACCCACAGGGCCCAGCACAGGGCCAGCCCTCCCACCGGCCACAGCTGCAGCAGGGAGGTCTGTTCCTCTTCTCCGCCCGGCTCCTCCCCCGCCATCACCCCCTGCTGGGGGGCCTGGGTTGGGGCGGCGGTCACCTCCGCCGGGGCCGGAGTGGCCTCCGGGGGCCCGGTGGGCATTTCAGCGGGTGTTTCGCTCTCCCGGGCAGCAATGGACGCCGTAGGAGTGGCCACGGCCCCCCCTGCCTGAACTATGTCAGACCCATAGCCCGCCTGGGGGGTCAGGTCCAGGGGCAGCCATCCGATGCCGTCCAGGTAGTACTCCGCCCAGGCGTGGGCGTCGTAGTCGTGGACCTCGGGGGAGGGCTCCCGGACGGTGGGCCGCACCGTATAGCCCCCCACATACCGGGTGGGGATGCCCAGGCACCGGAGCATGAGGGCGGTGGTGGTGGCGTAGTGCATACACCAGCCCCGGCGGCTCTCATTGAGGAAGTAGTTCAGGTAATTCTCCCCCTCGGGGCAGAGGGGGGCGTTCAGGTCGTAGGCGGTGGTGTTGACCAGTGCCTCCTCCAGGGCCCCTGTCACGCTGTTGATATAGTTGTCCCGGTACCAGTCCCGCTCCTCATCGCTGACCGGCCCGGTATCCTTTTGCCAGACGTAGATGCTCCCGTCCTCGTACCGGGTATCCCCCTCCTCCGGGAACCAATTGCTGTGCAAAAACTTACTTCCCCAGGCATAAAGCTCGGGATCCGGCTCGGAGATGACCCCTTCTGCCAGTTCCCCGTTCATGCGTATCCAATCCCCAAAGGTCGCTATCTCCTCCTCACTGGCCGGCCGCTGGTAGACCCAACTCCCATCCCGGTAGTAGGTGAGGATATACCCCTCCAACGAGGTGTAGCCTGCCTCGTCCTCCCCCTGCCAGTCGGTCTGCCACCAGGCGGTCTGCCGCCGTCCGTTCACCTCCCACCAGTCCATAAGCACCTGCCGGCTCTCCTCGTCCACCGTCAGGTAGTGTTCGTAGACAAATGCCCGGTAGGCCTCCTCCCCCGGGTCGGGCTCCATGAGCGAGCGCCAGTAGGAGCTGCCCCCCTGAAGCACCCAGTTATAGTCGGGACAGAAGTCCAAGGTGTGGCGCCAGCCCCGCTCCCGGTCCAGATGGGCCCCGTCCACCAATGCCGCCCCCTCCGGGGCGGTGTACAGGCCGTAGGGATAGTACACGCAGGAGCCCGGAGCAGATACATTTTCCACCGTCATGGTCCCCTTGGAGCGGTAACCGCTCCAGTTGACCCTGTCGGTGACCTTTTCCACGTTCTCCCCCAGCAAAAGCAAAGGCTCTGTCCCCTGACTGCGGATCTCCTCCAGCTGGGTCTGCGCCTCTCCGGCCAGGGGTTCCCAGCCCGTGCCGGTGAACACATCCGATGACCAGCCCCGGAGCAGGCGGCTCCCCGGCGCATCCGACTCCACCCGCAGGGCCACCCGGCCGGTGAACCGGGGCCGGCCCATGAGATCCACATACCGGCTGGAGCCTGTGGCGCCAAAGATGCCCCACTCCCTCCAATGCCAGAGCTCTGCCAGGCTCAGCCGCCCGGCGTTGTTGACAACACTCTCCCGCAGGTCCTTCGCCCAGCCGGGCTGGGAATTGCCTGTGGTAGGCAGTGTTTGAAGCAGAAATGCCAATGTCAGGGCCATGGCCACCGCCGCCGGCAGCCGGCCCCGGGCCGTCCCCCTGGGGTCGGCCCCGTCGGTGAGGGAACCCAACGCCAGCACCCCCCACACCCCCAGCAGGCCGGCCAGCGCCAGCGGAGCCGGGGCCTCGGTGACAAAGAGGGCGGGAAGCAGGGGCAGCAGGGTGAGGGCCATAACGCTGGTGTTCCACCGCAGGCGGCAGAGCAGCCACCCCAGGGCCAGCGCCACAGGCAGGGCGGTCACAATGAGCCAGTCGGTGACCAGGGCCGCCCACTCCTCCTGGCTCAGCACAAGGCCGGGCTCTACCGCCTGTACCGTGGGCAGCTTTTGTGCAAAGGTGTTGACCACAGCGCACCAGACCGCCCCGGTCCCCCAGCGCAGCCGCCCATGGCTTTTCCAGACCCGCCACCCCCACAGACACAAGACCGCCGCTGCGGTGAGCCCCCGGCCCCTCTTGGGCAGGGAGACCAGCAGCAGGCTGCCCAGGGCCAGCAGGCACAGGGTCAAGGCCAGCCGAAGGGGCTCCACCGCCAGCTCATAGGCGGTGACCGCCCCCCACACTGTGGCCTGAAGGGCACCCAGCAGCAGCGCCCCGTCGGTGAAGTAGCTCAAGGGGCTGCGGGAGCGGTCATCCATCCCCCTCACCTCCCCCGATGTGCACAGCGCCCTCCAACCCGGCCAGGTCCAGCACGGACTTCCCCTCCGGTGGTGCCGGGGTAGACAGCAGGGTCGCCAAACACGCCCGCCAGTCCTCTCCGTTCTCGATCTCCCAGCCGGTGAGCTCCCTGCTCACCTGGTCCAGGGTGACCAGCCGGAAGGGCCGCCCGGCCTCCAAAAGCCCCCGGGCCAGGCCCGAGAGGGTGTCCAGCCGGCGGTCCAGCTCCCCCGGCGTGCCAAAGAGGTCCAGCGTGAGCAAAAGCTGCCGGGGCACGTTCTCCAGGGTCTCCCGGACCACCAGCTCCTCCCGCTTGGCCGACAGTTTCCAGTGAATGGTGTTGATGGGGTCGCCGGGGCGGTAGGGCCGGGGGTCGTAATCCTCCCCCGGTCCGCCCCCCGGCCTGGGCCGCAGCTGCCCTTCCCCCTCAGGGGGCAGCGGGGGCAGCTCCTCCCCCGCCTCCCGGGGCAGAGCATAGAGCCGGACCGGCCCGCCCCGGCGCAGGGGCAGCCAAAATAGCCCCAGGCTGTCCAGCCCCCAGGCCCAGACCACCCGGGCAGTATAAAGGCCGCAGTGGACCGAGGGGGCCGGGATGTCCAGCCTTCCCCCGCCCCCTGGCTGCAGCCAGGTCAACGTTTTTTGTATACGCTCTCCCGTGAGGGCGTTGGCCATCTCCACCCGGGCCCTCACCCGGCCCAGGGGCAGGCCCAGGGCACTCCTGCCCGTCAGCTGTACCCCCCACAGGCTCCCCCGGGTGACTTCCTCCTTGGGGGCGGTCACCAAAACCTTGCAGGAGAGAAGGGCGGGCAGGGCGGCGAGCACCCCTGCCACAGGCAGGGCCAGGACCCACCACAGCACCACCCCGGCCAGCCAGCCGGTGTAGGCCACCCGCAAAACCAGGGCGCCCAGCAGGGCCAGGAGATAGGCTATCCGGCGCCGGAGCATCTCAGCTCAGCCGGGGGGCCTTCACGCTCCCCAGCACCTCGGCGCACACGTTCCGCCCTTCCTGCCTGCCCCGGCCGGTGAGGATGAGCCGGTGGGCCACCGTGTCCTCGAAAATAATGGACACGTCCTCGGGCAGCACGTAGTCCCGCCCCAGCACCCAGGCCCTTGCCCGGGCCATGGCGGCCACCGCCAAAGTTGCCCGGGGGCTGCCCCCCTGGGCCACGGCGGAGTGGCTCCGGGTGGCCGCCACCAGGGAGACAATGTACCCGGCCACCTCCTCCTTCAAAAAGACAGAGCCCACCTGCTCCCGGACCTGGGCCAGCTCCCGGGCGGTGGCCACCTGCTCCACTTCACCCATGGGGTCTCCCGCCCCCTTTCGGCGCAGCATCTCCACCTCATCCTCTGCCCCGGGATAGCCCAGGGACAGCTTGACCATGAACCGGTCCAGCTGGGAGTCGGGCAGGCTCTGGGTCCCCGATGCCCCGGCGGGGTTCTGGGTGGCCATGACCAGAAAGGGCTGGGGCACCGGGTGGCTCACGCCGTCCACCGTCACCTGCCCCTCCTCCATGGCCTCCAGCAGGGCCGACTGGGTCCGGGCAGTGGCCCGGTTGAGCTCGTCGGCCAAAAACAGGTTGCACAGCAAAGAGCCCGGCTGATAGCGCAGCTCCCCCGTCTCCTTTTGGTAGACGGAAAAGCCGGTGAGGTCGGAGGGCATCACGTCCGGGGTAAACTGGACCCGGTGACAGGTGAGGCCCAGGGCCTTACTCAAGGCCACGGCCAGGGTGGTCTTGCCCACCCCGGGGATGTCCTCCATAAGGATATGCCCCCCAGCCAGAACGGCCAGAATGGCCTTAGAGACCACCTCGTCCTTGCCCACCACCGCCTTGCGCACCTGGGAGAGGACCTGAAGTGCCAGATTGTCCATGGGTATTTCCTCCTTTGCCCCAAGAGGGGGCCGGCCGTTTATCTCTGCTTCTTCTCCCGCTGGTAGATGAGCCGCAGCCCCTCCAGCACCAGGTCCCGGTCCACCGCCCGGATCAGCTCGCTGCCCTGGGCGATGGCCCCGGCCAGGCCGCCGGTTGCGATGACGGGGCAGTCGGGAACTCCCAGCTCCTGCCGGGCCCGGCGGACCAGGTACTCCATAGCCCCCACATAGCCCAGCACCACCCCGGCCTGGATCTGTCCCACCGTGGTGGTCCCCAGCACCTTCTCTGCCGGCTTCAGCTCGATCTGGGGCAGCAGGGAGGCGTTGTCCGACAGGGCCCGGGCAGTGGTCTCCAGCCCGGCGGCAATACACCCGCCCATGTATTCTCCCTTCTCGTTAAGGGCGTCCAGGGTGGTGGCCGTGCCGAAGTCCAGTATGATACAGGGGCAGGGGAACAGCTCCCGGGCGGCCAGACAGGCCACCGACCGGTCTGGCCCCAGCCGCTCCCTGCCCTGAATGGCGTAGACAAGCCCCGGCTCCACCCCACCGTCAATGACCATGGGGGTGTGGCCGAAGTAGAGCTCCATGGCCCGGGTCAGCTGGGCCATGACCTGGGGGACCACCGAGGCGATGATCACATCCTCCACCGCCTCGATGTCCAGTCCAAAGTGCTGAAAATATTCGGTGGCGTAAAGACCGATCTCGTCGGCGGTGCGCCCCCGGTCGGTGCGCAGCCGGAAGGTGCCCCGCAGCTTCTCCCCCTCGTAAATACCGAAGCAGGTGTTGGTGTTGCCCACATCTATGGCCAAAAGCATGCTCTGTTCCTCCTTTTTCAGTCCACCGCCAGTGCAGTGCGGCAGTAGAGCTCACCCTTCCGCTCCTCCAGAACACCGTAGGTCCCCTGGGGGGAGCCGCCGATGGTGCCGGGATTTAGGATCCACATCCCCCCATCCCGGTCGCACAGGGCCTTGTGGGTGTGGCCGAAAAGGACCACCTCCGCCCCCCGGCTCCGGGCCTCGGAGAGCATCAGGCCAATGCCCATCTTCACCCCATATCCATGGCCGTGGAGCATCCAGAGCCGGCGGCCCATCACAAAGAGCTCCTTCTCCTCGCTCACGTCATAGCAGCCCACGTCGCAGTTCCCCCGGACCTGGTCCAGCGGGATGTCCGGAAAGGCGTCGTGGAGCCGTTGGGCGTCCTGGACCACGTCCCCCAGATGGAGGATGTGGTCGGGCTTTTCCCGCAGCACCACATTCCGCATGGTGGACATATCCCCGTGGGAATCAGAAAAAACCAGCCATTTCACAGTGTCCTCTCCTCCAATTCAAGCATAGGATAAAACGCAAACAATATAATTTGATGGAGGGACCAGCCATGTCCAAACCCGATCCCATCCCCGATGCTCTGAAGCAGGATCCCCAGGCCGCCCAGCTGTTGGGGGACCCGGCGGGGCTCAAGGCCCTGCTCTCCTCACCCGAGACCCAGCATCTCATGTCCCTTCTGAACCGCAGCGCCGGCGACGGTCTCTCCACCGCCGCCCAGGCCGCCGCCCAGGGCAAGCCCCAGGCCCTGCTGGGCATCCTGAACCAGGTCATGTCCAGCCAGGAGGGCAGCCAGGCGGTGGAGGAGCTAAAAAAGAAAACCGGCTCCAAGTAGGGGGGCCCGCCCTTGTGCGGATATCTGTCCTGCGCCGGGCAAAAATACCCCTTCTCCGGCGGCATCCCCACCACATGGCCGGACGAGACCTGGTGATTTTCTCAACATACCGTGGCGCCGGAGGCGCCCCAATGCCCTACGGGCATCATTCCCAGCATAGAAGCCGGAGAAGGGGTATTTTTGCCCGGTGAACTTCGCTCCAGTCCAAGCTCCCTCACAGGCCATGCCTCCACTCTTCTTAAAGGACGGTGATTTCCCCATGCCCGATTTCCAACAACAGCTCCAGGCTATCTTAGGTGACAGCGAGGCCATGGGCCAGATCTCCGCCCTGGCCCAGGCCCTCTCCGGGGGCCAGACACCCCCGGCCCAGGCGCCGGCAGAGGAAGACTACCTGCCTGTGGAGGCCCCAGCGGCCCAGCCAACAGAGGGCCAGCCCACCCTCCCCGATCTCTCCGCCCTTATGGGGGCACTGGGGGACGTGGACCCCAAGCTCATTCAGTTTGCCCTGGGTCTGTTTTCCGAATACAGCGCCCAGGACGATGAAAAGGCAGCTCTCCTTTCCGCCCTGAAGCCCTTTCTCAAGGCCGAGCGGCTGGAAAAGATGGAAAAGGCCGAGAAGATCGCCCGTCTCAGCCGGGTAGTCCGCTCAGCCATCGCCATGTTGAAGGAGGGAGAGGGTCATGTATAACCCCTATCTCCCCATCTCCCAGCTCTCCACCGATCCTCCCGAGCCCCCCGCAGCTCCTCTGAAGGGCAAAAAGGAGGGGCTGGGCGGACTTTTGCAGGCTCTGAAGCTGGATGAGCTGGACCGGGGAGACGTGCTGCTGCTCCTCATCCTCCTCTTTCTCTTTCTGGACGACGGGGAAGACAATTTAGAGCTGCTCATCACTCTGGGGCTCATGCTCCTGCTCTGACCGCTCTGCCTGACAGGGGCAAACAGGGCCTCGCCGCCCCGCTTGCCCCTGTCAGGCAGAATGGACCTCTTACCTCGTCTCCCCCACCGTGTGGAGCACCCTGCCGTTGGGCAGGGCGAACTGGGTGCCTGCGGAGACGGGGGTCTCCGGCGTGGTGGCCGACATGGCCCAGACGATCTCCTCACCGGTCTCGGTCTCTGCGTACCACAGCAGCCCGCTGTCCGAAGCCACCCAATACCGCTCTACCTGGTTCAGCTCGGGGATGGCCACCTCCACATAGACGCAGCTGGCCCCGTTCTTCTCCTGATAGCCTGCGGCCGTGATGGTCTCCTTGTCCAGGGCCAGCACGTCCTCGTAGGTGGGAATACGCTGCCCCTCCAGGTCCCGGGAGCCCTCCTCCGCCGGCCAGGAGACCGCCTCCCGGTCCCCCTCATACCACCGCCAGACCTGCTCCTGCCCCACTATGGTATGAACAGTGAGGCCGTTGGGGGCGGTGAGGACGCTCCGGGTCCATCCCCCATCCGTCCAGACCTGGGCGGTGGTAGTGGCATCCCGGAGGGTGGTGGTCACCGTGCGGCTGTAACTGTCCAGCCGGCTCATGGCGGCGATGACGCTCTGCACCGTCTCGGGCGTCACCTCTACCCGGACCCCCAACGCCTGCTCCTCTCCCCCCTGGGTCCCCTGGTCGCTGGGGGCAGGGGTGGGCAGGGTGATGGTGGCCGTGTCTCCGTAAAACAGGGGCAGGCCAAAGCTGGCAAAGACGGCCACCACAATGGCCGCCACCACCAGGATGACCAGCACGTTCCGGTCGTTCCGTTTCACCTGACCCGCCCCCCTTCTGCTTCCTTGTCTCTCCCCGCCAATTTCACACCCCGGCGGGGTTTCTCTGTAAATATCCGCCCTCAGAACTCCTCCGGCGGCGTGCTCCCCAGGCCGAAGGTATACTCGATGGCGTCGGCGATCCGCTCACAGGCCCGGCCGTCCCCGTAGGGGTTGACGGCGTGGGCCATTTTTTCATAGGCGTCCCTGTCGGTGAGCAACTCCCGGGCCATGGACAGGATATCCTCGTACTCCACCCCGGCCAGCTTCACCGTCCCTGCCGCCACCGCCTCGGGCCGCTCGGTCTCCCGCCGCAGCACCAGCACCGGCTTGCCCAGGGCGGGGGCCTCTTCCTGGAGCCCCCCCGAGTCGGTCATGACCATGTAGCACCGCTCCATCAGGTTGTGCATCTCCTCCACATCCACCGGCGGGATAAGATGGACATTGCTCAGCCCGTCCAGATGGCGGTGGGCCACCTCCTGGACTGTGGGGGACAGGTGAACGGGGTAGACAAGCTCGGTCTCGGGATAGGTCTGGGCGATGTGCTTCAACGCCGCCATGATATTCTCCATAGGCTGGCCGTAATTCTCCCGCCGGTGGCAGGTGACGGCGATGACCTTTTTCCCTGTATAGTCCAGCTCATTGAGCTCCTGGGTCGTAAAGCGGAAATCCTTGCGCACAGTGGTGGCCATGGCGTCAATGACTGTATTTCCCGTCAGGAACACGCCCTTTGTAATACCTTCCCGGCTCAGGTTTTCCCGGTTTGCCCGGGTGGGGGAAAAATGGAGGTCGGCCAGATCTCCGATCAGGGTCCGGTTCATCTCCTCCGGAAAGGGAGAATACTTGTCAAGGGTCCGCAGCCCCGCCTCCACATGGCCCACCTTGATCTTGTGGTAGAAGGCGGCCAGAGCGGCGGAAAAGGCGGTGGAGGTGTCCCCGTGGACCAGCACCAGGTCGGGCTGTGCCTCCTCAAAGACCTTCTCCAGCCCCAGCAGGCACTTGGTGGTGATGGTGGATAGGCTTTGCCCCGGCTCCATAATGTCCAGGTCGTAGTCGGGCCGGATGTGGAAAATGCCCAGCACGCTGTCCAGCATCTCCCGGTGCTGGCCGGTGACGCAGCACAGGCTCTCAATGCCCTCCCGGCGGGCAAGCTCCTTTACCAGAGGGGCCATCTTGATGGCCTCCGGCCGGGTGCCGAAAATGGACATGACCCGCAGCTTTTTCATTCCGCTTCCTCCTCGTCCTGTGACCGCTCCCGCTCCGGCCTGCGGCCCCGCCGCTGCCGGTGGTTGCTGGAATAGATGCTCAGCGCCACCGCCCCGGCGGCGCAAAAGGCAAAGAGCAGCAGCATGGCCTTCACCGCCCCCGAGGTGGTGAGCACCACGGCGGAGAGGCCCAAAATAGCAGTGATAACATAGAGCACAGCCACCGCCTGCTTCTGGGAAAAGCCCATGTCGATAAGCCTGTGATGGACGTGGCTGCGGTCGGCGTGCATGGGGCTCTGCCCGTGGGCAATGCGCCGGATAAAGGCAAAGCAGGTATCAAAAATGGGCAGCCCAAAGAGCAGGAAGGGCACCACAAAGGAGATGAGGGTGTACATCTTGAACAGCCCCTGAATGGACACGCAGGCCAGCACAAATCCCAAAAAGGTGGAGCCTGTATCCCCCATGAAGATCTTGGCCGGGTTCAGGTTGTAGGGCAGAAAGCCCAGGCACCCACCGGCCAGGGCAGCCACCAGGATGGCCACCTGGGGCTCCCCCAGCAGCAGGGCGATGACCAGCAGAGTCAGCGAGGAGATGGAGCTCACCCCGCAGGCCAGCCCGTCCAGTCCATCAATGAGGTTGACGGCATTGGTCATACCCACGACCCACACCACTGTCACCGGCACGCTGAGCCACCCCAGCACCCAGTAGGGGTTAGAGGAAAAAATGTTGGGGTTACTGAGGGCCTCAATGGCCATGCCCCCCTCCCCCACCGTGACGATGAGGGCGGCGATGATCTGACCCACCAGCTTCAGCTTGGCGCTCAGGTCGTAAATATCGTCAAACACGCCCATGATCACAATGAGCACCGCCCCCAGCAAAATGCGCTGGAGCTGGCCGTTCATGGGCAAAAAGACCAGGCTGCTCAGCAAAAAGCCCATAACGATGGCCAGCCCTCCCATCCGGGGGACAGGGTGGTCGTGCATCCGCCGCTCCGGGTCGTTGCGGCGCCTGGGGTCGTCCACCGCCCCCATCTTCACCGCCAGGGTGCGCACCACCGGGGTGAGGATGAGGGATATGAGAAAGGCCACGGCCAGTGCCGCCGCTACCTGCCCGATGAGTTTCGTAGAAATGGGCATATGCTGACGTCTCCTTTGTATTTCTGTCTATGCTCCCTTAGACGTTCCAACGTCCTCGCTTGTTCCCTTATCGTTCCACCAGGCCCACTTTTTTGTAGACCTTCCGCAGGGTCTTGCCCGCCACATAGGCGGCCTTCTCGGCCCCGGCCCGGTAAACACTCTCCAGATAGGCCTTGTCAGCCAGCAGCCGCTCCGTCTCCTCCCGGATGGGCCGCAGGGTCTCCACCACAGCCTCGCCCACAGCGGGCTTAAAGGCGCCGTAGCCCAGTCCGTCAAACTCCCGCTCGATCTCCTCGTAGGTCTTGCCGGTGGCCGAACCGTAGATCTGCATCAGGTTGGCCACGCCGGGCTTGTGCTCGGGATCGTAGCGGACGCAGTTTTCGGTATCGCTGTCGGTGATGGCCCGCTTGAACTTGCGCATGATGTCCTCAGGCTTATCCAGCAGGAACACACAGCCCTCAGGGGCAGACTTGCTCATCTTGCTCTCGGGCTGGTTCAGGGACATAATGCGGGCCCCCACCTTGGAGATATAGGGCTCGGGGACCTTAAAGGTCTCCCCGTAGATGCCGTTGAACCGCTCGGCAATGTCCCGGCAGATCTCCACGTGCTGCCGCTGATCCTCCCCCACAGGGACGAAGTCGGGCTGGTAGATGAGAATGTCGGCGGCCATGAGCACCGGGTAGGTAAACAGGCCGGCATTGATGTTGTCGGCGTGCTTGGCCGACTTGTCCTTGAACTGGGTCATACGGCTCAGCTCGCCGAACATGGTGTAGCAGTTCAGCACCCAGGAGAGCTGGGAGTGGGCGGGCACGTGGGACTGAATGAACAGGGTGCACTTCTCCGGATCCAGGCCCACGGCGATATAGTTGGCCAGCAGCTTCAATACCCGCTTACGCAGCTCGGCGGGCTCCTGCCGGACAGTGAGGGTATGGAGGTCGGCCAGGAAAAAGTAGCAGTCGTACTCCTCGATCATCTCCGGCCAGTGGATCAGGGGCCCCAAATAGTTGCCGATGTGGAGCTCCCCGCTGGGCTGGATGCCCGAGAGCATGACTTTCTTACCGTTTTCCATCTTGAACACTCCTTTGCGGATGTAATATATACGGGCACAATGTCCCATATTGTTGTATCATAACACATTTCCTTTCCCTTGACAAGTTCTTCCCTACCCGATACAATAGGGATTAGGAAGAAAATCCTTTAGGAGGGATAAAATATGGATATGACCTGGTTTGACGAGATGGAAAAGCGCATCCCTGTGGGCAAGGTCCGCACCCGCTTCGCCCCCTCTCCCACCGGCTATATGCACGTAGGCAACCTGCGCACCGCCCTGTATACCTGGCTCATCGCCCGGCACGACGAGGGCACCTTCATCCTGCGTATCGAGGACACCGACCAGAGCCGCCAGGTGGAGGGAGCCACCGAGATCATCTATAAGACCCTCACCGAGTGCGGCCTAACCTGGGACGAGGGCCCCGACCTGGGCGGCCCCGTGGGCCCCTATATCCAGACCCAGCGGCGGGACCTCTACCGCAAGTATGCCGACCTGCTGGTGGAGAAGGGGGCCGCCTATTACTGCTTCTGCGAAAAGACCGAGTCCGCCGAGGACACCGGCGACTTCACCAAGCGGGAGGATGACCCCTGCCGCAGCCTGTCCTACGCCGAGGCCCTGGCTCGGGTGCAGGCCGGCGAGCCCCATGTGGTCCGCCAGCGCATCCCCCACGAGGGCCAGACCACCTTCCACGATGTGATCTTCGGCGACATCACCGTGGACAACGACACCCTGGACGACCAGGTCCTGCTGAAGCGGGACGGCCTGCCCACCTACAACTTTGCCAACGTGGTGGACGACCATCTCATGGGCATCACCCATGTGGTCCGGGGCAGCGAGTACCTCTCCTCCGCCCCCAAATACAACCTGCTCTACGAGGCCTTCGGCTGGCCCATCCCCAACTACGTCCACTGCTCCCCCGTCATGCGGGACGCCCAGAATAAGATGTCCAAGCGCCACGGCGACCCCTCCTACGAGGATCTCCTGGCCCAGGGCTATATTGCCCCTGCCATCCTCAACTATGTGGCCCTGCTGGGCTGGTCCCCCAAGGGGGAGAACAGCGAGCGGGAGTTCTTCACCCTCAGCGAGCTCTCCGGCGTTTTCGAGCTCTCCGGTGTGAGCAAATCCCCCGCCATCTTCGACATTGAGAAGCTGAAGTACTTCAACGCCCACTACCTGCGGGAGCTGGACGCCGAGACCTTCTTCGCCCTGGCCCAGCCCTATCTGAAGCAGGCCGTCAAGAACCCGGCTATTGACCTCCGGCTCATCGCCCCCCTGGTCCAGCCCCGGTGTGACACCCTCTGTGACATCGCCGAGCAGGTGGACTTCTTCGACGCCCTGCCCCAGTATTCCAACGAGCTGTACTGCCACAAGAAGATGAAGACGGACGAGCAGAACTCTCTGGAGGCCCTCAAGGCCGTCCTCCCCGTACTGGAGGGCATTGGGGATTGGACCTACGACAACCTCCACGATGCCCTTGTGGGCCTGGCCGAAAAGCTGGAGCTGAAAAACGGCCGCATCATGTGGCCGGTGCGCACCGCCCTCTCGGGCAAGGCGGTGACCCCTGGCGGCGCCGTGGAGCTGTGCCACATCCTGGGCAAGGCCGAGACCCTTTCCCGCATCCAGACCGGCATCGAGCAGCTGAGCTGAATTATTTTCTGCCGGGGGCTATCCTGCGCCCCCTGTAAAGAAAGCACCTCCTGCCCCTGGTGTCCCACCCCCAAAAATTGTACGTTTTCATACACCCAAGAAAAAATTTCAAAATAGGACCCGGACTGAGTGGGCTCAGTCCGGGTCTTTTTTCACCGCCTGTTGGGCAGTCATTTCAAATCCTTTTTCTCAAACAGGGCCATCCCCACTGCGGTGAATATCACCGTCAGGGCCGCCGAAGCCCCCAGGCTCAAGGCCGGCCGGGTCAGCTCCCCGTTGGCCAGCAGCACCGCCTGCCCGGTGGGCAGGGTCTCCATCAACAACCGGCAGAATTCCCGCATGGCCCCGCCGATATACATGGGGTTGGGGGTGGGATCGCCCCACTCCATCCCCTGGGCGGTGATGATGATCCCGGTGTTCATCTCGGGCTCGGCCAGCCGGGCATAAAGCCAGGTAGAGAAGGCGATCAGCGCCAAAAACAGAAGCAGGGTCACCACCGCTGTGGTGGACTTTTTCTCGGACAGCATCCCCACCATGGTGTAGAGGGCGGCCAGCACCGTCCCAAAGCCCAGGGCCATCAGGAGGGAAAGGGCCAGGCTGCCGCCCCCCATCTTCCAGAAGCCCAGCTGGGGAATACCCACCACCCCCGCCAGAAAGCAGGCCACAGTCAGAAGGGCGGTCACACCCACACCGGTCAGCAGGTGCGCCAGATAGACCTCCCGCCGGGTGTGGCCCACCACCAGCTTGTTCCGAAGGGTGCCGTCGCTGTACTCGGTGCCCAGAAAAAGCCCGATGACCAGCGCAGCAAAAAGCCCCAAAAGAGGCACCGCCTTAAAATAGAAATCATCCAGCGCATACCCATAGCTGCCGGCATCCATGACCGCCTGCCGGCAGCCGTTGCACACGATGAACATCTCAAGCGCCGCCACGGCAATGAGGCAGCCCCAGAACACCTTGTTTTTCCAAAGCCGTGTCAAATCGGCTCTCCACAGATCAGTCATCTCTCGCCCCTCCGATCAGCTCCATAAAGTAGTCCTCCAGGCTCTCCTCGCCACCCAGGTCGGCGGCGGTCACCTCCCGCACCATCCGGCCCCCCTCCACAAAGCCGTAGTGGGTGGCCAGCCGGGCCAGCTCGTCCAAAATGTGGCTGGAGATGAGGACGGTGATGCCCCGCTCCTGGTTCAGCTTCAGAATAAGCCGCCGCATCTCAATGATGCCCTGGGGATCCAGGCCGTTCACCGGCTCGTCCAGCACCAGGAATTCCGGCTCCCCCGCCAGCGCCACGGCGATGCCCAGCCGCTGCCGCATACCCAGGGAAAAGTCCCTCGCCTTTTTCTTCCCCGTGTGCCGCAGATCCACCAGCTCCAACAGACCGGGGATGGTGTCAGCATCCCGCCTGCCCAGAACGGCGTATTGCTGGCGCAGGTTTTCCTCCGCCGTCAGGTCCAGATAGATGGAGGGAGTCTCCACCACCGCCCCCATCCGCTGCCGGGCTGCGGCGATCTCCCTGCTGTCCGCCGGGATGCCCCAAAGGCTGTAACTGCCCGCCGTGGGCCGCTGCAGCCCGCAAATGAGCCGGATGAGGGTGGTCTTACCCGCCCCGTTGCGGCCCACAAGGCCGTAGATGGCCCCCTTGGGCACGTGGATATCCAGCCCCCGAAGGGCCTCAAAGCCCTTGTAGTGCTTGGTCAGTCCCTCTGCTGTCAAGACATATTCCATGGAAAAACCTCCCTTTCTGCCCCCATCATAGCAGAGGTTTTTATACACCGCCTTACAAAATTTTTAGGGATGGGCGAAAAAAGCCTTAAGATTTTCTTTCACCCGCCCCGGCAACCCCTCTCCCTGCACCACAGCTTCCCTTTTCCCGCCCCACAGGCCCTGACGCCCCGCCCCACAGGCCAGGCACATTTTTTGATTACATTTCCCGTCCGGTGGATATACTGGATGTACCGCCGGCAAATTTTCACATTCCCCTTGTCCCCTTCCCCCCTTTGGGGGTATCATAGGCCCAAAGGAAAGGAGGCCAGCCCCATGATCTGCACCGTCACCCTCAACCCCGCCCTGGACTGCGCCATGACCTTTGACACCCTCACCCCGGGCCGGACCAACCGGGCCGGGAGCCAGACCCTCTCCCCCGGGGGCAAGGGGATCAACGTCTCCCGCATCCTCCATGCCCTGGGGGCAGAGACCACCGCTCTGGGCTTTGTGGCCGGCAGCCTGGGCACCCTGCTGGAGCAGCTGCTGGCCCAGGCTGGGGTGGACACCGACTTCATCCGTCTCCCCGCCGGGGAGAACCGCATCAATGTCAAGGTCCGTGCCGGGGAGGAGACCGAGCTCAACGGCGCCGGCCCCACCATCCCGCCCCAGGCCCTGGACCTTTTTGGGGACAAGCTCTCCCGCCTTCACCCCGGGGACACCTTGGTCCTCTCCGGCTCGGTGCCCCCCTCCCTGCCCGATACCACTTATGAGCGCCTGCTCTCCCTCCTGCCCGCCGGAGTACGGACGGTGGTGGATGCCGAGGGAGAGCTTCTCCGCAAAGCCCTCCCCCACCGCCCCTTCCTCATCAAGCCCAACCTCCGGGAGCTGGAAGGCCTGTGCCATACCGCCCTCTCCCCCACCGACCAGAATGCCATATCCGCCTGTGCCGCCCGGCTTCAGGAGCAGGGGGCACAAAATGTGCTGGTCTCCCTCGGCCCGTCAGGGGCCCTCCTGCGCACCGGGGAGGGCCGGATCCTCGCCTGTCCCGCCCCCCTGGGAAGCCTGGTCAACTCGGTGGGGGCAGGGGACTCCATGGTGGCCGGCTTTCTGGTGGGCTATGACCGTGGCGGCCCCGAAGAAGGGCTGCGCCTGGGCATAGCCGCCGGCAGCGCCACCGCCTTCTCCCCCTCTTTGGCCAGCGGGGAGGATATTCGCCGGCTTTATCGCAGCATTTCATAACCTTTTCGCCCACATACCCTTCTTCTTTCCTCGACATACGCCTTTTTCAACATTGAAAAGGAGTGTTCTCATTGAGGATCACCGATCTGCTCCGCCCCGAGGGGATAGCCCTCAACGCCGGGGCAAAGGATCAAAACGCCGCTTTGGACCAGCTGGTCCAGCTCCAGAACAATTCCGGCAATCTCACTGACCCCAAGGCTTACAAAACTGCCCTCCTCGCCCGGGAGGACCAGGGCAGCACGGCCATCGGCGGCGGGGTGGCTGTCCCCCATGCAAAATCCTCCGCCGTCAGCCGCCCTGGCCTTGCCGCCCTCACCCTCCGGGAGGGGGCGGATTGGGGCAGCCCCGACGGGCAGAAGGCCCAGCTGCTCTTTGCCATCGCCGCCCCCCAGGAGGGCGGGGACGACCATTTGGAAATTCTGTCCCGGCTCATGGTCCTTCTCATGGACGAGCAATTCCGGGAAAAGCTGCTCCAGGCCCGGGACAAAAAGACCTTTTTGGCCGTCATCGACCGGGCAGAGCGGGAAAAATACCCCAAAAACGCCTCTCCTGACCCCGCCAAACCGGCTCAAAATGGCCCAAAACAGCCCTCTGTACCCCCGAAAAATGGGGAAAAGACCGAGGTAGGAACCCCGAAATCAGGGGAAATGGCCCCAAAAAGCGAGGGAAAAGCAGGGGAAAACGCCCCAGAAACAGGGTCAAATTACCATGTGGTGGCCGTCACCGCCTGCCCCACCGGCATCGCCCACACCTACATGGCCGCCGAGGCATTGGAGAAGGCGGGCAGGCGGCTGGGCATTTCGGTGAAGGTGGAGACCCAGGGATCGGGGGGCGCAAAAAATAAATTGTCCTCCGAGGAGATCGCCTCCGCCCACGGCGTCATCATCGCCGCCGACAAAAAGGTGGAGCTGGGCCGCTTTGCCGGCAAGCCCCTTCTCTCGGTCCCCGTCTCCGACGGCATCAACAAGCCCGAGTCCCTCCTCCGGCAGGCCGCCGCTGGAGAGGGGCCCATCTGCAAAGCCGGCGGCGGCCGCTCGGCGGAGGGCATCGCCGGCGAGGGGACGGGGCGGCAGGTCTACAAGCACCTGATGAATGGGGTGAGCCACATGCTCCCCTTTGTCATCGGGGGCGGCATCCTCATCGCCCTGGCCTTTCTGGCCGATGCCGGGGCGGTGGGAGAGGACAACTTTGCCGACTTCGGCCTCATCACCCCCTTGGCCGCCTTTTTGAAAAATGTTGGCGGGCTGGCCTTCAACTTCATGCTGCCCATCCTCTCGGGCTATATCGCCCAGTCCATTGCCGACCGGCCCGGCCTGGCCCCCGGCTTTGTGGGGGGCGCCCTGGCCGTATCCGGGGCCACCTTTGCCTCCCCGGCGGGGACGGCGGTGTCGGCGGGCTTTCTGGGTGCCCTGCTGGCCGGCTTTTTGGCCGGCTATGTCATGCTGGCCCTGGAAAAGCTCTGCGAGGGCCTGCCCCGGGCGGTGGAGGGAATCAAGCCGGTGCTCATTTATCCTCTGGCAGGCATTGCCGCCATGGGGGCGGTCATGTGCGCCCTCAACCCCCTGGTGGGCATGCTCAACACCATGGTCACCGGGGCGCTGGAGTCCCTCAGCGGCACCAGCGCCATTCTGCTGGGGGCCGTGGTGGGCGGCATGATGGCCATTGACATGGGCGGGCCCTTCAACAAGGCGGCCTACCTCTTTGGCACCGCCTCCCTGGTCGGCGCCGCAGGGGAGGCAGTGGCCTCCCCCATCATGGCCGCCGTCATGGTGGGGGGGATGGTCCCGCCCCTGGCCGTGGCCCTGGCCTGCACCTTCTTCCCCGGCCGCTTTTCCCAGGAGGAGCAGAAGAACGGCCTGGTGAACTATATTATGGGCCTGTGCTTCATCACTGAGGGGGCCATCCCCTTTGCCGCCGCCGACCCGGTACGGGTCATCCCGGCCTGTATGGCCGGCTCGGCGGTGGCGGGGGGACTGTCCATGGCCTTTGGCTGCACCCTGCCCGCCCCCCACGGCGGCATCTTCGTCTTTCCCGTCATGGGCAACATGGCCATGTATATCCTCGCCCTGGTGGTGGGCTCTGTGATCGGCATGGCCCTGCTGGGCCTGCTGAAAAGCCGGGAGAGCCGGTAATACGGGAAAGGCTCCCCTGCCGGGGAGCCTTTCCTTAACTTTCAAATTTACGGAGGTATCTCATATGGTCTCTGCCACCGTCCGTGTCGTCAATCCCCAGGGGTTCCATATGCGCCCGGCCAACCTCTTTGCCCAGGCCATGGGCAAATTCCAAAGCGAGGTCATCCTCCGCCGTGGGGACCACGTGGTAGACGGCAAAAGCATTATGAACATCATGGCCGCCTGCATCAAGGCGGGGGACTCCCTCACCGTGGAGTGTACCGGCACCGATGAGGACGCCGCCCTCGCCGCCGCCCTGGAGCTTATCCGCTCGGGGCTGGGAGACCTGTGAGAGAGCTGAAGGGGCTCTCCGTCTCCCCGGGCATCGGGGTGGGCCGGGCGGTGCGGATGGTCTCCCCCGACCTGTCCTTTGACCCCGCTGCCGCCGGCAGCCCCCGGGAGGAGGGGGAGCGGCTTGACCGGGCCACGGCCGCCCTCACCGGGGCCACCCAGGCCCTCATTCAGGCCGCCCGCCGGGAGGGAGGAGAGGACCGGGCCGCCATCCTGGAGGGACAGCTTGCCATGCTGGCCGACCCCTATTTTCACAGTCAGACGGAAGAACACCTCAACGCCGGAGAGAGCGCCGAGGGGGCGGCAGACCGGGTCTGCCGGGGCTTTATGGACCTCTTTGCCGCCTCGGGAGACCCCCTCTTGGCCCAGCGTGCCGCCGATGTGGACGACCTGCGCCGCCGGCTGCTCGCCCTCCTTCTGGGCCGGGAGGGGCCCGACCTGTCCGCCCTGCCCCCGGACACCGTGCTGGTGGTGGAGGAGCTCACCGCCTCCATGGTCTCCGCCCTGGACAGCCGCCATGTGGCGGCAGTGCTGGCCCAGGCGGGGGGCTACACCTCCCACGCCGCCATCCTCTGCCGCTCGGCAGGTCTGCCCGCCCTGTTCAGCGTTCCCGGCCTGCTGGATGCCGTGGCCCACGGGGCCATGGTGGCGGTGGACGCCGGGGCGGGGACGGCTCTGGTGGAGCCGGGGGAGGACATTTTGGCCGACCACCGCCGGCGGCGGGAGGAAGCGGCACTGGAACAGGCGGAGCTGGAAACCTTTCGGGGCAGGGAGACCCGCACCGCCGACGGGGCGGCGGTCAACCTCTCCTGCAACGTGGGTTCGGCCCAGGAGGGAGAGCTGGCCGCCCGGGCCGGGGCCCAGGGCATCGGCCTGCTGCGCACGGAATTTCTCTTTCTGGACCGGCCCACCCTCCCCGATGAGGAGGAGCAATATCGGCTCTTTGCCCAGCTGGCGGGGCAGTTTCCCCGGGGAGAGGTCATTGTCCGCACCCTGGACATCGGCGGGGACAAGCCCGCCCCTGCCCTGGACCTGCCCCGGGAGGAGAACCCCTTTCTGGGCAACCGGGCCATCCGGCTGTGCCTGAGCCGGCCGGAGCTGCTGCTCCCCCAGCTGCGGGCGCTGCTCCGGGCGGCCGCCCTGGGGCCGGTCCGGGCCATGGTGCCCTTTGTGACCAGCGTGGAAGAGCTTCGCCAGGTCAGGGGCCTGCTCTCCCAGGCCCGGGAGGAGCTGGAGAAGCAAGGAACGGCGGTGGGTGAGCTGCCCCTGGGTGTCATGGTGGAGACCCCCGCCGCCGCCGTCATGGCCGATGTGCTGGCCCGGGAGGTAGACTTTTTCTCCATCGGCACCAACGATCTGACCCAGTACACCCTCTGCGCCGACCGGGGCAACCCGGCGGTGGCCGCCATAGGCTCCCCCTTTGACCCGGCGGTGCTGCGGCTGGTCCGGCATGTCATTGCCGCCGGGCACCGGGCGGGCATCCCCGTGGGCATGTGCGGGGAGGCGGCGGCCCAGAGCGCCCTCATCCCCCTTTGGCTGGCCTTCGGGCTGGACGAATTTTCGGTAAACCCGGCCAGTGTCCTTGCCGCCCGGCGGGAGATCGCCCGGTGGTCCATGGACCGGGCCAAAGCGGTGGCCGGGCAGGCCATGGAGATGGAGAGCGAGACACAGGTGCGGGAATTTTTGGAGAGGACGTGTGAAAGGGACCAGGGGCCCCTCAAGTAGGGGCGGGGTCTTGGCTGCCGCCTCGGTCTTGTATCTGTGGTGACGGGCCGGGAAAAATACCCCTTCTCCGGCTCCCATGATAGGAGCGATGCCCGTAGGGCATTGGGGCGCCTCCGGCGCCACGGAAGGTCGGGGAAAACACCGGGGCTCGTCCGGCCACGTGATGGAAATGCCGCCGGGGAAGGGGTATTTTTCCCGGCCCAAGAGGCACCTCCATAGCGGCAAAGATCGGGCGGCCACAGGCCGCCCCTACGGAAGTACAGCAAATACAAAAAAAAGAAAAGAGGGACAGCTCCGGGGAGCTGTCCCTTCTGTTATGCCTCCAGATCACCGATCACGCCCTGCATCACCGGCTCTCCCGGACCCATGAGGGCGTAGATATCCATGGGGCGGGTGAGATCCGGCTCCCGGGGCAGGGTCACCGCCCCGCTCTCAGAGAGGGCCTCGGCCACAAACTGGGAGCAGAAGTAGTGCCACTGCCGGCGCAGGGGAATGTAAAAATAGGCGGTGATGGCCCCCAGCACATTGTAGTGGTATTTCTCCTGCTGCCGGTACATCCCCTCCAGCTTTTCTGTCAGGGAGCGGTAGACCTCCTCCCCCACCTCCAGGGTGAACAGGCAGCAGGGGGTGGCCGGGTGCAGACCGAAGAAGCCCCGGCCGGGCACCTCCCGCACAAGACCCGCAGGCAAGGGCAGCCGGGGATACTTCCGGGCAAAGGTGTGGAAGGGGCCGTTGGGGCCGTCCAGCCCCAGGGAGACGTGGGTATAGGCTCCGCCGGCAAAGAGGTGGATGAGCCGGGAGGGCACAGTGGTGGAGCGGCTGAACAGGATATAAATGGTATGGGTGCCCTGGGCCATAATTCTCCCCCCTTATTTCGTTTATCGTTAAATCTATTGTATCAAATCCACGGGAGAAAGGAAATAAAAATTTCCTTAAATTTGGAAGAAGTTTTTTCTAAGCCCTCCTTTCCTTTCCTGCCCCCTTGCAATCAGAGAAATTTTCATATATAATGGATGGTAATTTTCCACCTATTACGAAAAGAAAGCGTGATGGAATTGAAGTACGATTTCGCCAACATTGAGCCCAAGTGGCAGAAAAAGTGGCTGGAGGAGAAGGTCTTTGCCGCCCAGACCGGGGGGGACAAGCCCAAATTCTACGGCCTTATTGAGTTCCCCTACCCCTCGGGTCAGGGGCTCCACGTGGGCCACGCCCGGCCCTTTACCGCCATGGACGTCATCAGCCGGAAAAAGCGTATGGAGGGCTATAACGTCCTGTTCCCCATCGGCTACGACGCCTTCGGCCTGCCCACCGAGAACTACGCCATCAAAAACCACATCCACCCCCGCATCGTCACCCACGACAACATCACCAACTTCCGCCGCCAGCTTCAGGCCCTGGGTTACTCCTTTGACTATGACCGGGAGGTGAACACCACCGACCCGGACTACTATAAGTGGACCCAGTGGATCTTCCTCCAGCTCTACAAAAACGGCCTGGCCTACAAGACCACCATGCCGGTGAACTGGTGTACCTCCTGCAAGTG
>CAJUSE010000021.1 GCA_910588975.1 uncultured Oscillospiraceae bacterium | reverse complement strand
CCTGGGTGGTGGACTTGCCGCTGCCCGCCGTGCCGGTGACCAGCACCATGCCGTGCTCCACCTGGGCCAGGTCCATAACGGCCTGGGGGATGTGGAGGGCGGCGGCATCGGGGATGTCGAAGGCCACCACCCGGACCACGGCGGCCAGAGAGCCCCGCTGGCGGTAGGCATTGACCCGGAACCGGGCCAGGCCGGACACCGAGAAGGAGAAGTCGTCGTCCCCCTGCTCCAGATAGCGGTCCATGCTCCGGCCCGCCCGCTGATAGATCTGCTCAATGAGACGGCGGGTCTCGTCGGGGAAGATCTTCTCCCCCAGGGGGACCATGGCCCCCTCCAGCTTCTCGCTCACTGCGCCGCCGGCGACGATAAACAGGTCGCTGGCGTTATCCTTGACCGCACGGTCCAGGTAATCCAACAGTTCAGGCATGGCGGTCACTCCTTTCTGTCTTTCTCATGGGGTGGGGCTCGGGCGGCTGATAGCCGCCCCTACCGGGGTTCAAAGGCCGGGCAAAAAATGCCCCTTTGCCGGCTCCCATGTTGGGGGCGATGCCCGTAGGGCATTGGGGCGCCTCCGGCGCCATGGTACGTTGATAAAAACACCAGGTTTCGTCCGGCCACGTGGTGGAGATGTCGCCGGAAAAAGGGGCGTTTTTTGCCCGGTAGGAAATGGATACAAAATCAAGGGCATAGCGAACGCACACTGTGCGCCCCCTACCTTCCCCTTAAAAGGGATCTCCGTCCCAGATCTCCAGGCCGTCATCAGCGCTCCAATCCCCGGTGTTCACCACCTGATAGCGCAAAATCTCATACTTGCCGGGCTCATTCCAGTCTATCCGAACCTCCACCTGAAGTTCCCGGACATCCGAGATGGGAACGGCGTAGGAATACTCACTCTGGCCCCGACCACTGGGCCAACCCGCATAGTCGGTGCTCACGATCTCCACATTCTCCGGGAATTCGCCCCCCCGCAGCCGGGCCAGGATCTCCTGGGCCTCATTGTCGGCGGCGTAGTAGTCGGTGACCGCCTGGCGGCTTGTCTCGGCCAGGCGCAAATCGGCCCGGACGGTGGACAGGCTCAACAGGGCGAACACCGTCAGGCAGAGCACCCCAAAGACCACCAGCAGGGAGCTGCCGCCGATGGCCGGGGGGGAGAAGGACTCCCGCTCTCTCTTAGCCATGAGCGGTCACCTCCTGCCAGCTGAACTCCAACTCAAACAGGGTGCTGGCCGGAGTGGCCTCCACCCAGACCCGGGCCTTGCCCAGGCCGTTTATCTCACTGTCTGTCTCCTCTGCCCGGAGCACATAGGCATACTCTCGGGTATTTGAGACTGTCCAATCCTCATTGTAGTGCTGTTCAAAAGCCATTCCCTCCCCGGCATAACTACCGTAGGGAATGTTCATACTCTCAGCTGCTGCGGCCAAATCGCCGCCCTTGTTTTTCACCGTCTCGGCCACGCTCTGGCACAGAACCATGGCATGGTCGGCGGCCTCGCTGTCCTTGCTCATCTGATCGCTCTTCACAAAGGCCTGAAGGCACAGCGCCGCCGCCAGGGCAAAGACCAGCAGCATGACCAGCTGCTCCATGAGGGCCAGACTTCCCTTTCCCTTCATGCCGCTGCCCCCTCTCCGCTGCGCAGAGACAGGCAGAGGCTGTCCCCGGTGCCGTCGGCCATGGTGGCCGTCACCGTCAAAAGCCCCTCCTCCAGGGCAAATTCCATCCCCTGGGCCTCCAGCACCGGCTCGCCGGCCTGGGGGTCCATCTCGGCCAGGGGGTCGGTAAAGAGCTCCCGGAGCTGGCCGTCATAGCAGTAGACCCGGGTGACGTAGTCCCCCTCCCACAGGCACAGGCAGTCCACCCCGCCGAAGTCCTCCACCGTGATGGCCCCGGCGGTGTCGGACTGGCGGACACGGGTGGCGATGTACTGGATGGCGGTGCGCCGGTCAAAGGCCGACCTGTCCCTCTGGGTCAGCCGCTGGTAGGCCCCGGCCCCTGTGAGCAGGACGGCCAGGACGCAGGCGGCAAAGACCCCAAAGAGAATGAGGGCCATGAGGGCGTCCATCTGATGTTGTGCGGCTCGTTTTTTCATCGCTGCAGCTCCAACACGGTAATATCAGGCATCAAATTCTCGGCAAACACATCGTAGAACACCGCATAGCGGTCCTCGTCGATCTGCAGGCCGTAGTGGTCCTGTAAGTATTGCAGGTCCTGGGGGTAGCTCCCCTCGGCGGCGAAGCAGGCCACGCAGGAGCGGCGGATGGCCGTCTCCAGCTGCGCCCGGTCCTCTTCAGCCCGGCCAGTGTTCAGGTTGCCCAGGGCGGCGGAAAAGCCCAGCAGCACCACGACCGCCAGCAGGGACGTGAGCAGAGAGCGCAGGGCGGAAAAAAGCCCGCCGGAATGTTGTTTTTTCATATCCGCTCACCCGATGGCCGACATGATGTGCATCAGGGGCAGCATCACCGACAGCAGGATAAGCCCCACCAGCACCGAGCACACCAGTACCAATGCGGGCTCCACCCGGGCCACCAGCTCCTCCAGCCGGGCCTGACTGTCCTCACTGAGGGTCTGGGCGATGCGCTCCAGGGCGGCGTCGGCACAGCCCCCCTTCTCCCCCACCTCCAGCAGCCGGCTGTCCCCGGCGCTCAGCACTCCGGTCTCCCGGAGGGCCTGGGGAAGGCTCATCCCCTCGTCCAGCTTGGCCCGGCAGGCCAGGCAGCGGTTTCGGGCAGGGGAGGGATCGGCCATCAGGCCGGCCGCCAGCCCCACCGCCTCCTCGGCGCTGAGGCCCGAGCGCAGGCCCATGCTCATGGCCTGGACCAGCTGGGCATTGTTCATCTCCCGGGCCACACCCTTGTCCCCCCGGGAGCCCCGCCACCAGGCCAGGACCTTATTCCGGAAGCCGGGTAGGGCGGAGAAGCAGAACACAAAGGCGGCCAGGGCGATGAGGATGACCCACACCGCCGGCATAAACCTGTCCAGCGCCTGGCCCAGGGCTAGCAGCCCCCCGGCCACCCCGGTGAGCCGGGAGCCAAGAGCGGCGTACACGTCGTCAAAGATGGGCAGCACCTTTACCAGCAGCACCCCGATGACGCAGAGCATCAAACTGAGCATCACCGCCGGGTAGAGCAGGGCCGACTTCACCCGCCGCTCCATCCGCTCCCGCTCCTGGTAGAAGCGGGACAGGGAGGCCAGGGCCTCCTCGGTGCGGCCCGAGTGCTCGCCCACCTCCACCAGTCCGCACAGATAGGTGGGGAAAGCGCCGGTGTCCCCCATGGCGGCGGCGCAGCTCCGACCCTCGTCCACCTGCCGGGCCAGGTCGGTGTAAAGCTCCTTCAGCCTCTGGTCGGTCTCCCCGTCGGCAAGGAGGTGCAGTCCGTCGGCCACCGACACCCCGGCGTGAAGCAGGGTAGACACCTCCAGGCAGAAATCGGACAGGGTCCTATGGTCAAGCGTGTCATATTTCATGTGGTTAAACTCCTTCTGCATTTCGGGCGGCCCCGCCGCCCTCGGTCAAAACGGCCCGGCGGCGGACTGTCCCGCCGGGCAAAAACAATGGGCTTGCAAACACTGCAAGCCCATTGTAAATCATATTTTGCCATTCGTAAAGGGATTTTTGCGTATTTTTCTCAATAGAGGTACTTAGTGGTGTAGTTGTTGCCGTCACCAATATACTTCATAATGGACTCGCTCTGCTTTCCCGAGGAGGCAAAGGTGGGGTCCATCCGCTGCCAGGTCTTGCCGTCAAAGTAGACAACCTGCTCCACCCAGCCGTTCTCCTGGGTCCAGACGCTGATCCAGGCGTGGTAGACGGGGTTGGTGGTACCGGCGTAGCCCACCACCAGCTTGCAGGGCACCCCCTGGCTGCGGAGCATGCCGGCCATTACAGCGGCGTAGTCAAAACAGATGCCCTTCTTGGCCTCCAGCACCGTGTCCAACACGGGCAGATAGCCCGACTGGACGGTGGCCGCCTTGTCCTTGTCGTAGGTGAACTCCTTCACCACAAAGTCGTAGATGGCCTCCACCTTCTTCAGGGGATCGGTGATGCCCTTGGTCAGCTCGGCGGCCTTGGCCGTGGTCTTGGTGGCCCCGGCATAGTCCACGTACTGGTTGGGCCGCAGGTAGGGGGCAAACTCATCGGTAAGGGTGGCGGTAAAGGTGGTCGACAGGACGGTGGCATACTTGCTGCCCTGGCCGGTGTGCTCAAAAACGGAGACCTTGTACTCCCCGTTGCCGTCGGTCAGAGGGAAGGTGATCCACTTCCCGGCGGGGATGTCATAGGTGTAGGGGTTCTTGGGATTGGTGGGGCCGGTGACACGGACCTTCAGCCGCTTGTCGGTCTGGGCGGTGAAGTTGACCATCACATAGCCGTCCTTGGTGTTGGAGTAGTCAATGGTGGCCTTCGTATTTTTGGCCGTCAGGGTCCCCGAGGCCACCGGCAGGCTGGCGGTCCCGGTGGGGGCGGCAGCCGCCAGAGCGGCGGAGTGGATACAGCCCACCGTCAAAGCCAGGGCCAGGATCCGGCAAATCATTCTCTTCCAGTTCTTCATAGCAATTCACCTCATCAAAAAGGCAGGTGGAAAATTGGGCGTAGGCCCTTTGGAACAGCCTCAGTATAGCACACTCCCCTCCAAAAGGGAAGTACTTTTTAGTAAACTTTTTTCTTTTTTCTAAAATTTTTGTATCCAACCTCTATTTTCCCTCCTCCCACCGGAAAATAGGATTGCAAAATTTGCAAATTTATGGTATTCTTGAACTTAACAAACTTACCATTTTATCCCTCACCGCCGGCGTCCTCTTCCCGCCGAGGGCGCCCTGAGTGACAGCCCCGGTCTGCCCCTGGGGCAGGCCGACAGGAGGAGGTCGTGGTCCATGGAAAACAATACCATCCATGTGCGAATGCTGGGTACCTTTTCACTGTCCCGGGGAGACCAGGAGATCAACGACAACGGCAACCGCTCCAAGAAGGTCTGGCTGCTGCTGGCCTACATGATCTACTCCCGGGGCCGGCCGGTGAGCAATGAGGAGCTGTCCGCCCTGCTGTGGAGCGAGGGCGGGGACAGCGTCAACCCCCTCAACGCCCTGAAAACCATGTTCCACCGGGTCCGCTCCTCTCTGGACCAGCTGGGAGAGGGCTCCGGCCACGAGCTGCTGCTCCGCTCCCGTGGGGGGTACAGCTGGAACGGCAAGGCCCCCCTCACCCTGGACATTGACGAGTTTGAGGCCCTCTGCCACAAGGCCGAAAAGGCCAAAAGCACCGAGGAGACCATCTCCCTGTGCCTTCAGGCCGTGGAGCTCTATGAGGGGGATTTTCTATCCAAGCTCTCCTCTGAGCCCTGGGTGGTGCCCATCGCCGCCTACTACCACCAGCTGTATTTGCAGACGGTGCTGGAGCTGCTGCCCCTTCTGCGCCAGACGGGCCGCATCGCCGAGATCGTCCGGGTGTGCCGCTCGGCCATCGCTGTGGAGCCTTACAATGAGGCCCTCTATTGCCACCTGCTCCGCTCCCTGCTGGACCTGGGGGAGGATCGGGAGGCGGCCAAGGTCTATGAGGAGATGCGGGACCTGTTCTATGCCAACTTCGGCATCATGCCCAGCGAGGAGGCCGTGAGCCTCTACCGGGAGGCCGTCCGCACAGTAAACGACCGCACCCTCTCCCCCGATTCCGTGCTCTCCCAGCTGCGGGAGACCTCCAAGGACCGGGGGGCCCTCTACTGTGACTACGACTTCTTCCGGGCCATCTATCAGGCCCTGGCCCGAGCTTTGGAGCGCAGCGGCGACGCCGTCCATCTGGGGCTCATCTCGGTCTGCGACAAGGATGGGGCAGAGCTGCCCAAGCGGAGCTTGGACCGGGTCATGGAGAATTTACAGGACACCATCCGCTCCAACCTGCGCCGGGGGGACGTGGCCTGCCAGTGCAGTGTGTCCCAGTTCCTCCTTCTCCTCCCCCAGGCAAACTATGAAAACAGCTGCATGGTCTGTTCCCGGGTGGTCAAGGCCTTTGCCCGGCAGTACCCCCACTCCCCCGCCACCCTCCGGGTCACCGTTCACCCCTTGGAGCCCAACCTTTTGTAAGCCTTCAATGTCAAAATCCCCCGCCGAGACCTGCTCGGCGGGGGATTTTTTGTGGTTTTCTCACTTCCGCTTCCGGGGACGGTACCGCCCCCGCCGGCGGCGGGAGGTGTTGCGGCAGGGGTACTCCCCCTTGCTCTCGGCGGTGCGCAGCCGATTTTCATTGGCCGGGTTCCACTCCAGCACCCTGTTGCTCCCCCAGAGGTAGCCCGTGGCGCTCACCGCCGTGTCCAGCCGCAGCAGGAAGGGGCCGTGGTCAGGGCAGGTGAAGGGGGCGTAGTAGGGCCCTTTCACCCCGCCGGCCCAGCTGCTCACCCGGGTGCGGGTGCCGCAGACCGGGCACACGCCCAGCCGGCAGCCCCGGTTGGAGCGCAGCTCCTCCCGGCTCTTGAAGGGCCCCTTCCAGTGCCGGCCCTTGGGCAGCCCCGCCGAGGGCTTGCGCCCCCCCGGCGGGCCGGGCACCCGCCGGCAGTTCTCCAGCTCCTCCGGGGTGATGTACTGGCTCACCAGGGCGGTGTAAAGGGCATCGTTGCGGGCGTCGTGAAAGTCAAAGATGTCGGGGATCCGGCAGTACTCCACGGCATATTGCAGGGCCATGGCCCCCTTGGCCCCCACCGTGGCGCAGAAGCCGGCCTGCAGGTCCAGAAAGGTGTCGGGCAGGGGGACCTCCACCTTCCAGTAGAGCAGGTTTTCCTTCAGGGTCTGGAAGTCATTCTCCCCCCAGGTGCCAAAGAGCCTGTCCTCCCCACACCAGGCCAGAAAGCGGGCCATGGCCCCGGAAAAGTCCAAATCGGAGCGCAGACAGTCCTCCAGCGCAGGCAGGGCCTGGGCCGGTGGAGAGAACCGCTTGTGGGCCTTGGGGCGGATATAGGCATTGAAGGTGTCCAGGATGGTGATGCCCTCCACCTTCACGGCGCTGATCTGCAATATTTCGTTGAGGCGGACCTTCTCATAGCGTCCGCTGTTCCACTCCATGTCAAATACGATCATAATTCAGGTTCCTTTTGCCTTTATGGTCTGCTCCCATTGTACCCCGTTCTCCCCGAAGCGTCAATTCCTTTGTATTTCCAATTCCTTGGCTCAAAGCTTTTCAAAGGCCACCGTCTGCCCCTTCATGGAGATCTTGCCCACCCGGTAGCCGTAGGCGGTCAGCTCCTTCTTATAGATGAGAAAGGCGTGGTCGATGGGAAGGCCAACGATGGCGGCGATCTGGTCGAAGCGCAGGGTAAAGGCCGCCCGGCCGTCGGCGGCCACATAGGCCCAGAGCGGGTCATATTTGCTCACAGCAGGCCCCTCACTGCCGAATAAACCCGGCGTCCTGGGGGGCATCCGGCGCATCAGTGTAGCGTTCCACCCTCATGTGAAGGTCGTACTTCTCCCGCAAAGCGGCGATACGCTCCATCATGGCCGTGCCGTGGTGGCGGTCCAAAGCGGCCTGGTCGGCCCAGCTGTCAATGAGCAGCAGGGTCTCCGGATCATCCATGGGAAAGAAATAATCGTAGCGCAGGTTGCCCTCCTCGGCCCGAATGGCGGACACCACGCCGGTATCCAGCATCTCCTGGGCAAATTTGTGGGCGGCACCCCCGGTGCCGGTGTAATAAATGTTAATGGTAATGGCCATGTTCTGCTCCTCCTGTCGGCTCCGTTTTTTCTTGTATCACAGGCTGGGCCTTTCCCAAAGTCCGGGCGTTCTAAATCTTTGCCCGCCGATACTCCTCCAGCCCATGGCCCAGCATCTGCATAATCGCCAGCTCGTCCATGGCGTCAAAAAGGGCGTTGTGGGTCTCGTAGTAATCCCAGTCCCGGCTGAGCATCCGGTAAATGCTCTCCACCCCAAACCCCCGCTTCAGCCGACCGGTGGCATAGCAGTCGGCGTAGTCGGAAATGGCGTGGTTATACTGCCGGTAGGCGGCCAGCCCCATGATGTCAAACCACTGGAAGGAGCGCAGCTCATGCAAAAGGCCGTAGTCAAAACGGGCATTGTAGGCAAAGAGCTTCTCCACGCCGTATTCATGGAGGATCCCCTTCAGATCCTCCATGGCCTCGGACCGGGGGCACTCCAGATCGGGCTGGACACCGCCTATGTAAAGGGCAGCGGAATACATCCCGCCCTCCAGCCCGGCGGCGGGCAGAATATAGTACCGCTTATCCACCGGCTGCAACGTCTCTCCGTCGGCGATGACCGCCCCCACAGACATCAGCCGATTGGACCAGGTGGTCTCGGTGTCAAGAACGGCGATGGGCTCACCCATAGGCGGCCTCCTTCTCTCTATTTTGTGTTCAGCCGCTCGTCAATGAGGGCGATGGAAATCTCAAAGGCCGCAATGCGCCGCAGGGCCAGGGTGATCTGGGACTTGTAGCGGTCCGGGTTTTCCTTGGCCTGGAAGGTCTTGACCACCTCTTGGGTCTTGTGGAGGGCAGAGGCCAGCTGCCGCCGGGCCTCTGTCAGCTCCTCTGTGGTGTACTCTCTCATGGTGAGACCTCCTTGGTAGGGTGGGGAATGGTCACCTTCTCCACCCGGTAGCGCCCCTCCTCCGCCTCCATCACGGCAAAGGCAATCTCCTGATTGAAGCGCCGCCTGCCGCAGCTGCCGGGGTTGAGCCACAAGACCCCATTTTTCTCCTCCTGGGCATATTTGTGGGAGTGGCCATAGACCACCACATCTGTCCCCCCAAGATCGGCAGGCACATCCTTTTTGTTGTGGACCATGTAAAACCGCACCCCACCCAGGGTCACAGTCAAATCGTGGGGGATGTCCTCTGCCCACTCCTTATCATTGTTGCCCTGGACGATATACAGCGGGGCACAGCCCCTCAGCCTGTCCACGATGGCCTGGGTGTTGATGTCGCCGCCGTGGAGGATGGCATCCGCCCCCTCCAACGCCTCCAGCACCTCGGGCCGCAGCAGACCGTGGGTGTCAGAGAGGATGACGATGCGCATGACGTCCCCTCCTTAAATCAAAATACCGGCGCAGTGGTCCATTTCGTGCTGAATGATCTCTGCCGTCCAGCCTGTGAAGGTCTTGTACCGGGTCTGAAAGGCCTCGTTTTGCCACTGGACCTTAATGGTCTGAAACCGCTTGGTTTTCCGGGTTCCGGCAAGGGACAGGCAGCCCTCCTCCGCCTCGTAGGGGCCGGACTTTTTTGTTATGACCGGGTTGAACATGACCATGTAGCTGCCCTCGTTGTCAAAGGCGATGATACATTTGTTGACCCCGATCATGTTGGCCGCCATCCCCACGCAGCCCTCCCGGTGGGCGGCAAGGGTGTCCAGCAGATCCCGGGCCACCGGCAGATCCTCCGGGGTGGCCGCCTCGGCCGCCTGAGCCAGGAATGTCTCGTCCCTGCAAATATCACGAACCATTTTACCGCCCCCTGCCTGAGTTTGATTGAAAATAGTGTACCATATCAGCCGCTTTGTTTCAAGTGTTCCCTTGGCCCATGGCACCTCCATAGCGCTCTGGTGCAGGATTTGTGGGTTTTACCTCCATTTACCAGAAAATTTTGCGTATGTTCTGCTCCGCCACAGCCAAACTACCCTCGGAATTCTCAATCCAAAAGAATTTCAAGACCCAAAAAGAAAAAGAAGAGGAGATGCAGTGTATGTCCAGCAAGAATTCTAACCAGCCCGTGGTCCCCAGCGCCCGTGAGGCCCTTGACAAGTTCAAGATGGAGGCCGCCAACGAGGTGGGCGTCAACCTGAAGCAGGGTTACAACGGCAACATCACCGCCCGTGAGGCCGGCTCCGTCGGCGGCCAGATGGTCAAGAAGATGATCGAGGCCTACGAGAACGGCCTGAAGTAAGTCTGCCCAAAGCCCAAGGCTCCCATCACTTTTCTGTGATGGGAGCCCTTTTTTATCCTTCTCCTTGTAATCACGCTCCGTTGCGTTTATAATAAATCCCGTACTTATGCCCCACAAGGTCCGCCGGCCCGTCTTAAAAAAAGCTATGAGAAACTTAAAGAAATCTTTCTTTTCACGAAGGATATTGTGTGGTACAATATCTTCAGGCGAATTTTGCGCCATTATGGAGAATTCCCCCGTTTGCAGTACTCAAGCGGCCCCCTCCGCAAAAATGCAGGGCGGCCTTACGACATACTTTTGAAGGAGCAGCCTATGAAAAACTATGATGCTCTGGTCATCGGCGCCGGCTTTGCCGGGGCGGTGGTGGCTGGGGAGCTGGCCCGCCGGGGCGGTAAAAATGTCCTTGTCCTGGAGCGCCGGGACCACGTGGGCGGCAACGCCTACGACCGCCTGGATGAGGCGGGTGTCCTCATCCACAAATACGGCCCCCACATTTTCCACACCAATGACAAGCGGGTCTTTGAGTACCTGTCCCAGTACACGCAGTGGCGGCGCTATCAGCACCGGGTCATCGCCAACCTGCCCCGGGACAACTCCGAGGCAGTCCCGGCGGGCAAAAAGACAGATGGACGGTTCTTTTTCCCTGTCCCCTTCAACCTGGACTCCATGAAAAACGCCTTCGGGGCGGAGGAGGGAGAGCGGTTGGGTCAAAAGCTGCTGGATGCCTACCCTGCCCAGAGCCAAGTGACCATCCTGGAACTGCGGCGCAACCCTGACCCCGAGATCGCCGCCATTGCCGACTATGTCTACGAGCATGTCTTTGTCCACTACACCATGAAGCAGTGGGGCCAGACCCCCGAGGAGATCGACCCCAACACCACCGCCCGGGTGCCGGTGCGGCTCAGCCGGGACGACCGGTACTTCCAGGATGCCTACCAGGGCATGCCCCTGGAGGGCTACACCCCCCTCTTTGAGAAAATCCTGGACCACCCCAATATCACGGTGGAGCTGGGTGTGGACGCCCTGAAGCGGCTGGAACTGACAGAGGGGGACATCAAGCTGGACGGGAAAATTTTTAATGGCCCCGTCATCTACACCGGCCAGGCCGACGAGCTCTTCTCCTTCCGCTTCGGCTCCCTCCCCTACCGAACCCTGGACTTCGGCTTTGAGACCCTGGCCCAGGACTTTTTCCAGCCCCAAGGCACAGTGAACTATACGGTGGATGAGCCCTACACCCGCATCACCGAGTTCAAGCACCTGACAGGCCAGAACAAGCCGGGAGTCACCACCATTATGAAGGAGTTCTCCAAGGCCTACACCGGCGCCCCCGGGGAGATCCCCTACTACGCCATCATCAACGGGGAGAACAATGCCCTCTACGGCCAGTACGCCGCCCTGGCTGCCAAATATGAAAACCTGCACCTGCTGGGCCGGCTGGCTGAGTACAAGTACTACAACATGGACGCCATCGTGGCCCGGGCCCTGGCACTGGCGGACACCCTTCTGGGTTGATTTTCCGCCCGGACCGGGTTTGCCCCCGCTTGACCGCCCCATATATACGAGGTGATACAAATGGAGAAGATCATAACCTTTGCCGTCCCCTGCTACAACTCGGCGGCCTATATGGACCATTGCGTAGAGAGCCTGCTCACCGCTGGGGATGACATTGAGATCATCCTGGTGGACGACGGCTCCACCAAGGACGACACCCCCCAGAAGTGCGACGCCTGGGCAGAGAAATACCCGGACATCATCCGGGCCATCCACCAGGAGAACGGCGGCCACGGCGAGGGAGTCAATCAGGGCATCCGCAACGCCAAAGGGATGTACTACAAGGTGGTGGACTCGGACGACTGGCTGGATGCCGACGCCCTGCAGAAGGTCATGGCCAAGCTGCGGGAGTGCGTCCGCTGGGCCCAGCCCCTGGACCTGTTCATCGCCAACTACGTCTACGAGCATGTGGAGGACCAGACCCAGAGAGTCATGGGCTACCGCAACGTGTTCCCCAAAGACCGGGTCTTTGCCTGGGAGGACATGGGCCGGTTCCGGCCCTCCCAGTACCTGCTCATGCACTCGGTCATCTACCGCACCCAGCTGCTCCGGGACTGCTCACTGGAGCTGCCCAAGCACACCTTCTATGTGGACAACATCTTCGTTTACCAGCCCCTGCCCTTCGTCAAGAGCATTTATTACATGGATGTGGACCTGTACCGCTACTTCATCGGCCGGGAGGACCAGAGCGTCAACGAAAAGGTAATGATGGGCCGGGTGGATCAGCAGGTCCGGGTGACCCGGCTTATGATCGATGCCCACGACCTCAAGCAGGTGAAGGCCCAGCACTCCAAGCTGGGCCGGTATATGCAGGGCTATCTGGCCATGATGATGACCATCTCCTCGGTGTTTCTGAACCTGGACGGCTCCCCGGAAAAGCTGGGGGAAAAGACCGAGCTGTGGGAATACCTGCGCTCGGTGGACCCCGCCCTGCACCACAAGCTGAAATACCGTGCCCTGTCGGTGGTGGGGGTCATCCCGGGCTACTATGGCCGGAAGATGTCCATCGGCCTCTACCGCACCGCCAGGAAGATCTATAAATTCAACTGATTTTCATGTCTAATAGGCATATTATTTATGCCTTTATGTGACTATAGCAACAAAGGGATGGCCCATTTTGGGCCATCCCTTTGTTCGCACCTCGTCCAGCTCCCCTCAGGCAAGGGTGGCCCGGATCCGCTCCAGGCCCCGCACCATCTCCTGCTCCGTCCTCGGGGCAGAGACGCAGATGCGAACCGCATTGGGGGCCTCCGCCTTTCCCACGGAAAAGCGCTCGGCACAAAAGACCTGCACGCCGGCCCGCCGGGCCGCATCTTCAAACTCCTGGCCCCGCTGCCCCTTCGGCAGCTGCAGCCACCGAAAACAGCAGTTCGGCGGGCCTTGCAGCTCATAGCCGGAGAGCATCCGGTCGGCAATGGTATTCCGGCGGACCAGAATGTCTCTTTTCTGGGCGAGGAGCTGGGGCAGCAGCGGAGAGGCCAAAATCCGGTTTACGATCTCCAAATTCAGGGGCGAGACCGCCAGGTTCATGTTGTAGAGCGCCTCCTCCATCCGGGCAGCACAGGCAGCCGGGCACACCACATAGGCCACCCGCAGCCCGGGGCTCAAAAACTTGGATGCGCTGAAAATATATACCGTGTTCTGGGGTGCATACCGGTGCAGCGGCGGGCAGGTTCCGTCGGAAAACATACGGTTGATGGCATCCTCCAGCAAAATCAGCCCCAGCCGCTGGGCCACCTCCCCGATGTGGGAGCGCTCTTCAGCGGTGAGGGAATAGGTGGTGGGGTTGCTCTGGTCGGGGATGAGATAAAGCCCCTTGAGGTTCTCCGCCCTGCAAAAGCGCTCCAGCTCCTCCGTCTGGATGCCGCTGCCTCGCCCCGGGAGGGGGACGACCTGCACCCCTACCATTTTGGCGATGGACTTCAGCCCGGAAAAGCTCAGCGGCGCAGCCCCAATTCGGTCCCCGGGCTGAAACAGGCCCAGAATAGCGGCGCAGAGCGCATTTTGGCTGCCCGTGGAAAACAGGATATTCTCCGGCCCGGTGTGAATGCCGATGCCCTCCAGCCACCGCCGAACGGTCCGCCGTTGGGCGTAGGTCCCGGCAGGGGAGTGGTATTCCAAAAGTGCCGGGGCATCCGGCTGGTTCAAAAGCTCCCGCACAAAGGCGATGACCGCCTCATTCCCTGCATAGGGGGGAAGCACCGTCCCCATCTGAATACAGTCGGAGGGCTCCTGGGCGTATAGCAGTGTGTCGCTGACGCTGACGTCAGAGGATACAAAGGTCCCCTGCCCCACCTTGGCACAGATGAGCCCCTGCTGCTCGCAGAGCTTATAGGCCCGTGTCACGGTGCTGAAATTCAGATCCAGAAAATCGGCCAGCTCCCGCTGGGGCGGCAGGCGGTCCCCCGGCTTCAGGACCCCCGCCCGAATGTCCTCAGCCAGCTGCCCGGCCAGCTGTGTATAGATAGGACCCTTCCGCTTTTGAAGGGTCGGCCGCCAGCTCATGGGATAATCGTCAAAGGAGTTCACCGGCATTGGAACACCCTCCCATCTGTTTTATTGTCCTCCATACAATTATAGTATTGCACGGAGGTTTTTGCAATGCTATACTGAAAACAAATCCGGAAGGAGGAAAAACTATGAAAACCATTGGACTCATCGGCGGCATGAGCTGGGAGAGCACCGTCACCTACTATCAAATCATCAACGAGACGGTCAAGGATGAGCTGGGCGGGCTCCACTCTGCCAAATGCATCCTGTACAGCGTGGACTTTCAGGAGATCGAGCAGTGCCAGGCTGAGGGGGACTGGGAGAAAAGCGCCCGCATCCTCTCCTTTGCGGCCCAGAGCCTGGAAAAGGCCGGCGCCGACTTTATCGTGATCTGCACCAACACCATGCACAAGGTGGCCCCCCAGATCCAGAGCCAGGTCCACATCCCCATCCTGCACATTGCGGAGATGACAGCCATGGCGCTGAAGCAGCAGGGCGTCACCACAGTGGGTCTGCTGGGGACAAGATACACCATGCAGCAGGACTTTTATAAACAGGTACTGCTGGACAATGGCATCCAGGTCCTCATTCCCTCCCCGGAGGATATGGAGCTTGTCAACCGGGTGATCTACGACGAGCTGTGCCTGGGCAGCATCCTGGCACCCTCCAAGGCGGCCTATTTGCAAATCATTCAGGACCTTGTGGCCCAGGGGGCCCAGGGGATCATTCTGGGGTGTACGGAGATCGGCCTGCTCATCGGCCAAGAGGACACCGATACCCCCATTTTCGACACCACCAAGATCCACGCCAGACAGGCGGCGCTGCTGTCCATCCAGTGAGAGCCTGCTCAAATCATCAACAAAAGCGGCAGAGGGCCGGGAGAAATTCTCCCGGCCCTCTCACTGCTTCAAAACGTCTCTATGCTCCCCTCACCGCCCCGATTTTCCGGGGCGCATGCTCTTCGCCTGGGGATACTCCTCCTGGCAGAGGAGATAGAGAAGCTCCAGATCGGCGCTGTGGTCCTCCTCCCGCTCCTCGTAGTCCAGCTGTTTCAGCAGGGACCATCGGAAGGTCTCAGGAGCTGCTGTGTAGGCCCTTTGCAGCTCTTTGTTGGGGTAGGAGCCCAGCCGGAGCTGGAACAGAGAGCTGTTATAGTCCGCTTTGGCGTCCTTGGAGACGGCGATCCACATCTCCTCTCCGCTCTGCCAGCACACCACCCCCATATCGGGCTTTCGCTGGTCATACTGCGCCCGCAGTTCCTTTTTTCTGTCGTTGTTCACCCTGCTCCCTCCCTTATGCCCGCTTGGGCCCGCTCACCCGGAACAGGCCGTGGCGGTTGCAGTAGGCGTAGATCTCCCCGCCCGGCCAGAAGGAGAGCCGGGCCTCACTCAGCTGCTCGGGGTAGAGCTTCACCAGCTCCATCCGGTCGTGGCGGACCTGGGCGATAAAGGAGATATAGTGGTCCTTTCGCATGGGATGGTCCAGGGACACCAGAGTCTGGAGGTCCCAGACCTCCACCTTCACCTCGTGCTCCTCGTCGCTCTCCTCCGCCTCCAGGGGCGGCAGGGCCACACCGCAGCAGTGGAAGGCCCCCTCCCCCATGGCGTGGATCACGTTGCCGCACACCGGGCAGACATAAAACTTCCCCCGCAGGGGATTGGCCGAGCGGTTCCGATTGGTGATCTGCTCCCCCGAGAGGAGCTCGGCCACCGACACCCCCAGCGTGGCGGCCAGGGGCTCCAGAAGGCTCAGGTCGGGCAGGCCCCGGCCGGTCTCCCACTTGCTCACCGTCTTGTCGCTGACGCAGAGCCTGTCGGCCAGCTGCCGCTGGGTATAATTCTTTTTCTCCCGCAGGGCCTTGATGACCGGCCCTGTCACATAGCTGTTCATAGCAGTTCTCTCCTTTTGGATTTGAACACAGCATAACAGAAACCGGGAGAAATAGCAACCTACGCTCCGTAGGGGTGCCCTTTCACTCCTCCGCCTGCTCCAGCCGCAGGCAGGACAGGACCAGCCACACAGTGCACAGGCCAACTGCCGTCAGGGCAATGCCCCAGGTGGCCACCCCCACAGCGTGGTAGCGGCCGCTGGCCACCGGCTTGGCGGCGTACTCCAGCAGCCGGTTCGAGATCTCCGACCACATGAGGGGATAGCGGCGCAGCCCTGTCATACCTCCGCAGAGGGCCACCGTGGCCCAGGCGGGGAGGAGCCAGCGGCGGTATCCCTTTTTCAGCAAGGACAGGGAGACCGCCACCGCCAGAGCGATGAGCAGCCAGCCAAAAACCTGCTCCTGCCAGCGCTGACCGGGTATCAAAACGCCCTGCCGAAGCAGCGCCTGCTGGACAGCGGGCAGCCAGTAAAGCCCGGCGGCAAGGGGAGCCAGCGCCACCGGCAGCAGCCGCCACCGGGGCCGGCCCCAGGCCAGCCTGAACTGCCTGTGGCCCCCCTCCCTGTGGCCCAGAGCCAGGCCCTGGGGCAGCTCACCCCCGAAGCCTTTTTTCACCACCAGGTACTGGGTGAGGCCGGTGGCCAGCACCGTCAGGCACAGGGCAACGGCAATGGCCTGGGCAAAATAGCCGAAGCTGCCTTGGGTGAGCCGAGCCACAGTGTTAAAGTCGGCCCTGGACAGCCCCCCGGTGAGGGAGACCGCCATGACCCCCAGGGACAGATCTCCCCAAAAGGCCCCGTTGACAAAGAGGTTCACCACACCCTCCCCCAGCAAAAACCAGCGGCTGCGGTAGGCGTAGTAGCGCTGGAGGTAGGCGCCGTAGGCCAAACATCCCAGATAAAAGAGGTAACACAGCGCCCCCGGCATGAACAGGTCCAGCAAAAAGTAGAGCGCCCCGCCCCCCAGGGCAAAGGCAAAGGAGAGCAGGTTTTGGAAGTCCCCCCGGGTGAGGGAGCGCACCGGGGCCTTCTCGTCCAGCAGGTCGTCCACCGTCACCCCCAGCGCCCGGGCCAGGGGGACCAGCACGGTCACGTCGGGGTAGCCCCCCTCGCTCTCCCACCGGGAGACCGTCTTGTCGCTGACCCCAATGACCTCGGCCAGCTCCTGCTGGGTCATGTTTTTGGCTTTGCGGTACTTTTTCAACCGCTGGGAAAAGGTCTCATTCATATTGATGCTCCTTTCCGGCGGCGTCCTTTTTCCTCTTTTGTTCGCCACCCACAAAGACCATACCATAGAAAAGCCCCTCGGGAGAACCCCAAGGGGCGAGAATTGGGTCTCGATGACCGGGATAGAGCCATTTTGGGCCGCTTCCGCCTTCTCATAGGGGCGGCCTACGACAGCCCCAACAGCTTCCTCCCCCGCTCTAAAAGTTTTATGTAAACTTCATCCATCTGCCACTCGTTGGTCAGCTCCAGCAGCCGATCGGCGGGCAGCCAGTCCACCGCCGTGTTCTCCCCGGGCCGGATGGCCAAATGGCCCTCCCGGTCAGCGGTGAGCAGATAGGACACATTCAGGTGCAAATGGGCGGGCACATACACCCCCCGCTTCACATGACCCCAAACAGGCAGGATCTCCAACGAGGCGATGTCGGCAGACAGGGGCCGGATGTGCTCCGCCCCCGTCTCCTCCCGGGCCTCCCGGAGGGCCACGGCCAGCAGGTCACTATCCCCGTCGGCATGACCCCCAGTCCAGGCCCAGACCTTAAAAATGTTGTGGTGAGCCATAAGCACCCACTTTCCGTCTGGAGAGAGGATGAAGCCCGAGGCGGTGATGTGGGCGATGGAGTTCTCCCGGGTCAGAATGGTGTCCGGGTATTGATTGACATAATATAGGATCTGCCTTTTGTCCGCCTCCTCGGCCTCCGACTGGGGCACATAGGCGGCAATTTGAGAAATGTAATCCATCACGCCTTACCCCTCAACCCTTGCGGTAGGTGCAGTAGAGGAAGGAATACCCCTTCTCCTCCAGGATCTCCCCCCACTCACACAGGGCCCAGTCGGGGTGGGCATCCAGATCGGGGAAGAAGGTGTCTGCCCCCTCAAAGGCGTGGCAGATTTTGGTAACGTAAGCGGTGTCGCAATAGGGCAGCAGGGCGGCGTAGACACTGCCGCCGCCAATGACAAAGCTGTCGGCGGGGGCGGCGGCAAGGAGGCTGTCCATGTCGTGGTAGACCTGGGCCCCCTCCACCTGAAAATCAGAGTTCCGGGACAGAATGAGGTTGGGCCTGCCCTTCAGCGGCCGCCCGCCGGGAAAGGTGGCCAGGGTTTTGCGGCCCAGGATGACCGGGTGGCCCATGGTCACCTGTTTGAAGTTTTGCAGGTCCTGGGACAGGTAGCAGAGCTGGTCCCCGCCCCTTCCAATGGCCCAGTTTTCATCCACAGCCACAATGAGGTTCATATGGCCACCTCGATTTTTCCCTCTAATTCGTGGTACTGATATCCCTCCACAGTGAAGGAGCCCTTGCTGAAGGCGTAGAAATCAGTGACGGAGGGATCCAGGCTCACCCTGGGGGCGGGGTAGCCCTCCCGCTTCAGCAGCTCCTCCACCGCCGGCACATGGCGGTCATAGATGTGGGCGTCGGCAATGACGTGGACCAGCTCCCCCGCCTCCAGGCCCGAGACCTGGGCCATCATCATGAGAAGGGCGGCGTACTGCATCACGTTCCAGCCGTTGGCAGTGAGCATATCCTGTGAGCGCTGGTTCAAAATGCCGTTGAGGGTCTTTCCGCTGACGTTAAAGGTCATGGAGTAGGCACAGGGGTAGAGGGCCATCTCGCTCAGGTCGTGGTGGTTGTAGAGGTTGGTCATGATCCGCCGGGAGGTGGGGTTGTGCTTCAAATCGTAGAGCACCCGGTCCACCTGGTCAAACTCCCCCTCCTTGTAGTGGTGCTTCACCCCCAGCTGATAGCCATAGGCCTTGCCGATGGAGCCGCTCTCGTCGGCCCAGGCATCCCAGACGTGGGAGGAGAGGTCGTGGATATTGTTGGACTTCTTCTGCCAGATCCACAAAAGCTCGTCCACGGCAGACTTGAAAAACTGCCGCCGCACCGTCAGCATGGGGAACTCCTTCCGGAGGTCGTAGCGGTTGACCACCCCAAACAGCTTGACAGTGTGGGCGGGGGTGCCGTCCTCCCAGTGGGGCCGGACGGGGTAGTCGGTGTCCCACACCCCGTGGGCGAGGATATCCCGGCAGTTTTGCAGAAAGACCTGATCGGCATAGCTCATGGTGAAGCCCTCCTTTTCTCTGTTGGTTTCTATTATAGCGAAAAAGGCCGCCGGGGACAACCCCGCCGGACAAAAAAGCCCCCCGGCAAGCCGGAGGGCGCAGGGCGGCTCACTGTCCGCACTTTTTCAGCATTTTCTCATAGGCAACGGCCATAATGACCAGGGCCAGCAGCAGGTAAAAGGGAAACAGTGCCACCGAAATGTGCTGGGCAATGAGCCCAAAAAGGGGCGGCATAAGGCAGGTGCCCACATAGGCCGCCGCCATCTGCACCCCAATGACCGCCTGGGAGTGCTCCGCCCCGAACTGGGCGGGGGTGGCGTGGATGAAGCTGGGGTACACTGGGGCACAGCCCAGCCCCACCAGGACAAGCCCCAAAAGAGCGCTCCCCGTCCCCAGGGGCAGCAGCAGTACCAGTACGCCCAGGCCGATGAGCCCCTCCCCCAGCCGAACCATCTGGGCGTCACTGAGCTTCAACGTGAGAAAGCCGCAGACCGCCCGGCCCAGGGTGATGCCCAGGAAGAACAGGCTGGCAAAGCCCGCCCCATCCTCGGCCCCCATCCCCCTGTGGAGGACCAGATAGCTCACCGCCCACAGCCCGGTGGTCTGCTCGATAGCCGAGTAGCAGCAGAAGGCGGTCATGACCTCCCGAACCCCAGGCAGGGCCACCACCTGCCGGAGGGACAGGGCCTCGCCCCGGGTCTCCTCACCCCTCTCCCCCCGGCCCTTCCACTGGGGCAGGCTCAGCAGCAAAATGGCGGTAAGCCCCACCTGGAGCAGGGCCACCCACCGGTAGCCCATGGCCCAGCCCCGACCCCCGGTGAGGGCCAGGCCCATCACGTAAGGCCCCACCGAGGCCCCAACGCCCCACATACAGTGGAGCCAGCTCATGTGCCGGGAGGCGTAGTGAAGGGCCACATAGTTGTTGAGAGCGGCGTCCACGCTCCCCGCCCCCAACCCGTAGGGCACCGCCCACAAACACAGCTGCCAGAAGGCGGTACTCACCGAAAAGCCCCCCAGCGCCACGGCGGTGGTGCACACGCTGAGGGCGGTGACCCGCCCCGTGCCCAGGGCCCGGGTGAGCCTGTCGCTCTGAAGGCTGGAAAACACTGTCCCCAGGGCGATGATCATGGACACCGCCCCGGCGTAGGATACCGGCCCGTTAAATTGGGTATACATCGTGGGCCAGGCCGCCCCCAGCAGGGAGTCGGGCAGGCCCAGGGAGATAAACGAGAGATAAATGACGGTCAAAAGCAGATGAAACACAAATAAGCGCCTCCAGGCAGGAACCCATCATATCTTTGATTGACAAGGGCAATACGGTTTTGCGGGGCGGGGGCCGCCGCCAGTGCGCCCTTCGGGGCCCGTTGGGGCGTGTTTGCCCTTATCAATCAAAGATATCACATTTTCCCCGCCATGGGTAGTAGCCAGGGCATTTTTTACAGCGGGTATGTACCTTTAACTTGACAAATGGTCCCAATGGGGATAGCATGGTGTTATCGTTCCACACATCTCACCGACAGAAAGGAATGTCAACTATGTCTGTTCACGGCGATCATTTCTACAAGTTCCTCTCCGAGCTGTCCTTTGTCCGGGTCAGCGGCACCGAGGAGGAGCACCGGGCGGCCAACATGATCATGGAGGAGATCAAGAGCTACGGCCTGGAGCCCAAGCTAGAGCCCTTCGAGGTGGGCCACCGCAAGCCTGTCAACGCCAAGTTCAAGGTCACCTCCCCTGTGGAGAAGGAGTACACCGTCACCGGCCTCATCAACGCCGGGGATACCCCCATCGGCGGCACCGACGCCGAGTTCTACTACATGGAGAGCATCAACCCCTTCTCCCTGCAGAAGGGCAAGGGCAAGTTCGTCCTGCTCAACGCCCGGCCCAGCGAGGAGGAGTACAAGCAGCTCATGGAGGTGGGCATCGCCGGCTTCCTGTGGCTCAACGGCACCGCCCGGGACACCTATGAGAACTCCGATCTGGACACCATGCGCTACCGGGCCAGCTACCACCGCTACGGCGAGGTCCCCGCCTTCGCCATGCGGATGATCGACGCCATGGACCTGGTCCGCTCCAACCCCAAGACCGTCCACTTCGAGCTTCAGCACGAGGAGTGGAAGGGCACCAGCTACAACGTGGTCACCGTGGTCCCCGGCACGGACAAGGCCGATGAGGCCATCTGCGTGGGCGGCCACTACGACAGCGTAGAGTTCGCCAAGGGCTCCTGGGACAACGGCGCCGGCACCGTCCAGGTGCTGGGCCTGCTGCAGCACCTGGCCAAAAATCCCCCCCGCCGCACGGTGAAAGCGGTCTGCTTCGGCTCGGAGGAGGTCGGCCTCAACGGCTCCAAGGCCTACCTGGCCGCCCATCCCGAGGACCGGGACAGCCTGCTGTGCATGATCAACCTGGATGTGGGCGGCTCCGCCCTGGGCTCCTACATGGCGGGCATCACCGCCACCCCCGAGGCCGAGCATTACCTGACCCACCTGCTCCGGGAGTGCGGCTGGTGGATCAACGCCCGCTCCGGGGTCATGAGCAGCGACTGCGCCGTCTTCTCCGACTGGGGCATCCCCTCCATCAGCCTGGGCCGGATGACCCCCTCCCCCTACGGCGGCTTCATGCACACCCGCTACGACAACATGGACATGATCTCGGCCGACGTCATCGGCGAGGAGATCGACATTCTCATCGCCGTGGCCACCCACCTGCTGGATTCTGAGATCTTCCCCATCGAGCGCAAGCTCTCTGACGAGATGGTCAAGGAGGTCGTCAAGTACTTCGGCACCGGCAACAGCCACTCCTGGGAGGTCCAAAACCCGGATAAAGTGGAGAAAAAGTGAGCATTTCCCCGATTGAGGGAGTTCTGACCCGCTCACAGAGCGAGGGGCGGCCACAAGGGCCGCCCCTCGTCTTTTTCCCCCTTGTTATTCCCTCTCCGGCATGCTATACTGTCCCCATTCTGTCAGTAAAGGATGGGTGAGCCCAACTTGGACGAACCTCCCCCCCGAACCACCGGGTCATATACATCATAAAAAAGGGCAGTCTTACCCCATGGGTAGGACTGCCCTTTTGCGCCCATCCTCTCTGGCCAATACTTAGAAAGTGAGTGTGATTTCACCCCTATGGACCCCAACCAAATGACCATGCTCCTCGCCATTCTCCTGCTGCTGGCCTTCTCCGCCTACTTCTCGGCCAGCGAGACCGCCTTCACCTCCCTGAACCGGGTGCGGCTGCGTACCCGGGCCGAGGGAGGCGACCGCCGTGCCGCCCAGGCGCTGGACCTGGCCCAGGACTATGACAGGCTGCTGACCACCATCCTCATTGGCAACAATGTGGTCAACATCGCCGCCACCACCCTCTCCACCGCCCTGTTCATCGATCTGTTGGGCTCGGCCAACGGTCCGGCGGTGTCCACTCTGGTCCTCACCGTGGCCGTCCTCATCTTTGGAGAGGTCTCCCCCAAGTCCCTGGCCAAGGAGCGCAGCGAGTCCTTCGCCATGCTCTCCGCCCCTGTCATGAGCCTGCTGGTCCGGCTGCTGAGCCCCCTCTCCGCCCTCTTCGCCCTTTTGAAGCGGGGACTGAGCCGGCTGTTCCACACCGCCGACGAGCAGGGCATCACCGAGGAGGAGCTGGTGACCATGGTGGACCAGGCCGAGAGCGAGGGGGGCCTGGACGAGCACGAGAGCGAGCTCATCCGCTCGGCCATCGAGTTTGGCGACCGTTCGGTGCGGGAGATCCTCACTCCCCGGGTGGACATCACGGCAGTGTCCGACAGCGACAGCCTGGACCAGGTGGCCGCCCGGTTTACCGAGACAGGCTACTCCCGGCTGCCTGTCTACCATGGGGATGTTGATAACATCATCGGCGTGCTCCACGAAAAGGATTTCCACGCCGGCCGCTACCACGGCCGGGAAGAACTGAAGGACCTTGTGGCCCCGGTGCTCTACACCACCGGCAATACAGGCATCGCCCAGCTTCTGCGTCTGCTCCAGCAAAGCAAGGCCCACATGGCCATCGTGGTGGACGAGTTCGGCGGCACCGAGGGACTGTGCACCCTGGAGGACATTGTGGAGGAGCTGGTGGGCGAGATCTGGGACGAGCACGACGAGGTCATCGAGCAGTTCCAAAAGCAGCCTGACGGCAGCTATCTCATCTCCTGTGCCGCCGCCCTGGATGATCTGTGCGATCTGTTTTCCCTGCAAGGGGAGCAGGATGCCACCACCGTCTCGGGCTGGGTCATGGAGCAGCTGGGCCGGGTGCCCCAGGTGGGGGACAGCTTCACCGCCGAGGGGCTGGAGGTCAACGTGACCCGGATGGACCACCACCGCCTGCTGGAGATCCGGGTGGTGCCCGTGGCAGAGCCGGGGTCTTTCCCCTCTCCTGACACCCCTTAAAATTCCCTCCATGACTTACCCCCCACCCCCTTGACAAATCCCCGACGTGGTGCTATATTGGCACTATCAAACTGGCTTTGACGGAGACCAAGCCGGAGTGCTGCGGATAGAGAGGGACACAGTTTGGTGGAAGTGTCCTGCGTGAGCGCCGGGGAGACCGCTCCCGAGCCGCCCGGGATGACCGGGCCGGGCCCCGCCCGTTACAGTGGGACACAAGCGGCAGTCTTGCATGGACTGCAAGCAGGGTGGAACCGTGGGATGTTTTTTAACGCCTCACCCCTGACATCATCAGGGGTGAGGCGTTTTGTTTTGCCCCGAAACCGCCCCAACGGGCACATTTTAAGGAGGTAGAACACCATGGCAGAAGAAAAGTTCGAGTTCAGCTTTGAAAACCCCGAGTACCGCAAGACCTATTGGCACTCCTGCTCCCACATCATGGCCCAGGCCGTCAAGCGGCTGTGGCCCGAGGTGAAGCTGGCCATCGGCCCCGCCATTGACGAGGGCTGGTACTACGATATGGACGCCCCCTTCGCCTTCACCCCCGAGCATCTGGAGCAGATCGAGGGCGAAATGCGGAAGATCTGCAAGGAGAAGATCGCCATCGAGCGCTTCGAGCTGCCCCGGGACGAGGCCCGGAAGCTCATGGAGGACAAGGGCGAGAAGTTCAAAGTGGAGCTCATTGACGACCTGCCCGAGGGGGAGGCCATCTCCTTCTACAAGCAGGGAGAGTTCACCGACCTGTGCGCCGGCCCCCATCTGGACTCCACCGGCCGGGTGAAGGGCAACGCCCTCAAGCTCCTCTCCTGCAACGCCGCCTACTGGCGGGGCGATGCCAGCCGGGAGTCCCTCCAGCGCATCTACGGCATTGCCTTCCCCAAAAAGGAGGAGCTGGACGCCTATCTGGAGCGGATTGAGGAGGCCAAGCGCCGGGACCACCGGAAGCTGGGCAAGGAGCTGGGGTTGTTCATGCTCACCGATGAGGGCCCCGGCTTCCCCTTCTTCCTGCCCAAGGGCATGGTGCTGAAAAACACCCTGCTGGACTACTGGCGGAAGGTCCACAAGAAGTACGGCTATGTGGAGATCTCCACCCCCATCATCCTCAATCAGGAGCTGTGGCACCGCTCCGGCCACTGGGACCACTACAAGGACAACATGTACACCACCGTCATCGACGGGGAGGACTACGCCGTCAAGCCCATGAACTGCCCCGGCGGCATGCTGGTCTACGCCAGCGAGCCCCACTCCTACCGGGACCTGCCCCTGCGGGTGGGGGAGATCGGCCTGGTCCACCGGCACGAGCTGTCCGGCGCCCTCCACGGCCTGTTCCGGGTGCGCTGCTTCAACCAGGACGACGCCCATGTCTTTATGACCCGGGACCAGATGCAGGACGTGATCCAGGAGACGGTGCGCCTCTTTGACGAGGTCTATTCCGTCTTTGGCCTGACCTATCAGATCGAGGTCTCCACCATGCCCGAGGACCACATCGGCGACGAGAAGGACTGGGACTTCGCCACCGAGACCCTGAAGAAGGCCATCGAGGCCATGGGCAAGACCTATGTTATCAACGAGGGCGACGGCGCCTTCTACGGCCCCAAGCTGGACTTCCACCTGGCCGACTCCCTGGGCCGGACCTGGCAGTGCGGCACCATCCAGCTGGACAGCCAGCTCCCCGAGCGCTTCGAGCTGGAGTACACCGGCGAGGACGGCCAGAAGCACCGCCCCGTCATGATCCACCGGGTGGTGCTGGGCTCCATCGAGCGGTTCATCGGCGTCATCACCGAGCACTTTGCCGGCGCCTTCCCCGCCTGGCTGAACCCCGTCCAGGTGAAGGTGCTCACCGTCACCGACCGGGCCGACGATTACGCCAAGGACATCGCCAAGACCCTGGATGACCAGGGCTTCCGCCCCGAGACCGATCTCCGCAATGAGAAGATCGGCAAGAAGATTCGGGAGGCCACCCTGGAGAAGATCCCCTACATGCTGGTGGTGGGCGACCGGGACATCGAGAACAAGACCGTCTCCGTCCGGCACCGCTCCGGCGAGGACCTGGGCGCCATGACCCTGGACCAGTTCGCCGCCCTGCTGAAGGCCGAAGTGGACAGCATGGAGATCAAATGATCTTGGAGGACATCTCCCTCACAGTAGGTGGGCAGCGGCTGGAGGAGCTTCTGACGGCGCTGGCAGAGCACAAGGTACAGCTCAATGCCCATGCCCCTCTCTACTTCCTCCACCCCGGCTTTCAGCTTTCTCCCAGCCCCTGGACCGCCACAGTCCGCCTTTTGACGCCGGCGGAGCTGGGCTTCGGTGATCCCACCCCCTTTCCCGAGCTGGCCCGGGCCGCCGAAGCGCAAGGGCTGGCCCTCTGCCCGCCGGAGGTAGGGCCCTATCTCCGCCTGGCACTCATACACCAAGAGGAGAGCAGGGACACCCTTCTCACCGGCACCCACCGGGCACCGCAGGGAGCCATCCATGTGATGAGTCCCAGGCTGGACAGGCGGGAGGACTTCCCCCGGGGGCTCTACCTGCGAAATGTGGCGGGCCTTTTGTGGCTGCGAGGATATGTATGTGATGAAGCCTATCCCTTCCCCACCGATGCCCTGCTGGCCTTCCTGGTAAAATAAAATGCGCCCGGCCTCGATGAGGCCGGGCGCATTTGCATTTATTCAGTAGCGGTCCACCCAGCCGGCGATGAGGGGGGCGGGGACCAGCCAGGCCAGCAGAAAGACCAGAAGGTTCATGGTGGTTAGGGAGGCATAAGCGGCCAAAAAGGTCAGGTAAAAGCCCAGCAGGGCCCCCACCGTCGAGGCCAGACAGGCCAGAACGGCGGACAGCCGCACTGCTGTACGCAGCCGGCGGGCGCCCACCACCGCCTCGGCATAGGGACCCACCCCCTCCCGGCACAGGATGGCGGCCAGGGCGTCGGAGTGCTCCTGATCGGGGGCGGACAGCTCCCGGCGGCGCTCCACAGGGGGGAACTCCAGCTTATCCACCGGCAGCTTGAACCGCTGGCGGAGCATGGAGGGAATGAGGTTGAAATCCCGGGTGCACAGCACCGGGGTGATTTTGTTGTGGATCAGGCTGTCCAGGGCGTAGGGGACGGCGGGGTTCAGGTGGTAGTTGAGGGCAAAGATGCCCTGCAGCTCCCCATCAATGGCGCAGAACACGGCATTTTTCACGTTGAGCCCCGGGGGCAGGGGGACCTCCATCAAAATCATAAAGGGGGCCGAGCCCACCAGCACCAGCTCATCCCGGATCATCTCGCTGACCCCGCCGGCCTCGTAGGCAATGAGCTTTTCCCCCTTGCGGTAGGTGGTGCCCTGACTGCGCAGCAGGTCGTGGAACACCTTGTCCAGACCACTGCCCGAGTCCCGGATGACGGTGGCCGTCACCGCCACCACCTTGTCCACCGACACGTCCCCAAAGACCTTCACTCCGTTCAGGCTCACCGAGCCGGGGGGAAACAGGTCGGCATCTCCCAGCAGCAGGTTGGACCCGCCGGTGGTGTTCACCACGCCCTCCCAGCCGGCCAGGGCCGCCCCCGACTTGCTCAGCCGCAGGGACAGCCGCCGCCAGGGCAGGCCGAAGCAGATGGCCGCCGACAGAGGGGATGCCGCCGTCAGGATGGCCCCCAGCGCCCACAGGATGTCCTGGGGCCGGTTCCGGCCCAGGGTGGCAATGAGGGTAAAGAGGACGCTGGCACAGAGGATAACAGGGGTAAAGCGGGCAAAAATGCGCTCGGCCCCGTCGCTGGCCTGGATCTGACTGCCGAAGCCCACGCTCTTGCCCGACCACTTGGCGTAGGTGTCCCGGCCGTTCCACTTGCCCTCGTCCCGGGTGACCCGGTAGGGCTCGGAGGCGGCGGCCGCCGTGCGGCAGGCCAGGCGCTGGCCCCGCTGCTTCTGCACATTTCCCCAGGCCGTCCACCACAGGGTCATGGCGGCGGCGGCGCAGAGGGGCTGGCGCTGGATGTCCCCGCCGGACAGAGCGGGCAGGGTGAGGGCGTCCAGCAGCACCACGATATTGGCCAGGGCCATGATAAGATCGATCCCCATGCGGAACTTCAGGGGCTTGACCAGGGCCTGGATAAAGGTGTCCACACACAGCAGAATGACCCCCACCTGAACGCCGGCCAGGGCATAGCACCGCAGGGCCGGGTCCTTGGCCAGAGCCACAGGGATGGGAATGGGGAAGCTCTCTGCCATGGTGAGGTAGAGCAGGATACACAGCACCCCGAAGGCCAAATTGGCCCGGATGCGGGCCGAGGACAGGCCCTTGGTGTACTGCTTGGCCAGGGCGGCGGGGGGAAGGTCGGGGGCGGGCTGCTCCTGCCGCCGGGGGCGGCGGGTGCGCACCGGGGCGGCCTCCTCCCGGTCCACGCCGGGGACCAGCCGCTCCACCCGGCGGACCTGGGGGTCCATCTCGGCCCCCTCCTCCTCGTACATATGGCCGGCAAAGTCGTCGGCCATTTTATTCAGCTTCTCAAGGCCCGCCGCCAGCGGGCTTTCCGGCTCAGGCTCTCCGCCGGGGAACTCCAATACCTTGTCCTCCTGAGGCGTCGCCTTTGGCGGCTCGGTAGGGGCCTTGTGGTCCTCGGGGGCAGCCTTGGCACGGCGGCGGGGGGCAGGCTCCTCCTCCCCTTCTGCCTGCCGGGGCTGCTGGGGGAAGGGGATGGGCTCCGGGGCCTTTGGCTCCTCCTTGGCCTTTCCGGCGGGGATCTTTCGCCCCTTATCCGGCTTTTCTGCCGGTTTTTTGGGGCTTTGACCCGCAGTTTTGGCCGGCTCCTGGGCCGATTTGGCCGGTTTTTTCCCGCTCTGGGCCGCCTTTTGGGCGGGTTTTTCCCCCTTCGGAGCCGGTTTTTTCCCCTTTTGAGCGGGTTTTTCCGGGGTTTGGGCAGGCTTGCGCTTACCCTGGTCCAGGGGCGGCGTGGGGGCCTCTGCCCCGCTGCCGAACTCGGCCAGGATGGCGTCCAGGGAAAACTCCTCCCCGGGGGTCTGTTTGTTGTCCTTATCCTTTGGCATAGGCGGACACTCTCCTGTGGATGGTGGTATAGAAAATATGCGTGTGGAAAACATGGAACGGGCAAAAATACCCGGTGTAAGGCGTGGGGACGGGCCGCTTCTTAAGAATAATACTTCCCGGTGGTGGCGGTGGGGGTGATCTCCATAACGCCGGTGCCCTTGATGGCGGCCGGGGGAATCTGGTCAGATGAGAAGTGGGGGGTATACTTGGCCACGATGGCCCCCAGGGCGGCCAGCTTCTCCCCCTCGTCCTCCAGCATGCGGGCCCGGCCCTTGACCACCACGCTGTGGTAGGCGGTGTTCACATTGCAGGGCTCCTGGCCCTGGGGCATGATGAGCCCCTCCATCTCCCAGGCGGTGAGACATACGGCGGGGTGGGCCTGAAGGTTGCCCACCTTCTCCCCCACGGCCAGGCCGTGGACATAGAGCTTGCCATTCAGCAGGGCGAAGTGGACGGGCACATTGTAGGGGGCGCCGTCGGCACCCACTGTGGCCAGGGCGGCCACCTGAGCCCGGGTCAGCAGGGCGGTGGTCTCCTCATCGGTGAGCTGGTGGGTCTTCATACGGTTTTGCATGGCGGGGACCTCCTTATTTGTTTTGGGCAATCGGCAAAATGCTCCGGCTTACAACCTCTGCCTGACCGCCTCGTAGAGCAAAATGGCGGCGGCGGCGCTGGCGTTGAGGGAGTTGAGCTGGCCTCGCATGGGGATGGAGAGGAGCACGTCGCAGGTCTCCCTAACCAGGCGGGACATGCCGCTGCCCTCGCTGCCAATGACGATGGCGGCGGGGCCCTTCAGATCGGCCTGGTAGATGGGGGTGGGGGCATCGGCGGCGGTGCCGTAGACCCAGACCCCCTCCTCCTTCAGCTCCTTCAAGCACTGGGTCAGGTTGGCCACCCGGGCCACGGGCAGATGGCTCACCGCCCCGGCGCTGGTCTTGGCCACCACGGCGGTGAGACCGGCGGAGCGGCGCTTGGGGATGATGACCCCATGGGCCCCGGCGCACTCGGCGGTGCGGATGACAGCCCCCAGATTGTGGGGATCGGAAAGCTCGTCACAGACCACGATGAGGGGGGCCTCCCCCTTCTCCCGGGCAGCGGCGAGAATGTCGGCGACATCGGCATACTCCCGGACGGCGGCCACGGCAATGACCCCCTGGTGGGAGTGGGTAACGCTCATGCCGTCCAGCTTCCGCCGGTCGCAGTCCACCACGGCGATGCCGGCGGAGCGGGCCTTGGCGGCGATGTGGCCCAGGGCGGCGTCGGTCTCCCCCTTGGCGATGTAGACCTTGTCAATGGGCGTGCCCACCCGAAGGGCCTCGGTGACGGCGTTGCGGCCCTCGATGATGCCGTCGTTCTCCTCCTGGCGCTGCTTCCAATCCCGGCTCTTGTCTGCCATGGTATCCCTCTTTCCTTGGTATTCCCAAACAGTATACCATACTTTTCCCCCGAGAGAAAGGGGGAAGGGAGAAAATCGGGGCAAAAAACTGCGGCGCTCCCAAAGAGGAGCGCCGCAGTACATTGAACTTTTGTGTGCAATCAGGGGCAGGCCGGCGTCCTAAACCGGATAACGCCCCTTATCGCCCCCCGGGCCCGGGGAAAACTGCCTAAGAAAATTAGGCGTCGTCGTAGGAGATGCTCATATTGACATTGGGGCTCTTGCCACGGATAGCGGCAAAGGCAAAAGCGGCCACAATGAAGCCGATGTTGATCATCAACAGGGGCATATTGGAGAACAGAGAAGAAGCGTTCATGTAGGTGGAGAACAGGGAGCCGGCGCAGGCGATGATAGTGAAGATCGTCAGCACGCCCTGAGACACCTTGAACTTGGAGCGGGCCCACTGCTCGGGCAGCAGCTTGGGGATAGCGGCCACACGGATGGCCAGGATAAAGCTGGTGATGCCGCCCAGTACCAGGGACATATTGCCCAGGGTGGAAACGGACAGGCCGGAGACAGTGAAGATAGCACCGATAATATAGAAGAAGGTCAGAATCTTCACGGGCACCTTCTTCTTGTTCAGGGAAGCAAAAGACTGGGGCAGCCAACCGTCGTCACACATAGCCATGATGGGCTTGGTGGAGGTGGCCAGCTGGTTGTTCAGGGTGGAGGCCAGAGCGCAGCCGGCACCACCGATGATGAACACATAGTACAGGGGGGTGGGCAGGATGTGGTTGGCCACATTCACCAGGGAGTTGCCGATCTCGGGCACGGGCAGAACGCCGGCGGCCACGAAGGCCAGAATAGCGTACATGCAGGCCACGAACAGGGTGGAGGTCACGATGACCAGGGGAATGTCACGGACAGGGTTCTTGGCCTCGGCAGAGAAGTTCACGATGATGGTGGCACCGCCGGTGGCGAAGGTGAGCAGGCCGGCAGCCTGGCACATGGCCAGAGCACCGTTCATCATGAAGTAGCCGTCGGAGTTGTCAAAGTAGGTGCCCCAGTTGACCTTGGTGATACCCATGACACCGAACATGATCAGAGAGCCGATGAGGATGGCCACCAGGGCGTTCTGAATCTTGGCGAAGGCGTCGATGCCCATAATGTTCAGGATAAAGAAGATAGTGAGAACGGCCAGGCCGATCCACTTCTCAGAGCTCTCGGGCCACCCAAACAGGGGGCGGATGTAAGCGGCCAGAGACAGGCCGTACATGGCCAGACCGAACTGACCCAGCAGAGAGGTGACCACATTGACACCGGCGAAGAACTTACCGGCCACCAGGCCCATCTGGGTGTACATACCACCACGGAGACGGACGCAGGAGCACAGGAAGATGTAGGGGATAGCGCCGGCACAGGTAATGACGGCGGCGATCAGGAACGAGAACACGACGGAACGACCAGTCTGGTTGATGGCGGCGGGCATCAGAGACATGATACCGGCACCGATGATCTGGCCGATGGCGGAACCCTGCAGGTCCCAGAACCCGAGCTTCTGCTCAAGTTGTTTGGTAGAGGCAATCTGCTCAGCCATTGGATTTTTCCTCCTTTTTCTTATATGGAGCTTTACCGAACACAGGACAATATTAAAAAGGCGGGCCCGCCTTTTTAACCGAATGCTTGCCCCCTCTCCAGCGGGAGAAGGCCCCTTAACAAGGGAAGGGCGGCATCGCCGTTTGGCCACGCCGCTTCATAATTCGTTCACAAACAATATAGTACCACAAAAAATCGTTCCGTCAACCTGTTTTTCATCCCCAAGGAAGATTTTCGTTCTTTCCGCCAAAATTTCAGCTCTGCTTTTGTGTGTTTTGACAGGTCTATTGGTAAAAAATACTTCGAAGTATGGACAATCTGCCTTTTTCCTCCTCCGCCGGGAAAATCAGGGCCCTTTGCCCCGGCGGCAGCCCCCCTGTCCCATTCTATGGTATTTACAGAAAGTTTACCTCTCCTTTCCTTGTTTTTTTCGGCCTTTCGTGCTATGATAACGTAAATCATCACCTCTTACTATAATAAAAGGAGGCTCTCCCATGGCCGATCAAAATAAAGACCCCAAGGGCAGGGGCGGCGGGCCGGAGGATCCCAAGCGCCGCAACCGCATGGCCCTGGCCGTCACCCTGTTCTGGGCGGGGATCGTCACCCTGTTTTTCAACTACGGGCTCACCAAGAGCACCCAGGGCAACGCCCAGGAGATCGAGTACGGCGTGTTCCGCCAGATGGTGAGCCAGGGCAAGGTGTCCCAGGTGGTCATTTCCTCGGACAAGTACGTCATTTACCCCATGGTGGACGACAAGGGGGTGCTGGCCACCCCCTACAACCAGCCCTCGGGGGGGTGGAGCGACCCGCTGGCCGACCAGAAGGCCATCCTGCACCAGAGCGAGGAGAAGCTGACCCAGGCCGAGAGCGTGCTGCTTCAGGCCACCACCGCCCAGACCCAGCTGGAGCTGAGCAGTCTGCCCCCCATTGACGACGAGGGGGCCAAGGCGGAGCGCACCCAGGCCATTGATGCCGCCAGGGCGGCCACCGAGGCCGCCCAGAAGGAGTATGACACCCTCAAGGCCGAGCACCAGAAGGTCCGGCAGACCTACCAGGCCGCTTTGAATGTGCGCTCCAAGGCGCTGACCTACTACTGCGCCCCAGTGAACGACCCCGACCTCATTCCCCTGCTGGAGGAGAACGGGGTCTACGACTACGGCGTGACCTACAAGGCCCCCCAGTCCTACCTGGTGTCCCTGCTGCTCAGCTACGCCCTGCCCATGCTGCTGATGGTGGGGCTGATGATGGTGCTGTTCCGCACCATGTCCTCCCGGATGGGGGGCGGCATGGGAGGCGTGGGCAAGTCCAACGCCAAGCTCTATGTGGAGAAGGACACCGGGGTCACCTTCAAGGATGTGGCCGGCCAGGACGAGGCCAAGGAGTCTTTGGTGGAGATCATCGACTTCCTCCACAACCCCCAGAAATACACCGAGATCGGGGCAAAGCTGCCCAAGGGCGCCCTGCTGGTGGGCCCGCCGGGCACGGGCAAGACCCTGCTGGCCAAGGCGGTGGCCGGGGAGGCCAACGTGCCCTTCTTCTCCATCTCGGGCTCTGACTTTGTGGAGATGTTTGTGGGCGTAGGCGCCAGCCGGGTCCGGGACCTCTTTAAGGAGGCCAGCAAGATGGCCCCCTGTATCATCTTCATCGACGAGATCGACACCATCGGCAAGAGCCGTGATAACCGAATGGGGGGCAACGATGAGCGGGAGCAGACCCTCAATCAGCTGCTGGCCGAGCTGGACGGCTTTGACGCCGGCAAGGGGGTCATCGTCCTGGGGGCCACCAACCGGCCCGAGGTGCTGGACCAGGCTCTGCTCCGGCCCGGGCGGTTCGACCGGCGGATCACCATCGACCGGCCCAACCTGGCGGGGCGGCTGGCCACCCTGCAGGTCCACACACGGAAGATTAGGCTGGCCGAGGATGTGGATCTGAAGAAGGTGGCTCTGGCCACCGCCGGCTGCGTGGGGGCAGACCTTGCCAACCTGGTGAACGAGGCCGCCCTCCGGGCGGTGCGGAAGGGCCGGAAGCTGGTGACCCAGGAGGACCTGCTGGCCGCCTTTGAGTTCGTCATTGCCGGCACCGAGAAGAAGGGCAGTGTCCTCACCGAGTTTGAGAAGAAGCTGGTGGCCTATCACGAGGTGGGCCACGCCATGGTGGCCTACAAGCAGAAAAACGCCGAGCCGGTGCAGAAGATCACCATCGTCCCCCACACCGAGGGCAGCCTGGGCTACACCCTGCTCATGCCCGAGGAGGACAAGACCAACCTGCGCACCAAGGATGAGCTGATGGCCAAGA
>CAJUSE010000020.1 GCA_910588975.1 uncultured Oscillospiraceae bacterium | reverse complement strand
GGAGCTGCTCGTTCTCCTCCTGGAGCTGCTTCCGGGTCTTCTCCTTCTGCTTCTCCTTCACGGAGTCCTGGCGCAGTACCTTCAGTCCCATTACTGGAAACCCCCTTGCACAGAATTGATGTAGCCGCCCTCCCCGCTGGGCCCACGCTCGGCGGTCAGCCGGAAATTGAAGGCGAAACCATTGGCGGCGGTCTTGTTCTCAAAGACGTAGTTGGCGCCGGTCTTCACGGCGGTGGTGCAGTCCTCCCACACCGGGGTCTCGTCGTTGGCGTTGTTCGTGACCTCGACCTTGTACTCGGCGTCCGCCGGGATGAGGCCGATGACGGACAGAACGCAAATGCTGATCTGGTCGTCGGCCGACATGGGCGTCTCCAAGGTGATGGAGGCCCCGGTGACTTTCTTGGCGAAGACCAAGGTGTGGACGGTGCTGGCCTTACCGTCGCTGGCCGTGATGGTCAGGGTGTGATTGCCGTTCAGCAGCTTCATGAAATACTCGCCGGTGACGTTGAAGCTGTTGTTACCGTCCAGCGTGGCCGTGTAGGTCCGCTTGGTCACGCCGTCGATGGCCTCGGTCACAGCGACCTCATCGCTGTCCACATCGGAGACGGAGTAGGACACCATGAACCCGGCATCCTTCTCCCCCAGGTCGCTCCCACTGGGGGAGGCGCAGACGATGACCGGGGCGGTGTTGTTGTTCACCGTCCGCTCCTGCGACGTGACGTAGCCGCTGTATGCGTTGTCACTGTCATAGGCCCGGACCCGGTAGGATACCCTCGCCCAGCCCTTCGTGATGGTGTCGGTGTAGCTCAGGGTGTTGCCGGAGTAGACCTGCGCCCAGTCTCCGCCGTCCACCTGCCGCTCCAGGCTGTACCCAGACAAATTACCGTCCTGGTCGGTCGCCGCTCCCCATGTGATGGTGAGCGGCGAGCCTCCCAGGACGGTATTCGGGACCGTGATGCCGTTCGGGGCGGTCGGGGCGGTGTTGTTCTTCACCGTCACTTGGGCGCTGGTCTTGTACCCAGACGACAGCCCATCGCTGTCATAAGCTTTCACCCGGTACGTCACGCTCCCCGTGCCAAACGGCACGGTGTTGGTCGTGCTCCGGCTGTTGCCCTGGTAAATCTGCGACCACGACTTTCCGCCGTCGGTGCTGCGCTCCAGGATATACCCCTCCAGGTTGCTCTCCTTGTCGGTGCTGGCCCCCCAGGAAATCGTGATCGTGCTGCCGCCCTGGATAGTGCTGGGTACGTCGATGCTGGCGGGCGTAGTCGGGGCCGTGTTCGTATTCACGGAGCCGTCATCAGAGACCAAGAGTGTAGAGGGAAGTATCAAAGCGGGGCGGATGCCATAGGAGTTCGAGCAGCTGTACGTGCTGTTGGAGTTGCCATTGGAGTTCACGCCCCAAGCGCGGTTGGAGTCGTGGGTGTACGGGGAGCGGAGCCACCAGTTGGCGGCCGAGCCGTTGAGATAGGCGAGGCGCTTGTTGTTGGCCGAGGTGCCGGTGCCGTACTCGAAGTAGGCCAGCCTTGCGCCGTCATGGGGCATATAGCTCCAATCGGTCTGGCCGCCGACCTCGATGTTGGACAACAGGAAAATCTTCGCACTCAGGCCGTTCGCCCCGCTGTTGACGGTCATACTGGTGCCGGAACCGGGGCGATAGGGGATTTTCACCTGCTTAATCTGATTGCGGATTTGCTCGTCAATCAGATTCAGAAATGTGCTGTTCAGATAGCTACGGATGGTACTGTTGGCGTAGTCGTTGACGTTGGAACTGTGCCACTGGCGGCTCTCGTACAGGTCTTTCATCAACAACCATGTGCCGTTGCAGGACTCGTCGTAGATGGACGATGGCTTCCCCTGCTGGACAACGATGAAGTCCCGCAGGGTGCCATTGACTTTAATCTTGACGATACTGCCAACGGCTTTGCTGCTGAGGGCAACTGATGCCATGTCTTTTCCTCCTTCAAAATTTATTGCCACGGCGGTATGTCGGCCGGCCTCGGGACAGGCGAAAAGGCGCCGGATTGCTCCTGCGCCCTGTGCTGCTTCTTGTAGATGTTCTGCATCTGTTTTACTCGCCGCTTCGCTCTGACTTCCCTCGTCGAGTTGATTTTCCGGTGGACGGGAACCTTCTCGCCGATGATTTCCTCGACCTGCTTGGCATACTTCGTCCGTAAGGCGTGAGTGTCACCGTGGGCCGCATGAGCGTCCCATGAACCGAACTTTTCGAGTATCTTCTCTTTGGTGATGTTCCCGGCGGGATACTCGACCCGCCATATCTTGATGTTCTTCTTGATCCTGTCGATACCGTCCTTGCGGAGCTTCTGGACAACACCGCCGGTCTCGGTCAGGTAGCTATGGAATCCCAGGAAGTCGATGCCGTTCCTCAGAGGGAAGATGCCGGTCTTCTCGTTCAGCTCCAGACCGTAGCTGCCCATAAACACCCGGAAGTCTGCCAACAGGTTCTTCAGGAACTCTTTCGACGGGTGGATGGCGAGGAAGTCATCCATGTACCGGCCATACTTCTTGACGCCGTACTTCTCCTTGACGATGTGGTCAAACTCATCCAGGAACAGCAGGGCGAGGAGCTGGCTGGTCTGGTAGCCCAGGGGCAGTCCCGCCGTGGTGTCGATGTAGATGCACAGCAGCTCATAAATCTGCGGGTCTACTCCCCGGCGGTCAAGCAGGACCTTCAGCTTCACCTTCAGCTTGTCATGGTCGATGGAGGCGAAGAAGTGGTGGACATCGCATTTCAGCACCCAGCCTTCGGCTGTGCCGTACTGCCGGTAGTAGTCCACCATGAACTGCTTCAGCCGCATCAGACCGTCATGGGTTCCTTTTCCCTTCTGGCTGGCGTAGTTGTCACGGATAAAGCTCTTCGTCACGGCTTCGTACAGGATGTTATCGGTCACGGCATGGAGCACAACCTTGTCCACGAACGCCGGGGCCTGGACGAGCCGCTTCTTCGGCTCGTAGACGTAGAAAGTCTCGAATTTTCCTGGGATATAGGTCTTCGACGCAAGTATACGGGACAGCTTCTCGGTACAGGCCAGGGCGTTCGCCTCATACTGGGCGGTGCTGACCTTTTTGCGCTTCCCGCTTCTGGCCTCCAGGTAGGCGGCATACAACACGTCAAAAGCGCACATTTCCTGATAGGTCATTCAACCATTCCTTTGCTTCCGCCGGCCGGGGTGTAGGGGAAGCTCCCGACCGGCCCTCATGCCTAACGCCGGCCCTCCTTCCCCCAGGCAGCCAACGGCACCCCCGGCGGGGGTGGCTGGCCTCGGCGTGATGTGTTCGTCGTCGCCCCGTGGCGCAGAGCGGCGACAGGATATGACTCCCTTTGATGATGGCGTACTGCTTTCGCCCCCTTGCGGGGGTTACACGTCTCACATTCCATCAGAGCGGGGCGGATGCCATAGGAGTTCGAGCAGTTGTTCGTGTTGTTGGAGTTGCCATTGGAGTTCACGTTCCAAGCGTTGTTGGAGTTGTTGGTGTTCGGGGAGCGGAGCCACCAGTTGGCGGCCGAAAACGAGTCATACCCTTGATACAAGGCGGGCGCCACCGCCGGGTATCCCTACTGTGTGGGGCGGGTCTGCCTCTCGGCGTTGTACTGGCGGATCGCAGCCTTCACGACCTCGACCTGCCGCTTGTCTGCCTGGGCCTGAGCCTCCTCCCTCAGCTTCCGGGCCCTTCCTCCGTCGTTCTTTCTCCAGGAGGCGGCCATATACTTCACGTCCGTGACCTTCTTCGTCCAGACGCCGGACTTCTTCACGCTGATGATGTGCTCCTCGACGCAAATCTGGATGTACTCCAGGAGCAGGGTGCAGCCGTCCAGAACGTCGTCTATCTTCTTGAGCCGTGCGTCATACTCGGTCTGGAAATGCTTATTGTTCGCAGAATGGACATCCCGAACGATGTTCTTGGCAATCTGCCGCATATCCTCGCCGTAGAGCCGGAACTTGCTCTTGGTGAAGCCCTCGTTGCTCTTTTCGTCTAATTGGTGTGTGACCACGGAGCACACCGACCTGACCTCCCGGATGTCATCGAGCTCGGCGATACGCTTGATAATCGCCCGAACGTCACGCTGGCTGACATCATCGGACACGATCCTTGTCGCCTGATTGGTGTATCGCAGGAGCTCCCTCGCCCTGTTGCCAAGCAGGTATTCCTTTTCAGCCATTTCCGCATCCTCCTTTCGGGCAGCGCCCGGTCATGACGGCGGCCAAATCTTCGGGCCTGCCGTAAAAGATGCAGCAATCGGTCTTGATGGTCAGCCTCCCATAATTTTGACTGTGGGTGATGCCGGTAATGACAAGATCGGTCGTGCGTCCATGGTCACACAAATCGCAGGGTGGCTCCACCGATGTGAACAGGTTCCCGATGATGCAGGACAGCTCATTCGGTGGCCGGGAAAATGTTACTTCCTCCATCAGAACTCAAGCCTTTTCTGGTTGGTGTTCCAGACACCAGTAACCACCAGCCCGGTCAGGCTGTCGAAGGTGACGGTGAACGGGTTGCCGGACACATCGGTGTTATACATCAGCTCCAGCAGGGACAGCCGGGAGTCCATGGCAGCATTGAGGTTCTGGAGGAACGGGTGGGCCTCCATGTCCCCGTTGTGGAGGTCGATGAGCTTCTGGGCCTCCACGAGGAACTGGGGCAGCATGACCACGACGCAGTATTCCTTCACGTCCTCCGCCGTCATGAACGCCTCCGGGGAGTAGTCGATGATGACCGTGGCCCCCTCGCCGACGGTGATGCTGATGGGGAACCGGCGGGTGTCGATGCCGTTCTTGGAGTAGGCGCTGACCCACTGAGGGTAATCCCCCAGGGTGCCGTAGTACAGCAGCACCTCTTCCCCCTCCAGGTCACGGGCAAACACACCGAACTCCCTGATCCAGAAACCGTGGTCCAGGCCGCCGTTCAGGTCGGACCGGTACTCCACCGTCATGTGGACGGTATCGCCGTCGTACATGGGCTCGTTGGAGGTGGCGGCGGCCACCGGCTCAACAAGGTCCTGGAGCTCGCCGGGAAACAGCCCATCCGGGCAGATACCGGACCCTACCATGGTCCGGGTGAGGGTGAGGGGCATCTTCTCGGCCAGGATTTTGGCAATCAGGGCCCGCCCCCGCTTGGTGGTGGTGCAGCCGTAGTTCTCGTTCTCAACGGGGTTCATCGGGTCAATAACCATGGGGTTCATGCAAATTCCTCCTTCAATTCTGGTAGTCTTGTCTCCATGATGGTGCCGTGCGAAGCAGCAGAAAAGCGGCCCACCGTGGCCGCCTGGATTTCGGTATCAAAGTCTTTCAGCGTGGGGAGCCGGGTCTCCATGATGGTGCCGACCATGGCGGCGGAAGCGTGGCCCACCACGGCGGCGATCCCCAGGTCCGGTTCGATGACCGGGAGCTTCGTGATACTCAGGCCCCGCCCGATGACCGGGACGACGGAGATGACGGCGGCCGGGAGCTCCGGCTCCAGCTCCGGGAGCTTCGTGATAGCCATTCCCCGGCCCATGACCGGGGTGACGTGCAGCTCCGACTCCATGGGCGGAGACTCCGTGGTGGCCGTGATGTGGATGCCCACGCCGGCGGCCTTGATGATGGGGGCGCTCAGCAGGTTCTCCGCATGGTCTTCCGGGCTGAGGATGCCAGCGTCCAGGAACATGACCGCCGGGTACTCCGGGTCCTCGTGGTAGTACAGGGGCTTCTCCCAGAACATACGGAAGGCCCGGATGAGGTCTGGGTAGGTGCAGGTGTTCGTGTTCTTCAGGACCTTGTAGAACAGGTACTTCCGGTAGGTTTCATCGTTGATGGGCTCGCCGGGGTTGACGAAGCTGGAGAGCTCCCCGGCCTCCGCCCGGCTGAGGACCACGATGTCCCCCACGCCGTCAAGCTGAGAGCCGACGGCGGTGCTGATGGAACGCTGCGTCCGCAGGTCCTCATAGAAGTCCGCTACGTCCTGGAGTTGTTCAGCGATGACCTCCATGACGGCCTCGATGTTCGGCTGGCCCTTGAACTGCTCCACGAGGTCAGCTTTCAGGCTGGCGAAGTAGTCAACCACTGATGACCACCTCGATCCTCTCCTCCGACAGGATGGCCCGTTCCCTGGGCGTTACGGTGATGCTGCGCTGGTCCAGCGTGGCCGGCTTGCTCTCCCCCACCGCCATGGTGATGTCTGCGTAGTCCATGCCGGTGACGGTGGAGTACAGGGCACCCAGGAAGAGCTTCTGCGGGACGACATCGGAGCCGGTGTCCAGCGTGTCCATCCTGTCCAGGATGGCGGCCTTGATGAGGTCGGCATAGTTGGACGGCAGCGTGGAGCTCCGGCTCATGGTGACGCCCACCCTCATCCAGACCTTCAGGTAGGTCGGGCGGTTGAAGCGGACGGTAATCTCTTCGCCGTACTCGCCGGGGACCGAGACTTCCACAGAGCCGAAGGTGTTGATGCCGCCGGCCTTCGTGTTGAGTATCTGGCGGGCGATTTCGTTGGCGTCTCCGCCGTCCACCACGACCTCGACGGAGTGGGGCCACCGGCCCATGTCATCGACCTCGTTGGAGTCGTTCTCATAGGGGGCCACCGATGTGACGCCCTGACAGTTGTCCAGGATGGCGCTGCGGATACTCTCCAGCATCCGGGAGGACATAGAGAAAATCTTATCCGCATACGACTGGCGGAACTCGGTATCGGTTTCCGTGAGCTGGCCGGCGATGTAGGAGCCCACGTTCACCACGCTTTGGAGCCCAGGCACAGCCTTGACGATTTTCGTGATGATGCCGTTCGGGAGAAGGATGTCCCCCGCCTCTTCGGTGGCGAAGGTGATGACGCTGCCCACGGTATCGGTGGTCAGGTTCTCGGACAGCAGCAGGACGTTGGCAGAAGCCTCATCCACCGCCTCGATGCGAAGCAGGGCCGCCTCTTCATCGACGGATACCAGGAAGGCGTCGTCGTTGATGGCGGCCGATAGAGCTTTTAGAACGTCCGTGGCGGTCGGGGTTCCCGTGGGGGTGATAGAGTATGGGTTCCCGTTCAGGGCCACCGTGAAGACGCCGGAGAGCTGCGTGGATGTGACCTTGACGGCTGCTTTGTTGAAGGAGCTGCGGGTTATCTCCTTCTGTTCGCTGATGACGAGCTGCGTAGCCGGGTTGGTATCGGAGGCAATCAGCGTCCCGGACGGGATGACGGTGCCGTCGATGCCGGTACAGAGGACGTGGTAGTAGGACGGCGCCGGGGAGCCCCGTGTGGAGCCCCCGTACTGGGCCGCATTGTCCAGGCTGATACCTTCCGCCGTGGCCGGGTACTGGGAGTAGTAGATGTCGCTGCCGTACTCCCAGAGCTCGGCGATCTTATCGGCCACATTGGTCAGAAGGTGGTTCAGGAGGGATTGGGGGTTCTGGCGGGTGTTTATCCCCAGCTTCTCCGTCAAGGAGCTGTGCATCTCCTCCAGGATGACATCCAGCCGCTTGATGTTGGGGCCTTTGGGGGTCAGGCCATAGTCAGGCACAGATTTTCACCTCTTTCTGGAAAATTTCATCCTCGACGGTGAAGACGACGATGATTTCCGCCTCCCTGGTGCGTGGGTCCGGGATGATGTCAGCCTTCGTGACGCTGGTCACTCCCTCCACGCCCAGCACGAGGTCCCGCAGCAGGAAGCGGATTTTCGTCAGGTTCGGGTTCTTGATGAACACCTCCTCGAAGTACGGGAAGCCCAGGGTTGGCCCCAGCCGCCACTCGGCCAGGAACCATTTGAGGCGGATGAGGACAGCCTGAGCGACGCTCTCGGTCGGAACGATGTCCCCCACGGGGGTGATTTCCAGGTCCCCGTCTGGCGTGATTTTGAAGTCCACCATACGGATCACCCCCCGATAAACACGTCGCCGCTCCCATCCTGGACAGAGCCTCCGATGGAAACGGCATCGCCGATGCGGGCCGCCGGGCGGCCGTTGATGAAGACTGAGGAGCTGCCGGCGGCAATCACGTCCTGGTGGCCGGGGTGGGAGACGCAGCCATGGGAGGCGTAATGGTCTCCGACCCGGCCAGCGCCACGGCCGTTGATTTTGACATCGGAGCTGTACTCCACCAGGGGGACCGGCGGGCAAGCGTCGTGACCGGTGCAGCAGTCCCCTTGCCGTGTAGCGTTCATGGTCATTACCTCCTTCCGCTAATTTAGGTTGACGGTTCCGCCCTTGGTGGTCAGGCTGCCGTTGATAGTTACATCCCCGTCGATGACCACGCCGCTGGGTTTTATCGTGACCGTGGTGCTCTCAGCCTTGATGACCACGGCGTTCTCATCACAAGCCTTCTGGACGCCGGGCCCAGGCTTGACGAAGAGGCCCACCAGGGCGATGCTGTTGGTCAGGTCGTACCGCAGATTGGTGGCGGTCTCCCGGCCATACATCCAGAAGTCAAGCGACTGCTCGGCGGCGAAGAGGATGCACCCATCCCCCGGCTTTACCGGGTAGGCGATGGATGCCTTCTGGCCCGCCCCCTGCGGGAAGTAGACGGGGACCCCGGCGATATTCGGGTAGTCCATCTTGCTCCCGTCCGGTTTGGTGTACTTCATCTTCGGGGACACCGTGGCGAGGCAGGTTGCCGGGTCGAAGTCCACGATGGAGCCAGGGATGGCCGTGTGGATACAGTTGACGGCGCCCTCCGCCATCTGCTGGAGCCGTTCAACGAGCTCTTGCATCATATCAGCCGCTCACCTCCAGAAGCCGGGCCGTACAGGTCCAGGAGCCCTCCACGTTATCCCCCTCGATTTCCAGCGAGTAGACCCGGAAGAAGCCCGTGACCATCTTGCTCTCCAGCTTGACATAATCGTCGATGTTGATAGCTGCGTTCATCAGGTACTCCACGTCCCACCCGTGCTGGGCCTTCGAGGTGTCCTTGTCATCGGATACCTGTATCTGCTTCGGGATGCCCAGGAGCCCGGTGTCCGGGCTCAGGACGTAGACCTCCTTCGACATGACATCCCCAGGCTTTTTGACCTGGAGGACGCCATTCTGTATCGACCACTGAAGGCTGCTGCAATCACAAGCCTTGGTCAGGACATCCTTGGCCGGGCCAACGAAGCTGAAGCCGTTGGGCAGGTCCACGAACTCGGCGTTGTAGGAGAACGTGACGGCCACGCCCATCTGGTCGGCTGCGTCCTGGATGAGGGTCTTCGTATTAACGGTGCCGGAGTAGGAGACGGAGACGTAGGTGTCCCGGACCTCGATGCGGTTGTCCACCAACTCAAGCTGGGTGCAGCGATCCGCCCCGTCCAGCGACGTGCTGGTGTAGGTGACGACCCCGGTGAAGATGAGGGGAATGACGGAGCCGTACCCCGCCTTCAGGGATACCACGCAATCGTCCTTGCTGAGCTCTGCGAGGTGCTGGGGGTTCAGGTTCCAGATGGAGACCTTGCCGGTGTTCTGGCTCTTGAGGTCCGCTTTCTGGAAGGAAAAGGAGACATGGAGGGGTGTTGGCCCTTCCCCTATCTCGAAGCCTACCTGTCCGGCCTGACCAGCGATTAGGCGGTACTGGCGGTCGAAGTTTTGCAAGGCTGTCGCCTCCTTTGCTCGGCTTTCTTTTAATAATTTTCTTTCTATATAAAGGGTTATGGTTAGGTTTGGTTTGGTTACGAGCGGATTTCCACCGGATGTCCTGCGGACGGTCGTGCGGACGAGACGTGGGACAAAAATCAAAAGGGTACGAAAAACGGAGAAAAAGGTAGGATGAGCGAGATTTTCAGGTTTTGGCCTGTCTCGCTCACCCTCTATGGCTGAGATGCCCTTTTCCCCTACCACCACGCTTTTTCGGGATGATGGATGGATTTGTGGCGGATGCCGTGTTGGACGACGTTTGGACCGTCCGCAGGATGTCCCACGGAAAATCCACGGAAGAAATTACTGGACCGGGGCGAAGATGAAGCTGGCCCGGCCTTCCCTAAAATCCGCCCGGCCCACCTTGTCCAGCTCGGTCATGACACCGAAGACGCCCATGGGCAGCTCGGCCACGCCGTAGTAGAACACATTGAGGGGGAACCGGGGGACGACCTTCACGCCCATGACGATGGGCTCGCCCAGGGCATCGGACAGGCCGAAGCTCCAGTAGCCGCCGGTGTCATTGTAGGTGAAGCGGATGAGGTACTGCTTCCCGTTCAGGACGATGCGGGACACGCTATCGTTCATATCGGGGACCTCGATGATGATATAGTCCATACCGCACCTCACTTCATGAGGCCCATGCCGGCGGCGGCGGAGTACAGGATGGACCCTGACTTCTGGCTGCCGCCGGACGAGCCCCCGCCGGAATTGGAGCCTGATCCAGAGCCGGAGCCCGAGCCGCCCCCGCTGGACCCCTTGGATGTGCTGGCGGTCCCGGCGGAGGCGGCGGAGGCGCCGCTCTTTCCATAGCTGTCCGGGATGGTGGCCGTTTTCGTGGCCGTGACCCGGACCTTCTTGAACTTGATGGGGATTTCCATGGCCTCCATCATGGCGTTGGTCTTAGGGATGCTGAGGCTGAGGATAGCCATGTCGGTGTAGGTCTCGGAACTGGTGGTGACGGTGATGAGCTTCTTCTGGAAGTACAGGGATTTGAGCCGCTTCACCACTTCCGCCACCCGGTCGCCCGAATTGCCGAACCGCTTGGCCCAGGTCACGGGCCTGTTGCTGACCAGCAGGGTCATGTCCAGGGCTTCCGGGGACAGGATGATGGTGTCGCTGACGGCAAAGCCGGTCTCTACCGAATACTCCGGGACGGTGGCGTCATACGCTTCGGTCGAGCTCATGAGGGCGTCGAACTCGATGCCGTCCACACTCACGGGCTGCATAGCTCTTCCCATACCCTGTCACCCCCTTGCGAATTGCAGGGCCCGAGCCATCTCACTGGTGGAGTCGTCGGCGGCCTTGTCCATAGCCTCCGAGCTCTTCTCCTGGCCCGCCCGGTCCCCGTTGAACTGGTTGTCGATGTTGACGTTCTGCGTGATGCTGACGGATTTGCTGTCGTTGCCGCCGCCGACCTTGGACACGGTTTCAGGCTGAACCACATTGGCCTGGGTCATAAACGAGAGACCCCCGTCGAAGCCCTGAAGCAGACCATTGAGCTTTTCTTTCCCTGCTGCGATGCCCTGGGTAATCATGCTGGCTACATCGGGAATATCAAAGTCAATACCTTCCGGCATATTGCCGGAAATGGAGCCCAGGAAATCAGATGCCTTGCCCTTTGCCGCAGCGATACCGGCGGAGATGCAGTTTCCAAGGTCGGAGCTTTCAATGGCAATTTTCGGGTTGAAGGTCATGCCGTCGTCGTTCATGGAGCCCAGCATTTCGTTCGCCTTGGTCTTGGCCGCCTTGATGCCGCCCAGCAGGTTGCCCACCATGCCGGTGACGGAGCCGCTGTTGTCTTCGAGGTTCATACCGTCGGACATACCTGCGGCGATCTCCTCGACGGCGCTGCGGACCCGTTCCTTCCCCGCTGCGATGCCCTGGGTCATCAGGTCAATCATATCGGGCATATAGGTGTGGAAGTCACTCAGGGGGCCGTCCTCCGGCTCAGAGAAGCCGAGGAAGGACTTAATCTTGTCGGCCACACCCTTGACGGCCTCTCCGACCTTGCCCACCGCCCCGGTGATGCCGTTGACGATGTTGTCCACGATGTCGGAGCCCCATTTCAGGGCTTGCTCGGGCAGGGCTGTAATCCAGTCGATGGCGGCCTGGAAGCCGTTCACGATGGCGTCTTTGATGCCAGTGACCTTTTCCACGATGACATCCCAAACGCCCTGGAAGATACCGGCGAAGAAGTCGATGACCGCTCCCCAGATGGTGGTGATGGTGTCCCATGCACCGCTGAGGATGGTAACGAGCATTTCCCACGCCGCCGCAGCCATGTCCTTGATGGCGTTCCAGGCCCCTTCCCAGTTGCCAGTGAAGACGTTCGCCAGGAAGTCGATGAGGGCCGATAGGTAGTCGAGGAACGGCTGGATGAGCGAGATGAGGGTATTCCATAGGATGCTGAACACGGCGATGATGGTAGAGCCCCAGGTGTCCCAGAAGACTTTCAGGGCCCCGAAGATGGTCTGAGCCGCAGATACCAGGGCGTTCCACAGGGTCTCGCAGAGCTGCTTGATGCCTTCCCACAGCTTGGAGAAGGTTTCCATGACTTGGGCCCCGTTCTCCTTCCACCAGCCGGACAGCGCACCGAAAATCTGCTTGGCCGCTCCGACGATGGCCTTCCAGATGCCCAGAAGTGTCTCCTTAACCGCCTCGCCGTTCTCGGCCCACCAGTCGGACAGGGCTCCGAATATAGCCTGGGCCGCCCCCTGGAGGGTCCCCCATATCGACAGCAGGAAGTCCTTGATGGTGCTCCATGCCTTCTGGATAGTGGCTCTGGCCTCGTCAGCGTCGATACCGGCCTTCTCAAAGAGAGCGCCTATCACGCTGTTGTCCCCATTCATGAAGGCGATGAAGTCCTGCACGATGAGGGCCAGCATGAGCACGACGGCTGCGATGGCGAATACCTTCAGGTTGACGTTGCTGAGCCCTTTCCCGATCAGCTTGAGGCCGTTGGAGATTTTCTGGAAGTTGACGATGGCGAGCGTGGCCCCGATGGTCACGCCCAGGACGCCGATGATTTTCTCGGCCCCACCTATCTTGGAGGCGAAGTCATTTAGCTTCTGCACCCCGTCCCGCAATACCGTGAGGCCCTTCGCTCCGAAGCTGATGACCTTTTGGAATGTGGGCATGAAGAACTGACCCACGAGTGTCTTGATTTCCTTCAGCTTGGATTGGAACTGAACGACGGTGCTCTTGTAGGAGCCGAGGCTGCGTTCGCAGTCTCCGATGGCGTCTGGGCTCTGAGCGAGGATGGCGTTGTAGTTGACCTGCATCTTCGTGAGCTGGTCCAGCTTCTCGTAGGTGCCGGACAGCCCCATAGCTTGCATAGCTCTTGCCCTCGTGTCATCGTTAAGGACAGCACCCAGGGCCTTGGCCGCCTCGGACTCGCCCATAACAGCTTTGGTCATGTTGTTCACGGCGGCCGTCTCGTCCAGGTTGGCGAAGGAAGCGAGGTCCAGGGCCAGCGTGGTCATCTGCTTGGACAGCTCAGCGCCCTCCTGCCGGGTCATGCCGAAGCCGACCAACAAATTCTGCTGGTCGGCCAGATAGGTCTTGATGTCATTCTTGTTCCGACCGATGGCGTCGGAGTAGGACTGAGCCCACGCTTCCACCTCGTCGGTCATCCCCTGGAAAACGACATCGAACTTATTCTGCATCTCCTCCACCTCAGATGCCACGGACACGCAATCTTTGATGAAGGATGCTGCACCAGCTACGGAGAAGGCCACGCCAATGGCGCCCAGGGCCTTGGTAGCCATGTTTTTCAGGTTCTTGACGCTGTTCTCAGCTTCGTTCTGGGACTGCTCATCAACGTCGAAGCCCAGCAGGATCATTATGTCACGGATAGTCACAGCGCATGGCTCACCTCCTCCTGTCTCGTTCTGCCTGAGCGTCGTCCGCCCTGCAACGCTCCACATCCAGCTCCATGCAGTACAGAGCATAGAGCTTCAGGGCCTCGTCCAGGGTGTAGACGTTCTTCAGCTCCCACATCGTTGCCAGTTTCGCTTTGATGAGGGAGTACATTCGGAGCTCTAACTCTCCGAACTGGGAGGCATCGAAGTCTCCGTACTGGCTGAACTCGCCGCCATCAGGTCCTTGAACTTGGCGATGGCAGAGCCAAACTGGGCGGCGAGCTTCTTGAAAAAACCGTTGTAGTTGACCTTGATGACCTCCACTGCCAGGATGAACATATCCTGGACCTCGCCACAGAACAGCTCGTTAGCCTTGTCCATGGTCAGCTTCGGGGTAGCCCCGGTCTCCGGGTCGTCATAGGCGATGTTGCCGTAGTCAACCAAGAGCTGCCGGAGCAGGGTCTCCACCACGGTGCCGGAGAGACCAGAAACGGCCCCGGCCAAAGCCGGAGCCGCCTCTTCCAGATTGAGGTCGAAAACGCTCTTCTCGTCGCCGGTGCCACCGACCAGGGACAAGAGACCGCCAGCGACGGGGGTGATGGTCTTGGTGAGCTGGCCGAAGATGTTGGCGGATTTGAAGGCGGGGAACGGACGGATGTAGAACGTGGTGTCGCCGACCAGTACCGGAGTAGCGTCCTGCTGCTTCATTGTCTATCCCTCCCCTTATTCGTCGAGATCATCGGAGCCGCTGTCGAACTCCCACTCATTGTTGTTGGTGTCCTTGCCACGGGTGCGGGTGGCGTCCTTGGTGATCCAGGCTTCCTCAGAGCTATACAGCAGACCGCCCTTCAGGTCCTTGATAAGGAGAGGAGCCTTGCCCTCCCCGGTCTCCAGGTCCCGCTTGTAGGCAGCCTGAAAAACGCTGTTGCTGTCGGAAGTCTGAAGCAGGACGCACTTGACCTTGTGGGTGCGGTCGGTGGGAAGGGCTCGGGCCACTTCCCCGTCGCACCCCACCTTCTTGGTAATGCCGTCGCCGTTCGCCTCGATGGTGATATGAGAGTCATCCGCAAAGCCGGTGACGATGTGGCTGCCAAAGGACATGGTGACGAGGCGAGGGTCATAAGTCTTAGTCATAGCTGGTTCTTACCTCCTTACAGGTTGTAGGTCAGGGTGCCCTTGATTTCCGTGAAGTGGATGGCACCGGCCAGCCGGGCCGTGAAGTTGCAGTCCGTCAGCTTGCGGGACGCCTTCTGCGAGGCGGTCAGGTTGGCGGACAGGGGGACGTGGGTGGTGAAGCCGGGGATGAGGTTCCCGTCCTCGTCGTACTCGTCGGGGGCGATGCCCTCGTAGTAGACGCCGGACTTCAGGGAGGCGATCATCTGGTTCTGGATGAGCCCGATACCCTTGTCCGTGTAGGGGATTTTCGGGTTCGTGATAAACAGATTCGCCACCCGGACCTGCATATCGTTCTCCAGCCAGTCCCGGAAGCGGATGGTGTCGATCCACTCGCCGGCCAGGGTCTTGCCCTGGTAGCTGATGTTCTTGGAGGCGGTCGTGATGAAGTAGCTGATGTTGCCGGCCTCCAGAGCGGCAATCTGCGTACTGGTGAGCGAGGACGGAGCGACGCCGTTGATGGTCTTGTGGGCCCAGGTCTCCTTGCCAGCGTGGTAATTCAGGCACTTGGCGGTCCAGCCGACGGCGATACACTGGTTGGCCTGGGAGACATCAGCGTCAGCCTGATCGTCGCTCTCCTTGCAGTACATACCGAAGCTGCGCTGGTAAATGGTCTGGGAAGCGGTGGCCGGCTTATACGAGGCAAAGCCGCACATCTTCTTCTGGGCCTCTGTCCACTCGATGACGGTGTTGAGCTGCTCCTCCGAGAGTCCGACGGGGCAGATGACATACCAGCCGTTCATACCCAGGAGCCCATCCAGGGTGGAAGCGAGGTCGCCATCCTCCGCCAGGGTCCCGATGAACACCTTGGACGGGGACGGGCTCTGGGAGAAGGCGATACGGGCGGCCACGCCCACGATGTCGGCGTCCTTGCCAACGGCAACGTAGCCGGTGCCTGTGACCTCCTCCAGGCTGTTGTAGACCCCCACGGCGGGGGCCTTATGGTCCGCCTTGGCCGGGGCGGGGCCGAAGATGAGAAGATTGTCGAAGCTGTTGCTGTCGATGATGGGCGATGCGATGTCGATAGAAACAGTGACAATTCGGTCGAGATTGTTTCCCATTTTCTACTTTTCCTCCTTGTTGGTGATTTCGGCCGACGTGAAGTAGCCGAGGGTTTCCTTCGCCAGCTCTTCGTTTGCCCCGCCGCTGGCAGAAGGAACGAAGACCGGTTCGATGTAGACATCCTCCGCCTCGTCCGGGTCTGTATCGGGGATGACGGGGGTATCTGGTGTGCTGGGTGTACCAGGGGTGCCGGGGGTTCCGGGGCCACCAGGGGTCTCGCCGGGGGCGGAGCTGTGCTTGATGCTGGACGGGTCCAGCATGGCGGTGTAACCGACGGCCTTCTGGGTGAAATTCATCGCCAGCTCCATGGTTGCCCGGAACTGGTAGCTGGCATCGTTGATGAGCTCCGACGTGTCGTGAGCCTCTCCGGTCAGGACGATTGAAACATCGTGCTGGTGGCACCAATTCACGGCATAGTCCGAGGCGACGAAGTTGGCGAACTCCAGCAGATCACTCAGGGCGGTGTTCTCCGCCGGGACGATAAAGCCGGGACGCTGCTCCACGGGAGCCCCCTTCGTGCAGAGGTCGATTTGGAGGGCCATCCTGGTAGGGTAGTAACTGACCATGATGCCGTCGATGACCTTCTGAGGGGGATTGAGTGGCCGCTTCACCGAAATCGTCGTGAGGGTCACGAGAGGGGGCTTGGATTTGACCGTGTTCGGTTGCTTGGAGTGTTTGACACTGGCCTTGGAATAGAAAACGCCCAGCAGCTCATAGATGAGACTGCGGGCTTCCTTGACATCCATCACTCTTCCTCCTTCGTGTACCCGCCGGGGGGCTCTACGTTGTCCGGCAGCTCCCCTTCCGGGATGATGGCGAACTCGGACCTGCAATGGGCCAGCATCGTATGGTCCCACGGGAACGCCGACACGCATTTGTACCACGACCCACGGTAAAACAGCCAGTCTCCAGGGATGCCCTGGTACTGGTCCGCTGCGGTGAGCTGGAGGTCCCCGAACGCCTTGACCCGCTTGGTGCTGCGCTCCCCCTCCGGCAGGGCCAGGAGCTCTTTGGTGGAGAGGGGCTGGACGTTGAGGAACGTGACCACATCCTCATACGGTGCCGTGGTGTAGCCGCCGGGGACATCTTCCTGGGGGCCGAACCTGCGGACGGTGTACTTGCGGCGGAAAATATTCAGGCCGCCCATGGTCATCCTCCTCCCTTCGGCTTGATGTGGTAATTCACCGACTGGCGGAGCCGGCCGGTATCAATCAGGGGCTTATCCGAGCCCTTCTTCCTGATGGTGGACGGAGCGTTGGGAACGAAGGAGCCTTCCTTGATGGTCTTCTGGACGATGCCCTTCATGTGGATGCCGATTTTCTTCAGGGCTTCCTCGGCGGTGCCACCACGGGCTATGGCCCTGGCCTGTTGCGCACAATGCGCTCTGATTTTGTCCTCGTTACCATCAACACTCTGGCGAAGGAACGGCCGGGCCGGTATGGGGTGAGCCCCACTCGTGCCCAGCTCGTTCCATAGGGCGATGTCGCACATATCGACACCTTCGTCGTCGGTGGCCTCGCCAGCCTGATAGCCGACCCTGACCTCCAGGCGCTTCATCTTCTCCAGCTCGGCCAGGAACCGGCGGCCTTCCGGGGTGAGCCGGTCGTGACCGCCGCTCATCGCCTTCCCTCCCCGGAGCACCGGATTGGCATGATGACCATGCGGCGCAGGGACAGGTATTGCATACCGTAGGCCGTGAGGGTCAGCTCAGCGTCCGAGAGCGTACTGGCTGCGGAGCTGTTGAACGAGATGGAAGTTTCACCCTCCGAGTAACTGCTTACCCGAAGGGTGTCCCCGATACCGAGCTGGAGCCCGCCTTCCCCGGCGGACTGATCCTCCCCGCAGCCAGCAATCTTCATCCGGTGGGCAGCCAGGAGCGCCACGGCCTGTTCATACAGGTTCCCGAACTGCTTCCGACTGACCATGGGGGTTGTGAGGTCAATCCACTGGAGAACCGTGGGGTCCTCGACCGAAGCGAACTCTGCGGCCAAAATGCGGAAGATGTCGAGGATGGGCACTACGGCCTTAAACTTGGCCGGGGTCCTGGCTTTAGCCATAGCTGGCCCTCCTTACTCGGCGGTGGCGGCCCGGATTTTCTCGGCCAGGGTCTCCTTGGTGTCGTCCTCCAGGATGTCCAGGCCCAGCTTCAGGCACTCCTCCGTGAGCTCCCGCTTGTTCATCCGGGACAGGGGCTTCTTGCCATCGTCGGCAGGGGGCTCGCTGCCGGGCTCCTCGCCGGCGGTCTCCTTGGCAGGGGCCTTGACGACGGCCAGGGCCTTGCGGGAGATGAGAGCCGCCACCGCAGGAGCGGTGGACAGGCTATCATCAACGTGCTTGGCCTCTTCGGGCAGGATCATCACGCTGCCGACGTGGATGACCTTCTGACTGTTGTTCTTGAGCAGCATTTCAATTTCCTCCTTCTCAGATGCCCACGATAATCATGGCGGACATGGGGTAGTAGATGACAGCGCCGGCGACACGGGCCTCGCACATGATCTCGACCTCCAGGTTCTTGTACTGGGCGGGGTGCTGGAGGAAGGGCATGGGGATTTCGGCGGACATCTTATCGGCATCATACTTGTAGAGGATGCCGACGCCCTGGCCGGGGGTGGCGGAGCCGGCGGCCTTGGCGTAGGGGTTGGTGTCCACGCTGGTGGAGTTGAGCTCGTGACAGGCGACGATCTTGATGCCGGGAAGGTTGTCCTGGAGGTACTTCAGGACGGAGCTCTCGGTGCTCTCGATGCGCCGCAGGGACAGGGCGATGTAGACATCGGAGGGGATGCCCAGCCGGTCAGCCTTCTCGACGCCCTGGGTGGAGAGCTCCATCTGGGTCAGCCAGGACTTGACATCCTCGACGATCTCATCGGGGTCCTTCTCCAGCCAAGAGGTCTTGTTGGTCTTGGCGCCGGGGGTCAGGGTGTAGACGGGGATGTCGTTGTCATCGGACAGGATGCCCACCAGCTTGTTGGCCTTGTCGCCGACCCAGATGAGGGTATTGGTCAGCCGGTCGATGTGGTAGCGGGCGGAGTCCGCACGACGGCTGTCCAGGGACTTGCCGGCCATGCGGGAGGCCCTCATCTCCTGGACGTTGTAGCCGTAGCTGTCGCCGATGCTCTTGACGTAGCCGGTCTTCATCTCGCCCTTCACGTCCACACGGGGCAGGTCAGTGGCGTAGTTGCTGATGATTTTCGCCATGCCGGTCCGCTCGTAGCCGTAGTAGGTGAAGCTCTCGGCCCCCTCCGGCACCTCATGGGTGACGGGGAACATCTGGAGGGCGGTGAACTCGGGATACCGCTTGTCGTAAGCCTTGGACTTGATGTAGTCCAGCTCACGGGCGAAGAAGACGCTGGCATCCTCCTCGCTGTCGAACCGCATGGCGGGGGAGCTCGCCAGGGTGGACGGGATGTTGGAGGCCCGCAGCGCCCGCTCATCGGCGTAGTCATAGGTCTTGGACGGCATATTGGCGTCGTATCTCATCTTGCTCATAGTGTCTTTTCCTCCTATCTCCGATTAGTTACCGCTGGCGGCGGGAGCTGCGTTGAGCTGGTTATACAGCTCGATGGCGGCGATGCCGTTCTGGGCCGTGGTGATGAACCGGGCGTTGATGGCGATGCCGCCGGTGGTGCCGAAGCAGCCGGCGTCGTCCCCGCTGGTGATGAGGTGGACCTGATCGCCATAGGCGGGCTCAGCCTCAGCAGCCAGCCGAGCCCAGACCCGACCGTGACGCATGATGCTCTGAGTGGAGCTGTTGCGGACGACGATGACGCCGTTCATGTCCATCTCGTTGGAGCCGCCGTTCATGACGACGCCCATGAACTTGTCCATGGTGCTGTCAGCCGTGGGGATGGTCACGTCGGTGCCGGGGGTGGTGCCCGCCACGACGCCCATGCCGAACTTGACCTTGCCGTCCGCAGCGTCGATGCGGAAGGAGTCAACGGCGTGGTCGGTCAGGTCATAGAGGCCGCCGGCCACACCTGCGGGGGTCCTGTTGTTGTACTCAGTCCAAATGCTCATTACTCGTTACCTCCATCCATGTCCTCGATCATCTGGTTGCGCCGGGCGGTGGCACCGGCGGGCTCGGGAGCCTTCCTCGGGGCAGAGTCCGTGTTGAACATCTGCCGGCGCTGGTACTCGGTGCCCTTGCGGGCCTCCACCTCGTCACGGGCGATGGCGAAGGCGGCGTCGATGTAGACCTCGCTCTGGCCGTCCAGCCGCAGGGTGGGCTTCACAGCCTTGATGATGGCCCGCTTGAGCTGGGGGATGGTCATGGCATCGGTGCCGTCCAGGTTCAGCCGGTCGCCCAGGCGGAGAAGGCTGATGCGCTCCTGGACGATGGCGTCCACGGAATCGGCGTTCATGGCCTTGCCCTTGTCGCCGCCGTCGGTCTTGGCACAGTCCTCACCGTCCTTCTTCACGGCGGGGGCGGAGTCGAAGTCGCTCTTGGCCTTCATCTGCTCGATGACCTTCAGCAGAGCGTCGATGTCGGCGTCCTGCTGAGCGATGACCTTCTTGGCGCTCTCGGTGTCCTTGGGGGCGCCGTCGGCCTTGCGCCCGTCCCGGCGGTCCTTGACCATCTTCACGGGATCGCCGCCGTCGGTGTTGCTGCCGGGGGCATCGCCGCCATCCTTCTTGGGCTCGTTGCCGTCGGTGTTGCTGTCGCCGCCGTCGGTCTTCTTGTCGGGCGGGTCGCCGCCGTCCTTCTTGGGCTCAGCGGGGGCCGGGTCGCTGCCGTCGGCCCGCCGGGCCTTGAACTGCCGGACAGCTTCGTCCATCTCCTCGGGGGTCAGATCGTACTTGGGGTCCATATTGGTTCCTCCTTCTGAATTTTCGTCCCGGCTGTCGATGTTCAGCCGGGCTTGTTCTCCGGCTCTCGCCTTATCGACGAGGGCCAAATGGTTGATGCGGATGTTCGTCTGGATAGCGTCGTAGTGCTGGCCGTTCCAGGTGCCGGGGGTCTCGTCCAGGTCGAGCGAGTAGCCCAGGGAGAGCTCTCGGAGACCGGTCTGCTTGATGATGTCCGTGTCATGGATGATGATTTCCACACGAACATCATCGCCGTCCGCCATGCCCTCAGACAGGATCGTGCCGATGTGCTCCCGGTCCACGTTGTCTTTGTCCACGCTTCCCGCCCGATGGGTGAGGATGACCGGCTTGCCCCGGTAGCTGGCAAGGCTGTCCTTGTCGAAGACGTGCTCCGGCAAGCGCAGCTCCCTTCGGGTGCTGCCGTCGGGGTTCCGGTACTCAAAGATACCCACGGACGTGACGATGGGCTTATCAATCAGATAGCCTTCCTCGGTCCAGTAGGTATCGCTGAGCGGGATGCTGTCCAGACGCTCGACACGCTTGAGAACAGGGGGTTCCACTTTGCTCGTTCCTCCTTTCTGCCTGTCCTGCTCTGTCGGGTCACGACAAAAACTTCTTCATGCTGACTTACCCCCTTTCCCTGCAAACGGAAGGTCAATGGTCTCTATGTCAAAAACAGGCAGGGCCACACACCGGCATTGATAGTCCTGGCCGGGGTGACAGCGCCTACCTGTCTTGGCATCTACGATTGGCGGATCGCTCCACCTGAAGCGTTTCTTGTTCAAGTGCTTGTGGCTGTCCCGGACCCGGCCATCACCGGAGTCCGACCACTCGTACTCCTCCACGCCGGCGTCCTCCTGCTGCTTCTTGGTCAGCTCACCGTTGAGCTTTCCAATCTGGTCCCTTGCGATGAGGCGGGCGTGGCGTTTGGTCTGCCCATAGACATCCTGGATTTCCTGGATGATGGACTTCGTGCTTCTGCCGTTCCTGAAGCCGTCCAGGACGATATTCTGCATATCCCCCAGGGTGCTCTTCGGGATGGTCTTGATGAGGTTGACGTTCTGGTCTACCCACCGGGTCAGGGCCTCCCGGTAAAACTCCCCCAGGTAGTAGTCATCCAGGATGTCGATGCCCAGCGTGGCCCGGATCGCCCGCTTCCACTCCTTGATGGTGAGCTTACGGGTGAGGTGGGCCATACGCTCCACTTTCTCCCGGAGGCCGAAGCGGTGGGTGCTGTTGTCCAGCTCCACGCCCATATCCAGGAAGGATTGCTGAACGATGCTGACCAAATCCCCGATGTCATCGTGACGGGTGGCCTCTTCCATGCTGGCTGCTGCCCGTATCTCAGGCAGGTGCCTTTTGAGGGTGTCGTTCAGGAGCTTCGTATAGGCGTTTGTAATCCGCTGGTATTCCCGCTCAACGCTCACGGGGTATTGGAGGGTGGTCTTACACCGGAGCCGCTTATGGCTGCCGAAACGGGACTTGAGCACATCCCTGGTGGCTTGATGGTGGATGAGGTTGTTCATGTGACTGCCTCCTGCCTGACGGGCGTTGTTGGTGTGTGATTGCTGGAACCACCCAGTTAATGCGTAGAAGGTGCCAGGATTCTTCCCGGCACCTTCAGGTGGGTAATTTGATGGGTGAGACGAAACGTGTCTTGTATGACGCCATGTAGCGTTTAGAGCGAGACCGGAAAAAGACCCTCCTTGCTTTCCTGTGCCCCTCGTATACCATCCCTCTCCAAAACTTCTCGCTGTGGAAGTAGTATTCGTAGGCAGCATCGAAACTGCTAAAGTCGAGAAGAGCATAACCCGCCATCTTCTCGGCTTCTAAGCGGGTAAACCCGGACGATTCCATAAACTGGACGTACTCAGACCTTTTCATGCGTTATCCTCCAATGCGTTTAATAGCAATTTCATGGACTCAGCGAACGGAGGGAAGGCCACACTAGCTTCAATCAGGTTCATGACCTTCGCCGGTTCCATGAACTGAGCGAACTCCATCTCATCGCCGTCCGCCTTCGGAGCTCCGTCATACTCGGTGCAGAGGTAAATCTCCGAGGGCAAGTACGGCTTTGCCGCCCCGCTGGTGCTTCCGATGTGGATGAGCTCCGTGGGGGTGATGCCGAACTCTTCCTGCGTTTCCCTGAGTGCAGCTTGCTCCGGGGTCTCTCCGTCCTCAATGTGGCCGCCGGGCCCGCAGAACGTACCTTCAGTCCGGCGGAGGCCGGTGAGGATTTTCCCGTCACGGACTACCAGGACCCCCACGCCCTTTCCGGTGGTTTTGGGCGGGCCATCGGAAGCGTCCTGGTTAGTCTTGGGAGGCTCAGGAACAGGCGGAAGACCATATTCCGGTGTAGGTGGTTGGTCCTCCGACAAATCCATTGTGGTGTCATCCTGGGGCTCCAGGAGCAGCTCTTCCGGCGGGATGCCGTCCAGGATGTCTTCCACCTGGAACTCTCCGCTGTCTGCCAGGGCCCCACGGACCTCGGACGGGTCGAGAGATTGCAACCCTACATAAATCTGGGCGGTCTGCGCTTTGACGTAGGAGGTATCTGCCTTGGTCTTGTCCACCGTGGCCTTCTCCGTGTCGCTCATGGTCCAGAGCGGGTTGAACTTCAGCTCGTAGTCCGGCTCCTCCTCGATTTCCCCGCTGGCCCTGCCCGCTATGAAGATGACATCCAGCAGGTTCAGCAGAACCGGGCGAACCGTGAGCCGCTGGAGGCGACCGACGAAGCTGTACCAGTTTTCCATGTCACTCTCTCCGGTGGAGTTTTCCCCGGCGGGGGCCCGACCGAAGAGGATGGTCTGCGGGATGTTCGTCAGGGCAGACAGCATATTGCAGGTGGCGTCGATGACATCCTTGACCCCGGAGAACTGGAACGTCTGGAAGCCATAGTCCTCTCCGTCAGCGTCAATGGCGATGGTGTTCATCATGCCACGGGCGAGGTCGATGAGCTCCAGGCGCTTCAGGGCTTGGTTTTCGCCGAGCGCGGAGGCAAGGAGCTGGGCCAGACCCTTCATCTTGTAGACAGCCTGGACGCTGCGCTCCAGCAGCTTCGGGCCGTTGCTGTGCGCCGTGATGGTATCCTGGATGGCCCGACGGAGGCGGATGTACTCCGGGGTGCCCCAGTACCGGTAATTCTCGTTGCCCACACTCTCAGGGACCACGCCGTTGCGGAAGACCAGACACCGGCTGGCATGGACCCGGAACGTACCGTAGATACTGGAGACATCGTAGAACTGGGGCTGCATGAAGCCGCCGCCCCTGCGCCGCCCCCGGTAGTTTCTGATGTCCCCGGCATACAGGCTGTTGTAGTCGGGCCAGACCACGGGACGCTCGAAGACGTGCAGCTCGTCGATGCTGCGGATGTTCTTCCAGTTGAGCGGTTCCTCCAGGCCCCGGCCATCATCAATCAGCATGACGATGATGGAGCCGCCGTAGAGCCGTGACCACTTCATGGCGGTGGCGGCGTGTTCCTCCCACCGCAGATCGTCCAGGGACCGGGAGACGAACTTCTCGATGTCCGGGTTGTTCAACCCCAGGTCAAAGCCTTGCTTCAGGGCCTCCTCCGCCGGGGCGTCGATGATTTTCGTGAACAGGCCGTTATCGGTGTAGAGGGTGGTCAACTCCATATCGGGCGTGACGAGCTCCCGCTGGAAGCGGTAGCCCTCCGAGGCGTCCTGGCTGGTCCCCCACTTGTTCATCAGGTTGACATAGCCATCCTGACGGATTTCATTACTCATGTGATAAGCCCTCCAATATCGAATACGTTTTCAATCTCCGCAAAGGCCGAGCTGGTGGCATCCACCATGTCCTTGTACCGGCTGGCGGGGAAGCTCTCAAGCTGGGCAAAATACTCTTCGTTCCAGTCACCGATGACAACATCGAAATTGCCCGCTTGCCACTGGGCGGCAACGGGCTCAGCTCGTGCTTCCTTGCTACCGCTCTCAGCGATGGCGCAGACATCGTACCCGGCCATGAACTTGATGTAGCTCTGAGCCTGATCCTTACCGGCTTGGCCGGGGTCCTGCGGGAGCCTGACCCGGACCCGCCTGTACCGGGCGATGTCCATGGCAGCGTTCATCTTTACGGTCTGGCGTACCTCCGAGGCGGAGAGCCGTACATTGACCACGTTGGCGATGACGTACCGGCCGTTGCTGCGCTTGCCCATGAGGACGCCGGCGGTGTAGGCGGGGTTGCCTCCCTCGTCTTCCGACGTAGCAGCGAGGTCCCAGGCCCGTACCCACTTGACCACATCCAGGGGGACGTTCTGGAGCATCTCCCCCACCTGCGTCCGCTTGAAGAATAGGCCGGCGGCGGGCTTGATTTTCCAGTTGCCATGGAGGAGCCGTTCCTGCTCCACGAGGGCCAGGGCCTTCAGGTTGGCGAGGTATCCGGGGTCCTGCTTCAGCAGTATCTTGTTGTCATAGACGGAGCTGGCGATGAACGTGACGCTCTTCGGTTCATGTAGCTCCTCTTCCGTTACGAGATTGAATTGCTCAATCAGCTCCGACTTACTATCTGCCCAGTGGATGATGTTGTTGCGGCGGATCATCCATCTAACCTTGCCGCTACGTTCCGGGATGGGATAACCGGTTTTTTGGTCAATCCACCATTCAATGAATGTGGCGACCCAGCTATCGGCGTCAGGGTTGCAGGTTGCCCGGACAAAGGGCTTTACACCACAGACGGAGCGGTTTCGGGAGAACATATAGAAAAATTGGTGTTCGGTGAAATGGGTGAGCTCGTCGAAGCACAATCCGCAAATCTGGCTTCCCTGATAATCGTGTAGCTCATCGTCGCTGCCAATGTGTTTGAACAGCACCCTTGATGTGATATACCCACGTTTATCGGTGAAGCGCCACTCTCCGTTGGATATTCTGGACTGTGCGCCCCGTATCCCGTGGTACATATCAAGAGTCTCATCCCATAGGCCACCTGGAGAGAATACCTGTTTGTAGGTCTTTCTGAACACTGTGCAGTTATATCCCCTGACATTTTTATACCGAAGGGCGGACAGGAGCAATCCGTAGGTCTTTCCTCCACCGGCTGCTCCACCGTAGACTACTACATCTGCGGAAGACGCAAGGAACCGCTCCTGCGGCCCAGGCTGTGGCCTGAGTATCCGTGTAGCCATGGTCATTCACCGTCCTTCTCGATTTCTGGTATGTAGATGATGGTATCTCCCGCTTCTTCACCATCATCCATGCCTCCGGTTGGGGCCAGCATACCAGTATCTCTTCTTGTGGAGGTTTCCATCGAAGAAACACGGGCCCGGCTCTCCCGTTCCTTGAGCTTCTGGTCCGGGTGGAAGCCGCCGTAGTCCATCAGGGCTTTGTAGGCCGAAACATCGCCGCTGGCCGCCCTCATCATCATGGCGACGGTCAGGCCGGTCATGTTGGTGCGGTCCTCTTCATCAAATCCGAGGCCCTCCAGCTTCTCATCGAGCTTGCCCGTAGCAGCCATGTCCAGGACATACCGGATGGCCTGTCGAGCGTCCCGTTTCTTCCGTCTGGCCGCCCCGCTCTTCTTCCCGCCGGCAGCTCCCCGCTTTTTCGCTTCTTCCTTGGTTCGGACCGGTTGTAGGTTCTGAGGATTCCCCTTCGGGTTAGCCACATCACCACCTCTCTTCTGCGGACATGAAAAGGCCCCTCATGGATGACCATGAGAGGCCGTAGAAACGTCGATATTCACATGGATGTAGAGTTATCCATACAGCTCAGTAAGGACCGTAACGCCCTCCTGAATGGCCGTGGGGATGTCGGTTCCGATGGAGATGTAGAACGCCGGGTGAACCATGCACTCATAGGCTTTGGTCATGGCGCTGCGCTGCGCCTTCGTGATGCCCAGGCGAAAGTCCTTGGCGATGGACAGGGCCTTCTTCATATCCCCATCGGACACCAGTCCCCGAACGATGTCGGTCTTCTTAATCGGCTCTGCCACGTTGACCCCTCCCATCAGTAGTACCGCTTCTTGCCGGCGGCGAATGGTTTGTACTGGGCCTCTTCTCTCCGGCTCATGTGACCCTCCGCCCGCTCAGACTCCACAAACTGCCCCCAGTCCCCATCATCAAACAGGCTGGTTTGGTGGGGGGTGAGGGCAGCTTGCTCGTCCCGTATCATGTCGATCTTGGTCTTGCCCATCATCTTCCCGGTACGGGTGTGAACGTCGTACACCCAATCGGGGAGCTGGCAGGTGGCGTGGAGCTCGTTGAAGTCGAACTCTTTGATTTCCTCGGGGCTGAGGTTCCGGTCGGGGCACATGAAGTTGCAGGTAACATAGTCGGCGTCCCGGTTCTTCCGGGCCATGCAGAGGAGCGTGACGGCCTTGGCGATGAAGAGCCAGTTGTCGCCCTTCTTGCCGTTCACGAACTCGTCCGCCTGTTGCAGGGCGATGATTTCCTTGGTGATGATGCCGTAGCAATCCTCGGCGGACACGGTGAGCAGCCGCTTCCACAGGTAGGTGCGGAACTTCGGGTGCATCTCCGCTGCGGCATATGCTGCGTGGTACACATCCGCCCGCCGGATCGCCTTCTGCAACATCGAGGAGATGTCGTACAGATTGTATCCATGCGTCGTGGTCAATTCCATATCTTCGGCCTCCATTTCTTTGGTTTCATACGGATTTGTGGGATTTTCCGTAACTTTATTGTCCCACATGAGGCGGCCGAACGTCAATCGAATTGTGACCATTTAACAATTTGTTCACGGGCTCACAGGTACTCTCCGAATACGGTCCTGCTGGAGTCCATCAGCTTCGTGAATCTGAGCTTACCGTTCCGGCTGAACCTTGCCATGGCAGGGACCCCCTGGATGAACCGGGGGGCCAGCGTGTTGGAGTAGGAGCCGATGTTGTCAAACAGGACGTAATCTCCGACGCTCAGGGGGCCGGAGTACCCGTCGGCGAACTTGTCTGGCTCCAGGCAGGTGCAGCCATACATGGCGGCGTCCTCCACATGGCCTTCCCCCCTGCTGACGACGTAGAACGGGAACTGCTTACCGGAGTCGCCTATCATCGTGACATCCAGGCTCTTCCCGTCCAGGGTGCAGACGGTCTTCCCGGCCACGGTCTTGATGTCGGTGACGGTCGTGAGGTAGGACTGGGCGTTGGAGATGATCGGCGTACCCGGCTCGACAATGACGGTAGGCATATCCTCGTCGGAGAAGAGCTGCGACAGCTCATCGTACAGGCAGTCGGCATAGTCCTGGAAGCATGGGATGTAGCCGAAGAACTGTGCGGCCAGGGCCGGGTTCATCGGACCGTACATATTCCCGCCGAAGTCGATGTACTTAGCTCCGAGCTGCTTGGCGATTCGGGCCATCTTCTCAGCTTTCTCCCGCCAGAAGCTCAGGGCCCGGCTCTTCGTGATGTGACAGTGGATGCCCGTGATTTCGATGTGTTTGAGCGAGGACAGCTCCTCCAGGGTATTTGTATTGACCTCGATACCGAAGCGGGAGAACTCGGCCCCAGACAGCCGGAGGTTGACCCGGATGCCCACCTGGATGTCCAGGCCCATGCGGTCAGCGTGGGCGTCCATGTCTTGGAGCTCCGTCAGGTTCTCCACGTTCACGATGCCCCCGTGGGCGGCCAGTTCCACCTTGCCCTCGACATCCCGGATGACGCCGTTGTAGATGATCTTGCTGTCATCGACGAACGTGCGGGCGTGGTCCAGTTCCATGGGCGAAACGACCTCCGCATAGCCGCCTTCCTGGTGGACCATACGGAGGACATCTTTGGCGTAGTTGGTCTTGTAGGAGTATCCCAGGATGAACCTGTCGAACCGGCTGAAGAAGGCCCGGTTCATGGCGTCGATGTTATCCTTGAGGATTTCCTCGCTTACGATGTAGAGGGGCGTGGACGGGCCCCTATCTCTTGACTCCAATTCGTGCAATATTCTTTCGATAGTCGTACTCATAATACACTCCCCATTTATTGTGCATGGCAATCGTCATGTCGATGTGCTCTCGTCTGGCCTCGGCGGACCCGGCGTTGGTGTCCATCAGGGCCGTGGTACAGTAATACTTCGGCAGCAGGATGATACGGTTCAGGAGGAGCTCCTGCATAGCCATGTCAATATCGCTGGTGGCCGGGTCCTCCTCATTCAGCTTGGCCTTGAAGCCGGCCTTGTTCACCCATCGGATGTGTCCCGGCATACCCTTGAAGCCAAACTCCCGGTCGTAGATGTAGGATGCGTAGTTGGGGTTGTCGAAGGCGAGCCCCAGGCCCAGGTCCGAGAGGAGCTGCCCGATGCGCTCGCACTCCATGGTGGCCGTCTCCACGTCCGGGTTCCCGTCGCTGTCCACGATGGGATACCGCTTATCGTTCCGGTAGCACATGACCTTCACGTCGTCATCCACGATGCAGATGACATCCTCCGGCGTGTTCTCGATAATCCAGTAGAAGGTGGTCATGAAGTCATGGACGGCGCCCGCCGGGATGATAAGGAGGTCGTCCACCCCGGCGGCCCGGTACTTCTCGGCCTGTTCCTCCCTGACGACATAGGTGCAGTATTCAAACAGGCGCTTGGTCATGATGGCATCCCACCGGCTCATGGACATACAGTAGATGCCGAAGTTCTCCGGCTTCTCAGCGGTAGTAGTGGGCGTCATAGTATTTCACCATCTTCAGTCCGTAGTCGAAGGAGATGTTCGTGTCGATGGGCTCGCCGAGGAGCTGCTTGCAGCGCAGGTAGACCAGATCGGCGCCGGCCTTGGCGATGAAGGGGATGGTGGCGCTGATGCGGGGGTTGCACTCCAGCAGGACCGGGCTGCATACCTCAAGGGGAGTGTTATCTTTCGTGCGGAGTATGAAGTCAAAACAGGCATTACCATCAAGTTCCAGGACCTTCGTGATGGCTCTGCAAAAATCATAGGCCATTTCGTTCTTCACGATTTCCCCCTGAGTTACAGCGCCGTACTCCATGGCATATCCGACAAAACCACATTCGAGCTCCACCCTGCCTTTGTTTGCCAGGATACATACGCTGTAATCGGTGCCGGCCACATATTCCTGGAGAATGATGTCAACATCCACCTTGTCGGCGATCTCGCAGAGCTGGTCGATGCTGATGTAGCGGCTCACGCCCATCTTGTTGAAGGAGCCGATGTACAGGTACTTCTTCTCGTCCAGGATGGCAAAGCCGGTGCCGCCGCACTTATCGGCCAGCTTGCAGCAGAGCGGCGTACCGGTGTAATATCCGATGCTCCGGGCGAAGCTGAGGACTTCGGCAGACGACCGGACCACCGTCTGCCTTGGCATGACCTTTGGGAACATACGGGCCAGCTCCACCTTGTCGTTCGCCACCATGAGGGTTCGCTCCGAGGCCACGGACACCTTCGTGCCCTCGGACTCCAGCTTCTCCCGGTTGGCCGCCAGGATGGGCAGCTCCGCCGTGATGTACGGAAGGATGACATCGACCTTCTTCCTGGTACAGAGGTCCAGGAGCCAGTCGATGTAGTCCGGGTCCGTGATGGACGGGGCGATGATGGCCTCATCCACATCGGACCGCAGGATGTTGGCGGGGCTGTTGTTGATGCCGATGACCTCAACCTCCCTGCCGTCCACGTTGTTCTTGAGGGACTGGACTAAGCTCTTGCTGTGCCGGCCGCAGCCGGTGATGACCACTTTCATACTTATACATCCTCACTTTCCTGCATTTCTTCCTTTGGAACGATTTGGGCCTTGATGTCATCGAACCAGACGGCCCGTGCCTGGATTTTGCGCTTCTGCGAGACAATCATCTTCCGCTTCTCCAGGCCGAGGGCCCGCTGGAGGTTCTTATAGTCGATTTCGTTCCGGCAGACGATGAGAACGTAGTCGTACTTCTCGTAGCGGATCAGCTCCATATCCTTGACAGTCATCTCTTCCGGGTTCTTCTTGGCCTCCTTCGGGTCGATGCCCAGGTCCAGGGTCAGGTCAGCCGTCCAGTCGGCCAGGAGGTCCAGGTCCCACTCTCCGGCGTGGGTGTTGTCCTTGATGTTGATGGCCCGCAGCTCCGCTTCGGTGTAGCCGATGAGCCTCTTACAGTCCAGCTCCACGTCCGGGCCATACTTCCGCAGGACGACCTTGAGCCGCTGGTTGCCGGCGATGATGTTATCCTGCTCGTCGATGAGGTAGATGCCGAAGTCCCCGAACATCTCAAAGCTCTGCTCCAGCTCATCCATCTTGTTGCGGATGATTTTCCGGGGGTTCCCGAACCCGGTCTTGATGTCCCCGGCCCTCATCGTGCAGCGTTCAATACGCTTCTCCATTGTGCTTCCTCCTATAAAACGTGAGAGAGCCGGCCTTGCGGCCGGCCCCCTGGGGGTAGGTGTTACGCTGATGTCATCCCCTGCTTCAGAGCCAGCAGATCGACGATGATGCGGTCTATCAGCTCCGGGGAGATATTCACGCCGGTGTTCGGCTTCGCTTCCGGCACCTTGGGCTTACCCTGCGCCGGGCGGGTGGATGCGGGGGCGGTATCGTTCTGGACGGATGTAGGCAGCTTCCACAGGGTGTCAGCGTAGCCGATGAACCATCTCCTGAAGCCATCGTCTACGGCCCGTTCCTGGACAAACTGGACGGCATCGTCTATCGCCAGGAACCACATGGGCGATGTCTTGCCCACCATGCGGCCGTCCCGGTGCCTGACATCAATCTTGACCTTGGGGACGTTGGTGCGCTGGGCCATCTTCGTCCCGGAGGTGTACCCGCAGCACCCGGCCAGATCGGACAGGCCAACGTAGCTCACCCCGTTCTCGACCGCCGCCCGGAAGGAGAACTTGCCGCCGTAGGACACGAGGTACTGGGAGTGCCCCAGCTCCCGGATGGACACTTCACGCATTTTCCATCCCTCCGTTCGCTTGGGCCATCAGGGTATCTTCCAGCATACCCAGGATGCCAACAGCGCCGGCAACCTTCTCTTTATCGAGAGGTCCCACGGTGGCGTCCGACAGGGTATCGGTCACGATGACGATGACCTGCAATATCTGCGATACGCTCATTTCCAAGCTCCTTTCTTACGTTTTCTCCGATTGACAAGGAGCCCGCTGGTGTTATAATCAAACTGTGACTGAGCTCGATTATCGGGCCCCGCCGGTCGTCGCTGTTCCAGCAGCGGTGGCCGGTTCCTTTTACCTCCTTAAATCCATTGTCCCACAAGGGTTCCGCCAGCGTCAATCGAGTTTAGCCGCATTAACAGATTGTTTACGAAAGGAGACCTGCCATGGGCGCAAATCTGTATTTCATGTCCGGGGACCGGGCGGTGGGGATGAGCGAACACCGCTACGACTCCGAGGACATCCTCCAGAAGATCATCGCCGACAACCCCGGCCTACTGCTGAGGGATGCGGACCCGGACGGCTCCCGGCTGATGCTGGTAGCGAGGGAGTTTGAGGTATCCGAGGGCGACGACAGCTCCAACGCCTACTTCCTGGACCATCTGCTTGTGGACCAGAGCGGGGTCCCGGTGCTGGTCGAGGTGAAGCGGAGCACCGACACCAGGACCCGCCGTGAGGTGGTGGCCCAGATGCTTGACTACGCCTCCAGGGTGTCGGCCTGGGACGCTGACGAGCTAAGGGAGCTGTTCCGCCAGAACAACGATGAGCCGGGGACCCTCGAGGCATACGACACGGACGAGTTCTGGATGCAGGTGGCAAACTGCCTGAAGGCTGAGAGGGTGAAACTGGTCTTTGCTGCGGATCGTATCCCCTCCACCCTGAAGACCCTAATCGAGTTCATGGACCGGAACATGGAGGGCATCGAGGTGTACGGCGTGGAGCTGCGGCAGTACAAAACCGAGGAGGCGACGATGCTGACCTCCAGCGTGGTGGGCGAGACCCCGCTGAAGACAAAGCGAACACCTGCCCGGAATGTGGAGTGGAACGCTGCCAACTTCTCGGCCTTCTTGCTTGCCGAGGGGCGGCAGGACGCCATACCGGTGGCCGATACTCTAAAGTCCTATGCCACCAGCATTGGTCTGGTGTGCGAACACAGGCGGGGGACCAAATTCCCCACGTTCTTTGCCAGGGCCGGCGAGGTAAGGCTATTCACTGTGAGCTTCTGGCGGAAGTCGGATCGCCCGCTATGCACTTTCGATGTGTGCGTACCGGACGTGGCAAACTACCTGGGCGGGAGCTGGACCGAGGCCGCCATCCGTGAGCTGCTGACGGATATGCCGGGCCGGGCCCAGCACTATGCCCAGAAGCTCATCTGGGACTCGCCGCAGTATCTCTACATAGACCTTCGAGCCCTTGCCGGAGATAAGGACATGGCTTCCTTCCAAGAGGCCATCCGAAAGCTGGCCGAGGCTGCTGCTGAGAGGCAAAGAGAGGGTATTGTATATAATATACAACAAGAAGTTACCCCCCCCCCCCCGAATTTAGCACTTTTGACGAAATGCACAAAATCAGGAGGTAAAGGGAGACCGCAGGGGCCGTTACGCCTCTGCGGTCTTTTTCGCTTTACAGCCTACCATATCGTAGTTTTGCGTGTCAATGGCACGATTTTCGCAGGGCTACTCGAAGTATCCAAAAATCAGGGCGCTCAACTGGCGGAGGGCGGCTTTGTGGTCCCGATAGATGGTGCTGATGTCCACGTTCTCGTCTTCTGCGAGCTCCTGAAACGTCTTCTGCTCCGCTTCCTCTGCGAGGTAGGAGTAGTAGACGATGCGGTATCTCCTGGCGTCCTCCGGCTTCGAGGAGTGGTCGCAGCGGTACTTGAAGTAATCCAACATCCGGTCGATGTGGTGGACCAGGATACGGGTGCGGGCTGCGCTCTCCCGGACGCTGGTGACGGCCAGCTCTTTGTCCCCGGTTCCGCAGTCCATGAGCTCCAGCAGGTCATCCAGGTCAAAGTCATCTTCGACCTGGGACGCTTCGTGGACGGCGGTCTTGCTGTGGATGACAAAGCTCCGGTACTTCTCCATCAACAGCTTCGTGTTGTGGAGGCGCTTGTCCCTGGCAGTCTGCTTCGCTCGCTCGGCTGCCTTTTGGTACTGCTCTATGGCGACCTGAGAAGCCATACCGATGATTTCCCGGCGCTGTTCAGCGGTGAGTGTGGTGCTACCAGATTGTTTCTTCATGCCCTTGCCTCCTCTTGACTTCTCAAGGAATTATGCTACAATGAAGTTGCAGATCATGTAGCGGCTTCGGCTCCTTCGGGAGGCGGGGCTGCTCTTTTTATGCCTTCAGCCCGATGCTGACCCGGAGAGCGTCATCGAGCTGGCACTCAGCGTCCGTATTCACGATGGTCCCCAGGTGGTTCAGCAGACAGCTCTTCTCGATGGTGATGATATGTTCGCACAGGGCTGTGCT